>CAWAPA010000086.1:0-39011 GCA_963783595.1 uncultured Alphaproteobacteria bacterium | reverse complement strand
TCCAATAGAATGGATTTTCCCGCCCCGGTCTCGCCCGTCAGCACGTTCAATCCCGGCTGAAACGCAAGTTCAAGCCGATCAATGATCAACACATCACGAATTTCCAGACTTCGCAGCATATCAGCCCCGATGGATGGGCGATCCGCCCATCGCGGTCACAACCATTCGCCCCGGATGACCTGCCGATAAATCTTGGACAACCAGCTATCGCCCTTGGCTTCAAGGCTAAGACCCTGCCCGGTCAACAGGCGGTAGGTGTCGTCGTAGAAAGGGCTCGACTGATAGTTATATCCAAGGATCGCCCCAGCCGTCTGCGCCTCATCCGTCAGGCCAAGCGCGAGATACGCCTCGACCAACCGGTGCAACGCCTCGGCGGTCAGGGTTGTCGTCTGATAATCCTGCACAACGACACGGAACCGGTTGATGGCCGCCGTGTAGTTACCACGCTTCAGGTAATAACGCCCGATTTCCATTTCCTTGGCGGCCAGATGATCGAACGCCAGTTCAAACTTCAGGATCGCGCTGTCGGCATATTCGCTGTCGGGATATTGTTCGATCACCTCGCGCAGCGCCTGCAGCGCCTGGAAGGTCAGGCCCTGGTCGCGGCCCACCTCGTCGATCTGATCATAGTAGGACAGTGCCAGCAGATACTGCGCATACGCCGCATCATCACTGCCGGGATAGAAATCAAGGTACCGCTGCGCCGCGGCGCGCGCCTCTTCATAGTTTTCGGATTCATGCAGCGTAAACGCCTGCATGATCAACGCGCGTTTCGCAAATTCGGTATAGGGATAAAGCCGTTCGACTTCCTGGAAATAGCGAACCGCATCGTTCCGCTTTTTTCCGGATTCAAGCTCACGCTCGCCCAGTTGAAAAATATCTGCCGCTGTGAGCTCATCAAGCGGTGCTTCTTTTCTTGAAGCGCCGCACCCTGCGACCGAAAGCGCCAGCGCCACTATCAAAGCCCGCGCGCCTGACCGTCCGACTGCCATCTGTCGCCTAACCCTTTGCCTTGCTTCGGCAGCGCATTTTTCGGTGCTGCTTTGCGTTTGAAGCATCACTAGCACAGAAAAATCCAAGGCGCAAAACGCCTTTCTGCAATCAGGCAAATCTCAATGCGCGTTCGGGATGTCACTGCGGATCACACCCACACCCGGCAATTTCATTCCCATGGTCGGACCGCAATCCACCAGGCAAAACGCCTCAGAATCTGCAAACAGCTTGCGCAACAGTTTGTTGGTCAACGCATGGCCCGCGCGGTGCCCGGTATAGCGGCCAAGGATCGGCCCGCCCGCAAGAGCAAGGTCACCCAAGGCGTCAAGCATCTTGTGACGCACGGGTTCATCGTCATGCCGCAAACCGCCGGGCGAAATGATCTGGTCGCCGTCGAACACCACTGCGTTTTCCAGCGTTCCGCCCAAGGCGAGCCCACGGGCGCGCATCGCATCAACATCGGCCTGACGGCAGAATGTGCGACTGTCGCACAATTCGCGCACGAATGCCCCGTTGGCAAGGCTAAGGTGCTTGGTCTGCTTGCCGATCGCGGCGTCGGTGAAATCGATATGAAAGTTGATTTCCAGCATGTCAGCCGGTTCAAGGCGCGCAACCGCATCACCTTCGCGTACTTCCACAGCTTTCAGAATGCGGACCGCGCGCACCGGTGCCGATTGCGCGATCAATCCACGGGCAAGAAAGCCCTGAACGAACGGCACCGCAGAACCGTCGAGGATCGGCACTTCTGGACCGTCAATGTCAATCAGAGCGTTGTGAATTCCGCAGCCCGCCAAGGCCGCCATCACATGTTCGATGGTCGAGACGCGGACTCCTGCATCGTTTTCGACAACGGTGCACAGTCGCGACGGCATCACCTGATCCCATTGCGCGGCGATCATCGGATCCGCGCCGGTGACATCGCTGCGTACGAACCATATCCCGTAATCAGCCGATGCAGGGCGCACAACCATACGCACGGATTTTCCCGTGTGAAGGCCCCTGCCCGTGAATGTCACTGCCGCTTTCAACGTGCTTTGCACGACCGCCTCATCTGTAATCGCGGAGATTCTCTCTCCGCTGTTTGTCTCACCGTAATTAGGTAAGGTTTGATGCAACGACAACTCACGCTTTGTGACGATATGTGACAAGACATGTCACAATTCCAAACCGTTGTATCTGAATGGAAAAAGCCCGCTTTCGCGGGCCATTTCACGATCTGGTTCCGAAACTGTTTCAGTTGGCCTGGCGGCGCAGGAATGCCGGAATCTCGATCCGTTCCTGATCTGCGTTCATCTCGGGCTCGTCATCAAAGCTTGTGACGGGTGGCTGTTGGCGTACGGGTGCAGCCGCGCGTTCGGTCTGCGCCTCAAGGTGCCCGGCCATCCGGTTGATCAGCGATCCGATCCCAAACCGCGGCTTGTCGGCCGGGCGCGGGGCGGCAGCTTGAGGTGTGTGTCGGGCGGAAGGTACGCCCGCACTCGGCATCTTTGCTGCTGCGGCCTTCAAACGAGCCATGGCCTCGGGCGAAGGCATGCCGGGTGTGCGCGGACGCGGGGCCACGAATTCACCTGCATCGTCATTCAGTGCAGCAGGTGCCGGACGCGGTGCTGGGGCGACCGCGGCAGGCTGCGGCCGATAGGCGGGCGGTGGCACATCGTCCAGAAATTCTTCCATGTCATCGTGTTCGGCTGATGTTTCAAACAGATCCTGCGGTTTGTCTTCCATCATCGGTTCGGGTTGCGGCTGAGGCGCGGGCGCCACTTGCTGTGCGGTCGTCATCGACAGGGGCGGCATTGCACGTGGTGTTGGTGCAACCGGAGCCGCCTGCAGCGGTGATGCCATCGGACGACGTTGGATCGGTGCCTCGGCGCGCGCTTGGGCCACGTCAATACCGGTGGCAACGACAGAGACGCGGATCGCACCTTCCATGCTGGTATCAAGGGTGGAACCGACGATGATATTCGCGTCAGGATCAACCTTTTCACGGATAATGTTCGCCGCCTCGTCAAGTTCAAACAGGGTCAGATCGTATCCGCCCGTAATGTTGATCAGAACACCCTTGGCACCATTCAGGCTGATTTCATCCAGCAGTGGGTTCGCGATGGCCTTTTCGGCGGCTTCGACCGCGCGGTTGTCACCTGTCGCCTCGCCTGTGCCCATCATGGCCTTGCCCATCTCGTCCATGACGGCGCGGACATCGGCGAAATCAAGGTTGATCAGGCCGGGACGAACCATCAGGTCTGTCACACCCTTGACGCCCTGATAAAGCACGTCATCGGCCATGGCAAAGGCTTCGGTAAAGGTGGTGCGCTCATTGGCCAGACGGAAAAGGTTCTGGTTCGGGATGATGATCAGGGTATCGACAACTTTCTGCAGCGCCTCAATGCCTTCTTCGGCTTGCTTCATGCGCTTTGCACCTTCGAACTGGAAGGGTTTGGTGACCACACCAACCGTCAGCACACCCAACTCACGTGCGGCCTGCGCAATGATCGGAGCCGCACCCGTGCCGGTGCCGCCGCCCATGCCGGCAGTGATAAAACACATGTGCGCTCCGGCCAGATGATCGACGATTTCCTCGATCGTTTCTTCGGCTGCGGCCGCGCCGACCGAAGGCCGCGCGCCTGCACCAAGCCCTTCGGTGACTTTCAGGCCCATCTGGATACGGGCGGTGGCATTGCTTTGCTGCAGGGCTTGCGCGTCGGTGTTGGCGACCACGAATTCAACGCCTTCAAGGCGCTGCTCGATCATGTTGTTGACGGCATTTCCGCCGGCACCCCCGACACCAAAGACCGTGATGCGGGGCTTCAGCTCTTCTTTGGTGGTATTCATGATGAGGTTCAGTGCCATATCCCGATCCGCCTGTTTTTGTGCGCCGCGCGCTTGATTGAGCCGCCTGTCCCGGACGGCATTTCTAAATTAACTCCGATTCTATCCACAAGCCGACGCAAGGTCACGCAAAATATGCAAATCACCCACAAAATATGGGGGATTGTTGCCGCTGTTCAGCGGGAATTTGCAGGTGACACCGTATATTGCGGTTACCAGTTGTCCTTGAACCATTTCATCACCTTGCGCATGGGTTTTGCGGCGTAGCGATCAGAGGGAATGTCAAAGTCCCACCACTCATCCTGTGGGTGTGCCGCGAACAGGCAGAGGCCCACGGCACTGGCGAATGCAGGGCCAGTCGTCGCCTGCGGCAAGCCCTGAACGCGTAGCGGGCGACCAAGGCGCACACGCTGGCCAAGGATACGCGCTGCCAAGCCATCAAGGCCCGGTATCTGGCTGCCGCCCCCCGTCAGCACGATCTGCTGGCTTGGCAGGCTGTCAAAACCGGCGGCATCAAGACGCGCACGGGTTTCTTCCAGAATTTCCTCCACCCGCGGGCGCATGATGCCGATCAGTTCGGTCCGGCTGACTTGCCGGCGGTCCTTTTCCCAGTCACCGCTGTCACCGCGAATATCAATCATTTCGCGATCATCCATGCCGGTGGCGTAAACACCGCCATTCATCGTCTTGATCCGTTCGGCCACCGCCAGCGGCACCTGCAGCCCCTTGGAGATGTCAGAGGTCACATGGTCGCCGCCCATACGCACGGAATCGGCATAGATCATGTGCTTTTTCATGAAGATAGACACGCCCGTGGTCCCGCCACCCATGTCGATACAGGCGGCGCCCAGTTCCTGTTCATCTTCAACCAGACTGGATATGCCCGATACATAGGCCGAAGAGGCGATCCCGGCGAGTTCAAGGTCGCAACGCTTGATGCAGTAAAGCAGGTTCTGCACGACTGCTGCGTCCACCGACAAAAGGTGCATGTCACAAGCCAGCCGGTTCCCGATCTGGCCGCGTGGATCGCCCAGACCGGTGCGATGGTCGATGGCAAAGTTTACAGGCTGCGCATGCAAAACATCGCGCCCGTCGCCGATGTCGGGGGTCTCACACGCCGCCATCACGCGGGCGATGGCTTGTTCCGTCACCACGCTGTCTTCCAGTTCCAACTCGCCCGCAAGGCCATAGCTGCGCGGATCGGCCCCTGAAAAACAGGCGATCACATGGTCGACCCGCACGTTGGCCATCTTTTGCGCGGTTTGGGCAACCGTACGGATCGCCTTTTCTGTTTCGTTCATCTGGGCTATTTCACCGAAACGCACCCCGCGCGACCGCGTGGTTGCTGCCCCGATCACCCGGAACGCCGATTGCCCTGCCATTGGCCCGACCTGATCGGTCTCTGTCAGCGAAGGTCCGTCAAACCGCAGCACGAGGCAGGCAATCTTGGTTGTGCCAATGTCCAGAATGGCGATCACGCCCCTTTGCATCGCGGCGCGCCGCATGTTCCGCATTGCACGTTGGGTCTGATACAGATCAGTCATAGTTCGGACTCCGGGGGTTCAAGGCCTTGGGCACGGCGGATTTGAAGTTGGGCGTGGGGCGTCAGGCGCAGCACGGGCCGCGCTGCAATGCGGAGGTCAACCGCCGCAACATCACGCGCCAGAATGTCTTGCACCTGATCAAGTGCAAGCAGGCGTTCGACCGCTGCCACCGGGTTTTCAGCGGGCAGGAGGATACGCTGATCACGATCAAGCACGATGTCCCAGCGACGCAAGCCAACCCGCACAAGGCCCCTGATCCGCCCTTCCAACGGGCTGGCTGCCGCCAATACCGCCAGAGCTTCGGTCGCCGCGAGATCGGCGCCCTGACCGGCAATCAGCGGAAGGTCGGGGCGATCCGCGCGCGATGACAGCGAGGCCACACGGTATCCGCCGGCATCCAGCATGTCGATGCGGTCATCCGTACGCCACAGCATGACAGGCGTGCGTTCGGTGACATCAATCTGCAAGACGCCGCCGGTGCGCAGCTTCAGATCCGCCACTTCAACTGCATCCAATGCCTCAACGCGGGCGCGCACCGCTGCCAGATCAATATCGAACGACGATTGCGGCAGTGAGAGATCAAGTCGCACACGGATAGCGTCTGCGAGGTCGGGCGCGGCGCCTTCAATTGACACCAGGCTGACGCGAAACTCTGGCCGATCCTGAAAATCTTCGCGCAGATCAACAAAGGTCTGCGCCAATGCCGCGCGGCGGGTTTCATCGTGCAGATAGATGCCAATTGCGGAGAATACAACGAACACGGGAACACCAAACCGGAACAGCACCCTGAACACAGGTGTAAGCCATAGCCGCTGCATCCGGTAAGACCAGCGTGAGGGGGCCGGATCACGGCGCATGGGGGATTTCATCGGTTGCATGATGCATCCTTCACCATCCAATCGCACAGGTCCGGAAACGAAATGCCCATATGCGCCGCCTGTTCGGGCACCAGCGAAGTCGCCGTCATCCCCGGTTGTGTGTTGGTCTCAAGCAGGATCAACCCTGCCAGCCCCAGTGTGTCGTCCCAGCGAAAGTCGGTGCGGCTGACACCCCGACAACCAAGGGCCGTGTGGGCGCGCAGGGCAAAGTCAAGACAGGCCGCCGTGATGTCATCGGGCACCTGCGCCGGAACCACGTGCCGCGACCCGCCGGGTTTGTATTTGGCATCAAAATCATACCAGCCATCTGTCACGATGTCCGTTACACACAGCGCGCGGTCGCCCATTACGGTCGTCGTCAACTCTCGTCCGGCGACATAGGCCTCGACCATCACCTCAGCGGGCATGGTTTCTGCGAGGCGCGGGGCATTGGCCCCTTGCCGCACAATGTAAACGCCAACCGATGACCCTTCGTTATTTGGCTTGACGACATAGGGCGGTGGCAGGACATGTCCCGCCTCGACCGCCGCACGCGGGGCAATTACGCTGGCAACAATCGGCAGGCCCGCCGCGCGGTAGACGTCCTTGGTGCGGGCCTTGTCCAATGCAATGGCCGACGCCATCACGCCGGAATGCGTGTAGGGAATTTTCAGCCATTCAAGGATGCCCTGAACACAGCCATCTTCGCCCCAACGACCATGCAATGCGTTGAAGCAGATGTCCGGACGCAGCGCCGTCAATTGCGCAGGAAGATCAGGGCCGCAATCGACCTCTGATACAGTGTATCCCGCCTCGCGCAGCGCACGGGCGCATGCTGCCCCCGTGACAAGCGACACTTCCCGTTCAGCCGAGAAGCCACCCATCAAAACCGCTACACGGGGGGATGTCTTGCCCGACATACCCGCCATCACTGCCTCACCCCGGTCTGTCGCCGGATTTGCCTTATTCTGCCGCCGGTTCACCGACGCGCATAATTTCCCATACTAGCGTGATACCTGCGTTTTGGAAAACCCTTTTTCGCACTTCTTCGCCAAGGTTTTCCAGATCGGCTGCCGTCGCGCCACCCGTGTTGATGAGAAAGTTTGAATGCATCGGCGACATTTGCGCAGCGCCGATCATCGCCCCGCGCATTCCCGCGTCATCGATCACCTTCCACGCCTTGAGCGCATGGCTGTCATCGGCGCGCCCTGTGCTGGAAAAACCCACCGGATTGCGGAAGGTCGACCCGGCAGAGCGGTCCTTAGTCGGCTGGGTTGCATCTCGTTTGGCTATCTGTCCCGCCATCTTGGCATGCAGATCGTCAGGCCGGCCCGTTTCCGCCCGAAAACGGGCGCTGACAATGACCGCACCATGTGGCAAGTCGCTTTGGCGATACCGCAGATGCAGATCGGCGGCTGGCATGGCTGTCATACGTCCGTCACGGAGGATCATGCGCACCTCGATCAGGTGATCAGCGACATATGATCCATAGCAGCCCGCATTCATTCGGACTGCGCCCCCGATACTGCCCGGAATAGTGCGCAAGAACGTCAGGTCCAGTCCGGCATCTGCCGCTTTGCGGGCGACCTGCGCATCAAGTGCTGCAGCACCCGCTGTGATCGTTTCGCCTGCGACCTCGACACCGTTGAACCCACGGCCAAGACGGATCACCACGGCCCGGATACCACCGTCGCGGACAATCAAGTTGCTGCCCACCCCCATCGGAAAGACAGCAACCCCCGGATCAAGCGCCGCGAGAAATGATTGCAGGTCTGCCTCGTCTGCGGGTTGAAACAGCCAATCCGCTGGGCCACCAACCCGCAGCCAGGTCAGATCGGCAAGGGCGCGGTCGGGCGTCAATGTGCCACGCACGGGGGGGAGTTTCGCGATCATGCCATTGTCCTAAATGCTGCGGATGCCACTGGCAACGGGCGGCGAACTATCCGGCATCAGTCAGCGTCGCCCGAACCACGCGCCCGTCGCAAGCCCCATTGATGCCCCGACTGATGCAGGCAAAGCCGCCAAAATCGCAACGATTGCCCAACTCAACTCATTCCACTCCGTTGCCGAGGCCGCCTTGAAATAACAGATCAGCCCGACCGCCGCACAAAAGGCCAGCACGCAGAATGCGCCAAGCCATCTGCGGCGCCTTGCCAGGGTATGATTGATGGCGCCCGCACAAATACAAACGAACAAGCCAACAGCAATCAGACCGGTGTCACCCAAACTGTCACCCCACCTGTCGCCGTATCCATCGCCACATATAGACCACCGGCCAGCGCAACACGGACGCACCCGCCGCCAACACCAACATGCCGATCACCGGGCCGTTTTGGTAAGTCACCCAGCCAATCAGCGGAATGCCAATGGCAATCAGCCCATAGGCCGCACGCCAGTGATGGTCACGGCTGGGAAACATCGCCATGACATTGGCCGTGATCAGCCAGACGCAAGACAGCGCCAAAGGAATCATTCTTGCAACTCCTTTGGCAGGTCCACAGGTTTTCCCATCGCCTTCTTGGCAAAGTAAATCAGCGGGTTGCGGAACATCGACACGAAGGCAAAGGTGCCGCATGCCGCCCAAAGCCATCCATGCTGCCAGCCAATCCAGACAATCAGCACCGGGGCCAGCGCCAGAAGGATCACACCCGGCAGCATCTGCCGCTTCATCGGAAGCAGCGCGGTCACGGTCGCCGCCACCACCCACAGACAGGCAAGGATCAGAACCCCGCTCATGCCGCTTTGCCGATCAGGCGGGCCGGCAGCGCGTTGGCCCAACCCGAAATCGTGCCCGCGCCCAGACAGACCACCATATCGCCGGGACGCGTCTGTTCGCGCACAAGGCGGGCAAGATCGGCCTCGTCCTGTACCGCGCGCGCGTGGCGGTGACCATGCGCGATCAGTCCGGCCACCAGATCATCGCGGCTTGCACCTGCTATCGGTTCTTCGCCTGCGGCATAAACGTCGGCAATCGCTACAACATCGGCCTCGTTGAAACAGGTACAAAAGTCATCAAACAGGCTGGACAGCCGGGTATAGCGGTGCGGCTGATGCACCGCGATGATGCGGCCTTTGGTGGCCTGCCGGGCCGCCTTCAAAACGGCGGCTATTTCCACCGGATGATGGCCATAGTCGTCGATGATCGTAACCCCGTTCACCTCAGCAACCTTGGTGAAGCGGCGGTTTACACCCGCAAAAGTTGCCAGCGCTGCACGAATTTCGTCGCGTTTCATGCCCAGATGGCGGGCGACGGCAATCGCTGACAGCGCATTGCTGACATTGTGATCACCCGGCATCGGCAGGGTGCAACCCTCAATCATCACGCCCTGCCCTTCGCCCTGCAGAGCCACATCGAAATGGGCAACGCCGTTGTCATAGGTCAGGTTCACCGCCCGCACGTCCGCTTGCGCGTTAAAGCCAAAGGTCACGACGCGGCGGTCGGCGATGCGGCCCACCAACGCCTGCACCTCTGCATGATCGGTGCAGCACACGGCAAGGCCGTAAAACGGGATGTTCGATACGAAATCGAGAAAGCCTTTGCGCAGCGCATCAAACGTGCCCCAGTGTTCCATATGTTCGGGGTCGATGTTCGTGACAATCGCAATGGTCGCGGGCAGGCGATTGAACGATCCGTCGCTCTCGTCTGCCTCCACGACCATCCATTCACCCGCTCCCGCCCGCGCATTTGACCCGTAGGCATGGATCACGCCGCCATTGATGACCGTCGGATCGAACCCGCCCTTGTCCAACAGCGTCGCCACCATTGTTGTGGTCGTCGTCTTGCCATGCGTTCCCGCAATCGCGATGTTGCTGCGCAGCCGCATCAGTTCCGCGAGCATCTCTGCCCGGCGCACCACCGGCAATTTGCGCAAACGCGCCTCTTCCAGTTCCGGGTTGCCCTTCTTGATGGCACTTGAAATCACGACCACGGCGGCTTCACCGATATTCTCGGCGCGTTGCCCTTCAAAGAACGTCGCCCCCAGCTTTACCAACCGGTCGGTGATCTTGGACGCCTTTGCATCCGACCCCTGTACCCGGTAGCCTAGCGTCATCAGCACCTCGGCAATGCCGGACATCCCGATCCCGCCAATCCCCACAAAATGGATCGGGCCCAGTTCAAGAGGAAGTTTCGTTGCTGCGTTCATGCCGTCCTCGCCAAGGTTTCGACCAAATCAACAAGTCGGTCTGTTGCGTCTGGCCGACCTTGACCCAACGCATTTCGCGCCATTCGTTCTGCAGCCTGCGGTTGAGTCAAGATCGTTGCAATCTGCGCAGCCAGCACCTGTGCGTCAAGCTGCTTTTCGGGAATGAGAATCGCGGCTTCGGCGTCCACCAGCCCACGCGCGTTGGCGGTTTGATGATCGCCTGTCGCGGCCGCAAACGGGATCAGGATCGCCGGGCGTCCGATCACACTGATATCGGCCACCGAAGATGCCCCCGCGCGTGAAATGACCAGCTGCGCCTCGGTCAGGCGGCGCGGCACGTCGGAAAAGAACGGCTCCACCTCGGCGCGGATGCTGGCGGCGGCATAGGCAGCAATCACTCGCACCTGATCTTCATCGCGCGCCTGATGGGCAACACGGACATGGTCACGCAAGGGCTCCGATAGGGCCGCAATCGCTGCGGGCACCACATCGGACAGGACGCGCGCGCCCTGACTGCCACCAATGACCAGCACGCTCATCGGGTAATCGCCGGGGGGGATGTAACCTGCGCCTGCGCGCTCCATCACACTGGCGCGTACAGGGTTGCCGACATGCACCCCTTCCACGCCTTGCGGCAATGCCGTTGGCCATGTGCCACAAGCCACACGGTCAACCCGCGGCGCAAAAAATCGGTTGACCCGGCCCAGCACGCCGTTTTGTTCATGGATCATCCGGGGCTTGCGCAGAATGACGGCTGCGGCCAAGGCGGGGATGGTCGGGTATCCGCCAAACCCCACGACGACAGCAGGCTTTTCGCCCCGCATCCGCCACGTCGCGCCGATGATGCCGCCCAGAATGCGCAAGGGTGCAATGATCTTTGCGGCAATGCCCCCCCGCGCGAATGTGGCCGAACTGACCTGCGAAATCGTGACTGTCTTTGGAAACCCGCTTGTGTAGCGCGCACCACGTGCATCGGTCGAAAGTTTGACGCGCCATCCCTTTGCCAGCATCGCTTCGGCCAAAGCCTGCGCGGGGAACATATGCCCGCCCGTGCCGCCCGCCGCGATCAATAGCAAAGGCGTCGCCATCAACGCCCCCGCCGCAGAATATCGCCCATCTCGCCTTGCGGACGGATGCGCGTCATGGCCAGCAAAGCCCCCACCGTGATGCCTGCTGCAATCACTGACGATCCACCATAGCTGACAAAAGGAAGGGTCATGCCCTTGGCAGGCAACAGACGCACCGCAACGCCCATGTTGATCATCGCCTGCACGCCAAAGATGCAGGCAAGCCCGGTGCCCGCCAGCCGGACAAACGGATCACGTTCCCGCAAAAGCCGCATCAGCGAGCGCACGACTACAGTCGCATAAAGCCCGATGATGCACAGCACCAGGATCAGGCCGTACTCTTCGGCCGCAACCGCGATGATGAAATCGGTATGCGCATCCGGCAACGCCCATTTCACCTGCCCCTCGCCGACGCCCACGCCGAAAAACCCGCCTTCCTGAATCGCATTCACGGCATAGCCAAGCTGCGTGCGCGGATCGACATCCGGCGACAGAAAGCCATCAATGCGGCGCGCAAAGTGTTCCGAAAACTCATAGGCAAAGAATCCACCCGCCGCCGTCAATCCAACGACGATGGCAATCAGCGTCATCGGTGCACCCGCCACAAAGTAGATGACACCCCAAGCAAACAGGATCAGCATTGCCTGCCCGAAATCGGGTTGCAGCGCCAGCAACAGCACGATCACCGCCGTCACCAGAAACGATAGCGATTTGCCCGGTGGCCCGCTCACATCCTGTCCCGCCGCCATCAACCACGCCATCAGGATTACAAAACCGGGTTTCAAGAATTCCGACGGCTGCACTGATGCAAAGCCGAAACTGAACCAGCGGATGGCGCCTTTGCCGAAATCCGTCCCAAGAAACGGCAACAACGCGAGCGCTACGAACGCGCCAGCAAACCCCAGCACGCCGATGCGCCGCACCATATCGGGCGACATCATCGACACGCCCACCATCGCGACCATCGCCATGCCGCCGAAGAACATCTGGCGTTCGACGTAATAGTAGGGATCAAGCCCATTGCGTTCGGCCAGAGGCACTGACGCCGCCAGGCCCAGCATCAGCCCAACACCAAACAGCATGAAAATGCTTGTCATCGACCATTTGTCGATTGTCCGCCACCACCGCGGAATGACCGGTTCGGTCACCCGTGCGGGGCTGGACCCAAAGACCATCTCAGTCATGGAAATCCGCCCGTTATCGCCTGTTATGCCTCAGACCCCGATCTGGTGCCGGGATATTCGATTAAGGTAGCGAATATTGGGCCGGGTGACTAGCCGGAAATCGCGGCACAGCCATGATTGCCGATCATCAGTGCGCCATCAGCCCGCAGCAACCCCAGCTTCCGCGAATGTTGCCATACCTGAAAGACAGGCGACCGCCCCCTTGACCACGCCAAGGGCCAAGGCCGCACCCGATCCTTCACCAAGCCGCAGGCCAAGGTTCAACAGCGGGTCCTTGCCCAGTTTCTGCAGTAACCGGTCATGCGCGCCTTCGGCGCTCAGATGCCCTGCAACGGCATGATCCAGGGCCGCAGGATGTTCCGTCATCAGGCAAGCTGCCGCCGCACAGGCAATAAATCCATCCAGAATCAATGGAATACGCAGCGATCTTGCCCGCGCCATCGCCCCGACCATCGCCGCGATCTCACGTCCGCCAAGACAGCGCAGCGCCTCAAGCCCATCACCCGCCGCTTGCGGATTTGCCACCAAGCCTGCCGCAACGACCGCCACCTTGCGCGCAAGGCCCGCATCGTCGACGCCCGTTCCACGACCAACCCAATCCCCCCCGAACAATGCCGTAACAATGGCGGCGGCGGCAGTGGTATTGCCAATCCCCATTTCGCCAACCACAAGGATATTTGCTGTTGGATCAACGGCTTGCCATCCCTCAGCAAGGGCAGCTACCACCTCGGCCTCGGTCATCGCGGGGCCTTGCGTGAAATCGGCTGTCGGCGTTTCAAGGTCAATTGCTTGCACGGTCAGCTTGGCCCCGAACGTCTTGGCCAACTGGTTGATCGCTGCCCCGCCAGAGGCAAAATTTCCCACCATTTGCGCCGTCACCTCAGACGGAAAGGCGGATACGCCCCGCGCCGCAATGCCATGATTTCCTGCGAAAATACAGATTTGCGCCCGATCCGCCCGTGGCTGCGCGGAGCCTTGCCAGCTGCCGACCCAGATCGCCAGATCCTCCAGCCGACCCAAGGCTCCAGGCGGTTTGGTCAACTGGCCATTGCGCGCAGTCGCCGCCGCAAATGCCGCCGCATCAGCCGCAGGCATCGCCTGCAAAATGGAACGAAACGCGGCTAGCGTTGCGAAATCGGCCATGACACCCTCATTGCGAAACCTGGTAGGCTTCGCTACCCAATGGCATGGCGAAAGACCAGCCGGGAAAGGCATTCCATTGATCCAACGCGACATATCAAAGATTTGGCACGGCTTTTTGTCGGCGATGTCCCTCTTGACCCGCCTGCCCTTGCCGATGGTTCAACAACCGCAGGGTGCCACGGCGGCTTGGGCATGGCCACTGGTTGGCGTCGTGATCGGCATTTTGAACATGATTGTGGCGGGCATCCTGTTGTGGCTCAATGTCCCGGCCACGGTCACGGCAGCTGTTGTTCTGGCCACCAATGCCATCGTCACCGGCGCGCTGCACGAAGACGGGCTCGCCGATACAGCGGATGGCTTTTTTGGTGGATGGACCCGGGAACGCCGCTTGGAGATCATGAAAGACAGCCATATCGGCAGCTTTGGAACATTGGCTCTGATCTTGACGGTTCTGGCGCGTTGGTCGGCATTGGTTGCCATCTTGAACGGGCCACTCTGGGGGTTGATCGCGGTGGCAGCACTGTCACGGGCACCGATGACTGTTGTAATGGCAGCCTTGCCAAACGCGCGGGGCAACGGATTGGCGCAAGCTGTCGGGCGGCCTGACCGGGACACGGTGGCAATTGCAATTGCGCTGGCGTTTCTGGCGGCGGCCCTTACGGCCGGATTGGCAACGGCCGTGCTGTCGGTCGCAGTGATTACGGTGGTGACCTGCGCGCTTGTCCTGACTGCGCAGTCACGCATTGGCGGACAAACGGGCGATGTACTGGGGGCCAGCCAACAACTTGCCGAGGTTGCAGTCCTGACGGTGCTTGCTGCTACAATGTGAAAAAGCCGCACCAACAGGCGCGGCTTCTTGTGTTCTTTCAGACGCCTATCAGGCCGCCCGGCCAACCAGAACCGCACCAACCTGCTTTTGCGCGCCGGCCTCATCCGTGCCGGCAACTGCCGCCACTTCGCGGGTCAAACGCTCAAGCGCGGCTTCATACAACTGCCGTTCCGAATAGCTCTGCTCGCGTTGGTCGTCACTGCGATGCAAATCGCGCACCACTTCGGCGATCGACAAAAGATCGCCCGAATTGATCTTCTGTTCATATTCCTGCGCACGGCGCGACCACATCGCGCGCTTGACCCGCGCCTTACCCTTCAGGGTATCCAGCGCCTTGGTCACAACGTCCGGCGTCGACAACGAACGCATGCCGATTTCCGTCGCCTTGTGCGTGGGAACCCGCAACGTCATCTTGTCCTTTTCGAACGAGATCACGAACAGTTCCAACTGCAGACCAGCGATTTCCTGCTCTTCAATCGACAGGATCCGTCCAACGCCATGCGCCGGGTAGACCACGAATTCGTTCGGGCGGAAATCTGGCTTCTTGCTTTTTGTCATTCAGTCGCATCCTTTTCATCGAACCTGACTTTGGGTGACAAAGGCATCGTCCGTGGCAGTAAACCACGGCGATTGCGGTGCGATGTCACAAAAAGATTCGTCTCAGGCGAGCAGCTCTGAGGCGGTGGATCAGGCTCCGTACTTGTGTGTAACAATTGTATATCACATTTTTGGCCTCAATCCAACACCGTCAAAATTCCGATGCCGCGGCGCAAGTTATTGTAATTCTGCAATTTTTTGAAATTTGCCCAATTCGTGAGCGTCTTTCAGCCAAATCATGCCGCATTGCGCGGCGTCAACCGCCGTCGCCCGCGGCTTCAGAAAAGTACTTTTCCAACTTTCCTGATTCTCCGTCGCGCGCCTCGGCATCTGGCATCGGATCCTTCCGGGTCACGATCACGGGCCACATTTCCGAATACTTCCGGTTGAACGTGACCCACTTTTCCATGTCCGGTTCGGTATCCGGGCGGATCGCGTCGGCGGGGCATTCGGGTTCACAGACACCGCAATCAATGCATTCATCCGGGTGGATGACCAGCATGTTCTCGCCTTCGTAAAAGCAGTCCACCGGGCATACTTCCACGCAATCAGTATATTTGCAGGCGATGCAGTTATCGACCACCACGTAGGTCATTCGTCGTCTCCGTCAGTTCCGCCGGGCCGGGATAATGCAGCGCGCAGGATCATTCAAGCGGCGGCGACGCCGCATTGGATTTTCCGGCCTCAAGATCAAGATAGAGTGATTGCGCCTCTTCCGCCGGGCCACGCCGATGACCAAGCGCCAGAACGCGGATCAGACGTATCTGGTCGCCTTGCGGAAAGGTCAGCACGTCGCCCGCGCGCAGCACATGACCCGGCTTGTGTGTTTTCTGGCCATTGATCCGGACGTGGCCATCCTGAATTTCCGCAATCGCCTGTGGGCGTGACCGAAAGAACCGCGCCTGCCAAAGCCATTTGTCCAATCGCAGCGTTGCTGCTGCACGGGTAAATGCGCGGGCACCTTTCCCAGCCAACGATCAGACTTTCCCCTTCAGGGCCATCAGGGCAGCAAAAGGGTTGTCCGGATCAATCGGTTTTTCGACACGGGGTGGACGCGCTTCATAGGTCTTTTGGCGGTCGTTGCGCGCGTCAGACTTGCCTTTGCCCTGATAGCCTTCACCTCTTGGACGATCTCCACGCGATTTGTCGCCATGCGGCTTATCGCTGTGCGACTTGTCCCCGCGCGGTTTATCCCCCCGCGGCTTGTCCCCGCGTGGCCGATCGTTAGGTGGCCGATCACTGCCGGGTTTGTCGCCTTGCACGGCGTCGCCTTGCAGATGCGCGCCTGCCTTGCGCGGATTTCGATCCGGCTTACCAGTATGGCGGCGTTCGGCACGCGGTTTTGGCGCCCATACAAATGTATAAAACACCTCCATCTCAGGCGGGGCATCAGGCGCCGCTTCAATGTCCGGTGTTGGGGTCAGCAGCGATACTTCTTCCGGAATCGGATTCAGCACTTCGCCTTCCGGTACCACCGGTATCTCAACCGGCGCAGCCGCCGCCTTGATCTTGACCCGCTCTGCCTTGTCACCACGATAGCCAAGGCCACCCATCAGATCGGCGAATTGTTCCAACGAAAGTCCGGTGATCGACAGCATGTCAGGTGTGGCCTCAAACCCCGCGCGGCTGTCCTTGGTGCGCAGAATATCGGCCAGACGTTCCAGCATGTCGATACGGACGGCACGCACACCCGCAGGGTGATAACCAGCCAGCGTGTAATGCTGCTTTGGCACTGCATCAATATTGGGAATGGTCACAAGGCCCGGCGGCGGACTTTCAGGGAATTCCTGCAGATCATTGAACAAGGACCACAACACCAGACGCAGCCGTGTCGGCGCAGGCTTGAGCAAGAGTGGCAGGAAAATCGTGAATTGGCCAAAACGCACACCATGCTTGCGCAGCGCGCCGCGTGCTTCCTGATCAAGTTCCTTGACTTCATTCGCAATCAAGTCGCGCGGCAGAACGCCCAGACCTTCGGCCAGACGAAACGCGAAACCGCGCGCAAGGCCGGTCAGTGCCTCATCTCGCCCCATGGCCAGCAACGGCTCGAACAACGCGGCCACCTTGCGGTCGATGAAATGCTGCAAACGGCGGCGCACCTTGTCGCCCACATCGGGGCCTGCTTCATCGTCGACAAACGCCTCCACTGTCGGGCGCATGATTTCGGGGCCTTTCAGCAGCTTGCCAACTGCGGTGGTCCCCCACATCAGCCCCCCCTGTTCGGTGAAATCCAACTCGGTATCGGGGGCATTGTAGAATCGGTCCGCGCGCAGATGGAATTCGGGCTTCAGGGCTTGTTCTGCCGCCTGCCGCAGGGTGCGCGCCTCATCCGGACTGCCCGAGGCATCCTGCCGGAAACGGAACCCTTCTAGTCGACCAACGAATTCACCGCTGACCGTCACTTCGCCCTTGTCATTCACCTCGGCCACGAGGGTCTCCTTCTGCTTCAACCGGCGCATCAGCACGGACGTGCGCCGGTCAACAAATCTTTGCGTCAGTGCAGCGTGCAATGCATCCGACAACCGATCTTCTACAGCGCGCGTCTCGTCGCGCCAATGGCTTTCATCCTGCACCCAGCCCTTGCGTTGCGCCACATATGTCCAAGTTCGGATATAGGCCAGCCGTTTCGACAAAGTGTCGATGTCACCGGTGGCGTTATCAATCCGTGACACGGCGGTCTGTAACCAGTCGAAGGGCACATGCCCATCCATCAGAAAGTCGAAAATCTGCGCCAGAAGAGCCGCATGTTCCGGCGCAGATGACCCCCGGAAGTCGGGCACACGGCATACGTCCCACAACAGCCGTACATCCTGTGGCGACCTGACGCGGTCGCGCACTTCGGGCATATCGGACAGCGTTTTCAACGCCACCACGTCATCAGCATCGCGCGCACGGGTCAGCCAGTCATTGCTGGTCGGGGCCTCAAGACTGCGGATCAGGCGTGCAGTGGTGCCATATTCCATCACCTCGTTGCGCCAGTGCAGTTTTTTCACAGGCGTAAATCGGTGGTTTTCGATCGCCTCGATGACCTCTTCGTCAAAAGGCCGCGCCTCGCCGGTCACGCCAAACGTTCCGTGGTCGTTGTGCCGCCCCGCACGGCCGGCGATCTGGGCAAGTTCATGCGGGAACAAGCCGCGCATCCGGCGACCGTCAAATTTGGCAGTCGCCGAAAACGCAACGTGGTGAATATCAAGGTTCAACCCCATGCCGATGGCGTCCGTCGCCACCAGATAGTCCACATCGCCGTTCTGATACAGTTCCACCTGTGCATTGCGCGTACGTGGGGAAAGCGCACCCATCACAACAGCGCAACCACCTTTCTGGCGGCGGATCAATTCGGCAATTGCATAGACATTTTCAACCGAGAACCCGACGATCGCGCTGCGTGCAGGCATCCTGCTTATCTTTTTCGAACCTGCGTAGGTCAGCGTTGAGAACCGGTCGCGTTTCATGAACTGCACACCGGGCACCAGTGCTGCAATGGCGCCTCGCATGGTATCAGACCCCAGAAACAGGGTTTCATGCAGCCCCCGTGCCTTCAGCAGACGCTGGGTAAATACGTGGCCGCGATCCGGGTCGGCGCAAAGCTGGATTTCATCCACCGCGACAAAATCGGCCCCGATTTCCAGCGGCATCGCCTCTACGGTACAGACCCAATACTGGGTGCGCTCTGGCACGATACGTTCTTCGCCGGTGACCAGCGCCACCACCGAAGGGCCGCGCTGTGCCACGCACCTGTCATACACTTCGCGCGCAAGCAGGCGCAGCGGCAGGCCGATCACCCCCGTCCGATGCGCCAGCATCCGTTCAATCGCGTAATGCGTCTTTCCGGTGTTCGTCGGCCCAAGAACCGCCGTCACCCGCGCGGGGGTCAACATGAATTCCTTACAGGTCCTGCCCGGCGATCTGAGACTGAAGCCGTTCCACGCTATCCAATACGGCAGCCATGTGGGGATGTATAGCCAATGCAGCCTGATACGCCTCAAGCGCCTTTTCGGGTTGTTCGATCTGTTCGAAGATCATGCCCAGCCCGGCGAGCGCCCCAAAATGGCGCGGATTCAACGTCAGTGTATGTGCGATGTCATCTACCGATGGACCAACCTCGCCTGCCATGAAATAGGCGGTGGCGCGCGCATTCCAGCCTTCGGCAAAATCGGGGTCATGATCGATCAGGGCGGTCAGATGCTCGATTGCAGCAGGGATGTCGCCGGCCTCCATCGCATCGCGCCCTCGCTGCAGCAAAAGGTCCATCGCAGGCGATCCGGACTTGGACCATTCCAACCAGATTTCCCGCTCGATTCGCACAGCCTGCCGCTCATCCGCCGTGCCAAGCCGCGAAAACAGGTCATCCAACGCGACCGTCTGCGCCGTTGCCGCAAAGCAGCCCGCGAAAAACATCGCAAGTGCCGCAACGAAAGAATTGAGTAAGCTGTGCTGCGCTTTCATATGGCAATAATAGCGTATGCCGGGCAAAAGCCAAACACAGATCGACAAAGGGCCAGATCACATGAGCGATATCATCAACACCGCCGTTGCCATCCTTGGGGCCAAGGTGCCGTCCTTTGACGGTGTAGCGAAATTCGTCATACCTGGCGAAGGGGCCATCATGCTGGACGAAGGTGGCGTTCGCGCAGGCGACGAGCCGTCCGATGTGACACTGACCGCCGCAGCCGATGTGTTTCAGGCCATTCTGTCCGGCGACATGAACCCGACGGCGGCCTTCATGACAGGCAAGCTGTCGGTGGATGGCAACATGGGGCTTGCGATGAAACTGGCGGGCGTGCTGGCCTGATCCGTGGACGACGCAACGTTCCACGCCGATCTGGCCGACGGTCCGCCCGGTGGGCGGGCGATGTGGCTGCATGCGGCCGATGGCGTGCGCCTGCGTGCAGGATACTGGCCCGCCGGCGAAAAGGGCACGGTGCTGCTGCTGCCCGGACGCACTGAGTACATCGAAAAATATGGCCCCACCGCCCGCGATCTTGCAGCGCGAGGCTACAGTACCCTGTGCATTGATTTTCGCGGGCAGGGACTGGCGGACCGGTTGATCCCGGACCCGGTCAAGGGCCATGTCGCGCGCTTTGCCGACTACCAACTGGATATGAAGGCCCTGCTGGACCTGACGCTGAAGATCGATTGTCCCGCGCCACTGTTCTTGCTGTCGCATTCCATGGGCGGGGCGATCGGCCTGCAGGCGCTGCAAAACGGCTTCCCCGCCAGGGCCGCCGCTTTTTCTGCGCCGATGTGGGGCGTGTGTGTGCCAGCACCTACACGGCCCATCGCCCTTCTTCTGGGCCAACTGATCCAGCGTCTCGGCGGGGGCCTTGGTTATGCCCCCACCACTGGGTCATCTTCCTATGTCAGCCGTGTCGGCTTTGCCGGCAATCTGCTGACGAAAGACCGCGCGATGTGGGATTTCATGGTTGGCCATCTTGCGGCCGAGCCGGGTTTTTGCCTAGGCGGTCCAACCGTCACATGGCTGGTGGAGGCGCTGTCGGTATGCCGAGACTTGCGCGCCACCCCCAGCCCCGACATTCCGGCCTATTGCGCCGTGGGCACGGCAGAACGGATCGTTGAAACGCGCCCTATCCATCACCGCATGGCCCGCTGGCCAAACGGGCGCGTCGAGGTGTTTGCCGATGCCGAACACGAGGTGATGATGGAAGTTCCCAGCGTGCGGAAGCGCTTTTTCGACGCGACATGCTCCTTGTTCGACGCACATCGCTAACCCCGGCAGACCCCCACATCAAAGCGTGATCTTGGAAAACCCGTCGCGCAGCGCCTTTGACCACGCATCCGACATCGCGCGAAAGGCTTCGTCCCCCGCCTCGATCCGCCGCCGATTGCTTACGCGGCATCCGTCCGCCTCGATGACACACATATCAAGCGGCATCCCCACAGAAAGGTTTGACCGCAGCGTCGAATCCATTGAAAGCAGCACCGCTTTCTGGGCATCCGCAAGGCTGGTATGTGGCTTGACCACGCGGTCGAGAATGGGCTTGCCATACTTGTGTTCGCCAATCTGCAGAAACGGCGTATCTTCCGTTGCCTCAATGAAATTGCCCTCGGGATAGATCAGGAACATGCGCATCGCGCCGCCCTTGCGCTGGCCCGCAACGATCATGCTGGCGCTGGCGCCCTGATTCATCGTCGCCAGTTTTTCTTCGATTTCCTCGCGCACCGAACCCAGCATTCCACCAACAATGTCGGCGACCTTCAGGATCGTCGGGGCCTTCATGATATTCGTGGCACCATCGCTTTCGGGGTCTTCCATTGCCTCGCGCAGACGGGCCATTGTGGTTTGCGTAATGGAAAGACTGCCCGCAGTCATGATGATGATCACCCGTTCGCCGGGGTCTTCAAAGACAAACATCTTGCGGTAGGTCGAAATGTTATCAAGGCCCGCATTGGTGCGCGTGTCCGACAACATCACCATGCCTTCGTGCAGCAACAAACCGACGCAATATGTCATTCCATCCCTCGCATTTCCGGCAGAGCCTATTGCTGTGCTGCCTGAATCGCAACGGTCACCGACATGATTTCCTGCCCGCCCCCGCGTGAAATACCCCGGATGGGGGCCGCATCTTGCGCGTCCATACCCGATCCCAACCGGATATAGCGATCATCAGGGCAACACCGGTTGGCAGGGTCGAACCCAACCCAGCCCAACGTCGGCATCCACACCTCTGCCCATGCATGCGCGGCCTCATGCGCCGCGCCATCCGCGCCCGAATGCAGATAACCCGAGACATAGCGCCCCGGCATCCCGCAACACCGCGCCATTGCGATCAACGCATGGGCATGGTCCTGACAAACCCCCTCGCCTTGGGCAAGCGCCTCGGCGGCGGTCGTATGGGCATCGGTCACACCAGGACGATAGGCAATTGCATCGGCAACCGCAGCCGATAGCGCATGGGCGCGCGCCAGCGGCTCGCCAGTTTGAACCTGCGATGCCAACCGGATGATCGCCGCATCCGCTAGCGTGGGCTCGGTACTCCTCAGGTAAGCCTCAGGTGCTACGCTTTCACGGTGACCACGCAAGACACCCGTCAGATCAAGGGTATCAACCGTGCCCTGCACCCGCACTTCGATCTCGGTCACCGGGCCGGGCACAGTCCAGCCATGCACCAGATCGCCGGCACCATCACGGAACACCCCCCCGGCCATGCCGCCGGATACCGTCACCTGCCAATCAATTGTGCGTTGTCCATCAAAAACCGAAGGCGTCAAGCGGTGGCTTTGCACCACACCGCGCACCGGGCGGTCGTAAGTGTACCGCGTCACATGGTCGACTGTCAGCCACATCAGCGCGAATCCCCGGACAAATAACTGTCTCGAATGGCAAGGCCCACCCCCGCCATATCGCCGATGAACCGCGTCAGAAATTCATGCAGGCCTTCTTCGAAGATTTCTTCCACCTGACATTCCGCCAACCCGGCCAGAACGCCGCGCGCCTGTGTCTGCGCCGTGCTCGTGCGATGATAGGCCCGTGTGATGCGATCGAGATGGGTATTCAATGCCTGCACACAGGTAATCAATGCACGCGGGCATTGCGGATTAAGGATCAGGAAATGTGCAATCTTGGCAGCCGTCACCTCGCCGCCATAGGCCCAGTGAAACGCCCGGTGCGCCGACATCGCGCGCAACAGCGTTGTCCATTGGTAGTTGTCCAGACCCGATCCAACAAAATCAGCACGCGGCAGCAGGACATAGTATTTCACGTCCATCAGCCGGGCGGTGTTGTCTGCACGCTCCACATAGTAGCCAAGGTTCATGAAATCATAGCCGTCGCCGCGCAACTGGGTTGCCTCGATTGCACCGCGCAGCATGGCGACATGGCGCATTGTCCACTCTGTCAACCGCGTCAACTCATGTGTCCCGCGCCGCGCGCTTTCAAGCCCGCGCAATTCCTGAAACGCGGTGTTCAACGCATCCCAGACCTGGGTTGTCAACGCCGTGCGCACAATGCGCCCGTTCTCGCGCGCACGGGTGATGCAGGCGGCCACTGACGACAGGTTGTCACGGTCAAAGAACAGATAATCCTCGATGTTCTTCTGCGTCGCCTCGTTGTGTTTGGCGGCAAAGCCGTCCGCCGTTCCCGTGGCTTGCAGCAACGAATCCCATTCATTGCGATATCCCGCCGCAGAAGGGATCAGCGCGATCCGCGATCCCACTTCCAGCAGGCGCGCCGTGGTCTCGGCCCGCTCCATGTAACGGGCAAGCCAGAACAGGTTGTCTGCGGTCCGACTCAACATGCCATCACTCCGCCAATACCCATGTGTCCTTGACCCCGCCACCCTGCGACGAATTAACGACCAGCGACCCTTCCGTCAGCGCTACCCGTGTCAGGCCGCCGGGCACTAGCTCGATCCGCTCTCCCACCAGGCAATAGGGCCGCAAATCGACATGACGCGGTGCCACACCTTCGGCCACAAAGGTCGGTGTCGTCGACAGAGCCAGCGTCGGTTGTGCGATGTAGTTGCCGGGGTCGGCAATGATGCGCAGGCGAAACGCCTCAACCTCATCCTTGGTGCATTTTGGCCCGACGAGCATCCCGTAGCCCCCCGAACCATGCACCTCTTTGACGACCAGTTCAGGTAGCTTTTCAAGGACGTATTTCAGATCGTCCTCCTTGCCGCACTGCCATGTCGGCACATTCTGCAGGATCGGCTCTTCTCCCAGATAAAACCGGATCATCTCGGGAACAAAAGTATAAACCGCCTTGTCATCCGCCACACCGGCACCGGGGGCCGAACAGATCGCCACGCCACCTGACCGGTAGACATCCATCAGACCGGGAATACCAAGCGTGCTGTCTGGCCGGAAACACAGCGGGTCCAGATAGGCATCGTCAATCCGGCGATAGATCACATCCACCCGGCGCGGCCCTTCGGTCGTGCGCATCCACACGAACTCGCCCTCAACGAACAGATCCTGCCCCTCGACCAGCTCGACACCCATCAGATCAGCAAGAAAGGAATGTTCGTAATACGCCGAATTATAATGTCCCGGCGTCAGGATCACGACAGTCGGCTCACCCTTGCACTTTGTCGGTGCAACACTGGCCAACGTCCGGCGCAGCAGTTCTGGATAGCCATCCACCGGCTCAATGCGGTTTGCGCGGAACAGGTCCGGAAACATGCGCATCATGATCTCGCGGTTTTCCAGCATATAGCTGACACCCGAAGGTGTGCGGCAATTATCTTCCAGCACAAAGAAATCATCCGGCCCCGTGCGCACCAGATCAATACCCACGATGTGCGAATAAACCCCCTTGGGCGGCTTGATCCCGACGACGGCCTTTTCGAACGCCGCGTTCTGATACACCAGCTTTGCCGGGATCCGGCCCGCCCGCACAATCTCGCCCCGACCGTAAATATCCACCAAAAACGCATTCAACGCCCGCGCACGCTGCTTGATCCCCCGCTCCAGCCGCGCCCATTCCATGGCGGTGAACACACGCGGAAACATGTCGAACGGAATAAGCCGGTCCGGATCGCCGCCCTCGCCATAAACCGCAAAGGTGATCCCGATCCGGCGAAAAAGCGCTTCCGCCTCGGCCTGCTTCAGACTGCGCAGCTCGACCGGCATCGCCTGCATCCAGTCGCCCAGCCGTGCATACGGTGGTCGCACGGATTGACCGTGGTACATTTCATTGAACATCGTTGTCACGCTGGATCGCCCTTCCCGGATTTCCCCCAGTTAAGCGTCCGATCCCCGCCAGTGCAAAGCGAATTGTCTGAAATCCGTCTCATTGACGGGCAATTGCCTGCTTTATGGGCAAAACAGCCGACTGGCACGTGGCCGGCTCTGCGCTAAACTGTTCCACATGGCGCAGGAACCGCTTCTTATCTTCACGGATCGCGGGATTTTCTGCCCGGCGGGTGATTTCTACATCGACCCGTGGCGCCCTGTTGCGCGCGCGCTCATCACCCATGCCCATTCCGATCATGCGCGCGGCGGTCATGGCAGCTACTTCTCCACGCCTGGCACCGCGATTGTCATGCGCCATCGCCTTGGCGCGATTGCATCGGAATCCATGCCATATGGCGAGACGCGCCAGATCGGCGGCGTCAGCGTCAGCTTTCACCCCGCTGGCCACGTGCCGGGATCGGCGATGATCCGGGTCGCGCGCGCAGGCGAGGTGTGGGTGGTGTCGGGCGACTATAAGACCGATCCGGATGGCCTGTCCGAACCATGGCAACCCTTGCCCTGCCACACCTTCATCACCGAATGCACCTTTGGTCTGCCGGTCTTCCGCTGGGAAGACAACGCCACTGTCATGGCCCGCATCCGTGATTGGTGGGCGGCAAATGCGGCTGTCGGCAAGGTGTCGATCCTTGGGGCCTACAGCTTGGGCAAGGCGCAGCGGTTAATCGCGGGCGTGGCAGGCGTGGGGCCAATCCTGACCCACGGCGCGGTCGAAGGCACCTGTGCTGCCTTGCGCAGCGCAGGCTATGCCATCCCGGATACGGTTCAGGTGACCGCAGGCATCGACGGTAAATCCTACTCCGGCGCGCTGGTTGTGGCCCCACCATCCGCCCTTGGCACGCCCTGGGCCGCGCGCTTTGGCCCTGCGGAAAGCGCCTTTGCCTCCGGCTGGATGGCCCTGCGCGGGGTGCGGCGGCGGCGGGGGACAGCTGGGTTCGTGGTGTCCGATCATGCCGATTGGCCGGGGCTGAACATGGCGATCAACGCGATGGGTGCGCCGCGCATCTTTGTCACGCACGGCTACACTGCCCCATTCCGCAAATGGCTGGAAACCCAAGGCTACGAGGCGGGCATCGTCGCCACCGAATATGATGGCGACGACGCCGATGCGGCGGTGGCAGAATGACCCTGCGGGCTTCCTCTCTGAAAAAATATCCTCGGGGGATGAGGCCACAGGCCGAGGGGGGCAGACGCCTCCCCCTGCCCCACCCATCGCAGGCCTGCCGCATGAAGGCCTTCGCACGCCTTTTTGCCGCACTCGACGGCACCACGAAAACCTCGGTCAAAACGGTGGCGCTGGCGGCCTATTTCACATCCGCCCCGCCCGCCGACCGCGTCTGGACCATCGCCCTGTTGTCGGGGCGGCGCCCGAAACGCGCCGTCACCGCAACCGAATTGCGCCTTTGGGCGGCCGAGGCAGCGGGCATTCCGCTGTGGCTGTTCGAAGAGGCCTATCCGATCGTGGGGGACCTTGCCGAAACTATCGCCCTTGTCCTGCCGCCTCCTGCGCAGGACACCGATCTCGCGCTATCCGATGCCATCACCGCGCTCATCGCCCTGACAGGCAAGCCACCCGACATTCGCCGGGACGCGATCCTCACGGCATGGGACACCCTGCCGCATGATGCGCGGTTTCTGTTCAACAAACTCATCACCGGCGGCTTTCGGATGGGGGTCAGTCAGGGCTTGATGACGCGCGCTTTGGCGCAGGCAACGGGTGTGGCCGAAGCCACGCTGGCGCACCGGCTGATGGGGGATTGGAACCCCCTGCACACCAGCTTTGACGCGCTGATCGCCGGTGACGGGGCCGATGGCGCGCAACCATACCCCTTCGCGCTCGCGGCCCCATTGGATGCTGAACCCGCAAGCCTTGGCCTACCCGAAGACTGGATCGCCGAATGGAAATGGGACGGTATCCGGGGCCAGTTGATTAACCGTGCCGACGCCTTTGCGCTGTGGTCACGCGGCGAGGAATTGCTGACCGACCGCTTTCCCGAATTCTCGCCCTTGGCCGATTTCCTGCCCCAAGGCTGCGTGATCGACGGCGAGGTTCTGGCATGGGGCACAGGTCCGCAGGCGGACCGGCCCCAACCCTTTGCCGCCTTGCAAAAACGAATCGGGCGCAGATCGGTGCCCAAAAAACTGCTGTCCGAGGCGCCTGCCCGGATGCTCGCCTATGATCTTCTGGAAGACGGTGGGCGCGATCTGCGCGCAGAGCCGCTTGCGACACGACGCATGCGGCTCGCCGAAATGATCGCGGCCCTGCCCCCCGGCCTGCCGCTTGCCCTCTCACCCACGCTGCCCTTTCCGACATGGGACGCGCTTGCCACAACCCGCACCACCGCCCGCGCCGAACAGGCCGAGGGGCTGATGCTGAAACGCGCCGCATCCCCCTACCATGTCGGGCGCAAACGCGGCGATTGGTGGAAGTGGAAGCTTGACCCCTACAGCGTCGATGCCGTGATGATCTATGCACAAAGCGGGCACGGGCGACGGGCCACTCTATTCACCGATTTTACCTTTGCAGTGCGTGACGGCAATGACCTTGTGCCCTTCACCAAAGCCTATTCCGGCCTGACCGATGCCGAATTTCGCCAGATCACTGCCTGGGTCGGAAAGCACACGCTCGAACGGTTCGGCCCGGTGCGCCGGGTAACCCCGGAACTGGTGTTCGAAATTGCGTTCGAGGGCATTCAGGCCAGCACGCGCCACAAATCGGGTATCGCCCTGCGCTTTCCCCGGATGGCGCGCTGGCGGCAGGACAAGGGCGTCGCGGACATCGACACGCTCGACAGTCTGAAGGCGTTGCTGGCTGTGCATGTGAATTGAACGCCACGGGTTGCAGGAACCTGTCGGGTGGCCTAACTCAACCGCAACAGTCCAGGAGGTTCCCATGATCCCGCACACCCGCCCCGTCTTTGATGCCAACGCCAGCGGTGGCGGCTTCGGCGATCTGCCCGAATGGGATTTGACTGATCTTTATGCTTCCCCCGACGCCCCCGAATACGCGCGGGATATGGCATGGCTGGCCTCTGCTGGCCGTGACTTCGCCACTGCCTACGAAGGCAAACTGGCGGGCCTTGATGCCGCGGCGATGCTGGCCTGCGTGCGTGCCTATGAGGCGATTGATGTGACCGCCGGGCGGATCATGTCATACGCGGGCCTGCGGTACTATCAGAACACCATGGACAGCGACCGCGCCAAATTCATGGCCGATGCGCAGGACAAGGTGACCGAAAACACCACGCCACTAGTGTTTTTCACCCTTGAATTCAACCGCTTGGACGAGGCGCATCTGGCGCGCCTGTTGGCCGCGAATGCAGATCTTGCCCGCTACAAGCCCGTCTTCGACCGGATGCGCGCGATGCGGCCCTATCAGTTATCGGATGAGCTGGAAAAGTTCCTGCATGATCAGTCCACCGTCGGCGCTGCGGCGTGGAATCGCCTCTTTGATGAAACCATGGCGGGCCTGACGTTCACGGTCGCAGGCGAGGCGGAGGAGCTGAACCTCGAAGCGACGCTGAACCTGCTGACCGACACCGACCGCACCAAACGCGAGGCGGCGGCGCGGTCACTTGCGGTGGTGTTTGACAAGCATATCAAGCTCTTCGCACGGGTTCACAATACGCTGGCCAAAGAAAAAGAAATCGAGGACCGCTGGCGCAAGATGCCCACCCCCCAAACGGGGCGGCACCTGTCAAACCACGTGGAACCCGAGGTGGTGGAGGCGCTGCGCAATGCGGTTGTCGCGGCCTACCCCAAACTCAGCCACCGCTATTACCGCCTGAAGGCGAAATGGATGGGGTTGGAAAAACTGCAGGTCTGGGACAGGAATGCCCCGCTGCCGATTGACGCGCCCAAAGTCGTGGATTGGGACGAGGCCACGAAGACCGTCCTTGGTGCCTATGCTGGTTTTGCCCCCGAAATGGCCGATCTGGCACAGCCATTCTTTACCAAGGGCTGGATTGATGCGGGCGTGAAACCGGGCAAGGCGCCGGGGGCCTTTGCGCACCCCACGGTGACGACCGTGCATCCTTATGTGATGCTGAACTATCTGGGAAAACCCCGTGATGTCATGACCTTGGCGCATGAACTTGGCCACGGCGTGCATCAGGTTCTGGCGGCGGGCCAAGGCGAGTTGCTGTCATCCACGCCCCTGACACTGGCCGAAACCGCGAGCGTTTTTGGCGAAATGCTGACGTTCCGGGCGCTGCTGGATGCCGCCAAAACCCCCGCCGAACGCAAGACCCTGCTGGCGGGCAAGGTGGAGGATATGATCAACACGGTCGTGCGGCAGATCGCCTTCTATGACTTTGAATGCAAACTGCACGCCGCACGCCGCGAAGGTGAACTGACGCCCGACGACATCAATGCCCTGTGGATGAGCATTCAGGCGCAATCCCTTGGCGATGCATTCGAATTCATGGATGGCTATGAAACCTTCTGGGCCTATATCCCGCATTTCGTGCATTCGCCGTTCTACGTCTATGCCTATGCCTTTGGCGACGGGTTGGTGAACGCGCTTTATGCGGCCTACGCGGATGGGCTGCCCGATTTTCAGACCAAATACTTCGACATGCTCAAGGCGGGCGGATCAAAGCACCACAAGGAATTGCTCGCACCCTTCGGCCTTGATGCAAGCGATCCGAAATTCTGGGACAAGGGACTTTCGATGATCGCGGGCTTTATTGACGAGCTGGAGGCGATGGAAGGCTGACATTGACTTAAATTTCCCCTGCGTAACACTGGGGCCTGGCGCGACCGAGTTGTCAAGTCTTCGGAATTGTTACAACATAACAGGGGGAAAGCCGATGTGCGATGCGTGTGTGATTGACGCTGTCAAGGACCGGATGCTCAGCCGACGGTCGTTTTTCAAGGCTGGGGCGGCTGTGGCCGCCGTCAGCACCGTTGGGATGGCCTCCAAAGTAATGGCGCAGGGGGCGACCCAGATGGCCGATATGACCCATACCCTGACGACCGATTTCCCGACCTTCTTTGGCGAACAGCAGTTTTTCATGGAGCAGAAATTCAACTGGGCAGAACACAAATTCAATTTGTTCGAACTGCGCGTGAACGAACATACCGGCACGCATGTCGACGCACCGCTTGCACTTTTCCGAAGATGGCCAGTCGGTTGACATGATCCCGGTGGATCGCCTGTTCTGCCCGCTGGCGGTGATCGACATTCGCGAAAAAGCCGCCGCCGATGCCGATGCGCAACTTACGCCCGATGATATCACGGCCTGGATCGCGGCCAATGGCGACATTCCGGCCGGGGCCTGTGTGGCGATGAATTCCGGCTGGTCAGCCAAGGTTGCAACACCGGGCTTTCGCAATGCGGACGGCGAGGGCAAGATGCACTTTCCCGGCTTCCATGTGGAGGCCGCCGCCGATGCTGGCCGAAACCGGCGATGTGGCGGGGATTGCGGTTGATACGCTGTCATTGGATTTCGGGATTTCGCCTGACTTTGCAACGCATTACGGCTGGTTGCCGACGGGGCGCTGGGGCCTTGAATGCATGGCGAACATGGATGCGGTGCCCGCAACCGGGGCCACGCTGATCCTTGGTGCGCCCAAACATGCGGGTGGGTCGGGCGGGCCTGCTCGCGTGTTCACGATGTTCTGATGGCGACGGTATCACCGCCCGAAAACCCCGAATCCGACCCGCGTGTGAAGGCGGTGTTCGATGACATCCGTGCCACGCGCGGGTCGGATTTCATCAACAACGTGTGGCTTTACCTCGCCTTCGATCCGCAGCTTCTGGAAGAGATGTGGCGCGATGTGAAGGCGGTGATGGCCACGCCGTCCCTGATCGACCCCAAGACCAAAGAGATGATTTATGCCGCCGTCAGCATTGCAAATGCCTGCGATTACTGCACGCATAGTCACCTTGCTGCGGCCCGCGCCAAGGGAATGACGGTCCCCGAACAGGCCGAATTGATCCGCATCGTGTCAACCGCCGCGCGCACCAACCACATCCTGAACGCCATCCGACCACCGATTGATGCGGCGTTCTTGGGCTAATGCGGTTTGCGGCGATGCAAAAACATCGGCCACAAACCACCCTAGCGCCGCACACGTTCGACGATAAAGGCTGCCAAGGCTTGGGTTGCCGCAGTTTGCCGTGCTGCCCCCAACATGGCGATTTCTGCCGCTGCAAGAACCGGCCAGCCCTGCGCCAGCACGCACAAACCCTGCGGCACCATCGCGCGTGGCATCACGGCCACGCCAAGGCCAGCGCGCACCCCCGCGACCGACCCCGCAAATGACGGCGAGGTAAAAACACCGCGCCATGCCACCCCCGCCGCGTCCAGTGCCTGCGTCGCGCGGGCGCGGTACACGCAAGGCGCCGGTGAAACCACCAACGCAACCGGGTTCTGCGTCGAAAACGCAGTGTCATGCGCACCAACCCAGACAAGGTCTTCTTGCCAGATCGGCCGCGCACCGGGATAGGGCCGCGCGGGATCATGTTTCACGACGATCAGATCAAGCTGCCCGTCGTTGAACGCATCTACCAAAGGCAGCGTCAACTGGCATGTCACATGCAGTTCCACCGCCGGATGGCTCGCGGCAAAGGCACCCAGAATATCGGCCAGATAGACGCTCGCAAAATCTTCCGGCGCGCCAAACCGCACAGCACCTGCGACCTCCGGCCCGCGGAACCGCGCCATCAAGGCATCGGTATCGGCAATCATGCTGCGTGCCTGGCCCAGCAGCCGCTCTCCATCTGCCGTGAGGGCGACGTTGCGTGTATCGCGCGCCACCAGTCGGCAGCCCAACACCGCCTCAAGCCGCGCAACCTGCCCCGACACCGCCGATTGCGACCGCCCAATCAGATCACCCGTGCGGCTGAAACTCGCGGTTTCGGCCAAGGTCACAAAGGTGCGCAACAGCGCAATATCCAGATCCTGCATCGCCCTCACTCATCCGCCAAACAGATCAATCATATCTGATCTTCGCGTTTCTCTTTTCAATATCCTTTCACCACAAGGGGCTCTGCAAAAACCAAAAGGACCCGCCATGGACAGTGCCATTCTGATCGAAAACCTGATCTCACCAATCACCCTCGCCTTTCTGCTTGGGGTCATCGCCACGCTTATCAAATCCGATCTCGAAATCCCCGAACCCGTGATCCGCATCTTTGCGATCTTCCTGCTGTTGTCGATCGGCCTGCAGGGCGGGCGTGAACTGGCCACCGCCGATCTTGGTAACCTCGTAGCGGCCATCACCATCACGGGCCTGCTTGTGCTGCTGATCCCGGCCCTTGCCTACCTCGTCGCGCGCCATATCGTCGGCCTTGATATCCGCAACGCGGCAGGCGTCGCCGCCCTTTACGGCTCGGTCTCCTCGGTCACCTTCATCGTCGCGCGCAGCTTTGCCGAAGGTGCCGGCACGCCGATGGAGGGGTATATCACCGGCCTTGTCGCCCTGATGGAGCTTGGCATCCTTGTCGCACTTTTCTACGGACGCCTCGCCCTTGCCCGCAGCGACAGCGCCACCACCAGCCTTCGTGTCATCCTTGGTGAAACGCTGCGCGGGCGGGGGCTGTTGTTGCTGGGCGGTGGCCTTATCATGGGGGCCGCCATCGGCGAGAACAACTTTACCAAGATCGAGCCGTTCTTTGTCGATCTGTTCCGCGGTGTGCTGGTCCTGTTTCTGTTGGAAATGGGCATGACCGCCGCCCGGCATCTGGGTGCGTTTCGGGCCGTCGGGCTGAAAATGCTCGGCTTTGGAATTGCCATGCCCCTTGTCCATGGCACGATTGCCAGCGGCCTTGCCACGGCTGCGGGTCTGCCTTTGGGATCGGCCTTCGTGATCGGGGCGGTCGCGGCATCGGCAAGCTACATTGACGCGCCCGCCGCCGTGCGCGCCACATTCCCGCAGGCCAATCCATCAATCTACCTGACCTCATCGCTGGGAATTACCTTCCCGTTCATGCTGATCCTTGGCATCCCGCTGATCTACCAGATTACCCTGATCTGGCAGCACCTTCTGTCAGCCGTATAGCCCGGCCCACCGCGCAATCAGCCGCCCGTGCAACACGCGGGCGCGCTTTGTCCACGCCTCCCCACCCTCGGGATCTTCACGCTGGGCCAGCGTCAACGCATCACGGCGCGGCACGTCTGCGGCATAAACCGCAAATGCCAGCCGCCGCCCCCCCGGTGGGCTGATGAACCCCGCAAGCCCCGACACAAAGTTCAACGTCCCACTCTTCGCCCGCACTTGCACCGGATGCCCCTCAATCACCCGCCCCCGGTCGTCCTTCATCCCGACATCGCGCAGAATGCCGGGCAGCAGCGCCCCGCGCGACAGCCCCTTTGCGCCCACCAGCGCCCGCACCATATCCCCCGCCGATGTGTGCGAATAACTGCCCAAACCCGAATGGTCGCCAAACTGTGACGTCATCCCCAACGCGTCGCGCGCCCACACTGTCATTGCCGCCGCACTATGTGCCAGCGTCGGGCGCTTTGATGTCGTCAGCCCCACCACTTCCGCCGTCAGATTGGTTGAAAACCGCAGCATATCCGTCAGCACCTCCGTCAGCGGTTCTGCGAAATCCTGCACCAGCAGCCTTGCGGCAGGCACCGTGTCACTGAAGTCAGGCGCAGGCAGCGTGATGCCCTGTGCTGCTGCAAGCCAGGCAAACACCTCGGCCGCATAAGGGGCCGGATGGCGTACCGGCATCCAACGGCTGCCTTCGCGGCCCAAGGCCCCGCGCGCCACCGACCAGCGATCCTGCCCCTCGCCTGCGGCATAATCAAACAGCGGCCCCGCGCGGTCAACGACATCCATCGTGGCCATCCGCACCGGCGGCACGATGCGCGAGCCTTGCGCGTCCATCTGCAGCGCATAGCCCTCGCCCTGTCGCCGCCAGCTGAAATTGACCCGGTTGAAATTCAGGTTCAGCCCCGCCACCGCCGGATTGTAGCCAACGTAATCAGGTTGCAGCGGATCAATCACCGCAAGGGTTGGCAACGCCGCTGCGCAAACCACGAACCGCCCCGTGATCCCCTTGACCCCTGCCGCCGCCAGCCGCGCGACAAGATCCGCCATCCGGTCGGTATCAAATGTCGGATCGCCCCCCCCCGCCAGCACCAGATCGCCGTCGATCTTGCCATTCACCAAAGGCCCCGTCGCCATCACCCGCGTGGCAAAGCGGTAGTCCGGCCCCAGATGCTCCAGCGCGTATAGCGATGTCACCATCTTGGTCACGCTCGCGGGCGGCACCGGGGTTTCGGCGCCTTCCGCCTCAAGGATCGCGCCGGTTTCCGCATCCGCCACCACATAGGTGACAATTCCCGTCAGCCGTGCTTCGGCGATCAGTTGCGCCACCGCCGCCTGTGCCACGCGCGGCTTGTCACCCCGCCGCACCGGAAACAGCGATGTCGTGGGCGCGTCCGCAAAGGCAGGCAGGGCCGCCGCCGACACCAGCCCCGCCAACAGTGCTCTGCGTGAAAGTCGCTGCATCAGGTCCCCATCTGACAATTGCTGCCAGTTACCCCGTCAGATCACCCTAGGGCAAGAACGCACCCGATCACATTCCCGCGCCGCCGCCCTTGCCCCAGCCCCCTGCCGCACGGATCGCAGTCGAGGATGATGCATCCATCGGCAGGTTCACAAAACACCAGGCCGGGGCGGGCCTGCTGCCAATGCCTTCGCCCTGTGCCACCCGGTCCACGCGGAACGCCCGCGCCGCCACACTAAGCCGCGCCTTGACGCCTGCACCGGGCCGCGCCAGCACACCCACAGGCACGGCGCGCAGAATGTCGCGCCAGCGTTCCCAGCGATGAAACCCCACCAGATTGTCGGCCCCCATCAGCCAGACAAACCGCACCCCCGGATAGATCGCCTGCAAACGGTCAATCGTATCCGCCGTCGCCCGCGTCCCAAGTGCCGCCTCAAGCCCCGTCACCACGACACGTGGATCGCGCATCACGGCCTTTGCCCGCGCCAGACGCAGCGCCATCGGCGCAGGCTGGCGCGCCTTTAACGGATTGCCGGGCGACACCAGCCACCACACCCGGTCCAGCCGCATCCGCTTCATCGCCTCACGCGTGATATGCACATGCCCGCCATGTGCGGGGTCAAACGACCCGCCCAGCAGGCCGATGACCATGCCCCGCGTTGCGATGGGAAATCCTTGGCGCATCCGACCCTCTTTGCTCTGCACACTCAATCTCAAGACGACGTTCGCCGCAATCTGATAGATTTCAACGCACAAGCAGCACTCCATTGCAGTTGACCTCCGCCAGACCTTGCGCAAGACTGCCCCCCAAGACGCGGCTCAAGGACACCGGGCGACCGGTTGGTTGGGGTTTCCCCTGCCGTGACGTGCGAGCTTTGACATGCGGCGCATGCCCAACACTGGGCTTCACCCAGCTCCGGGCATGCAGGACGATGAAAGGTTGAGCCGCGTCTTGCCAAACCCCCGATACCCGCATGATGTACTCTATCCCCTTGCAACAGGGCTGACCCAGCAACCATGGGACGGCCCTTCGCTGCGGGCATATCTGAAAATGCACCTGCCACGGCCATTGCTGCACTTGGCCGCGCCCATGGCCCGCACCCTGCTCCGCGCCTTCCCCGGCACGGCGGCACCTGACATGGGCCACATCATGGCGACCCTTGGCCAAAGCGGTAGCGGCCTGCGCCTGCGCGCCTTTGCGCGACAAACGGACACGCGACCACAACCTGTGCTGACCCAGCCCACCTTTCTGCCCGCGTCGCGGTTCGTCGACCTCGGCCTGCCCGAACTCACCTCGGACGCGGCACTCGAAGACTGGCTCGCCCTGCCGACGGGCAAGTTGATCCGCTTTGCCGATCTGCGCAGTCTTTCGGCACTGTCCTCCGACCCGTTCGGCCCGCACTATAGGCACCATCTGATCCCAAAGTCTGATGGCTGCCTGCGCCTGATCGAAGAACCCAAACCCATGCTGAAACGCCTGCAACGCCGCATCCTGCATGGGCTGCTTGACCTTATCCCTGTGCATTCTGCCGCCTGCGGCTTTGTGCCCGGCCGCAACGCCATTCAAGGGGCCGCGCGTCACGCAGGCGAGGCGGTGGTGATCAGCTTTGATCTGCGGCATTTCTTTCCATCTATCCCCTTTGCGCGCATCTACAGCCTGTTTCGCACCATCGGCTACCCGGCCAAGGTCGCCCGCAACCTCGCAGGCCTGACAACGACCCTGACACCGCAGCCCATGCTGCGCACCCCCAACCTTGCCGCAACCGACGCCCTGTCTGCCCGCCATCTGCCTCAGGGTGCGCCGACATCACCGGCCTTGGCTAACCTTTGCGCCCTGCACCTTGACCGCCGCCTGACCGGCCTTGCCCGGTCACTGAATGCGACCTACACCCGCTATGCAGATGATCTGACGTTTTCCGGAGACGCGCATATCGCTGACCTGCTCTTGCGCGCCGTGCCCCAGATCATCGCCGATGCTGGCTTTTGCGCCAACCCATTCAAAACCCGCACCATGCCCGCAGGGGGCCGTCAAACTGTTACTGGCCTGACGGTGAACGCCCGCGTCAATATCCCCCGCGAAAGCTATGATCGGCTCAAGGCCATCATCCACCACCTCGCTCGCCCTGCCGATCCCCGTCGCAGCGATGGCCCTTTCCTTACGTCCCTGCTGGGCCAGATCGCCTGGGTCGAACAGGTTCATCCCCAACGCGGCCACCGCTTGCGCAATGCCCTTGCAAACGCGCTCAGGTGATTGCCCCCGCGCGTCCTTTCCCCTATCTGGAACACGAAACCGACCCTGCAGGAGCACCCCATGGCCAGCTATCAATACGTCTACCACATGGAAGGCGTCTCCAAGACCTATCCCGGCGGCAAGAAATGCTTTGAAAACATCCACCTGAACTTCCTGCCCGGCGTGAAAATCGGTGTGGTGGGCGTGAACGGGTCGGGTAAATCCACCCTGCTCAAGATCATGGCCGGCATGGACACCGATTTCAAAGGCGAGGCATGGGCCGCCAAAGGGCGCCAAAGTGGGCTACCTCGCGCAGGAACCCTACCTTGACCCCACGCTTACCGCCAAAGAAAACGTCATGCTCGGCGTCGCCAAGGAAACCGCGATCCTTGAGCGTTACAATGAACTTGCGATGAACTACTCGGACGAGACGGCAGATGAAATGGCCGCCCTGCAAGACCAGATCGACGCGGGCAACCTGTGGGAGCTTGAGGCATCGGTCGGCGTCGCAATGGACGCCCTGCGCTGCCCGCCCGACGACAGCGATGTCGAAACCCTGTCCGGGGGCGAACGCCGCCGCGTCGCCTTGTGCAAGCTTTTGCTCGAAAAGCCCGACATGCTGCTCTTGGACGAACCGACCAACCACCTTGACGCCGAATCCATCGCATGGCTGCAAAAGCACCTGATGGCCTACAAGGGCACCATCCTGATCGTCACCCACGACCGCTATTTCCTTGATGACATCACCTCATGGATCCTCGAACTCGACCGCGGCCGTGGCATCCCTTACGAAGGCAACTATTCCGCATGGCTGGAACAAAAGGCCAAACGGATGAGCCAGGAAGCACGCGAGGATAAATCCAAGCAGAAGGTCCTTGAAAAGGAACTGGAATGGATCCGCTCCGGTGCCAAGGCCCGCCAGTCCAAGGGCAAGGCCCGGATCGCGCGCTATAACGAAATGGCCGGGCAAACCGTGCGCGAACGCGCAAGCATCTCCCAGATCGTCATCCCCAACGGCGAACGCCTCGGCTCCAAGGTGATCGAGGTTGTGGGCCTGAAAAAACACATGGGCGACAAGCTGCTGATCGAAGACCTCACCTTCACCGTCCCCCCCGGTGCCATCGTCGGCGTCATCGGCCCCAACGGTGCGGGCAAATCCACCCTGTTCCGCATGATCACGGGCTCCGAACAACCCGATGAGGGCACGATCACGCTGGGTGACACCGTGCAACTGTCCTATGTCGACCAGTCCCGTGACGCGCTCGACCCCACCAAAACCGCATGGGAGGAGATCTCTGGTGGCTCCGAGGTCATTCACCTTGGCGACCTTGAGATGAACTCCCGCGTCTATGCCGGGGCCTTCAACTTCAAGGGCACCGACCAGCAGAAAAAGGTGGGCCTTCTGTCAGGCGGCGAACGCAACCGCGTCCACATGGCGAAACTCCTCCGCTCCGGCGGCAACGTCCTGCTCCTCGACGAACCGACCAACGACCTTGACGTCGAAACCCTGCAAGCCCTCGAAGCCGCCATCGAAGACTTCGCCGGCTGCGCCATCATCATCAGCCACGACCGGTTTTTCCTTGACCGCCTCTGCACCCACATCCTCGCGTTTGAAGGCGACGCGCATGTGGAATGGTTCGAGGGCAACTTCGAGGCGTATGAAGAAGACAAGGTCCGCCGTCTGGGCCCGGACTCGATTGAGCCGAAGCGGGTGAAGTACAAGCGGTTTAGTCGGTGAGGAAATGGCCTCTGGCCGCAGTGGGTTTTCTTTTTGGTATCGCTGCGTGCAGTGCGCCAGAGGTGGCGACACGAACGCCGCTCTATCCATTAAATGAGACTGTCTCGGCGTCACCCGACTCGGTGACGTTCCTGCTGCCGGGCGCCCTGTCCAGCACAGCGATCTTTGGCCCTGCACGCGAATGGGGCGACCTCGAACAATCTGGTCATCGAATACCGCCTGCCCGGTATGGATGGCGAACCTGAAACATCTGCGGTGATCATCGACCAAGCTGCCACTTGGGTTGCCAAACGGGCCGCACAGTACCCCGATGCCAACATAAACCTGTTGGGCTTCTCCACGGGTGCAGCAATTGCCTATGAGGCCGCCGGTCAAATTGACGATGGGCAAAGGGTCAAGATTGCAGCCGTTTCAAGCGCAACGCCTTTCCCCGGTGCCGTCCTTGCGGCTGCCAGAGGCGGGCTTCAGGTTGTCGCGGCTGCGATTGCGGCCAACTCATTCAGCATCCGAACCATCTGGGAAGAGCATTACAAGACATTGCTCATGGGCACTGGTTGGCGAAAGGACCCGGCGCGGGTTGCATTGGCTGAAAAACTGCTTTCGCAGCTTCGCTCAGGCATTACTTTGCCAGGCAACGGACTTGGCAGGCTGCATTCCGGCAATTTGCTACAATGGCAATTA
>CAWAPA010000085.1:0-6515 GCA_963783595.1 uncultured Alphaproteobacteria bacterium | reverse complement strand
GTAACAAAGCTTCTCACCCGACGGCCCACTGATGCCAGCGAACAAAATTTGCCCCGGCCCCCCGCCCGAATCCGCAGGATCGGGCGCATAAAGCAGCGTCATGCGATCACCTTCGGCGGCAATAGCCTCCATGTCGTAGGCTTTTGACATCAGAACAATTGCCTCACCTACCAGTTGTGTGGGCACGCCATTGCGGATCGCGGCACTATAGAACCCGTCCAGCATCCGGAAGTCCTGAACTGCCAGCGGCTCTGCACCGCCCTGGTTTGATGCGAGCTTTGGCAGGTCATCATCTATCCATGCGTCGGCCCCTGGCCCATAGCGGCCCTTTCCCAAACGAGCCAAGCTGCCAATGAACGCACTTGGACCATAAAGCGACAGGTTCAAAACCTCTGGCGCATCATCGGCTGGCCGATACCTGACGGCAATTATGCTTCCCGGTGCGATAGCCGCAAGGTCGGCCAGATGCGGTTCGGCACTGGTTTGAAACGCTGCGGCGGCCTCGGGCGAAAACCCGTTTGATGCAAGGACGTCTGAAATGGAACGTGCTGCCTCTATCCGTAAAACGATGTCACTGAAAATCTGCGCGCGCGCGCCTTCGGGCCGCACGTATGCGATGCTGGTCGTGTTCTGAATGACTGTTTCGGTATAGCTGACCGTCGCGGCTTCTCCGCTCAGGGATTCCCCCCAACTGTTGTCGCCATCCGCGACAATGATTTCTTCGCCGCTTTCGGCGACCCCAGTATCGGGAACATCATTCTGTGGAATGGCTTCCGCCTGAAACGTCTGGCTTTGGGTCGCCTGAAAGAACGCGAAGTCTTCACGACTTGATGGCAACGCGGTCATTAGGGCGCGTTCCTTGACGACCATTGCGTCCTCAACCAGCACAAACCGCCCAGGAAGGACCGGGCCAAACCGCACCGCATCCAATGTCGGTGGCCCAGGCAGCGCAATTGCCCGCGCCGTCCCGGCACGTTCGAAACGCAGGATCATCGGATCGCCGGCAATATCGACAAAAGGTGTCTCAACGCGGATCAACGGCGCAGACGCACCGCCTGCGTCAAACTGCACGGCCTGTTCGTCGCCCACATCGGCATCTGCCGCAATGTCAGTCCCACCAACAAGCAGTCCGCGTGCTGACCAGATCACGGCAACAAAAACAAGCGCAACACCTGCACCAATGGCTGCGCGCTTGCGCAGACGTGCGCTACGTCGTTTTGCCGAAAGCGCCCCCGTTCGCTTAAAGTGCGGGTCGATCTCCATCCCGCCCTTTCCTTACCTGAAGGCACCAGTTCCGTTGCTTTGCCGAATGCGGCGTCCCTCAGTGGGCGCCGGGGCGGCGGGCTGCGGTGCAGGGGCGGCCTGACGTGGCGCGGCCTGTGTCGGCGCTGCTTGGCGTTGCGTTGTGCGGGGGGCAGCTGCCGCTGGTGCTGGTGCCACGACTTCAGGGCATGCAACATCGTCTTTCTGCAAAAGCTGCCGGAAGATTTCGACCGTCGGGTCCTGCGAAGGTGCGGAAACCTGCAGCGTATCAAAATAAAGCTGCAACGCACGGCGCGATCCGTTCCCCCAGGCGCCATCAATCGTGCTGGTGTAGCAATTCATCCTCGCCAGTTCGGTTTGCACAGCTACGGCCAGTTGCTCTGGCGGTGGATCATATGCGCCGGTCAGGATCAGTTCGTCATACGCCGCCGGATCAGCTAGCTTTGCGGCTTGCCGTGCAGCAATATCGGTGTAGTCGAGCTGCTGTGCCGGTGCCGGAGCGGCCAATGATGCAAGCGTTGCCGTCTCGCCCAGAATGACCGATGGTTGCGGCAAACCTCCCGCGCCAGGAACGGCACGCGGTCGCGCAGGCACCGCAGTGACTGGTGTCGCGGCAAAGACCAAAAGATCGTCGCCTTGAAGTTCTGCGCCCGTGACGATGGGTGAAATCGTTGCTGTTATTGGCGAGAGCACGCTGGCCGATTGAATGACAACCGGTTGAATTGGCGACGTAGCGACGGCTGTTTCCAGAGAACGGGCCGTCACGCTGCCCGTTGATGGGTTGCCGACATCCACTGCAATGCCCGCCTCTGTCCACAGAGCGATCATCTGCGCGCGGTCTTCAGGGGAAAGGCGTTCCAACATTTCGTAATCTGCAGCGGTGAGTTGTGTGGCACTGCTGGCGACACGAAAGATGAACGGGCTCGCCAGAGTATTGCGGACCCACAGTCCCGGCGCGGGCACGGTGTCGACTGCAAACGTCGTTGGGGGAAACTGTACTTCAATCGCCTGTCCCGGCACGACAAGACGCTCCTGCATCAAGACTGCCATGTCTTGCGCATCCGCCGGGCAGGCGGTTTCTGGTGCAGTCGACATGGTGATGAACACGTCAAGTAAATCTTCCGGCGGGGGAAGCGGGCCAGAGGCTGATCCGCAGGTATCCAGAAAAACGAGCGTGTGCGGGCGCCCCTCTCCGCGCAACGACTCCAATATCATGTTCAACGGGATGCGGCTGCCAGCTGATAACAGAATGGTTTCGCGGCCTTCGGCTACGGCCGCGCCATCAAAAAAGAACAGGGCCGTTGCGTCCGCAGGTATCTTGTCAATTGCTGCCTGCAACACCAAGTCGTCCGGACTTTGTAGCCGCGAGACGGCAAAGCCCATACCAAACAACGTCTCAGAAAGGGACAAGATATCGCTATTTTCTGAACCTGCCTGCGCAGCAGTTGATTTGGTCGTGACCAGGATTGCCACGCGATCTTCTGCCGAAACCGGCATTGCATAGGCAAGAAACAGCGCAAACAGTGCTTTGCGTGCCACGGTTACCCCCCCACGCCTTGTGGTGTCAGAAACAGCGTCCAACGCTCTGTGCGCTGCGTATCGACTTCGGAATAGGGTACCTCAAGAAAGCCGCGCACGGCACAGTCTTTTTCGCCCTGAATAACAAATTCCTTTGGTCCGACGCACATGCTCGTGCCCCCGTTCAGGATCGCGTTACCAAAAACATCTTGGGCGAAAACATACACATATCGTGCATCCAGTTTTTCGCGAATGACATTGGCACATTGGTTCGGGCCGATCGTCCACCACCCGCGCGTAACAAATTCGCTGCGTTCAAATTGCCCGATTGCTACGTTCACCACATCAAACGATTGATTGCAGACCGCAAATTCTGCCATCGCGGGTGTGCCCGTGAGCATCAGAAAACCGAAGACATATCCTTTTGGCCCCATTTTGGTCAGAATCACTGCTTATACACTACGATTGCGACAAACCGTTAGTTCGGCTATCATGGGACCGATAATTATGGACACAAGGGCTTTCTCTATGGCACGCGTTTCGCGCTTTTCCGCCTGTGCGGTTGCTCTGGTGTTGATAGTATCAACATCAAGTTCTTTTGCGCAAGCACAGGGTTGCGAAACGAACTGCAGTGATTCAATTCGTGACTTCCGCGATGATCGCGTTGCAAATCAGCGTGACCCGGTTGTCATTGAGCCGACCGAGGTTGATGAACTGGTGTTTGTCGCCCCGCCTTTGTTCCAGCTTCCTGCCTCCAACAGCCCGGTTACGCGCAGTTCCGGTGGGCAAATCCGGTCAAGCTGGGCCGTGGGCGTCTTCCGCTAAGCCAGGTTACCCCAATCATGTGATATCCCACCTTGACAGGTGGGCTTGAATGCAGACCATTCCTTCGTTGGTCCCGCGCGGGGCACGCTGAGTCCCCGCTGCGCAAAAATGATAGGAATTTGTCATGTTATTGCGTTCTTCTGCTGCTGTTGTCGCATCGGCGCTGTGCCTGTCGTCGGTTCATGCGCAGGATGCAGCGCCCAGCCTTGCGCTTGAACTCAACACCGCCGCCGATACGCCCGAAGGCGCTTGTCGCCTGACCTATGTGGCCAGCAATGGACTGCCAGCTCCTTTGGAAATGACCAGCTTTCAGATGGCGGTTTTCGACGCAGGCGGTGCCGTGACACGCTTGATCGTGCTGGATTTCGGCGCCTTGCCGCTGGGCAAGACCAAGGTTGTGCAGTTTGACATCCCCGGCCAGACCTGTGCGCAAATCTCGCGGATCATTGTCAATGATGTGGCGCAATGCACGACAACGGGCGGGGCGGCGGTGGAAGGTTGCCTGACATCGCTGTCAACGGCATCGCGCAGCAGCATTCAGTTCGGGCTGTGACACCATGAACATGCCCGACCTTTCATCCCTTGGGACATCAACGCTGATTGTTTTTTCCGCCCTTGTCGCGTTGTCCGTCCTTGCGGCGACCGTCTTCTTCTTCAAGATCATCCAGTTTGCCCGCATGGGCGTCGGGCGGCACCGGATGGCGGATGAAGTGCTGAACGACTGGCTGGGGGGGCGCGCGGACAAGGCACAGGCCCGTGCATCCGAGCGCAAGACCGTCCTGACCCGCGTCTTGCAGGCTGTCATCATCTGCCTGCGTGCCCGCCCGAATGAACCCGCTTATGCCGAAGAACTGGGCCGACAGGTCGCGCTGACGGAACTTACTGCGCTGACGGGACGGATGCGGGTGCTGGAAACCGTGGTGCAGGCGGCGCCCATGCTAGGCCTTCTTGGCACTGTCATCGGGATGATTGATGCGTTTGGCACCTTGTCAGCATCAGCGGGCGGAGTAGCAGATCCTGCACAACTCGCGGGTGGCATCTGGACGGCGCTGACCACCACGGCAGCGGGGCTTGCGATTGCGCTGGCAACCTATTTTGCCGCGGTCTGGCTGGAAGGGCGGATCGAAAATGAACGGCAGACCATCGAGCCGATGATTTCAGCGGCCATCCATGGCCGGGTCGATATTCCCGGCAAGGGTTAGGTTGGGAATACGCAATGCCATTGGCGCGTGAACTTCTGACCGAACGGCGCAATCCGAAACGGTATCGCATTTCGTTGACGCCGCTGGCGGACGCGATGTTCAATCTGCTGATCTTTTTCATGTTGTCATCAAACATCACGCCCTATTCGCTGTTGCCGTTGAAAGGTGCGGCGGTGTTGCCCGGTGACGGGGCGGGCGCGGGGGAAGGGCAGGCACAGCCGACTGGCGCAGATGCCGCGGTCTGGACGGTATCCAAGGGCGAGATCATCGCCAACGGGCAGTTGTTCACCATGGATCAGGCGGGTGATCTGACGGGTATTCTGGCGCAGGCGGGCACGCAGAGCATTGTCCTTGTCATCCGCCCCGAGGCCGAGGTGCAGGATCTGACAACCGTGCTTGAGGCGCTGTCGGCAGGGGGGATTTCCCAGGTCCAACTGTCGGGGAGGGGGGCGTGAAACCTCTGCCGAAACGCAATAAACGCATGGATGTGGATGTTTCGTTTTCCATTGTGTCCATTGTTTTTCTGTTGCTGTTCTTTTTCCTGATGACGGGGCAGGTTCTTAATCAGGCGGCCGAGAACATGGCGCTGGCCGAAACATCCGAACTTCCGCTTGATCGGTTGCCGGCACCCATTCTGGTGGTGGGTGAAGACGGGCAGTGGCAGCTTGACGGGCTGCCAGTCGCGCCTGATCTGCTGGCGCTGGCGTTGCAGGATCTGGAACAGCCGGTGATCCTGCATGTGCTGATCGGCAAGGAGGCCCCGGCGGAAAGCCTGTTGCAGGTGGTGACCCGGCCCGATCTGGCCGATATTGAGCTGCGGCTGGTGACCTTGCGGCGGAGCGAGCAGCCATGATCGGGGGCGGACGCGAAGGCGCGGCTTGGGCGCAGTCGTTCGGGCTTTCGTTGATCTGCCATGGCGCGGCGGTTGCGTATTTCCTGTTTCCGCTGCTGGATCTGATCCGGCCGGGGAATGACATTCCTGAACCGATGGCAGTGACGCTGTCGGTGATGGAAATCGCACCCGAAGCAATTGCGCCCGCGCCGGAAGAGGTGGCGCCAGAGCCCGAGGCATTGGCGCCCGAAGAAATCGCGGCGGTTGTGCCAGAGGATGATCCTATTGCGCCAGAATCAGAAGCGATTGATCCGGTCGCAGCACAAGAGCCGGAGCCGATTGCGGCGGTGGAGGCCGCCACGTTGAGCCCGATCCGGCCTGAAGGTGATGGCGGGGGCAGCATTGCGCCCGTGGGGATCGCGGCGGTGCAGCCCGTCTTGCCATTGGAAACCGGGATCACGGCGGCACCGGAGGCGATCGTGCCGACGGTTGCCGCGCCCGAAACGGTGGCGGCCGTGCAATCGGTGCCAGCGGCCCCACCCGCCGCGCCCGTGCCGCAGGACCCGGACGTAGCGCAAGGCCCGCCGTCGGCGGTGGATGAGTTCATTCTGCGCATCCGGGGGCAGTTGTCGTTGCCCTGTCTTGTGGCGACGCCGCGTCGCAACCCGGATGGCGAGATTTCGCTGGATTTCATGGCGGCGAACGAGGCGGACATTCTGACGTTTTCGAAGGATTTGCTGGCGGATGTGGCGACGCCGCCGCCTGCGCGCAATGTGCTGGTGGACCCCCGGCAATGCGCCGCGCTGAACTTTGTGCGTGAGGGGTCGCGGTATCCGACCTTCCCGCTGGCGATTGCGGTGCAGACGGATGCGGTG
>CAWAPA010000084.1:0-49992 GCA_963783595.1 uncultured Alphaproteobacteria bacterium | reverse complement strand
GACAGACACTATGTTGCAGGCGCGCCAGATTGAGGACGAACCGCTTGCCATTGCCGTCCGGCGGGGACATCCGTTGCTGCGCCTGCCTGAAACCCGTCTGGTAGACCTTTTGGGCTATGACTGGGTCATGGGGGCGGATGACTCGCTTCTGACGCGGACCGTCATGGCCAGACTGGCCGAGCTTCACCTACCCAATCCAAGGCGACGCATTTCCACCTCGTCTTTCCTGTTCACCCTGGCGCTGCTGAACCAGACAGATGCAATTGCCCCCCTTGCCATGCCCGTGGTCGAAAGCTTTGCCGGCAATCCTTCGATGCCATTTGTCGCTTTGCCGATCAACCTGGGGCTTAGCGTGGCGCCCTTCAGTCTGGTGACGCGGATCAATTCACAGCTGACCCCTGCGGCGCAACGTCTGGCAGATTCCATTGTTGCATTTGCCAAAACCCGCTCCCTTGGCACTCGGACAGATCAAGCCTAAGTGTCTAGTCCTTGGCGGAAGGGCAGGCTGCCGTTTCAGGCACAAAAATGACCAGTCGATGGCAGGCTGGCATATCGCCCAAAGTCTGCGGTTCCCGAAAGATGTGCCTGCCGTCTTGATCATTTGGCCAACGACATGAAACGGAAATGGCACCAACAGAAAGGCCGCCCGAAGGCGGCCTTGTCTAACGTGCTTTTAAACACTGTCCAATCTGGAGCGGGCGATGAGATTCGAACTCACGACCCTAACCTTGGCAAGGTTATGCTCTACCCCTGAGCTACGCCCGCACCGTTTGGACTGGCAGCGATGTATAAAAGCCAAGGCTGGCCTGCAAGGGGAAAGTTCTTTGCGTCAGCATTATTTTGCGCAAGGCCGACGTCGTCTTGTCCAGCGGAGTGCGAGAATGCCACGCCCGCCGCTGCCAGTGTCAATCAAGGCTGATCTCTTGGCGCAATGCCCCGGTCAGGCGGTCAAAGATCAAGATGCGGTTATCCGTGGTCACGATCCCGACCCAATCCGCACCGACCGTGACAGCCTGCGCGGTGGTGCCACCGGGCAGCGTGATTGTTTCGGGAAGTGGCAGGGGGCCGCGCAGCTTGGTGACAAGCAGGCCGGTGATGGTTATGACACCGACAATCATGGTGATCGTCAAGGCAATCACCAGACCTTTCAGAAAACGCAAACCGGGCGGCAGCCCAACGGGTGATTGTTCGTCCATGACTGTTCTTTCCCATTCTAATGATAGCCTGTCCGTCGTCATTCCCGACAATGCAACCGACCGCCTTGATAAGGCGCTTGCCCGCGCTGTGCCAGAAGAAGCGGCATTGTCGCGCTCACGCCTGGCACGGATGATCGCCGAGGGTGCGGTCAGCCTGCATGGTCTTCCGGTCACGGACGCCAAGGCGCGGGTGGTGGCGGGCGAAACCTATGTGCTGCGACTGGCGCCCGCCACCGATGTCGATGTGCTTGCCGAAGACATTCCGCTCACCGTGATCTGGGAGGATGCTGATCTGATCGTGATCGACAAGCCTGCGGGGCTTGTGGTGCATCCCGCACCCGGCACACCGACGGGCACGCTGGTGAATGCGCTGCTGGCCCATTGTGGTGATACGCTGTCGGGGGTGGGTGGCGAGCGTCGCCCCGGTATCGTTCATCGCATCGACAAGGACACGACGGGCCTTCTGGTGGTTGCGAAATCAGACCGCGCACATCACGGGCTTGCTGCGCAGTTCGAGGATCATTCTGTCAATCGTCGCTATGTCGCGCTTGTGCATGGAACGCCGTCGGCTGCGGACCCGCGTCTGCGCGGCTTGCGGGGGATCGGTTTTGAGGCGGGCGGCATTCTGAAGATCGCGACCAACCTCACCCGCCACAAGACCGACCGTCAGCGTCAGGCCGTGGTCTGGGATGGGATCGGTCGTCATGCCGTTACACGTGTCAGGGTCACTGATGTGCTGGCAGGGGGCGAGGCGGCGCTGGTAGAATGCTGGCTGGAAACCGGGCGCACGCATCAGATACGCGTGCACATGGCCTATGCGGGCCATGCGCTTTTGGGCGATCAGACGTATGGCAACCGCCGCCGCCTGTCTGCCAAGGCGGCAGGGGCCGATGCCGCTATGGCCTTCCCGCGTCAAGCGCTTCATGCGGCCACGTTGGGTTTCATCCATCCTGTCAGCGGCGACGCGCTTGAATTTGCCTCGCCCTTGCCTGATGACATGCAGGCGTTGATCGCCGCTATGACCGCGCCCTAGAGGTCTCGCATTTTCGTGATGTTAACCGACGTCGGATAAGGCCTTGAAGCGCGTATCATGGGGACATATCTACCAGACATCCGCCGGGGGCTGATGGCACCGGCGACATTCATAGGGGGCACTACGTGAGCACCTACGCAAATCTACCCGCACCAAGCCCGGAACAAGGCTTGAACCGCTACATGCAGGAAATCCGCAAATTTCCGCTGTTGGAGCCGGAGCAGGAATACATGCTGGCGAAGTCCTGGGTCGATCACCAGGATACGCGCGCCGCACATCAACTCGTCACCTCGCATTTGCGTCTGGCCGCCAAGATCGCCATGGGCTATCGCGGTTATGGCTTGCCGCAGGCCGAAGTCATTTCCGAAGCGAATGTCGGGCTGATGCAGGCGGTCAAACGGTTTGACCCCGAAAAAGGCTTTCGCCTTGCGACGTATGCGATGTGGTGGATTCGCGCGTCGATTCAGGAATACATTCTGCGATCATGGAGCCTTGTGAAACTGGGAACCACATCGGCGCAGAAAAAGCTGTTCTTCAACCTGCGCAAGGCCAAGGCCAAGGTTGGCGCGCTTGAGGAAGGCGATCTGCGACCTGAAAACGTGACGCGCATCGCCACCGATCTGGGCGTGTCGGAAACCGAAGTCATCGACATGAATCGTCGACTGTCGGGGTCCGATGCCAGCCTGAATGCAACCGTAGGTTCGGATGGCGAGGGCACGACGCAATGGCAGGACTGGCTAGAAGACGAAGACAGCGATCAGGCCGAGCATTATGCCGAGAAAGATGAGCTTGATACGCGCCGCGACCTGCTGGTGCAGGCAATGGCGGTGCTCAACGAACGGGAACGCGATGTGCTGATGGAACGCCGTCTGGCGGACGAACCTGTGACGCTGGAGGATTTGTCGACCCGATACGGCGTCAGCCGCGAACGCATCCGCCAAATCGAGGTGCGCGCGTTTGAAAAGCTGCAGGAGCGTATGCGGCAACTGGCCAAGGGCAAAGGCATGGTGGTGCCTGCGTAACAGGTTATGGCGCGGGGGCTGGCCCTCCGCGTCCATCGGTCATGGTTGAATCCGGCTCGAAACGCCGTTAGGCACAGCGGGCACAACCAAAGGCCGCCCTGATGTCCATGCTCTCCACGTTCCTGAAACCGATGCACCCGGAGGGCTACAAATTTGTGGCCATCTTCGCGTTGATTGCCGCCGCCCTGATGTGGTTGTGGCAACCACTGGGCTGGGTCGGTGTCGGGCTGACGGTCTGGTGTTACTATTTCTTTCGTGATCCCAAGCGCACGGTGCCGCAAGACAGTGATCTGATCCTGTCGCCTGCCGATGGTGTCATCAGCCTGATCGAACGCGCCATTCCCCCGCCGGAGCTGGGGATGGCGCCCGATGCGCTGATGCGTGTGTCGGTGTTCATGAACGTATTCAATTGCCACGTGAACCGTGCGCCCGTGGCAGGCAAAATCACCTCGATTGCGTATCGTCCGGGCAAGTTTTTCAACGCCTCGCTCGACAAGGCATCGGTCGACAACGAACGCAATGCGCTGGCCATTCGCCTGCCTGATGGACGCCAGATCGCGGTGGTGCAGATAGCAGGGCTAGTGGCGCGGCGGATCATGTGCTGGGTCAAACCGAACGATGCGATTGCGGCCGGTGAACGCTTTGGCCTGATCCGCTTTGGGTCGCGGCTGGATGTCTATCTACCCGATGGTGTGGCCCCGCTGGTTGCCTTGGGGCAGACGATGGTCGCGGGCGAAAGCGTGATTGCCGATCTGCGGCAGTCTGCACCAAGGGCAGGGCGCAGCGTATGACAGAAACGCCCCGTCGCCCACGCCGCGTCTTGCCGTTGATGCATCTGCTGCCGAACCTGCTGACGGTGACGGCACTGTGTTCGGGGCTTTCGGCGATCCGTTTTGCCATTCAGGATCAGTTCGGGCTGGCCGCAGGGTTGATCGTTCTGGCCGCAGTGCTGGACGGTCTGGACGGGCGGTTGGCGCGTTTGCTGAAGGCGCAAAGCGAAATCGGGGCGGAGTTGGACAGTCTTGCCGACTTCGTCAGTTTTGGCGTAGCGCCCGGCTTTCTCTTGTATCTTTGGGCATTGCACGCGATGCCACGCGCAGGCTGGATCGTTGCATTGGTCTATATCTGTTGTTGTCTGCTGCGACTGGCGCGGTTCAACGTCGTCAGCCGCGCGCCGGAGCCTGAGGATGGGGGCAATTTTTCGGGCGTACCATCGCCTGCGGGCGCGATGCTGGCCATGATGCCGCTGTTCTTTTCACACATGTTTGTCACGCAGCCCGTCTACCCCCCAATGCTGGTCGCGGTTTGGATGCTGTTTGTGGGGGGCCTGATGATCGGGCGTTTCCGCACGCCATCGTTCAAGAAAACCATGGTCTATGAAGACCACGTGCATTGGTACGTTGTTGGCTTTGTGGCGCTGACGGCGGCCTTGGTGACATATACGTGGGTCACGCTGTTCATGCTTGATGTAATCTATGGGTTGATCATCGTGAATCACGTTCTGCGCGGGCGGCGCAAACCGCCGACGCCAGAGTAGCCGTTTTCTGACCGAGTTTGTGTTGACAGACGGTTTCGTCTGCCACAGCGGCGGCCTATAGTCGTGCCAGCAAAAGGGAGAACCATTCATGCAGCCCGTCCGTTGGGGAATACTTGGTGCGGCCAATTTCGCACGCGAACACATGGCACCAGCAATCCACGCGGCCCATGGGGCCACGCTTGCCGCGATTGCGACATCCGATCCGGCAAAGGCCGCGCCGTTTCGGGCATTCTGCCCCGATCTGCGGATTCATGGCAGCTATGACGCACTGCTGGCGGACCCTGCGATTGATGCGGTTTATGTACCGTTGCCCAACCACCTGCATGTCGAATGGACCTTGAAGGCGCTTGCGGCGGGCAAGCATGTTCTGACGGAAAAGCCGATTGCGATGCAGGCGGACGAGATTGACCAGATCATTGCCGCGCGCGACCGCACAGGGCTGCTTGCAGCCGAAGCATACATGATCGTGCATCACCCGCAGTGGCAGCGGGCAAAAGCCTGGCTCGCCGCCGGCGAAATCGGCACGTTGCGCCATGTTGATGCGGCGTTTTCCTATCATCTGACGGATATGGGCAATATCCGCGCCCGCCCCGAAACCGGCGGCGGCGGCTTGCGGGATATCGGGGTTTACACCTTTGGGTCGACACGATTTGTGACCGGGGCAGAGCCGGTCGAACTGTCAGCCCAGATCAAACTGGTCCACGACGTTGATGTTTTCGCACAAGTGAATGGCGTAATGGAAGGACCGACGGGCCGCTTTACCTATGGCTCGATGACGGCAATCAACATGTATAATCGGCAGGTTGTGACGTTTCAGGGCGATCGTGGCATGATCAGGCTGGATGGCGGGCCGTTCAACGCCAACCTGAATGATGTTGCGAAAATCGAACTTCACCGGGATGGCAACACGGTATTGACCGAACGCTGGCCAGCCGCGAACCACTATGTCCTGCAGGTAGAGGCCTTTGGCAAATCGGTGCGCGACGGCGTGCCCTATCCCTGCCCGCTGGAATTTGTGCGTGGCACGCAGGCGATGATCGACCAGGTCTTTGCCGTGGCAAAGGTCATCACCTGAAGCGATGCTGGCATCTGCGGACAGGGGTGCGGCCCGCAGGTGGCGGACGCAAGGCTTTAGCTGCTTGCGACGAGATCAGCGATAGCGCGCGTCCACTGATTTCGCGATGTTGCCCTGAATGATGTCATTGCGCCATCCGGTCAGTTGGCGCAGGCGGCGGCCCTCTTCGCGGACGCGGGCGCGCGTGTCGCGGATGTAGTCCGTTGCATCGCAGGTCAGCTCGCCTTCGAACGGGTGGTTCAGGATATAACGGCCCTGAAAGTTTTCGCGGTCATTCGTCACGGCGAATTTCAGATCTTCGAAAAAGCTGTCGGCAGAATAGCGGATGTGCAGGCGGGTGACGAACACTTCGGGCACGGACGCATCCGTTTCGCGCACCCAGTCGACGCCAAGCTGGCGGAATTCGGTGAATGACAGCGGATCATCGGCGCAGGGGTCGCACCATGACATATCCCAGGCGTATTCCAGGAACGCACCGTTGCGGGGGGCCAGCTTGTCAATCATCGCGCGGTAGAACTGGGGGTAGAATTCCTCGACAAAGATCGGCAGGTTTTCGTCGGTGGGAATTTTCTTGGTCATGTAATTGGTCAGTTGCACCCGACCTTCACGCGCCAGTGCGAGCACGATCAGGTCTTGCGGGCCGTCACCGTTCAGTTTGCCCAACTGGATCGGCAGCATGAAATCGCGCGACCGGAAGCTGATCTGCAGCGGTTCGAGTTCCTGCGTGGCGTCGGCGGCGTGGCGGGACAGGTTCACCTTTGCCACAAAGAATTTCATGCCACCGGTGATATAGCCCTGAAGTGCAGCTTCGGCCCCGTCGGGGAGTTTGTAGCCTTCACCGCGCAGGAATTCGGCAAGGCCGTCGGACTGGCGGGCCGACAGCATCTGGATGTCATAGGAGCCGACGGCAAATTCGCGCAGGATGGTGACACCAAGAGCGCGGGCGCCATCGCGACGTTGGCGGGTGGTGCCTTCGGCGACAACGGCCTCTTCGGTCACGGGTTCTGCAAAACCTGCCTCTTCGCCATATGCGCAGGGATCATAGTCAAAATATTCCACCAGACGTGGTGCGGTATAGCGGTCAAGATGTGCGATGGTTTCTGACGGCACGGTGGTGACCTGATCGCGGTCCAGCACGGAAGGCGTTGGCACGATCATCGCAAATTCGGCGGGTGTCCCGCGGTAATCGGATGACATGGTGATGACCGAATTGCGGCCCGACCGGGTGTAAACGACCGTGGACGAACTGTTGTAAAGTGATCCGTCCGCGCGGGCGACGTAAAAGCCGCAAAAGGCTTCGGCAGTTGGGGCGGTGATAAGGGTGGAAAGCAGGGCGAGGGAAAAGGCGAAGGTCAGGCGGAACATGGGGTAGCTCCTGCAAATGCGCATGATTGCAGGCTATCCGAACGTGCAGCCGTCTGTCACCAACAACCTGCGGGTTAGACCCGCATGTGCCGCACCCGCGCGCCCCATTCGATGGCGGCTGCGTGCAAGCGGTCCACCGCAAGCTGATCGCGGATTTCTTCCAGCATTTCCAGTTCCAGCTGGCGCACCGACCCATCGGCAGAGGCGACGTCGCAGGCCATGGCATAGGCGGTTTCGATCAGGCGCGCGGGCAGGGCATCACGGATCAGGCCGAACAAGGCATCAAGGCCCTCTTCCTCTTCGAACAAATCGAACACGGTCTGGCTGACCTGACGAATGCGGTCGGGGTCATAGCCAAGAAAGGCGGGCATCTGGTTGACCATGCGGTTGATGGCCACCAGTTCGGCCGTGCGCATGTGTTCATCCGACGCGGACACCGCAATCATCACCGCCGCAAGGGCATCTTGTGGTGAAAGGGATGGGGTCTGGGTCATGCGATGCTCCTGTCGGTTGACGCGCACAATATTGACGCGAGGCGGGGGGGGCAATAGAGGACAGGCGGGGCAAATGGTCCCTGTAGGAACAACACAATGACTGCTTTGCGCGACGCTGCGATGAAATCCAAGGCCTGGCCGTTCGAGGAGGCCCGCGCGTTGTTGAAGCGGTACGAGAAAGAGGCGCCGGAAAAGGGCTATGTGCTGTTCGAGACGGGCTATGGGCCGCAGCGGTTTGCCGCACATCGGCACGTTCGGCGAGGTGGCGCGCACGACGATGATCCGCCGGGCGTTTGAAGTGATTTCGGACATTCCGACCCGGCTGATCTGTTTTTCCGACGACGTGGACGGGATGCGCAAGGTGCCCGAAAACGTGCCCAATCAGGAGATGTTGCGCCAGCATATGCAGATGCCGCTGACATCGGTGCCCGATCCCTATGGCGAGTACGATAGCTTTGGCGCGCATAACAACGCCATGCTGCGGCGGTTTCTGGATACGTTCGGGTTTGAGTATGAGTTCATCAGCGCCACGGAATTCTATGCCTCGGGCCGGTTCGACGATACGCTGCGCCTGTGTGCGGCGCGGTATGACAAGATCATGGCGATCATGCTTGCGTCGTTGCGTGAGGAACGGCAGCAGACCTATTCCTGTTTCCTGCCGATCCATCCTGAAACGGGCCGGGTGCTGTATGTGCCGATCAAACATGTGGATCCGGTGAATGCGACCGTGACGTTTGACGATGAAACGGGGCGCGAATGGACGCTGCCAGTGACGGGGGGGCAGGTGAAGCTGCAGTGGAAACCGGACTTCGGCGCACGCTGGGCGGCGCTGGACGTGGATTTCGAGATGTATGGCAAGGATCATTCCACCAATACGCCGATCTATGATGGCATCTGCGAGGTGTTGGGGGGCCGCAAGCCGAACCATTATTCCGTATGAGCTGTTCCTCGATGAGAACGGGCAGAAGATCAGCAAATCCAAGGGCAATGGGCTGACGATTGATGAATGGCTGACCTATGCGTCGTCGGAAAGCCTGTCGTATTTCATGTACCAAAAGCCCAAGACGGCCAAGCGGATGCATTTCGATGTGATCCCCAAGGCGGTGGATGAATATCACCAACAATTGCGCGCGTATGCTGGACAGGACGCGGAGGCGCAGGCGAACAATCCGGTCTGGCATATTCATGCGGGGCAGGTGCCGGAAAGCCGGATGGTGGTGCCGTTTGCGATGCTGCTTAATCTGGCGGCGGTATCGGCGGCGAAGGACAAAACGGGGCTGTGGGGGTTCATCAAGCGCTATGCGCCTGATGCGACCCCCGAGGGAAACCCCGATCTGGATGCTGCGGCAGAGTTTGCGGTCCGGTATTTTCAGGACCGGATCGCGCCCAACCGTGTGTTCCGCCTGCCGACCGAGACAGAGCGGGCGGCGATGATGGACTTGCGGGCGCGGCTGGCTGGGTGGGACGGCGGGCTGGATGCGGACGGGTTGCAGACCATGGTATTCGCGGTGGGCAAGGAACATGGGTTCGAACCGCTGCGCGACTGGTTCAAGGCATTGTACGAGGTGCTGCTGGGGGCATCAGAGGGGCCGCGGTTTGGCGGGTTCATCGCGCTGTACGGGGTCAGCGAGACGATTGCGCTGCTGGACCGGGGACTGGCAGGCGAGTTGGTTTGACGGCGAAATTGACGGCTGTCAATTTCCGACTTTATGCTTTGAAATCAAAGCGCGGGCGTCCAAGAGGGCTGCCCGCGTTAACACTTTTGAAACATTGCGTGATCGGTTTTGGCGTGTCGCCCGCCCTTTTGAGAGCGGCATCAGGCGCGGATCAATGGCCCAAGATCTGGCTGAGGAACAGTTTCGTGCGATCCGATTTCGGGTTGTTGAAGAATTCCTTCGGATCGTTCTGTTCCACGATCTGACCCTGATCCATGAAGATCACCCGGTTCGCCACGGCCTGCGCAAAGCCCATTTCATGCGTGACGCAGAGCATGGTCATGCCTTCTTCGGCAAGCTCGATCATCGTATCCAGCACTTCCTTGATCATCTCGGGGTCAAGGGCCGATGTCGGTTCGTCAAACAGCATGATGCGCGGCTTCATGCACAAGGACCGTGCGATGGCCACGCGCTGCTGCTGGCCACCCGACAACTGGCCCGGATACTTGTGCGCCTGTTCGGGGATCTTGACCTTTTTCAGGAAGTGCATCGCCACTTCCTCGGCCTCGCGTTTCGGCGTCTTGCGCACCCAGATCGGGGCCAGCGTCAGGTTTTCCAGAATGGTCAGGTGCGGGAACAGGTTGAAATGCTGAAACACCATGCCGACTTCGGACCGGACCTTGTCGATGTTCTTCAGATCGTTGGTCAGTTCGGTGCCGTCGACGATGATCTGGCCCTGCTGATGTTCCTCCAGCCGGTTGATGCAGCGGATCAGCGTCGATTTGCCCGACCCTGACGGCCCGCAGATCACGATCCGTTCGCCGCGCATCACCGTCATGTCGATGTCGCGCAGCACATGGAACGTGCCGTACCATTTGTTCATGTTGGTGATCTGGATTGCGATCTCGTCGGAGACCTGCATTTTTGCGGTGGTGTTCATGATCGCATCCTTAGCGGTGATCGGTCTTCAGCTTGCCTTCGAGATACATGGAGTATCGCGACATGCCAAAGCAGAAGACAAAGAAGATGGCACCAACGAAGATATAGGGCTCCCAGTAGATGCCCTTCCAGTTGATGTCGGCGCGCACGACGTTTGTCACGCCGCGCAGGGGATCGAGCAGGCCCACGAAGGATACGAGCGTCGTATCCTTGAACAGGCCGATAAAGGTGGACACGATCGACGGGATCGAGATTTTCAGTGCCTGCGGCAGGATGATGAGCCGTTGTGCGCGCCAGTAATCAAGGCCAAGCGCATCTGCGGCCTCGTACTGCCCGCGCGGCAGGGCGGCAAGACCACCCCGGATCACCTCGGCCAGATAGGCGGCGGCGAAGAGGGTCACAAGGATGATGACGCGCAGGATGATGTCGAAATTCGTGCTGGGCGGCAGGAAGTATTGCAGCAGCAATGATGCCGTGAACAGCAGGGTGATCAGCGGCACGCCGCGGATGAATTCGATGAACCCCACGCACAGAACCTTGACGATCATCATGTCCGACTGTCGCCCAAGGGCGAGGATGATGCCGAAGGGCAGCGAAAATGCGATGGCGGTGACCCCGATGGTGATGGCCAGAAGAAAGCCGCCGAACTGGTCGGATGTGACGGCGCGCAGACCCCATGGAAGATGATCAGACATAAAGCCGGATGCATGTGGGAGCAGGGGGAACAGTTCGCGCAAGGAAAACGGCACGGTTGTGCCCGGCAGGAAACCAGTCCAGATCACAGGATTGAACACCACCGATCCGCCGCTGATCCAACTTGCCACAGCCCCTGCGAGGTTCAGGATTGGACTGATGGGATCGAGAAACAACACGATGAACAACACAAGAAAAGCGACGACACCCAGTATGCGGCCACCCGCACGCGATGCCTGAATCCCGCCGATGATGGTCACGGCCAAGCCGACCATCACAAAGACCGGCGGCCAGACCGAGCCGCCCCACAAAAGCCAGAAGCACAACGCTGGATAGACGATCGTGAACCACAGCAGTACCTTTGGCACGCGGTCGAACAGCACGGGGGCCAGCGCCACGAACAGCAGCACCAGCGCAAGGATCGGGCGCCAATACAGATCCTGCGGATAGAACCCGAACAGCCACTGATGCCAGCGTGCATTGATAATGGCCCAGCAGGCGCCTTCGCTGCCTGCACCGGCGCTCGCCTCGACAATCGCGCGGCATTCGGCCTTGGAATTCGCGGTCCAGACTCCGTTCAGCAGCCAGGGCAGGACCGCCGCGACGATCTGATACAGGACATAGATCGCAAGCAGGGTCAGCACGGTGTTGAAGACGCCGGAGAACAGGTTCTCGCGCATCCATTTGACCACGCCCCGTTCGGTGATTGGCGGTGGTTTCTGCGCCATCATCTCGGCGCGGACATAGCTCAGGGCGTTGGGCATATCGGTCGTGGCCATCTCAACGCTCCTTCAACTGAATGGATCGGTTGTAGATGTTGGCGATGGACGAGATCAGGAGGCTGAGCACGAGGTAGTTTGCCATCATCAACAGCATGCATTCCAGTTCGCGCCCGGTCTGGTTCAGCGTGATGCCGCCCAGTGTGCCGCGCAGGTCAAGATAGCTGACCGCGATGGCCAGCGAGGTGTTCTTTGTCAGGTTCAGATACTGGCTGATCAGCGGTGGGATGATGACGCGCAACGCTTGCGGCAGAACCACCAGATTCATCGTGCGGCCGGGGCGCAGGCCAAGGGCAAAGGCCGCCTCTGACTGGCCCCGGTTGATGGCAAGGATGCCAGAGCGGACGATTTCGGCGATGAAGGCCCCGGTATAGAGCACAAGCGCAATCAGCAGGGCCGAATAGGCATGCTGCAGCAGCACCCCGCCAGAAAAGTTGAACCGCCCCAGCACCGGGTATTCCAGATGAAAGCCAAGCGCATACATCAGCGCAAGGAACGGCCCGGCAAGGATCAGGATGGATTTCCACCATGTCACCGGGCGCACGCCTGTTGCCTCTTGCACAGCGCGGGCGCGGTGGACGACCATGCGGTTGACGAAAAAGCTGCCGATGATCACGATCAACGTGGCAAGGAACGTCAGGTTGACCGGCAGGCCCAGCAGATCGAAAGACCCCAGCGGGCGTTCAAACAGCGGCAGCGGGGCGTTGATGCCGCGGGTGGACAGCGCGAGGCTGTCGTGAAACCACATCGCGGCGTCGGGGTTGACCGGACCGTTGACACCCAATGCCTCCAGTTCGGTGGCTGTGAAACTGGCGGTGTTCACAAATCCGGCGTCCCCTTGCCTGAGGACCATCAGCGGGTTCTGCATCAGGGGCGCAAACAGGTAAAGCGACAGGACGGCGATTGCGGCTGCCGCCCCCCACAGGGACAGGGCCGTCGTTGTTGCAGCCCGGACGCGGCGCGATACAACGGCCACAACCGCAAACACCACGACAATGGCAAGCGCCCACAACAGAAACGGGCCGCTGATAAAGCTGATGTCCCATAGCCGCGCAAAGGGGCCGCTGGTCGGCTCAAGCGCCTCTTTGGCTGCCGTGACCAACGCGCGGTTCGTCTCCATATCCGGGGTGACGCGGAAATCCTTGGGCTCTGAGGTCAGTTCGCGCATCGGCACGTAGACGATCAGGATCCACAACAGCAGTGGGATATTCCGGAAAATTTCGACGTAAACCGTCATCAGGCGCGCAACGAGCCAGTTCTTTGACAGGCGCAGGACGCCGACGAACACGCCAAGAACGGTGGCGAGGAGGCAGCCCGGAATGGCCACAGCCAGCGTATTGGCAAGGCCCACCATCCATGCGCGGAAGTGGTTGTCGTCGTTGGTGTAGGGCACCAGGGTCTGTTCGATGTCATACCCGGCGCGCGACCACAGGAAACCGAAGTCGAAGGTCTTGCCCTTCAACGCGAGGTTGCTGATCACGTTCTGCGTCAGCCATGCAATGCCCAGCCCGAACAGGATCAGAACGATGACCTGAATCGTATAGCTGCGATACCGCGTATCATAGATAAGCTGGGAAAGCCGAAAGCCATCTTTCGGTGCATCTGCGGCGATTGCCATGGAACCCCCTGTCTTTGTCAACGCCCCCGGAAAGCCCGGTTTCATGTGAGGTCTGATGCCTCAGGCACGCAAAGAATGTCTGAATACGAAAGGTTTGCGGCGCGCAGTCTGGACTGCGCGCCGCAAGGTCAGATTAACGGAAGGGCGGTGCGTACTGCAGCCCACCTTGGGTCCACAGCGCGTTCAGACCACGCGCAAGGCCGATCGGTGTCGACGAGCCGATATTCGCCTCGAAGATCTCGCCATAGTTGCCGGCAACCATGATCGCGCGCTTGGCGAATTCGGCATCAAGGCCAAGCTTGGCCCCCATGTCGCCTTCAAGACCCATCAGGCGCTTGATTTCCGGGTTGGTCGTGGTCGATGCGACCTCTTCCAGGTTTGCCTTCGTCACGCCGAACTCTTCCGCGATGACCAGCGAATAGTAGGTCCAACGGACGATGTCGCCCCAGTTGTTGTCGCCATGGCGCACCACCGGGCCGAGCGGCTCTTTCGAGATGATCTCGGGCAGGATGATGTGGTTGGCGGCATCGGCCATCGACGCGCGGCTGGCAGCAAGGCCCGACGCATCCGTCGTGTAGGTGTCGCATGCGCCTGCCAGATACTGGGCAGCCGCTTCGGTATCGTCGGCCACGTTGACCGGCGTGTAGGACATGTTGTTGGCCTTGAAGAAGTCTGCAAGGTTCAACTCGGTCGTGGTGCCGGTCTGGATGCAGACGGTCGCACCATCAAGCTCTTTCGCCGATGAAACGCCCAGCTCTTTCTTCACCATGAAGCCCTGACCGTCATAGTAGTTCACAGCGACGAAATCGAACGCAAGTTCGGTGTCGCGTGTCAGGGTCCAGGTGGAGTTCCGCACCAGAATATCGACTTCGCCCGACGCGAGCGAGGTAAAGCGGGTCTCGCCGGTTGTCGGAACAAACTTTACCTTGGTCGGATCGCCAAGCACGGCGGCCGCGAGTGCGCGGCACAGCGAGACGTCAAAGCCCTGCCATTCGCCATTTGCATCAGGTGCGCCGAATCCGGTCAGGCCGGTGTTCGAGCCGCAGATCAATTCGCCACGGGCCTTGACGGCTTCCAGCGTGCTTTGGGCCGATGCTGCGCCTGCCAGCAGTGTGGCGGCCGCGATCGTGCCAAAGAATACGGATGTTTTCATGGATACCTCTTCCTGAGTTCCCGCCCATCAAAGGGTGGTGATTATGTTCTGCCACAATTTGCAGCAGTATTCGTGATGTAAAGGGCTTGGCCCTTCCAAGCAACAGTTTCGGACACCTGCAGTGGGATGGTCAAGCAGCTATCTTGGGGCGTTGATTTATCTATGAATATCAAGGCGTTTGCGGAAATTTCCAGCAACGGGCGGCGGGCGCGCCCAAAAACTGTTCAATATTGTTACCCGCACAATCCATAGAATCGCCCTGCATGGGCAAAGCCTGCATGGCGCATGGCCTCTGTTGCTGCGGCGTCATCATCGCGGCCCCATTGTTCGGTCTGCCACGTCTCGTCGATACGGCTGCAAGACCACGCCTCATCCAGCGTCAATCGCCCTTCCGTTACGGCAAGTGCAAGGATCAATGACCCGCTGATTGCGACAAGATCGTGAAACGCCGCGATCTGGAAATTTGTCATCCCGGCAACGCGGGCGTGCAGGGCGGAAAGGCTGCCTGCGTTCTGTGCCACGGGCATTACCCCTGTTGTGGCCACAAGCGGTGCCCCCAATTCATCTGCCGCCCATTTCAGCAACGGGTCCCATGCCGAAGCTTGCCGCGCGATCAGGGCAGGGGGGAACGCCGCGCGGTAGCACAGCAGATCGCTGCCGCCATAGGCCGCGATCAGGCCGACCACATCGTCAAACTGGGCTGCAACCTTGTCGATGGCCGAATTGGCCGAACGGGTGACGGGCATGGTGTCGGGGCGCACGACGCCGGTTTGCGCCTGCCATTCGTCGGCCACTGCCTGTGCCATGGCCTGCGTCGGCATGATCAGCAGGGCCTTCAGTGGTGTCTTGACCGCGCGATTGTCCAGCCGGACAGTATAGCCGCCATCCACGGCTTCAACCGTGGCATCAGTCCAGAACCGTTTGGCCGCCCAAACGCTCATGCGTCACCGAACGGGTCCGCGGGCACGTCTTTTTCGCCCCAATCAAGGGTTTTCCACGTGCGGGCCATGTGGTCCGGCAATGGGGCGGTGAAGGTCATCATCACCTTGGACACGGGGTGTTCGATGGTCAGGCTGCGGGCGTGCAGGTGCAGCTTGCGGCTGATGTCGCCGCCGATTTGCGCGCCCCAGCCATCGCCTTCGTTTTCAACGCCGCTGCCGCCATATTTGCCGTCGCCCACAATCGGGTGGCCGATTTCGGCCATGTGCGCGCGCAATTGGTGGGTGCGCCCGGTGACGGGTTCCAGCGCCATCCATGACAGGCGGCTGCCCAGAAACCACAGCACGAAATAGTCGGTCTGCGCGCGTTTGGCATCGGGGTAGTCGGCCATCTTGGCGGGATGCACGCATTGCATCTTTTCCGCTTCGCCACCGCGCCCGGAACCCTGCGCCTTCATCAGCCCGTATTTGATGCTGCCCTTGCGCGGATGCGGCACGCCCGCGACCGCCGCCCAGTAAATCTTGCGGGTGTTGCGGTGGCGCAGCGCCTCGGACAGGTTGCGCGCCACGCGGTCGGTGCGCGCGAGCATCAGCAGGCCGGATGTATCCTTGTCCAACCGATGCACCAGTTTCGGCTTGTCCTTGTAGCCGAATTTCAACGCCTCTGACAGCGCATCGACATGCCGCTCACCCAGACCTGATCCGCCTTGCGATGGCAGGCCCGGCGGTTTGTTCAGGATGATCAGGTGTTCGTCTTTGAAGATGACCGCGTTCTGGATCATCTTGGTATCCGCCGCGCTGATGCGGCTTTCCGCCGTGCGCACGGGGGCGGCGGTATCGGGCAGGGGGGGCACGCGGATCACCTGCCCCGGAATGATCCGGTCTGATGCCTTGGCCCGCCCGCCATCGACGCGCACCTGCCCCGTGCGGCACATTTTTTCCACCGCCCCTTGGGTCAGTTGCGGAAAGCGCCGCTTGAACCATTTGTCCAGACGCTGTTCGCCCTCATCGGCGGAAACGGTCAATGTCATCACGCCGGTCATGTCAGGGCCCTTGCGAGTAGTGCCCCGACTGCGAGGGCGAGGATGGACAGGATCACGGATGCGCAGACGTAAAGCCCGGCCTGAAACGCATCGCCGCGTTCCCACAAGGTGACGGCGTCCAGCGAAAACGCGGAGAACGTGGTGAATCCGCCAAGGATGCCGGATAGCAGGAAGGGGTGCAGCCCGCTGCCGCGTGCGGTCAGGACGATGACCAAGAACCCCATGGCAAAGCTGCCCGCGACGTTCACAGCCATGGTGCCGAAGGGAAAGCCCACACCGAAGGCGCGCGCGGCCCCCAGAACGGTGGCAAAGCGCAACATGGCCCCGATGGCTCCACCGGCGGCAACTTGGGACAGGGTCCAGATCATGCGCTGTCCTTGGCGGCGGGGATAGGAATTGTCAACAGGGGGGCGCCTGCCGCTGGTGTCAGATCATTTGACAAACGGCCATTGCAGCCTAACCTCATATCTGGGGACATTGATGAGGGATCACACATGCGCGCGCGTATTCTGGCCGTTTGCCTATCACTGATGTCGACCCCGGTCTTTTCCGATGAACCCCGCAATCCCGCGATCGAAGGGACCATTCAGAACCAGCTGAATGCGTTTGTCGCAGATGACTTTGCAACCGCCTTCACATTTGCCAGCCCGACGATCAAAAGCATGTTCGGCACGCCGGAAAACTTTGGGGCGATGGTGACCCAAGGGTTCCCGATGGTGCACCGTCCGGGCAATGTGCAGATGCTTGAATTGCGCGAGGTGGCGGGGAACCTGTGGCAGCGCGTGCTGATCACCGATCAGGCGGGGGCATCGCATATCCTTGACTACATGATGATCGAAACGGCGGATGGCTGGCAGATCAACGCCGTGCAGATCCTGCCGGCGGTCGGCACCGGCGTCTGATGGTGTTGCCTGCCGCGCGGGGTTGGCGCGCGGTCGTCTGAGCCTGCGTTAAGATTTGGTTGATACCTCTCGGGACCATCCGGGGGGCCTTTCTGGGCCGCCCTTGTCCAGAGAGGATTGACGCATGAACAAGGCAATTACCGAAGGTCTGGTCCTGATGCCACCCGCATTTGCGGCCGGATTGAACCTGTGGTCGCGGGGCGATGGCGTGGCGGGGGCGGGGTCTTACGCGGGCCAGCCCAATGCGGCCTACGTGGCGAACGATCAGGACTTTGCGGGTTGCATGGAATTGCAAAAGCTGGACACGGTGCAAAAGGTGCGATCGTTCCAGCAAATCCCGTATCAGCCGGGCCTTTATCTGCGGGTGACGGTGCGGGTCAAGGCGGTGGCGGGACCGCTGCCGGGGGTGCGGATTGCGGGTTACCCCGCGCTTGCCAATGGCACCCAGGTCGGCGGGATCACGACAACCGGGCCGATCACGCAATTGACCACCTATGGTCAGGTCGTCACCGTCAGCGCGATCATCGCGTCATCGAACCGCACGGGCGTCAATCTGTTCTGGGGGGCACAGCCGGTGTACGCGCATCTGGGGCTGGACCTGACGGGCACCAGCGGCGGCGTGGTGCGGATTGATGATGTGACGGTCGAGGATGTGACATCGGTGTTCCTGCGCGAACTGATGGACTGGGTCGATGTGCGCGATTACGGCGCGGTCGGCGACAATGTGACCGATGACACCGCTGCTTTCGATGCGGCCGATACCGCTGCGGCAGGGCGGACGGTGGTGGTGTCAAAGGGCACCTACCGCATTGCCGGTAACCTGACGATGGACAACCCTGTGCGGTTTGAGGGCCGGGTGACGCAGCCTGCGGCCTCGCGTCTGATCCTGCGGCGGAACTTTGATCTGGATAGTTATACCTCGGCGTTCGGCACGGAACTGGAGGCCTTCACCAAGGCCTTGCAGGCGCTGTTTTACAACGCAGACCATGTGGCGCTTGATCTGCGCGGGCGAAGGGTCGATCTGCCCGGGCCCCTGAATGTGGCCGCGATCGCCGGGCTGGCGACCTTTGAAATCCGCCGCCTGATTACCAACGGGATGCTGAACGCCGTGGCGGACCCCGCGTGGAATTCGACGGTGGTCACATCGTCGGCAAGCTATGCCGTGGCCAACCCCCTGCGCCTGACGGGTGTGGTCAATATCGCAAACGTGCCGGTCGGCGCGCACATTACGGGCACTGGCGTGGGCCGCGAGGTCTATGTCCGGTCGGTGGATATTCCGGGCGGCACGGTGGAGTTGAGCCAGCCTTTGTGGAACGCGGCGGGCACACAGACCTTCACTTTCACCCGCTACAAATACATGCTGGATTTCAGTGGTTTCACCAAGTTTTCGAAGTTTGAGCTTACCGGGATGGAGCTGCAGTGCAACGGCCTTGCCAGCGGAGTTCTTCTTGCCCCGCTTGGTGAAACCTTCCGCGTGGCGATCAGCAGCCTGACCAAGCCCGCAGACCGTGGGATCACGTCGCATGGGCGTGGCTGTCAGGATCTGATTATCGACAACTGCATGTTCGCGTCCAACGAACAGGGCCTGCCCACGCAGAACCGCAAGACCATTGTGTTCAACGTCAACGCCAATGACGCAAAAATCCGCGGCAACCGTGCGTCACGGTTTGGCACATTCGGGGTTGTGGCGGGCACCGACACATATCTTTGTGGGCAATCACTTTTTCGGCGGCGATGACGAAGATCCGGGCTTGCGCCGGGCAGGCCTCGTATTCACCACGCCGACGCCAAACGCGATCCTGACGGGCAACTACATCGACAACAGTTTCATCGAGCTGTCGAACGAACATGATGCGCAGCCCGAATTCGATGCGGAGTTTTCCTTTGGTGGCATGACGATCACGGGCAATATCTTTGTGTCGATCAATACGCTGCCCAGTTTCCGCTGGCTTGTCGTTTCGCCGAAAGGGCCGGGACACACGATGAGCCACCTGAGCATCACGGGGAACACCTTCCGCACGATCAGCGGGACGATCGACCGCATTGATGCGGTGGATGCCACGGTGGCGGGGCTGGATTACTCGCGGTTTCGCAATATCAACATCACCAACAATGCCTTCAGCGGCGTGAACCAGCACACGAAATCCCCTGTGGTTTACGAACATGTGCAAAATACCAATTCCGCGACATGGGTGGTGGATGCAGGGGCGTTTCTGCCGTTTGCATCGCGTGCGCGCAATGTGCAGTCTGCGATGCCGAAAGGGACGATCACGAATGCGACAAACGTCGTGCAATACGTGGCACCCTACGCGCTGTTGGAACAGGGCACGGCGCAAAACCAGGTGCATCTGAAATGGCCAAGTGCCGTCAAAGGCCGCGCCATGGTGACCATTCATTGTGACAACCCGAACTGATTTTGGACGGATGAAGGAAAGCGGCGGTCCTGCGCGGCCGCCGTTTTTTTACGGCACAAGGTCGGCGGGCAGCAGTCGGTAAGCCTGCCCGAAGCCCGCATTCAGAAGGGCTGTCTCTGGGATCAGGTGGACAAAGGTGAAATCGGCAAAGTCGACGTAAAGCTTGGCCTTGGGGTGACTGCGCAGCCAGCCGTCGCGCAAGGCGTTGTGGCGCGGATCGCTGCGCGGGATGAACGCGGCCCGGCATTGGATCATCAGGCGCGGATGGGTCAGCGGGTCACCCTTTGGCCCCGGATCGCCCAGCATGATGGCGCAGGCCGGATCTCCCGCAAGCCCCGCGTGATGTGCGGAAAGTGCCGAAATCAATGTGATCGGCATGCCATCCGCCAATCCAAGGGCAATGCGGCTGATGCCGGGGGTTTTCGTCGCAGCGTCTGTATAGGCCAGTGCCGCATGTCGGCTGTCGCCCAGCAGAGCGTGCGCAACGCGGCGTGCTTCGGCATCGGCTGGGCGGATGGGGTCGGGTTTGGCCATGGTCATTTCCCGTCTTGCGGCAGGAATCATTCTGGGTCGCCGGGCAGTGCGGGGCAAGGGCCGTCCACCGCGCGATAACCCAAGTGGCGCACAAGACCTTGTTGGTGCCATCGGCCCTTTGTTCCCGGCGATCAGAAAGTGTGTCTTGAAGTCAGGGGAAATTTTCAGGAACTTGACAGTTTCTAAGGGGGCGGCGTCAATAAATTTACAATATAAACGAATAATTAAAATAGGTTAGCAATTCCTTCACAAATACTTTATGAGTAGCTTGGGCGCTGTTGGTATCGCGGCTGCCCAACAGGGGGGACTTGCGATGACCGAACACGCAGCAATTCATGCGCCAACGCCCGACTTCGTGGCAAAGGCACATGTTGACGCGGCCGGATATGCGGCGCGCTATGCAGCATCGATGGCGGACCCGGATGCGTTCTGGGCAACCGAGGCGCGGCGGATCGACTGGATCAAGCGACCAACCAAGATCAAGAACACATCCTTTGCGCCCGGCAACATCGACATCCGATGGTTCGAGGATGGCGCGCTGAACATCAGCGCCAACTGCATCGACCGCCACCTTGCCACCCGCGCAAACCAGACCGCGATCCTGTGGGAACCGGATGACCCGAAAACGCCTTCGCGCCACATCACTTATGCAGTGCTGCATGACCAGGTGTGCCGGATGGCCAATGTGCTGACAGCGCAGGGCGTGAAAAAGGGCGACCGCGTCGTGCTGTATATGCCGATGATCCCCGAGGCGGCCTATGCGATGCTGGCCTGCGCGCGGATCGGGGCCATTCATTCGGTGGTGTTTGGCGGTTTTTCGGCGGATGCGCTGGCAAACCGGATCAACGACAGCGCTGCGCGCGTCGTCATCACGGCGGATCACGCGCCGCGCGCGGGCAAGGCGACGCCGCTGAAGGCGAATGCAGATGCGGCGCTGCTGCATTGCGACGACCGGGTGAAATGTCTGGTTGTCAAACACACTGGCGGGCAGACCACATGGACGGAGGGCCGCGACATTGATCTGCTGGCCGAAATGGCCAGCGCAAGCCCGGTCTGCGCGCCCGTCGAAGTGAACGCCGAAGACCCACTGTTCATTCTGTATACCTCAGGCTCTACCGGCAAACCCAAGGGCGTGGTGCATACGACGGGGGGCTACATCGTCTATGCGGCGATGACGCACCAGATGACCTTCGATTACCACGATGGCGATGTGTTCTGGTGCACGGCGGATGTGGGCTGGGTCACCGGGCACAGCTATATTGTCTATGGTCCCTTGGCGAACGGGGCCACGACCGTGATGTTCGAAGGTGTTCCGACCTATCCCGATGCGGGCCGGTTCTGGGAAGTGATCGCCAAGCACAAGGTGACCCAGTTTTACACCGCGCCCACGGCCATTCGTGCGCTGATGGGACTGGGGCCGGATTTCGTGACAAAGCACGATCTGTCCAGCCTCAAACTGCTGGGCACGGTGGGTGAGCCGATCAACCCCGAGGCGTGGAACTGGTATTCCACCCATGTGGGCAAGGGCAAACTGCCCATTGTCGACACGTTCTGGCAGACCGAAACCGGCGGGCACATCATCACGCCACTGCCGGGGGCGATCCCGACCAAGCCGGGGTCGGCGACCGTGCCGTTCTTTGGTGTCAAACCCGTGGTGCTGGACCCCGCGACAGGGGCGCCGCAGCCTGAAGGTGCCACCGAAGGCGTGCTCTGCATCGCCGACAGCTGGCCAGGGCAGATGCGCACCCTTTGGGGCGATCACGCCCGCTTTGAAGAGGCGTATTTCAGCCAGTACAAGGGCTACTACTTTACCGGCGACGGCTGCCGCCGCGATGCGGATGGCTATTACTGGATCACCGGCCGGGTGGATGACGTGCTGAATGTCAGCGGCCACCGCATGGGCACGGCGGAAATCGAAAGCGCCCTTGTCGCCCACGCCGATGTCGCCGAGGCCGCAGTGGTGGGATACCCGCACGACATCAAGGGGCAGGGCATCTATGCCTATGTCACCCTGATGAAAGGCGTGGAGCCGACGGATGCCCTGCGCAAGGCGCTTGAGGTCTGGGTGCGCGGCGAAATCGGACCCATCGCCAAGCCCGACCTTATCCAATGGGCCCCCGGCCTGCCAAAAACCCGGTCGGGCAAGATCATGCGCCGCATCCTGCGCAAGATCGCAGAGAACGACTATGGCGCCTTGGGCGACACATCCACACTCGCCGATCCGTCGGTGGTGGACGACCTGATTACCAACCGGATGAACCGGGGGTGACGACGACCCTGCCCCAAGACCGGGGCAGGCCCAAAAACGCAGGTCCCGTCGCAAGGGGCCTGCATCAACAAGGACAGGGAGTAATTTCAATGGCGGACAAAACATCGTCCAACGCCTATTGGGCTGCAAACATCCGGATCATCCTGATTTCTCTGGCGATCTGGTTTGCTGCGTCCTTTGGCATGGGCATCCTGCTGCGACCCGCGCTGTCGGGGATTTCGGTCGGCGGCGCCGATCTGGGGTTCTGGATGGCGCAGAACGGATCGATCTACGTGTTCCTGATTTTGATCTTCGTCTACGCAAAGATGATGAACAAGGTCGACCGGGACCACGGGCTGGAAGAATAGGGAGGCAGGAAAAACATGGATCAGTTTACACTGAACCTGATTGTGGTTGGCATCACCTTTGCCATCTACATCGGGATCGCGATCTGGGCCCGCGCGAGCACCACATCGGAATTCTACGCCGCAGGGCAGGGTGTCCACCCGGTGCTGAACGGCATGGCGACGGGCGCAGACTGGATGTCGGCGGCCTCGTTTATCTCGATGGCCGGGATCATCGCACTGGCATCGGCTGGCGGATATGAACAATCGGCCTTCCTGATGGGCTGGACCGGCGGCTATGTGCTGCTGGCCTTGCTGCTGGCACCCTACTTGCGCAAGTTTGGCAAGTTCACCGTGCCCGAATTCATCGGCGACCGGTTCTATTCGACTGGGGCGCGGATGGTTGCCGTGGTCTGCCTGATTGTGATCTCGGTCACCTATGTGATCGGTCAGATGCGTGGCGTCGGCGTGACGTTTTCGCGCTTTCTGGAAGTCACGACAGATACCGGGCTTTATATCGGCGCGGCTATCGTGTTCGCCTATGCGGTTCTGGGCGGGATGAAAGGCATCACCTACACGCAGGTAGCGCAATACGTGGTGCTGATCATCGCCTACACGATCCCGGCGATCTTCATCTCTTTGCAACTGACAGGGTCTTTCCTGCCGCAACTGGGGCTGATCGGCGAATACCAATCGCCGGATGGCGTTGCATCCGGTGTGGCCATGCTGGCCAAACTAGACGCCGTGGTGACCGAACTGGGCTTCAAAGCCTATACAGCCGACAGTGCCAACATGCTGAACATGTTCCTGTTCACCATGTCGCTGATGATCGGCACAGCGGGTCTGCCGCATGTCATCATCCGCTTCTTCACGGTGCCAAAGGTGGCTGACGCGCGGGCTTCGGCTGGTTGGGCGCTGGTGTTCATCGCGCTGCTATACACGGTGGCCCCGGCCGTCGGGTCGATGGCGCGGTTGAACCTGACCACGACAATGTGGCCAAGTGCGGCCACGGGCAATGCGCTGGATGGTGAAGCAATTGCGATTGCGGATATCGACAGCAACCCTGATCTGACCTGGATCCGGACCTGGGAAAAGACCGGATTGTTGACCATGACCGACCTGAACGGTGATGGCCGCATCCAGTACTTTGCCGAACCCGCACCTGTTGCGGCGGCGAACAAGGCGCTGGGTGAAGCCTCGGCCGCTCTTGCTGCAGCCGCGGCCGATGCGGACAAGGCCCCACTGGAAGCGGCGATCGTGGCGGCAACGGCTGCGCGTGATGCCGCTCTTGGCCGAAGCAACGATTGGCGGGGTGAGCCTTGCCGAACGCGGCTGGCTTGGCAACGAACTGGTCAAGATCGACAATGACATGATGGTGCTGGCCAACCCCGAAATCGCCGCACTGCCCGGTTGGGTGGTGGCGCTGGTTGCGGCGGGTGCGCTTGCAGCAGCCTTGTCAACGGCGGCGGGTCTGTTGCTGGCGATTTCGTCAGCCATCAGCCATGACGTCATCAAGAGCGTGATCAACCCCGGCATTTCGGAAAAGGGCGAACTTCTGGCCGCCCGGATTGCCATGGCCTTTGCGATTGCGCTGGCGACGTATCTGGGCCTCAATCCGCCCGGCTTTGCGGCGCAGGTTGTGGCACTGGCCTTTGGTCTGGCGGCGGCGACGATCTTCCCGGCACTGATGATGGGCATCTTCTCCAAGCGCATCAACAAGGAAGGGGCGATTGTGGGGATGCTGGCGGGCCTTGTGTTCACGGCCGTCTACATCTTCATCTACAAGGGGTGGTTCTTCATTCCGGGCACCAACAACCTGCCGGATACGGCAGCGAATTACGTGTTCGGCATCTCGCCTCTGTCCATCGGTGCGGTTGGCGCTGTGGTGAACTTCGTGGCGGCCTATGTCGTTTCGATGATCACCAAGGCTCCGCCGCAGCATGTGCTTGATCTTGTGGAATCGATCCGCGTGCCGAAAGGTGCGGGGTCCGCACAGGCGCACTAAACCAAACGACACCCCCGGCCCCATGCCGGGGGTGTCATTCTGTCTGCTGAAAGGAATGACCCGCGATGCTGATCGACATCCTTGCCATGATCTGTGCCGGTGTCGGGGTGGCGGGCCTGTTCCTGCTCTTGCGCAAACTGATGGGCGGACGGTTGCCGAAATGGGCGCTGCCAGCCGCCATCGGGGCCGGGATGATCGGCTTTTCGGTGTGGAGCGAATACAGCTGGTTTGGCCGCGTCACCGACGCCCTGCCGGATGCGGTTGAAATCATTCTTGTGCCCGAAGATACCTCGCCCTTCCGGCCATGGACCTATCTTTTCCCGCCATCGACCCGGTTCATGGCGTTGGATGGCACCAGCATGATCACATCGGCCCAGAACACGGCCTACCGTCAGGCGGACCTTATGTTCGTGCAGCGCTGGATGCCGACGCAGCGCGTGCCGGTCGCATTCGATTGCGCGGGCGGGCGGCATGCCGATCTGGCAGACGGCGCGACCCTTGCCCCCGATGGCACGCTGACCGGAACGACATGGATCACCGCAGAGCCCGGCGACATCATGCAAAGTGCGGCCTGCAACGGTTAGGCCGTTACCCGAACGGGTCCACCGGATAGCCCACCTTCGTCAGATAAAGCCCCTGCGGCGGGCACACCGGACCACAGGCCGCGCGGTTGCGGGCGGCAAGGGCCTTCGCCACATCCTCCGGCTGCCATGCCCCCGCCCCGACCCGCTCCAGCGTGCCGACGATGGACCGCACCTGATTATGCAGAAAACTACGCGCGCGCAGGGCAAAGCGGTATTCGGTGCCGCCCGTGACGGCATGCGCCGTGATCGTGATGTCATCCAGCGTTTTCACCGGGCTTTGCGCCTGGCACAGGGCCGACCGGAAGGTGGTGAAATCATGCTTGCCCAGCAGGTGCGCGGCCCCAGCCTGCATCGCTGCCAGATCGAGGTCATGTCCCACTTGCCAGACCAGCCCACGGTCGTGGGTGACCGGCGCGCGGCGGCCCACAAGGCGGAACAGATAGTGCCGCTCGCGGGCATCGAACCGGGCATGAAAATCATCTGCGACACGCGCCAGTTGCAGGATCGCAACGGGCAGGGGCCGCAGATGCGCGTTGATTGCCCCCATCAGGCGCGTCGTATCCCAATCCCGCGCGATATCGACATGGGCCACTTGCCCGGTTGCATGCACGCCCGCATCGGTGCGTCCGGCACCGGTGACCACATGTTCCCCCGGTGTCAGCCGTGCGAGCGCGTCTTCGATCGCGCCTTGCACTGATGCATGGTGGCTTTGGCGCTGCCAGCCTGCGAAAGGCGCGCCGTCATAGTCGATCATCAGGGCGTAACGTGGCATAAACCTGCGTTACCGCAAGCAAAGGCTCTGGCCAAGGGGGCTTGGCTTCGTCATTCTGGGTGCAAAGGTCATGCGGTGGTGAACTGATGCGGTGTGTGCGATCCCTTGCTGCGGTGCTGGCCCTGATCGCAGGGCCCGTCGCGGCGCAGACATCAACGCTGGATGACGTGCAAAAGGCGGCCTCTGCCCCTCTGACCGCAACGCTGGATGCGGCCGCGCTGGGCCAGCCGGCGGATGATGCGCCAAAGGTGGGCGTGCTGGCCAGCAGTCATGCCGCAGACGCCATTGCCAGCGTGGCCGATCTTGACAAGATCGCAGGCAATCCGGTGGTCCTGCCCGAACGGGTCAAGCAGCCCGGCCTTCTGACGGACGGCGACGTCGATCTGGGCCAGCCGCCCGGCGATGCGCCAAAGGCGGGGGAGTTGGTGGTGTCGGCCCATGACGACGCCCGCCTGACCAACTATGACGAAGACAAGATCGACGGCAATGAACCGCAACCCGTCCCGCTGGGTGAACGCGGCAAGGCGGCTTCTGTGCTGGAGGCCGGGGTTGATCCGGCCACGCTGGGCCAGCCGGCAACAGACGCACCAAAGACGGTCGATCTGGCCGTGTCCATCGCGACCGATGCGGTGCCCAGCATCTATGACGAGGATAAGATCACCGGGAACGAACCGCCGCCCGAGCCGCTGGCAGAACGCCAGAAAACCCCCGGCACCCCCGTTGATGGGCTGGATGCCGCAACGCTTGGCACACCTGTGACAGATGCGCCCAAGACCGCCGATCTGGCTGTCAGCCTTGCCGCCGATGCCTTTCCCAACGTTGACGACAACGACAAGATCGTGGGCAATCCTTACGTGCAGCCGCCTCTGACGCCACGCGCCAAACTGGCGTCAATCCTGCCGGACCCAGTCATTGATGCGGATCTTGGCCAGCCTGCCGGCGATGGTCCGAAGACAGCTCTGGCCACCGTCAGCCTTGCCGCCGACGCGGTGCCAAGCGTGGACGACAACGACAAGATCGCGGGCAATCCGGTCATCAATCCGCCGCTGGCCGATCGCGCCAAGCTGCCATCCGATATCGACACTGCCGGACTGTTGCCCGATGAACTGGGCCAACCCACCACCGATGCGGTCAAGGCGGCCGTGCTGGACGCCTCGCGCCTGACCGAGGCTGTGACCAGCACCTATGACGAAGACAAGGTCGCGGGCAATTCGGCCTATTCGGATGGTGACACCGGCAGCTATGATGACAGCTCTGACTTTGACCCCGGCCCGCCACCTGAACTGATCGCGCAAATTCGCGCCATGCTGGATGACGAGGCGCTGCGCGCCGATGTTCTGGCCGAGGCTGTGACAAGGGTCGCCGTCCCCGATGCGATGCGCGATGCCTTTGCCGGGTATCTGGCAGCACTTTTCGATCAGACACTGGTGCGCGATACGCTGGCGGTCGAAATTGCGCGCCCCTTTACCGATTTCGGCCTGTCGCCTGACAATGCAGGTGTCGTGGCGCGGATGACGGCGGAACAGCTTGCGGTCTTTGGCGATGACGTTGCCGCGCGCGGCATCGCGCGTCTGCCAGTCGATGCACAGCGCGACCATCTGGCCGATCTGCTGCGGATCGCCGAACCCTTGCCTGCCGATCAATGCGGGCCCTTCCTGCGCGGCGAGATGGACCCCGCCGCGGCGCGCGCCATCACGCTGGCGGCCATGGCCGACTGGCCCCCGGTTGAGGTTGAGGCGACGCTGATCCGGCAGGCGGCATCAATTGTTGCCGAATTGCAGGACAACCCGCCGCGGCAGTCCCTGTCGGCGTCAGAGCGTGACCGCGCCGCCGAACTGACAGGCACAACGTTGTTCACGACACTGGATGCGCTGCCGAACGGAACCGATCTGATCGCCGCCTACGGCAACCCGGCCGGCGCGGATGCGGACGATCTGTGTCAGGTCCAACGCATCATCCTTGGCACCGCCCTTGAAACCACGGACGCGGATGGTGATCTGATGGTCCGCACCGTGATTGATGACGGCGGGGGCAATTGAGCCCGCACAGGAAGGCGCAAGGGTGGTTCTGACGGCCATATCCGACACGGTTCACGCCGTCAGCGGCATGTTTTCCGACCCTGTGATCCGGCTGGGGGTGACGGGGCTGTCACGCGCGGGCAAGACCGTGTTCATCACCGGGCTGGTGGCCAATCTGCTGCAGCGCGGGCGGATGCCGCAACTGCGCCACGCGGGTCAGATCGAGGCCGCGTTTCTGCAACCACAGCCGGACATGACGCTGCCGCGCTTTGACTATGAAGGGCATCTGGCCGCGCTGACGGGCGATGATCCGCGCTGGCCCGCGTCAACGCGCGCAGTGTCGGAACTGCGCCTGTCATTCCGCATTGCGCCGCGCGGGCTGTTTGCGGCGTTTCAGGGGCCGCGCACCCTGCATCTGGATATTGTGGATTATCCGGGTGAATGGTTGCTGGATCTGTCCTTGCTGGACAAAACCTATGCCGATTGGTCCGATGCGGTGCTGGCGCGCATTGCCAAGCGTGATCAGGCCGCCGATTTCATGGCCACGGCGCGTGCCGAAGACGGGTCATTGCCACTGGATGAGGGGCGCGCACAGGCGCTGGCTGCGTCGTTCACCGCCTATCTGAATGCTGCGCGCGAAGCGGGGTTTTCCGATTGCACGCCGGGACGGTTTTTGTTGCCCGGTGATCTGGCGGGCTCGCCCGTGCTGACCTTTGCGCCCTTGCCACGCCCGACCACCACCGCCCGGCGCAGCCTGTGGCGCGAAATGGAGCGTCGCTTTGAAGGCTACAAGACCCATGTCGTCAAGCCGTTCTTCCGCACTCATTTTGCCCGGATTGACCGACAGGTCGTGCTGGTCGATGTGCTGGGGGCCATTCATCGCGGCCCGCGCGCCGTGGACGATCTGCGCCGCACCATGGCGGACGTGCTGTCGGCCTTTCGTCCCGGCCAGAACGGCTGGCTGTCGGGGCTTCTGGGCGGGCGGCGGGTTGAAAAGATCCTGTTTGCGGCCACCAAGGCCGATCATCTGCACCACAATCAGCACCCGCGACTGACGGCGATCACCACCGCCCTTCTGGCCGATGCGCAGGCGCGCGCCGATTTTGCGGGGGCGGACACGGCGGCAATGTCCATTGCCAGCCTGCGGGCCACGGTGGAAGAGGTGATCACCCGCGGTGATGACAGTCTTGATGCCGTGCGCGGGCGGTTGCTGACCACGGGACGGCAGGCCGCGATGTATGCGGGTGAATTGCCCTCTGACCCCGCGCGGCTGTTGTCGCCTGCGCGCGAAGGGGCCAGCGCGTGGCTGGATGCCGAATTCGGGCTGATGGAGTTTGCCCCCGCCCGCATCACCTCGCGCCCCGGCGACGGCCCGCCGCACATCCGTCTGGACCGCGCGGCAGAGTTCCTGATCGGGGATGCACTATGACAAATTTCAATCAGAATCGCATCTTGGACATCTCAAGCATTCGCATTCTTTCACTTATCGAACATTCCGGTCTGTCTCATGGTGGATGATCCCAGCCCCCTGCGCCGCCCGGCGCTGATGGAACTGACCGGCGAGTCCGACCCCGGACTTGCCGCCCCGGTGCCCGATGCGTTGCCGGTTGGCCGCACCATGCAGGCGGCCGCCGATCTGGCGACCCTGCGGCCATCCGGCGTCACCCGTTTTGCGCTTTGGGCATTCGGGGCGCTGTTCAGTTTCGTGATCTCGGTCGCGATCTGGGATTTTGTGACAGGTCTGCTGGCCCGCAATACGATCCTTGGCTGGATCGGGTTCACCCTGATCGGACTTGCGATTCTTGCGGCTGTCATCATGGCGTTGCGCGAATGGGTCGCCTTCGCCCGCCTGCGCCGCCTCGATACCCTGCGCGCGGATGCCGAGGCCGCCTATGCCGCCCATGATCTGCCCGCAGCGCGGGCCATGGTCGGCCATCTGACCCGTCTTTACACCGCTCGCCCCGATACCGCATGGGGCCGTGCAAAACTCGCCGAACGACAGGGCGATGTGATGGATGCCGACGCGCTGCTGGCCTTGGCCGAGGCCGATATCCTGCAACCCCTCGATCAATCCGCGCGCCGCGAGATTGAAACCGCCGCCCGCCGCGTGGCGATGGTGACGGCGCTGGTGCCGATGGCGCTGGCTGATGTGGCGATGGCGCTGTTTGCCAACCTGCGCATGATCCGCCGCATTGCCGAGATTTACGGCGGCCGCGCGGGTACCCTTGGCAGCTGGCGTCTGATGCGCCGCGTGTTCGGCCACCTGATCGCCACCGGGGCCGTCGCATTGACAGATGATCTGCTGGGGGCTGTCGCGGGCGGCGGGGTGCTGTCCAAACTGTCGCGCCGCTTTGGCGAAGGTGTGGTCAACGGTGCACTGACCGCCCGCGTCGGTGTCGCCGCGATGGAGGTGTGCCGCCCGATGCCGTTCGTGGCACTGCCAAAGCCGCGCGTCACGAACCTTGTCAGCCGGTCATTGTCGGGGCTGTTCGGTCAGGGGTCTGCGGATTCCCCTGACGTGCCATCAAACCCACCAGCACGATAATCGCGCACAGCATCACGGCGGCGAACACAAAGGCCGCGCGCAACCCGAATGTACCGCCCAGGAACCCCACCAGCGGCGGTCCGAAGAAATAGCCGAAATACCCCAGCAACGTCGCCCGCGCCACCGCCCGCGCCCGCGCTTCGGGTGCCGCTTGACGCCCCACCAGCGAAAACGCCGTGGGCGCAATCACCGATGCCCCGATCCCCATCACGATGAACCCCGCATAGGCCATGAAGGGCGACACCGCCCCCGCCGCAATCAACGCGCCACAGGCCGCCACCACCGCACCGCCGCGCATCAGCCAATAGGGGTTCACCCGCGCGACGATCCCTTGCCCCGCCAGCCGCGCAAATCCCATCGTCAGCGCCATTGCGGCAGGCCCCGCGGCCCCTTCGGCAGGGCTGCCACCCAGCGTCTTTTCGATGTGCAGCGCCGACCAGTTTTCCGCCGCGTTTTCCGTCATGAACGCAATCAGCACCATGCCGCCCCCGATCACCGGCACCAGACCCAGCCGCCCCGCCGCGCGGCCCTTTGGTGCCATAAGCCCGGCAATCCGGCCATCACGCTCGATCGTCAACAGCGCCAGAACCAACGCGCAGAACGCCGTGATCCCCATCACCCACGCCGGTGACCACCCCCATGACCGCATCGCGCCCGTGGCCATCGCGGCCCCGGCATACCCGAACGAATACGCCGCATGCGTCAGGTTCATCAGATGCAGGCCCCGCGCATTTTCCAACGCGGCCACCCGTGCATTCATCAATACATCCGTCAGCCCCGTGGCCGCCCCGCACGCCAACATGGCCAGCGGAAACATCCAGATCACCGCGGCATGGCCGGGCAACATGAAGGCCAATGCCATCGCCCCCGCCGATACGGGCAGCGCAACCCGCCCCAGCCCCGCCCCGATACGCGGCGCCAGCAGCATTGCGCAAACCGCCGCAATCGGCGTCATGAACATAAGAAGGCCCAACTGCGTCTCATCCACCCCCAGCATGGCCTTCAGGTCCGGCAGCACGGCGGCAAAGGTGCCCCAGACCACACCCATGGCGGCAAAGGCCGCAATGCCGGTGCGCGCGGCGCTCATGGTGGACAGGATGGACATCGGGATACTCCGTCTATACCCCGCAGCTAGCCCTCTGTTCGGCGCGCGGCAAGCCCGCCACCGACCGGGCCTGCCCTGACGCGACATTTCCTCTTTCCCCGGCGGGAATTCCCCGCTATAGCCCCCCGGTCGCGTCGCACACCCTTGGAGGGCGGCGGACTTATATCAGGAGAAGAACCATGGCACGTGAGATCCCGGATCTTGTGGCCGAGGTACGGACGGGGACAGGCAAGGGGGCCGCCCGTCAAGCCCGTCGTGAAGGCTACGTACCCGGCATTATCTACGGCGCAGGCGGTGAGCCGCAGCCGATCAAACTGCAATACAACATGCTGCTGAAACGGCTGCGTCAGGGCCGGTTCCTGTCAACGCTGATCAACCTCAAGGTTGACGGCATGAAGGATTCCCATGTCATCTGCCGCGGCGTGCAGCGCGATGTGGTCAAGGATCTGCCGACGCATATCGACTTCATGCGTCTGGCCGATGACAGCCGGATCAACCTGTTCATCCACGTTGATTTCATCAACCACGAAGCATCGCCCGGTCTGAAGCGTGGCGGCACGCTGACGGTGGTGCGGTCCGAAGTGGAACTGGAAGTGCTGGCCAGCGATATTCCTGACCACATCACGGTTGACCTGACCGGCAAGAACATCGGCGATGTGATCCACATCAATGATGTGGAACTGCCCAAGGGTGCAAAAGCCACCATCGACCGGAACTTCGTGATTGCCAACGTCGCGGCCCCATCGGGCCTGCGGTCGTCCGACAATGACGGCGAAGAACCGGAAGCCTGATCTGATCGGGTGCAGAATTGAAATGGCGCGGCGGGGCAACCTGCCGCGCTTTTTTGTTGTTTGCCGAACGCCGCGCGACCACTCTGGCCACAATGACAAACGGGGGCGTGATGCGTATCCTTAAATGGCTGCTCGGCAGTCTTTTGATGCTGGTGCTGGTGACAGGCGCCGCCGCCTTGTGGAAGCGGGATGAGATTGCCCGCCTGATGGCCGTCAACAGCCTGTTCGCGCCCGAAAAGATCGTCGCCAATTTCAGCCAAATGGACGATCTGTTCTTTCACCGCACCCTGTCGCGCGGCACCGGTCCCGTCTCGCCGCTGCCTGTCGGGCCTGCGGCGGCCCTGCCCCCCGACGCGGCGCAATGGGTGATCGACCGCAACATCACCAGCCTTGTCGTGCTGCATCAGGGGCGGCTCGTGCACGAAATCCTACTCTCTTGGCACCGGCCCCGATGACTTGCGCATCAGTTGGTCTGTCGCCAAAAGCCTGCTGTCGGCGCTGTTTGGCATCGTGCAGGCCGAAGGTGCGATTGCCTCGCTGGATGATCCGGTGGAAAAATATGCGCCCACCCTGATCGGTTCCGCCTATGAGGGCGTCAGCATCCACGACATTCTGACCATGTCATCAGGCGTTGCGTTCAACGAGGACTATCTCGATTTCTACAGTGACATCAACAAGATGGGCCGCGTTCTTGCGCTCGGCGGTTCGATGGATGACTTTGCGGCGGGCCTGACGGTGCGGGCGGCTGAACCGGGCAGCCGCTGGCATTACGTGTCGATTGATACGCATGTGCTGGGCATGGTGATCCGGGGGGCGACAGGCCGCGACATCCCCGAATTGATGGAGGAAAAGCTGCTTGCCCCCCTGGGGTTAGAGGCAGACCCTGTCATGCTGACAGATGGCGATGGTGTGTCGTTCGTTCTTGGCGGGCTGAACCTGCGCACCCGCGATTATGCGCGCGTCGGGCAGATGGTGCTGCAAGGGGGGGCGTGGCAGGGCATGCAGATCGTGCCCGCCGACTGGATCGCCACGTCCACCAGTCCGCAGGCCGCCGATGGGTCGGCCTATGGCTATCAATGGTGGATTCCCGCAAATGCCGCACCGGGCGAGGTGATGGCGCGCGGGATCTACGGGCAATACATCTACATCAATCCGGGCCTCGGCGTGGTGATTGCCGTCAATGCCGCCGACCGCGGGTTTGAGGATGCAGGCGTCGGCGATGCCAACGTCGCCATGCTGCGCGCGATAGCCCAAGGTCTTTGATCCCGCAGCGCAACACCGGGACCTCATCTCGTTGGCGGGCCAACTTCGTGGGTGATCACGGAATGTTTCAAGAGTGTTAACGAGAGTGCGAAAAATTTACTTAAGTGATTTGATAAAATTATATAATCTCTGAAATTGACAGCCGTCAATTTCACACCAATGCCACCAGATGGTTGTCCCATGCCAGCGGCAATGCCGCCCGCGCCGCGAATCCATTGTCATCCAGCCGCGTCAGCGCGCCCGTGCCATCCGTAACCAGAAAGCCGTCGCCACTGGTCGCGATCCCGGATGCATCGGTGCGCGGCCATGTGGCCAGAAACTCGCCATCCGCCCCGAACATCTGCACCACCCCGCCATGCGACGATGTGACGGCGATCCTGTCGGCAGTTGCGGCGATTGAACCTGCATATCCCGCCATCCGTGCGCCTTCCGCCTCGGGGGCCGGGCACAGCGTCATCGTGCCGTCGCGCCACAGGCCCAGCAGCGGCACGACGTCCGCTGCATCACCTTCCCATTGCAGCCCGAACGCCACGCCACCACCGGGCAACAGCGCCAGATGCCGGATCGAATTTTGCCGCATCTCCAGCGGCATCTCTGCCAGCCCCAGCAGCGCACCGCTGTCCGACAGATGCGCCAATGACGCGCGCATCGTATCAAGGTTCAGCTTGGTGCGATCCGCCGGATCGGTCGCGATCCCGCCATTGGCCACGATCAGACTGCCATCCGGCAACCGCTTGATGTCATGCGGCCCGATGCCGTGGGTCGGAAATTCGCCGATCCGCATATAGCTTTGGGCATCCCAGACCCCGACCATGCCCGCACTGTCGTCGGCACGTTGTTCGGCGGTGAACAAGCATGAGCCATCGGCGCTGAATGTGCCATGCCCGTTGAAATGCCGGTTGTCCGGTGGTGTCAGGCGGTGCAACACCGCCCCCCGCCCCAGATCCAGCACCAGCGCGAAAGCGCCGGGGCGGCGCGCAAAGGCCACCGCCACCGCCTGCACCGGATGCGCCGCTGCGGCATGGCCCCGCGCGGGCAGGGGCAGGCTGAACAGGCTGCGGCCTTCGCCCGTCAGGGCATGCAGAGCAAAGCTGTCATCCGGCAGTTTTGCCGCCGCCAGATAGGCTGGGTTGCCGACATCGGCCCAGACCATACGGGGCAGGGCCGTTGCGGCAAGCCCTGCCAGAAAGGCGCGCCGTGTGGCCATCAGTCACCATCCGCCGCGTTGAAACCCACACCAACCGCCAGATGGCCGCCGATCTCATCCAGCGCCACCTCTTGCACGGTCTGCACCCGCTGACCCAGGATTTCCAGCTTTAGCCAGTCGGCCGGGTCCGTGATGCCCGCCAGCGTTGGGTCTGGCAATTCAGATGCCGTTCTGATCGCCAGATCAAAGGCCGCTGCCGTGCGCTGCGCATCGGGGTCCAGCGCCAGCGCATAGGCGCGCAATGCCGTCAGCGCGGCCACGATATTGCGCCCCGCGCGCCCTGATGCCCGCGCCTCGGCGCGTTCGGGGCGGGGGGCGTCAAACGTGCCAAGGGGCCGCCCGACGCGGGTATCCTTTACAAATTCGATCCCGGTGATCAGTTGCGTGAACATCGCCTGCCGCACTTCGGTCTCCGACAAAAAACGCGTCTGTCCTGCGGTCCCCGGCATCAGCAGGGCATCGGCGAAATCCGCCTGCCATTCGGCCTCGATCTCGCGCGCGGTGCGGGCCAGATCGGCGGCCGTAGTGGCCAGCAATTGGCAGGGGTAATCCCCCTCCAGCCTGGCGGCCGGATACAACAGCCGCTCTAATCCTGTCAGGCCGCGCACCGCAACCGATGCCGCGCGGAACGCCACCGGATCAAGGCCAATGGGGTCTGCTTGCGCGATCATTGCCGCCTGTTGTTTCGCGCCAAGGCCCTTGGGGTCGGGCCAGAACGCGATGGCAAGGCTGCGCCCGTCCTCTTCTGCCGGGCCCAGCCGGATATGGGCCACCCCAAGCCACGCGTCAAACGCCGCATCCCAAGCCGGACGCAGCAATTCTTGATCGCAGGTTTGCGCCGCCATATCCGCCAATGCGCCCGACGCCGCCGAAAACGCGGCATAGCCGGGCAGAATGTTGTCTGTCACTGCGGTTTGCACATCTGCATGTGCCGGCACGGCGGCGACCAACAGGGCGATCAGGGTTTTGCGCATCTACAGGCTTTCCAGAAATGAAATCAGCGCGTCACGGTCGGGTTTTGGCAAGGCGACCACGGCATCGCGTGCGGCCTGCGCTTCACCCCCATGCCACAGGATCGCCTCCAGCAAGGACCGCGCCCGCCCATCGTGCAGAAATTCGGTGTGCCCGCTGACCTGTGCCGTCAATCCGATACCCCACAAGGGCGGCGTGCGCCATTCGGTGCCCGTGGCGCGCGCTTCGGGGCGGTGATCGGCCAACCCCTCCCCCATGTCGTGCAGCAACATGTCGGTATAGGGCCAGATCAGCTGGAAACTTTGCGCATCCTGCCCGTCCAGCCGGTTGGTCACGGCTTTCGGCACATGGCAGGCCACGCATTGGGCGGTGTGAAAGACCGCCTTGCCACGCAACACCGCAGGGTCATCCAGATTGCGCCGCGCAGGCACACCCAGATTGCGTGCGTAGAGCGTAACCAGATCAAGGCTCGCGTCATCCACTTCCAGCCCGTCGCGGATGCCTGGCTCCTGGCCATGTGGGGCAGTGCGGCAATCGGTCTGGGCGTCGGTGCATTCGCCCCATGGATCAGGATGCAGGGATGTCGACAACCCCATATCCCCCGAAAACGCCGCTGCCGATTGTTCGCGCACCGTTGCTGCCCCCGCCTTAAGGCCAAACCGGCCCAACATCGGCACGCCGAATGCGGTGCTGATGACAATGTTAGCGCGGCCTGAAATGCCATCACCATCTGCATCATCCGGGTCTGCCCGTGCCAGAATATCCGCCGCCGGTATCGCCTCCAACAGCCCCAGCCCGATCATCTGCGGGGCAATCCGCGGTGACAGCATCAGGTCAAGGTGCAGCGCGCCATAAGCCGGGTCGGTGATCGCATAGCTGGGCGCGCGCAGCGTGATGACTGTGCCATCGGCCAGCGTCACGGGCTGATCGGTATAGGTGATTTGCATCTGGCCTTCCGGGGTCTGGCCGGGGCTGGCGAAATCTTGCAGCTGGCCACCATAGTCCGGGTCGGGGCGGGTTGCGAGGTAATCTTCAATCTCGGCCGGGGTCGAACCGCCGGGCAGTGCGATGCGCAGAAACATCGACACGCCCCGCTCGTCCGCGATGGGCACATGGCCGCGCCCGTCTTTCAGATGGCAGTCCTGACAGGCCCGCGCGTTGTAAAGCGGCCCCAGCCCATCAGACGCGAGCGTTGATGCTGGTGCTGCAATCCACGTCTTGCGAAACAGCGCATTCCCCAGCTTGAAGTCCATCTCGCCGGCAAAGCCAAGGTTGGCGGATGCCTGCGAAAAGGCGTCGGCGGTTTCGGTCACCCGCACGGTCGCCGCCCCTGCGGGCAAGCCTTCAAACGGTTCGGATGCCGTGAAGTCGGATGGCGGGGCCAGCACGCCCGCGATACGCGCGGCCTCGGCTTGCGTGCGCGGCACCACGGGCAGATGGCGGTCGTCCAGCCCGTCGGCCCCTGCGGGCAGGGCCATCCAGCCTATCAACAAAACCGCCAATCGCATGAAGCCTACCATCCTGTCGTCACCGCAAAGCCCCAAGCGTTCGCTGCGATCCTATTCGGCAGCTGACGCGGGTTTCGCGTTCAGCAGGCCGTAACGTTCGGTTCCCAGATCGGTAATCAGCGCAAGCTGGGTTTCGAGAAAGTCGATATGGCCCTCTTCGTCTGCGATCAATTCTTCAAACAATGTCTTGGTCGTGAAATCGGCGACACTTTCGCAATGGGCGCGGGCCTGAATGTACAGGCTGCGCGCATCATGTTCCGCCGCCAGATCGCATTCCAGCGTTTCGCGCACGGACTGTCCGATCCGCAGCGCATCCAGCTTTTGCAGGTTCGGGTGCCCCTCCAGAAAGATGATCCGTGCGATCAGACGGTCTGCATGCTGCATTTCCTCGATGCTTTCGGCGCGGGATTTGGCGGCCAGGTGACCGTAACCCCAATCTTCCTGCAAGCGGTAGTGCAGCCAGTATTGGCTGACGGCGGTCAGTTCCGATCGCAATGCGGCGTTCAGAAACTCAATAACCTTGGCGTCGCCCTTCATGTGTCTTCCCTGTGTCTGTTGCGCGCACACCGCGCAGGTTCATCGGTACTTGAAAACTGTCGCAGTTGCGCATCGTGTCAAGAAACAGCGGCATGCACCCGCCGCAGTCGGCCGCCTTGCCAAGCGCGCGATAGACCTTGCCCGGCGTGATGATCGTGTCACCGTCCGCCGCGCGCATCCACGTCACAGCGGCGCGGATGTCTTGGTCGGAAATCGCGTTGCAATGGCAGACGATCACTGAAACACCGCGTTCGGATTGTCCAGACTGTCGGAACCTTCCAGCTCTGCTTTCGCGCCAAGCAAGGTCATCGCACGTTCGATCGAGGCGGTCTGCGTCACCAGACCGTTCACGCCCGCCATGATCAGCGCCTCACCTTCCGCATTGCCCGGGGCAAGCATCTGGTCATAGGCCATACCCGCCTCCACGGCCGCCTTCAGTGCGCCAAGGGCATCCATCGTCGCAGCAATTTCGGCCGTCAGCTGCGCGTCTACAGCCGGGTCTGCCGCCGCCACCAGCGATGACAGCGACGGGCCTTCGATCACGCTGCCATCGACGCGGACATAGCGGCCCAGATAGGCGTTCTGAATGCCAAGCCCGTCATTGTAATGGCTGTTGTGCGTGTTGTCGGAAAAGCAGTCGTGTTCTTCTTCCGGGTCATTCAACAGCAGGCCCAGCTTCATCCGCTCACCGGCCTGTTCGCCGTAAGACAGGCTGCCCATGCCTATCAGGATCGCGGTCACGCCTGCATCGGGGTCTGCCATGACGGCCGCACGGGCCGCGCCGTTCGCTGTCCAGTTCGCGGCCATCTCTTCCAGATCGGCAACCAGAAGGTCGGTCGCTGCCACCAGATAGGCGGCGCGCCGGTCACAGTTGGCATTGGTGCAGGCATCGCCCGCCGCATAATCGGTATAGGGCCGCGCACCGGCACCCGGCCCTGTTCCGTTCAGATCCTGACCCCACAGCATGAATTCGATGGCGTGATAGCCTGATGCCACATTCGCCTCGATCCCGTCCGCCTCGTGCAAGGTGTCACGGATCAGATCGGGCGTGATGGTGGTGGCGTCGATTGCCGTTCCCGACAGGGAGAACTGCGGTGTGGCAATCACGTTCAGCGTTGACAGCGGGTTTTCCCCGCCGGGTCCGCCATAGGACGTATCGACATAATCAATCAGCCCCTCATCCAACGGCCAGCCGTTCACGCGGCCTTCCCAGTCATCCACGATCGGATTGCCGAAACGGTAGACCTCGGTCTGCTGGTAGGGTGTGCGGGCGGCAAGCCACGCATCTTTTGCCGCCTGCAAGGTCGTGTCCGACGGCGCGGCAACAAGGGCGTTGACAGCGGACTGCAAGGCTTTGGCGGTGGCAAGGCTGTCTTCATACGTTGCCGCCGCAATGTCTGCATAGGTGGTCACAACCTGATCGGTGGTCACGGCGAAGGCGGGCAGGGCGACGGAACAAAGTGCTGCGGCAAGGAACGGTTTCATGCACATGCTCTTTACTTGGTCAGGATCAGTTTTCCGGCGCGGGTGATGCGCAGGGCATAGACCATGCCATGCAGCACGATCCGTGCCTGCGCACCGCCTGCTGTCAGGTGGGTGGCGTCGTGAACCGGGATTGCGGCCTCGGCCGGTGGGGCAAAATCGGCGGTTCTTGGGAAATCGGTTTGCGCGTTCATGTCCGCCCCTCCATCCGGTCGAACAGGGCGGGCAGGCCCAGTGTGGGATGAAGGATGCGCAGCAGCTGTGCCAGCAGGTTGATCTCAGGACGGGTCATGTCGGAATCCTCCGTGAATTGGCGGTGAGGGTCCGGGCTACCCGTTCGGAAATCAGGGTTGGCTTGGAACGTGATTCAAAGATGACAAAAAGAGTCGGCAATGTAAAGATGATTATTTTAGTAAGGAACTCTGGGCCAAGCCGTCGCCACTGGCGCAACCTTACCCAAAGGTCAGAGCGCGGCGGCGGTTACCTCGACCTCGACCAGAAATTCAGGCCTGGTAAAGCCCGTCACAATCACCAGCGTGGATGCGGGCAGGCGGCTGACACCAGACAGCCAGCTATCGCGTGCGGCCATGTAGGCGGGCATGTGCAAACGGTCTGTCACAAACGCGTTGATGCGGATCACATCGCCCGGACCCATGCCGGCCTCAGCCAGAATCGCCGCGCAATTGGCAAAACAAAGGTCGGCTTGGGCGCGCGCGTCCTGCGGAACGCTTTCATCGGCGCGGATGCCCAACTGGCCCGATGTAACGACCAGCCGCGCGCCGGGCGGCACTTCGACGCCATGGGCATAACGGGCAAAGGGCGGGCGGATCGTGCCGGGTTGCAGGGTTTTCATGCGGCCTCAGATATGTTGGAAATGCTGATGCTTACCCTGCCACCGCAGGCACGCATCGAAAACCCCAAGGGCTGAAAAAACGTCGCACCGCGATCTGCCTGAAATTCAATCAAATCGCTTGCCAGCCGCCACATCCTTGGGCTTTGATCGTGTCTGACGGGGTTGCGAGAGGCGTGGGGGCTACGCGTGGGCATCATCAACCCTAGGCTTGCCAAAAGACCAAGAATCAAAAATCTGGAGGATGATGTGACGAAATTTCTGACAACGACGGCGTTGTGCGCGCTGACACTGCCCATGGCGACTGCGGCGCTTGCCCAGAATGTGGCGGTGACCTTTGGCACCAACTGGGTGGCGCAGGCCGAACATGGCGGCTTTTATCAGGCCGTCGCCGATGGCACCTATGCCGCCTGCGGGCTTGATGTCACGATCCTGCCGGGCGGTCCGCAAGTGAACAATCGCGCGCTGATGCTGGCCGGGCAGGTTGATTTCAACATGGCGGGGTCCACGCTCGATGGCTTTTCCGCCGCACAGGAAGGCCTGCCCATCGTCGCCGTGATGGCCGCGTTCCAGAAGGAACCGCAGGTGATCGTCACGCATCCGGGGGCCGCAAGCTCCTTTGCCGACCTGACCAAGCTGGACAAGTTCCTGATTTCCGATGGCGGCGTGCTGACCTTCTGGGCCTGGATGATCGAAGCCTACGGGTTCAAGCCCGAACAGCGCGAGGTCTATACCTTCAGTGCCGCCCCGCTGATTGCGAATACGACATGGGGCATGCAGGGCTATCTGTCATCCGAGCCGTATTTCTTTGAAAAGGAAACCGGCATCAAACCGGATGTCTGGCTGATCGCGGATGCAGGCTATACCGCCTATTCGACGACGGTGGAAACCATGGCCGATACCATCGCCAACCGGCCCGAGGTGGTAAAGTGCTTTGTCGAAGGCTCGATCAAGGGTTGGACGAACTACATCTACAATGACAATACAGCCGCCAACGCGCTGATCCAGGCCGACAATCCCGAAATGACGGATGAGGCGATCGCCTATGCCATCGAAACGATGAAAGCCAACGGCATCGTGGATTCCGGCGATACCGAAACAATGGGCGTCGGGGCCATGACCGACGCAAAGGTCGAGGATTTCTACAACAAGATGGTCGCGGCCGGCGTGGTGCCCGAAGGCATCGACTGGAAGGCATCCTACACTACTGCCTTCGTCAATCAGGGTGTCGGGCTGGATCTGAAACCCGCACCTTGACCGGCGCTCTGCCGCACAGGAACCGGGGGCTGCGTCGCGGCCCCCGATAGCACGGATACTGCATGACCGATCTGTCGCACCGCCCCGTTCTGCCCTTGGGCCAGCGCCCCGCGCTGCTGGAGATGGCCAATATTTCCAAGGTGTTCAACGGCACGGTCACCGCCTTGGACGGCATGAACCTGACCCTGAACGAAGGCGATTTCCTGTCACTTCTGGGCCCGTCGGGGTGCGGCAAATCCACGGCGCTCCGGCTGATCTCTGGCCTGATGCGCCCCACCACCGGGCGCATCAACTGGCACGGCGCGCATGATCGCGGCGATATTGGCGTGGTGTTTCAGGAACCGACGCTGATGCCATGGGCGACCGTGGCGAAAAACGTCTGGCTGCCGTTCCGTCTGCGCGGGCAAAGTTTTGCCGCCGTCAAGGATCGCATCGCCACCGCGCTCCAACTGGTGGAACTCGAGAATTTCCACGACGCCTATCCGCGCGAATTGTCAGGCGGCATGAAGATGCGGGTCAGTATCGCACGGGCCTTTGTCACCAACCCCCGCCTCATCCTGATGGACGAACCCTTTGCAGCCCTTGACGAAATCACCCGGCAGAAACTGAACGACGATCTCTTGGCGCTGAAGGCCAAGATTGGCTGCACCGTCATCTTCGTCACCCACTCGGTGTTCGAATCCGTGTTCCTGTCGGACCGGATCGTCGTGATGGCTGCCCGTCCGGGGCGTGTCGTGCAGGAATTGCAGGTTGACGCGCCCTATCCGCGCGACATGATCTTTCGCACGTCGACCGAATACGCGGCCCATACCCATGTTGTGTCAAACGCGCTGCGCCGTGCCATAGGGGACCATGCCCATGACGACCACTGACCCCGCCTTTGACGCCGACGAGGCCCGCCGCGCGCGCAACCGTCGGATTGAAGGCGTGGCCCGCTGGGCATTGCCACTGGCGGTGGTGATCCTGACGCTCATCGGCTGGCATCTGTTTTCCAACAGCAGCCAGACGCGGGGCATGATCTTTCCCGAACCCGCCAAGGTCTGGGGGCGGTTTCTGGCCGATTACCCCATGCTGTTCGGATCGCTGATGGTAACGCTGAAAATCACCTTTCTTGCACTCGCCATTGCCATCATCGGCGGTGTGGCGCTGGCGATCCTGTTCACCCAAAGCCGCTTTGCCGAATTGGTGTTCTTCCCCTATGCCGTCATCCTGCAGGTCACGCCCATCGTGTCGGTGGCCCCGCTGATCTTCATCTATGTGCATGATCCGCTGGCCCGTGTGCTGATCTGCGCCTGGATCGTGGCCTTCTTTCCGATCCTGTCGAACACCACGCTTGGCCTGAAATCGACCGACAGCAACCTGCGCGATCTTTATGCGATCTACGGGGCGACGTGGTGGCAGAAACTGCTGTTCCTGCAACTGCCCTCGGCCTTGCCCTATTTTCTGGGTGGTCTGCGCATCGCAGGCGGGCTCGCGCTGATCGGGGCCATCGTTGCCGAATATGTGGCGGGTATCAGCGGCTCTGGCTCCGGCCTTGCCTTCCGCATTCTCGAGGCGAGCTACCGCCTGAATTACCCCCGCATGTTCGCGGCCCTCATCATGATCGCCATCGTCGGCGTCATCATCTTTGCCGCGACCACCTTTATCTCGTGGTTCTTTTTGCGAAAATGGCACGAAAGTGCAATCAGGCGCGAGGCATGATGGATTTTCTGAATCTTCCAAACGGCCCTGTGACGCTGGAAAATGTCACCATCCCCGCTTGCCTGCTGGGGCAACCTGGTGATCTGATCCGAACCAATATCTCCATCGCGGATGGGCTGATTGCACCCGAACAGCCGCTTGGCGTGGATATGAAGGGCGCGCTTGTCTTGCCCGCCTTCATCGACATGCACACGCATATCGACAAAGGCCATATCTGGCCGCGCAGCCCCAATCCCGACGGCACCTTCATGGGCGCGCTCGCCGCGGTCGGCACCGATTGCCGCGCGCGGTGGACCGCCGCAGATGTCCGCACCCGCGCCGATTTTTCCCTGCGCACCGCATTCGCCCACGGCACCCGCGCCATCCGCACCCATATCGACAGTAGCCCCCCACAGGATGCCATCAGCTGGCCCGTGTTCGATGAACTCCGCGCCGCGTGGGAAGGCCGGATTGACCTGCAGGCCGCCTGCCTGATCGGGTGTGAGGGCTTTTCCACCACCGGGCCATTTGCGAAAACCGCCGCTATCGTGGCCGATCATGGCGGCGTTCTGGGCATGGTCACCTACCCCGTGCCCGATATCCCCGCCCGCATCCGTGATTTCCTGAACATGGCGATGAAACTGGGTCTTTCGGCCGATTTCCATGTGGATGAAACGCTGGATACCAATTCGAATACCCTGCGCGAAATCGCCGCTGCCGTGCTTGACACCGGCTATGACGCGCCCGTCGTGGTGGGCCACTGCTGTTCGGTATCTGCGATGGCCGAAGATGACGCGCATGCGACGCTCGATCTCGTGGCAAAGGCGGGCCTGCACGTTGTCAGCCTGCCGATGTGCAACCTCTATCTGCAGGACCGCGAGCCGCATCGCACCCCCCGGATGCGGGGCATCACCCTTGTGCACGAAATGAAGGCGCGCGGGATCAATGTCAGCTTTGCCTCCGACAACACCCGCGATCCGTTCTATGCCTACGGCGATATGGATATGCTGGAGGTGCTGCGTGAGGCGACGCGCATCGGCCATCTGGACCACACCACGCCCGACTGGGTGCAAACGGTGCTGACCAACCCCGCCCGCGCCTGCGGCTTTGATGCGCCCTCACTCGCCGTCGGTGCGCCTGCCGACCTCGTGATCTTCAAGGCGCGCGACTGGTCCGAGGCGTTCTCGCGCCCGCAATCCGACCGGATCGTGCTCCGCGATGGCCGCCAGATCGACCGCACGCTGCCCGACTATGCCGAACTTGACCACCTGATGGGAACGCCATGAACATCGCCGCCGCCAAAGCCGCCCTTGCCCATCTCGACATCGACGAAAACCCGGTCTCGGTAAAGGCAAAGTCGCGCGACTTCTTCTGGTATTCCCCCGTTCTGAAGGCGCGCCTTGATCACGTCACCGCCGATTTCGTCGTGGCCCCAAGGAACGAGGCCGAGGTGATCGAGGTGCTGCGTGTGGCCCACGCCCATGACGTTCCCGTGACGGTGCGCGGGGCAGGGACCGGGAACTACGGTCAGGCCATGCCTCTTGCGGGCGGCATCATCCTGCACATGAAACACATGAACGCCGTCAAATCCGTGCATCCCGGACGCGTGATCGTGGAACCGGGCTGCCTGTTGAAAGACGTCGACGTCGCGACAAAGCCTTCGGGCAGGAAATGCGCATGTTCTCCTCCACCTACGCCACCGCCACCATCGGCGGCTTCATCGCGGGCGGCTCGGGCGGTGTCGGGTCCTGCACCTGGGGCGTCTTGCGCGACCTTGGCAACATCATCCGCCTGCGCGTGGTGACGATGGAGGCTGCCCCGCGCGTGATCGAATTTACGGGCGAGGAGCTGCACCGCGTCAGCCACGCCTATGGCACCAACGGCATCATCACCGAACTCGAAATGCCCCTCGCCCCCGGCTACGACTGGGTCGAACTGTTCGTCACCTTGCCCGATTTCGCCGCAGACCGTGGATTATGCCGCCGCCTTGGGCCGCGAGGACGGCATCCTGAAAAAGCTGATCTCCGCCTACGAGGCCCCGATCGCGCAGAACTATTTCCAGCGCGTCGCCCCGCATGTCCAACCCGGCGACAACCTGCTTGGCCTGATGATCGCCCCGCATGCGATGGACGGTTTTATGACCTTCACCGCCCGCTATCCCGGTGCGCAACTCATCTATCGCTCCGACCAAACCCAATGGCCCCGCGAACCCGGCCCCGTCTTTGAATACGGCTGGAACCACACCACCCTGCGCGCGCTCAAGGTCGACCCCGCCATCACCTATCTGCAGGTCCGCTACCCCCCCGACACATATGCCGAAAAGATCGCCGCCATCCGCGCCGCCTTTCCGGGCGAGGTGATGCAGCATCTGGAACTGATGCGCGAAAACGGGCAGGTCATGTTCGCAGGCCTCTCCCTCGTGCGCTTCACCACCGAGGCCCGGCTGGACGAGATCGTCCGCGTCCACGAGGAGATGGGCTGCATGATCTTCAACCCGCACCGCTACACGCTGGAAGAAGGCGGGCGGCAGTCGGTCGACGACCGCCAGCTTGCGCTTCAAACGCGAGGCCGACCCCAAGGGCCTGCTGAACCCCGGCAAGATGATCGCCTGGGACGACCCGATTGGGACTATGCCCGAATGTATGCCTATCCCAAGCTGCAAGCCGCCGAATGACTGCAAGCTTCCTCTGTTCTCAACTATCCCCGCCGGAGGCTCCCACCCCTCCGCAGCACCGGACGCTGGCATGACCCGCGCCCTCGTCCTCTTCGCCCATCCTTGCGACGAAAGCTTCTCCAACGCCCTGAAAACCACGGTGGTCGAAACCTTGCAAAAGCGCGGCTGGCAGGTCGACCTCTGCGATCTTTACGCCGAAGGCTTCGATCCGGTGATGTCCGCCACCGAACGGCGCGGCTATCACGCGATCCCGCAAAACACCGTCCCCGTGCAAGCCTACGTCGACCGCCTGCGTGCCGCCGATGCGCTGATCTTTGTCTTTCCGGTCTGGAACTTCGGCTTTCCCGCGATCCTGAAAGGTTTCATCGACCGCGTCTTCCTGCCCGGCGTCAGCTTTACCCTCGAGGTAGGCCTTGTTTCACCTGCCCTGACCAACATCCGCCGCATGGCCGCCGTCACCACCTACGGTGCCACCCGCTGGCGCGCCTTTATCGCAGGTGACCCGCCCAAACGTGTGATAACCCGCGCACTCTGGTTCGTTGCCCGGCCCGACAAATGCCGATATCTGGCCCTGCACGACATGAACCGTGTTACAGATGACGGGCGCCGTCGCTATCTTGCGGCGGTGCAACGCGAGATGGAGCATTTCTGATGCGCGCTCTTGTCGTCTATTGCCACCCGCAAACTGACAGTTTCAACGCCGCCGTCAAAGACCTTGTGGTCAAGAAACTGCGCGCCGCCGGGGCCGAGGTGCGCCTCAGCGACCTTTACGGCAAAGGCTTTCAACCCGTCCTCACCAGCGCCCGAATGGGAAGGGTATCTGACCTGCCCGCAGAACCGCGATGCCGTCGCAGGTGACGTGGCCGACCTGCGGTGGTGCGATACGCTGATCTTCGTCTATCCCACCTGGTGGTACGGCCTGCCTGCCATGCTGAAGGGCTGGCTCGACCGCGTGATGCTGCCCGATGTCGCTTTCCTGATGCCGGACGATGCGCACAAGAACATCCGCCCCGGCCTGCGCCACATCACCCGCCTTGGCGTCTTTACCACCTGCGGGGCCAGCCGCTGGCTCACATGGATCATCGGCGCACCTGGCAAACGCACCATGCTGCGCGGCGTGGGGTTCCTCTGCGCACCCGGCAAACGCAGCGTGTTTGCCGCGCATTACCTGATGGATAGTTCCACCGAAGCCAGCCGCGCCGCGCATCTTGCCACCGTCGCCCGCAAGATGGACCGCCTGATCGGTCGTCGTGTGGCCGCCACAGCACCCGCCGCACTGCCACGAGGCCGCCGAATGACCCGCCGGTTTGACTGGGCCGATTTCCGCGCGCCCGAATTTGCAAGCATTGACCCGATGCGCACCATCGCCATCCTGCCCACGGCAGCGGTTGAACAGCACGGGCCGCACCTGCCTGTCGGTGTCGATACGATGATCGCGGGTGGCCTGCTGGATTGCCTGCGCGCCGCTTGCCCTGATGATCTCGATATCCGCATCCTGCCGACACAAGCCGTCGGCAAATCCAACGAACATCTCTGGGCGGCAGGCACCCTGACCCTGACCGCCGAAACCGCCCTTGCCGCGTGGGTGCAGATCGGCCTCTCCGTCGCCCGTGCCGGCGTGCGCAAGATCGTCATCATCAACAGCCATGGCGGCAACCTTGACCTGTGTTCCATCCTGAGCCGCGAACTTCGCGTCCGCGCGGGCATGCTCGCCGTCAAGGCACAATGGAGCAGCTTTGGCGCGCCACCCGGCTTGTTTTCCGCGCAGGAAAACCAATACGGCATCCACGGCGGCGATGCCGAAACCAGCCTGATGCTCGCCTTCCGCCCCGAGATGCGTTGATATGACCGCAGCACAGGATTTCCGCTCCACCGCCGAGACCGCCGCCATCCCCCCCACCGGCCCGATCAGCCTTGGATGGGTCAGTTCTGACCTGAATCCCCACGGCGTGGTGGGCGAGGCGCATCTGGCAACCGCCGCAAAGGGCCACGCCCTTGCCGCCCACATGACCACCGGCATGATCGCCCTGCTGCGGCAGGTGCGCGACCTGCCACTTGACGGCTACGCCCCGATCCCCGGTTGAACGGGTCTTTACACCGCCCCGCGAAACCGCAACACATGCGGCATGAACATCATCGACCACCACCGCCGCCGCCACACGGCGACGCCCGCACCCGCATCCACGGCCTCATCTACGAAACCCCGCTCCTCCCCTCACGCGGAGTGGGTGACGCGACAGGCGTCAACCTGTTTTTCAAGGCCGAGAATTTTCAGCATACCGGGTCGTTCAAACTGCGCGGCGCCAGCAATAAACTCAGCCTTCTGGGGCAGGGCGCGCAGGCCATCACCGCCTCATCGGGCAACCACGGCATCGCCTGCAGCCATGCAGCCAGCCGCACCGGCGCACGCCTGACGGTCGTGCTGCCCGAAACCGTGGCCCCCGCAAAACTCGCCCGTATCCGCGCCTATGGCACCGATGTGATTATCCACGGCGCGCATTCCGGGCTGGCAGAGGCGCATGCGCTGCATCTGTCGCAGGCGCGCGGCATCCCCTACATCTCACCCTACAACGACGCCGATATCATTGCCGGGCAGGGGACGGCGGGGCTGGAGATGCTGGAGCAGCATCCGGCCCTTGATGCCGTCTTCATCAGCCTCGGCGGCGGTGGCCTTGTCAGCGGCATCGGTGCCGCGCTCAAATCCGCGCGTCCGGGCATCAAGGTCTACGGCGTCTCCGCCACCGCCTCCGCCGCCCTCGCCGCCGCAATCCAAGCTGGCCATGTGGTGGACGTGCCGCACGCCGATACGCTGGCCGATGGTGTGGCGGGCGGGATGGATGAGGGCGCGCTGACCCTGCCGATTGCCAGTGCCGTGATAGATCGATCTGCTGTGGTGTTCCGAGGATGAGATCAAGGCAGGCTTGCGCGCCTATGCGCATCAGGAACACCAGATCGTCGAAGGCGCCGCTGCCCTTGCGCTCGCAGGTTTCCTGCAAGTCGCAGACCAATTGCGCGGCCAAAACGTCGCCGTGGTGACATGCGGCGCGAACTACGACGCGGCCAAGATAATGCCGGTAATCACGTAGGGCGGGGCCTGCCCCGCCATCCGGACAAGGAGTCGGGGCAAGCCCCGACCTACGCCCGACCTGCGGTGCCAATCTGACCGCGCCCGAACCGACGGGGCACTTGGGGTGTGATCAAAATCGCGACCGCCCCGTGGGGGGTGAGGCCGAAAAGGAAATGGTCCAGTGGACCATTTTCCCGCCGAACGCCCGCGCACGCTTGCGCGGGCCGGAAGATCGGGCGCGGTCAGATTTGCTTTGGGCAAATCTGACGGGGAAGGGGGTGGGTGGTGCGCCATGAATGCGCATCCTACGGCTTGCTTTAGGTATCTTTGAAATGTCACAAGCCACGCGCCGCAGCGGCGACCGACGCAGCAAGTAGCCCAACGCTAACGATTGCAAGCCCGGTAGCGAGAATAGGTGCGGCTACAACGCCAGCGGCAGGAGCGCCTAGAGTGCCAGCAACGTAAAGGCCAGCGCGAGTTGCAATCCACTTACCTCCGATATGACGAACCGCTGAAATACCAAGTGCTTTCAATCCTGCAGTCCCACCAATTGCTGCAATCGATGCAGCGCCTGATTTAAGTCCAAGGTTCTTCAAAGATGTAGATGCAGTACCCAAGCTGTCCTCCATTGTTCATTCACAAGCATATGGATACCGTCTTCTTGATATTCAACAAGGGTAGCGAATTATCGTC
>CAWAPA010000083.1:0-7434 GCA_963783595.1 uncultured Alphaproteobacteria bacterium | reverse complement strand
ATGTTGTGTGCTGATCTACTCGTACGAGTACATGCTCATCGGCTGCCTGAGGCAAAGACGGATCTTCATCGGCCCCTGCCTTCCAAAAGGATGAAGCGGAGAACAGCCCCGTAGACGCGGTGTTGACGTTTGATGAGCTTTCACGGATGTTTGCCGCAGGGCGAAGAACGCGCGCGCGCGGAGCCGGTGCTGGACAGCGCGGAGGAGAGCCGCGCGCGGCTGCTTCCAACGGTCGGCGGCATCCTGAAGACGATGGATATCCCGGACACAGGATACACCTGCCTGACGGTGGATGGCACAGACAACTGCAAGGCGGCACTGGCCGGAGGATATCGCAGAAGGCAATCTGCACAAGTGCTTTCTAGAGGATAAGCGCGTGCTCCGGAAGCTGCATCGGCGGCCCTGTCATGGAGAAATACAACAACTCGCCCGTGCGACATTATCAGGCGGTGACCACGTTTGCGGGCAAGCGGGATTTTCCGGTGTTCGAGCCGCAGATCGGCGCACTCACGCGGCGGCATTCCTACATCGGCGTGCCGAACACGATGCCATCCGAGGCGGAGGGAATTGAAGAGATTCTGAAAAAGACGGGCAAGACCAGCGCAGAGGACGAGCTGAATCCCCGCGGCAGCTGCGGCTATAACACCTGCCGCGAAAAGGCGATCGCGGTCTGGCACGGCAAGGCGGATATCAGCATGTGTCTGCCGTTCTTGATGGACAAGGCAGAGCGATTTTCCCAACAATATCCTCAGCCACACGCCAAACGGCATCCTCGTGGTCAATGAAGACCTGGAGGTACGGCAAGGTCAACACGGCGGCGATGAAGATGCTGCATATTGAGCGCGAGGGCGATGTGCTGGGCGAGCCGCTGGTGCGTGTGATGGACCCGCTGCCATTCCTGTCTGTGTTCGTTGTTTGCGCCGACCGCGCATCCCAACGGATTGCCGCCATAGGTAGAGCCGTGGGTGCCTGCCGTCATCCCAAGTGCCGCGTTTTCGGTAGCGAGCACCGCCCCCAGCGGAAAGCCGCCGCCGATGCCTTTGGCGACCATCATGATATCGGGGGCGATGCCCGACCATTCATGGGCGAAAAGCTTGCCCGACCGTCCCATGCCGCATTGCACCTCGTCAAAGATCAGCAGGGCGCCGGTGGCATCGCAGAGATCGCGCAAACCCTTGAGACATTGATCGGGCACCACGCGGATGCCACCTTCTCCTTGGATGGGTTCGATCAGGACAGCGGCGGTTTTATCGGTGACGGCGGCGCGGACCGCATCATGGTCGGCCCAGTCCAGATGTGTGAAGCCCGGCATCAGAGGCCCAAAGCCCTTGACCATCTTTTCCGCGCCCGAGGCCGCGATGGCGGCAGTGGATCGGCCGTGAAACGATCCACCAAAGGTGATGATCTCGTGCCGCGGATCGCCTTTTTCCGTCCAATACTTGCGGGTCATCTTGACGGCAAGCTCGCATGCTTCGGTGCCGGAGTTGGTGAAGAAGACGGTATCGGCGAAGGTCAGATCGACCAGCATCGCGGCAAGGCGTTCCTGTTCGGGGATGCGGTAGATATTGGAGACATGCCAGAGCTTGGCTGCCTGGTCGGTGATGGTTTGCACCAGTGCGGGATGTGCGTGGCCAAGGGCGTTGACCGCAATGCCCGCGCCAAGGTCGAGATAGCGGGTGCCATCCTCGGCCACGAGCCAAGAGCCTTCGCCATGTGTAAAGGCAAGGGGTGCGCGGTTGTAGGTGGGCAGGACGGCAGAGATCATGGGATGCCTCGGGTCAGATGAGCACCAAGCCGTAACGGCGGGGGCGGTGCAGGTCAATGTTCGGGGGAAAGGACGCAGGCTGCATCGGCCAACGGGTCAGCAAGCCAAAGGGGCTAGCCGCGTCGGCGTCGGATCGAACAGGGTGTGATGCACATCGGGACCATGCCGTCTTTTTGCCGTCACCGCGCCAAATGTCAAACAGTTTTCAGGATGATACTTGCACCTGCCCGGAGGTGCCGGGTTTCTGACGGAAAGGGCCGACCATGGCGACAGTGCAGGCGCGTCGGACAAAAAGGCCAGGGATCTGGGTGCGCATCGGGATGGGGCTGTTCTTGATCCCGCTGGGTATCGTGATCCGGGTCATGTCGCAGATCTATCTTGAAATCACGCCGGATGCTGTGCACTTCGTCGGCGTGATGGGTTTTGTGATCGTTGCCACGCTGGGGCTGCTGAGCATCAGCTTGATGGCAGCGATGAATTTCCGCAGACGACCGGTGCTGGTTCTGATCGCGGTGCAGGTCTGGATCGGCTACGGAATTGGGACGGCGTTGCTCGCCCTCAAGGATATGGACTGATCTGCGGGATAACTTGCGCAATCGCTTGTGGCGGGCGTGCGCTGCAGTTAAGATAGGCGAAATTCCCAGAAATGCCGGAGTATGGCCATGTCCTGGACCGATGAACGGGTCGAGACGCTGAAGAAGATGTGGGGCGAGGGCCAGTCGGCCAGCCAGATCGCCAAAGAACTTGGCGGCGTGACGCGCAATGCGGTCATCGGCAAGGTGCACCGCCTGGGCCTGTCGAACCGGGTGGGCGGCAAGGATGAGGACGAGGCCGAGGCCCCTGTTGTCGCGGCCAAGCCCGAACCCGCCGCCCGCGTGGTGGAGCCGCTGACACCGCGCGCAGCCGAGCGCCCGGTCGAGCGCCCTGCCCCGCCGCCCGGTGGTGCCACGGTCACCGCCTTGCCGGTGCGCAAGGCGATCATTCCGGCAGGCCAGCCGCTGCCGCCGCAACCCGCCGCGAACGAGATCAGCCCCGAAGCGCTGGCATCGGTGCGCGAGGTTGAAAAGCGCGCGAAACGCCTGACGCTGATGGAGTTGACCGAACGCACCTGCAAATGGCCGATCGGCGATCCTGCCACGGATGATTTCTGGTTCTGCGGGCTGCCATCGCAGCCGGGCAAGCCCTATTGCGAGGCGCATGTGGGCGTGGCGTTCCAGCCGATGAGCGCGCGGCGCGACCGGCGGCGGTAGGTTGCGGGCGAAAATTGACGGCTGTCAATTTTCAGGATTATCCATATAAAACAATGGACCATGCCCAGAATGGCCGGACCGCGTTAACACTTTTGAAACATTGCGTGATCGGTTTGGACCGGTCGCGTTCGGCGCACGCGAACGTCAATCCGGGCAGACGTTAGCCCAAGCGTAACTGTCGCGGTTCCAGCAATAGCCGCGCGCGCCCATCTGGTCATAAAGATTGTCAAACAACGTCATGCCAAGCGCCGGATCGCAGGAGAGCGTGGTGACAAGCGCGCCATTCTTCAGGATCGACACGCCCTGTTCGGTGACTGCATTTTCATCAAGCCGGTCGAAGGAAGCGAAGACCTCATAGGTGTATTCGGCATTGGTGAAGGTGATGCTTTCCCACATTGACCGCCCGATGCCGTTCCACGGGGTGTAGGTGCCATTGGCCAGCGGTTCGGTCAGCGCAAGGTCGGGTGTGCGCCCGATGCGGCCGTAGGCATAGGTCAGATCATCGCCGTTCTGACAAACCTGCAACTGGTTGATCCCCTTCACGGTGCAGGACACGAGCGTCGCACCGTCGCAGGCGGCAAAAGCTGGCACCGGGAACAGCAAAGCGAAAATGAGTTTGCGCATCGGTGACGTTCCTTCTTGCAGGTCCGGTTGTCGCATCATTCCTCTGACGCGGCGTGCATGGCAAGTCTTGGCGCAAGAGGACAATTCGCGCTACATAACCCGCAGGTAATGTTGAAAGGCGGGATCATGGGCGTTCTTTTGCGATGGCTGGGGGCATTTCTACTGCTGGCGGCGACGTTCAACCCGACGCCATGGAATTATGTCACATGGGTGCGGGCAAACTGGGACACCCAGGTGCCGCTGGCAATCTTTCTGGGGCTGCTGCTCGGGGTCGGGTTCATGATCTATGTGATGGCGACTTTGCGGTCGATCGGGCCATTGGGCGTGTTGCTGATCGCAGCGATCTTTGGGGCGGGGCTATGGGTGCTGACCGATTGGGGCATACTATCGCTGGGCAACCGCGACATGAACACATGGCTGGGACTGATCGCGCTGTCGGTGATCCTTGGCGTCGGTCTGTCATGGAGCATTCTGCGCCAGCGCCTGTCGGGGCAATCATCGGTCGACGAGATTGAGGGATGATCCTTTACATCACACTTGGGACCAATGATCTGGCACGTGCCACACGGTTTTATGAGCCGGTGATGGCGACGCTTGGCCTGGCGCTGGCACGGCGCGAGGCGGATGAGATCGGCTTTATGCCGCCCGGTGACGCGCGCTGCAGGCTGTGGGTGACGCGGCCGCATGATGGCGCTGCGGCAACCGTGGGTAACGGGTCGATGCCTGCGCTGATAGCGGCAAGCCGGGATGCGGTGGATGCGTTCTACACCGCAGCGTTGGCGCATGGCGGCACCGATGAAGGCGCGCCGGGGCTGCGGCCCTATGGGACATCATTCTATGCGTGTTATGTCCGTGACCCGGATGGCAACAAACTGTCGGCGGTGTGCGAAGGCGGGGGCTGATGATGGATGCGGCGCGTCAGGCCTGACGGTATCACGCCAGTTGACACGGGGCCTGAGGCCGTGTCCGACTACGGCATGCACCGCGTGGAAAGGGATGCCACCATGCCGATCACCCTGACAGAAGCCCAAGCCAAGGCAGAAGCCTATACTGCGGCGTGGAATTCCGGTCGGCCCGATGCCGTTGCGGCCCATTATGCAGCGGGTGGCGCTATCGTCATCAATGGCGGAACACCTTGGCAAGGCAGACAGGGGGTTGCCGCAATGGCAGGGGGGTTCTTTGCCGATGTGCCAGACCTTGCGCTGCGCTGTGATGGCGTGCGGGTTGCGGGGGATCATATGGTGTATCTGTGGACATTCACGGGGCATCATGCAGGCACAAAGCATCCGCTGACCATTGCAGGATGGGAAGAGTGGGATCTGGACGCGGATCATCAGGTCACAGCGTCGCGCGGGTGCTTTGATGCGGCGGATTATGCACGGCAGGTTGCGGGCACCTGACAACCTTTGACTTGCGGCGCTGCCCGCTTGCCCCTAGATAGGCGCATCATTTGCCTGAAAGTGCGCCATGGAAAACGTCGTCCTGTCTGTTCACCTGATTATCGCGCTGCTGCTTGTCGGCGTCGTGCTGTTGCAGCGGTCTGAGGGCGGCGGCCTTGGCATGGGTGGCGGCGGCGGCAGCGGCGTGATGACCGGGCGCGGCGCGGCCTCGGCGTTGACGCGGCTGACGTGGATTTTGACGGCGGCGTTCATCTGCACCTCTGTGACGCTGACCATTCTGGCGGCGGCCGACAGTGCGGGGTCTTCGGTGACCGATCAGTTCGGCGGACGCGCGGCGGAAGAAGACCCGGTGACGGCGCCATTGGGCACCGATCTGTTGCCCCCCGGCCCGACCGATGCACCGGCAGAGGCGCCGATTCCGGTCGAATGATCCTACCTGTTGCGGCAGTGCATGCCGCGGCATCAGGATGTTGCGGTTGGCTTGCGGTTGGTGACCAGATCGTTTACGTGTCAAATCCCGTGGGTGTGCAATTCTTCTGAAGTGAATCGCCGGTAATTTACGCGCGGGGAACCTCATGGCACGCTATATCTTTATCACCGGCGGTGTGGTGTCGTCCCTTGGCAAAGGGCTGGCGAGTGCAGCACTTGGGGCGTTGTTGCAGGCACGTGGCTATACCGTGCGCCTTCGCAAGCTTGACCCCTATCTGAACGTCGATCCGGGCACGATGAGCCCGTTTGAACATGGCGAAGTGTTCGTGACCGATGATGGCGCGGAGACCGATCTTGACCTTGGGCATTACGAGCGGTTCACCGGGGTTTCGGCACGCCAGACCGACAGCATTTCGTCAGGCCGGATCTATTCGAACGTGTTGGAAAAGGAACGGCGCGGCGATTATCTGGGCAAGACGATTCAGGTCATTCCGCATGTGACCAATGAAATCAAGGATTTCCTGCGCATTGGCGAGGGTGAGGTTGACTTCATGCTGTGCGAGATTGGCGGCACGGTGGGCGATATCGAAGGGCTGCCGTTCTTTGAATCGATTCGCCAGTTCATTCACGAACGCCCGCGCGGCCAGTCGATCTTGATGCACCTGACGCTGTTGCCCTACCTTGCCGCATCCGGCGAGTTGAAGACCAAGCCGACCCAGCATTCGGTCAAGGAATTGCAAAGCATCGGCCTTGCGCCCGATGTGCTGGTGTGCCGGTCCGAACACCCGATCCCGGAAAAGGAACTGGCCAAGATTGCCCTCTTTTGCAACGTCCGAAAGGATGCGGTGATCCCGGCCTATGATCTGAAAACGATCTATGAGGCGCCGCTGGCCTATCACCGTGCGGGGCTGGATCAGGCGGTGCTGGATGCGTTCGGCATCAGCCCCGCGCCCCGGCCGAACCTTGCCCGCTGGGAAGATGTGATGGACCGCCTGGTAAATGCCGAAGGGCAGGTCCGTGTGGCGATTGTGGGTAAGTATACCCAATTAGAGGATGCCTATAAATCCATTGCCGAGGCGCTGACCCATGGCGGGATGGCAAACCGGACGCGGGTCCGCGCCGAGTGGATCGACGCCGAGATTTTTGAGCGTGAGGATGTGGGACCCCGGCTGGAGGGGTTCGATGCGATCCTCGTGCCCGGCGGGTTTGGCGAGCGGGGAACCGAAGGCAAGATCAAGGCGGCGCAGTTTGCCCGCGAAAAGGGCGTGCCGTATCTGGGGATTTGCCTTGGCATGCAGATGGCGGTGATCGAGGCAAGCCGCAATCTGGTGGGCCTTGGGGATGCGGGGTCCGAGGAATTTGATCATGAGGCGGGGGCCAAGCGGTTCACGCCCGTGGTGTATCACCTGAAGGAATGGGTGCAGGGCAACCATGTCGTTGCGCGCAAGGTGGGCGATGACAAGGGCGGCACGATGCGGCTGGGGGCCTACACGGCGAACTTGGCTCCGGGGTCCAAGGTGGCCGGGGTCTATGGCAGCACGGTGATCGAGGAACGCCACCGCCACCGCTATGAGGTGGATGTGAAATACCGCGACCGGCTGGAGGCGTGCGGGCTGATCTTCAGCGGCATGTCACCGGATGGGAAGCTGCCCGAAATCGTGGAGGTCAAGGATCATCCGTGGTTCATCGGGGTGCAGTTTCATCCGGAGTTGAAAAGCAAACCCTTCGCGCCGCACCCGCTGTTTGCGGATTTTATAAGGGCGGCGGTGGAGGGGGCGCGGTTGGTGTGAGGGGGGGCATCAAACGCGCAAAGGACGTGCAGTTGCGACCTGAGGAAGGTGTTCCGGGTCGGTTGCAGTTCCCTGTATTGGCGGTGTCGTGATTAAGCGGTACTCGCTTGAACTCAGTATCATATGATGCATTCGAACGTGTGAGTACAACGGATCAGTTGAGATAAGCTGTGACC
>CAWAPA010000082.1:0-5730 GCA_963783595.1 uncultured Alphaproteobacteria bacterium | reverse complement strand
CCGATTGCCGCGCTGTCACGCGGATTGCGGGCGCAGTTCGACCCGCGCGGTATTCTGAATCCCGGATTGATGGGCGATGCCGCGACGCCAGCTGCCGCGACGGTGACCGGCTGATGCAAACCACCTTTTCCCCCGAACAATTGCGCGATCCGGCCACCGCCCGGTCCAATGAAATTCTGCGGTCCTGCGTGCATTGCGGCATGTGTACGGCGACCTGCCCGACCTATCAGGTGCTGGGCGATGAACTCGACAGCCCGCGCGGGCGCATCTACCTCATCAAGGAAATGCTGGAAAACGGGCGGCCTGCCGACGAAAAGACCGTCACGCATATCGACCGCTGCCTGTCATGTCTGGCCTGCATGACGACCTGCCCCTCGGGCGTGCATTACATGCATCTGGTCGATCATGCCCGCGCGCATATCGAGGCCACGTATAGACGCCCTTTGACCGAGCGCATCCTGCGCAATGTGTTGGCTTGGGTAATCCCGCACCCCACGCGGTTCCGGTTGGCCCTGCTGGGGGCGAAAATCGCCAGACCGTTTGCCCGGTTGATCCCCGATGCCCGCCTGCGCGCGATGGTGGCGATGGCTCCGAAAACCATCCCCCCCATCAGCCGCAATGACGATCCGCAGACCTTTGCCGCCACGGCCCCGCGCAGGATGCGGGTGGCGCTGATGACGGGTTGCGCGCAAAAGGCTTTGAACACCGATATCAACGATGCCACGATCCGCCTTCTGACCCGGCTCGGATGCGAGGTGGTGGTGGCGCGCGGGCAGGGCTGCTGTGGCGCGCTGACCCATCACATGGGCAAGGAGGCGCAGGCCCATGCCTCTGCCGCCGCCAACATTCGTGCCTTCATGGCCGAAGTGCCGCAGGGCCTTGATGCCATCGTCATCAACACCTCGGGCTGTGGCACAACGGTCAAGGATTACGGTCACATGTTCCGCAATGACCCGCAGGCGGCGGACGCGGCCACCGTTGCCGGCCTTGCAATGGACATCAGCGAAGTGCTGACCAAACTCACCATCCCCGAAGGTGCGCCCAAGGGCATTCGCGTCGCCTATCACGCGGCCTGTTCGCTGCAACATGGCCAGCAGATCAAGACGCTGCCGAAAGACCTTCTGAAACGCGCGGGGTTTACTGTGGTCGAACCCGCCGACAGCCATTTGTGCTGTGGGTCGGCGGGCACGTATAATCTGCTGCAGCCAGCGATTTCTGCAGAACTCAAGGACCGCAAGGTCAGAACGCTGATGGCAAAGACGCCCGATGTGATCGCCGCCGGCAATATCGGCTGCATGATGCAGATCGGGTCAGCGGCGGGCGTGCCCGTGGTGCATACGGTGGAATTGCTGGATTGGGCAACAGGTGGGCCGCGACCTTCCGCAATGATGCAATAGCATTTGCCACAGAATCGCCGAAGTGCTTGGGTACGCCAGCCTGAACCCGGACGGAGACCCCATGCGCCCCCTGTTTGCCCTGATGCTTGCGCTTGGTTGGGTGCTGCCTGCAGCGGGCATCGCGCAACAAACGGAGGCCACGGGCCTCGTGGCACTCGAAACCGCCGATGACAGCCGCGGATGGGAGGCAGTGGGCCGCCTGAACCTTGGCACCCGCGGCTTTTGCACAGGCACGTTGATTTCGCCCGATCTGGTGCTGACAGCGGCACATTGCCTGTTTGACAAGGAAACCGGCGCCCGCGTCGATCCGGCCAAGATCGAATTTCTGGCCGGCTGGCGGAATGGTCGTGCATTGGCCTACCGTTCGGCCCGACAGGCCGTACCACATCCCGACTATGTTTTCGCAGGCGATCAGGGTGTGGCCCGCGTCGCCTATGACGTGGCGCTGGTGCAATTGGATCAGCCGGTGCGGCTCTGGAATGTGGCGCCGTTCGATCTGGATGTGAACCCGGTTGTTGGTGATGCGGTGGGCGTCGTGTCCTATGCGCAGAACCGGTCGGAAGTGCCGTCCCTGCAGGAAAGCTGCCATGTCCTGTCGCAAGAGGCGGCGGCCATCGTGATGGATTGCAGCGTTGATTTCGGCGCATCTGGTGCGCCGGTGTTTTCGTTCCGGGACGGCGTGGCGCGTGTGGTCTCCGTTGTATCGGCCAAGGCGCAGCTTGACGGCAAGGCCGTGTCATTGGGTGTGTCGCTGGATGTGCCGCTGGCGCAATTGCGCGCGGCAATGGCCAATGACATACGCGGCACCGACGGGCGCGCCGGGGTGCGGGTGATTTCGGGCGGCGCGGCGGGTGACATCGCGGGCGGGGCAAAGTTCAACGCCCCCCCACGGTGGATGAAGCCCCTTGAAAGCCGGAATTCCGCTTCCCAAATGATGTGAAGCCACCGGTGCCAGCGTTGGGCCGGGGGCGACTGAACCGCCCTGTCCCATCGGGAAGGGCTTCACACATCGCTTGATGAGGATGACCATGCGCAACTACGATTTTACCCCGCTCTACCGGGCCACCGTCGGCTTTGACCGGATCGCCAACCTGATGGACCGTGCCCTGTCTGCCGATGTCGGCCAGCCGACCTATCCGCCCTACAACATCGAAAAGACGGCCGATGATGCGTATCGCATTTCCGTCGCCGTTGCGGGCTTCACTGCCGATGAGCTTAACGTGGAGGTCAAGGACGGTGCCCTGATCGTGACCGCTCGCAAGGCCCCCGAGGACGAGTCGCGGAATTTCCTGCATCGCGGCATCGCGACCCGTGCCTTTGAACGCCGCTTTGCGCTGGCCGATCATGTCCGCGTGACCGGGGCCGCCCATGACCTTGGCATGCTACATATCGACCTTGCCCGCGAAGTGCCCGAGGCGCTGAAACCCCGCCGGATCGAAATCGCCAGCGGCGGCGGCGCCGATGCACTTGCCGTCACGGCGACGGCAGTGGAAACTGCCACGCACTGATCTTGACCTGACGGCATGACGAAGGGCGCGGGCCGCAAGGTCCGCGCCTTTTTTGTCAGCCGCTATCCCGCACCTTGCCCATTGATGACAAGCTCTAGCGCCTTGATCCGCGCTTCGTACCGCAGGATCACCGGGGCGAGGTCTTCAGCGGTATAGCGTTGCGTGATGTGCTGCTGGCAGTTCCAGTCATCGGCCTCGACATCAATGGCGATCCCCCGCTCGACCCGCGAGATCAGCTTGGGGTCGGTCATGGCGGCGATCACTCGCGGCGCATCCGCCGGTGCCATGATGCGCGCACGACCCCGCATTTTCAGCCACGCCTGACTGGGATAATCCATGCAGAACAGGCTCACCTTGTCGTTGGCCGACAGATTGCCCAGACTGATCTATTGTCGGTTTCCCCGCAGATCGGCAAAGCCCAGCGTGCCGGGGCATCATGAAAGGCACAAACCCTTTCGCGCGTCCCCTGCGCTACAGGCACGCCCGCCGCCACCGCTGCCCCGGCAATGGCGGCGATCATTGTATCAAAGGCCGAACGGATCGCAGGCCTAAATGGCCCGTTTTCGTGGCGCGGTGCCGATAGCACGTTCAACAGGCAGGCCCGCAGGCGACCGCCAAACAAAATCGTCAAGGTTCCGCACCACTACGGCCAACAGCGCCACAGGTGCCGCGTCACGCGCCTGCGGTGTCGGCACATGCGTCGTCAGTCGTGTGCCGGTTCTGGTCAGCACCTCTTCGGCCATCTGCTGCTTGCCACCGGGAAAACGGTGACAAAGGCTCGCCTTCTGCAACCTCGTCACGCGCGCCAGAATGGTCACCGATGCACCCTGATAGCCAACCTCGGAAAACACCTGCGCATGGTGGGCCGGCACCGCATCGTCATCAACACTGCGCGGGCGTGGCATAAGGCCCTCCTGCCGGGAAGGTCACCAGAACCGGCGCACGTTTAGACCGATCGTTCGGCAATCGAAAATGCCAACGCGGCCCCCCCAGATCAGGGGGGCCGCCGGCATCATCATCACCGTTACCGTGACAGCGTGTTTGCCAGCCGCATCAGGTTCACCGCCTCGGCGCGATAACCATAGGGATCATCCCCCCGCGCGCCATTGGCCAGCGCGATGGCATCGTCCCAACCCCAGTCGCCCAGATAAGTGGCCCCGGTCAGCAATTGCCCGAACCCGGCAATCGCGGCGGCAAAGCGCACGTCATCCGATGGCGGCGGCCCGTCTTCGGTGATCGGCACTTCGATCAGTTCGGACGCCGACGCCCCCGGTGCCTTATAGCGCAGGCGCAAAAAGCCCATCTCGCCCGTGCCTTCCGCAGCCCCCGCAGCCCCATAGCGCAATGGGTCATTCAACAATGCATCGCTGCCCGGTGCCGTCACTTCGTAAATCGCCGTCACGGCTGTGCCCGCACCAATCTCGCCCGCATCCACGCGGTCATTGTTGAAATCCTCGCGGCGCAGCTCACGCGTTTCATAACCGATCAGCCTGTACTCGGCGACGACCGCCGGGTTCCATTCCACCTGGATTTTCACGTCATTCGCAATCGGGAACAGCGCCCCCGTCAACTGATCCACCAGCACCTTGCGCGCCTCTGACAGCGTGTCGATATAGGCGGCCGTCCCGTTGCCGTTCTGCGCAAGGCTCTGCATCACCGCATCATCCAGATTGCCCCGGCCAAAGCCCAGCACCGAAAGATAAACCCCCGTTTCGCGCTGTTTGGCGACATAAGCCTCCAGCCCTGCGGGATCACTGACGCCAACGTTGAAATCGCCGTCCGTGGCCAGAATAACCCGGCTCACCTCGCCCTCGCCCGCCATGCCAGTGGCCACCTGATAGGCCAAGGCCAGCCCTTCGGCCCCGGCAGTGGACCCGCCCGCCGCCAGATTATCCAATGCGGCGAGGATCTTGTCCTTTTCCGCGGCTGCCACCGGTTCCAGCACCGTACCCGCTGACCCCGCATAGGCCACAATCGCCACCTGATCTTCCGGGCGCAATTCGTCCAGCATCAGCGCCAGCGACATCCGCAACAGCGGCAGCTTGGACGGCTCATCCATCGACCCCGACGTGTCGATCAGGAACACAAGGTTCAATGGCGGGCGCGCGTCAACCGCAGGCATCTCGCCCTGCACCGCGATATGCACCAGCCGCGTGCCGAAATTCCAGGGGCTCGGCATGACGGTCACGGTCGGCCGGAACGGCGCACCGTCACCATCCGGGGCGGGGTTGGCATAGGGGAAATAGTTCACCATCTCCTCGATCCGCACGGCATCGACCGGGGGCAACTGCCCCGCGTTCAGCGATTGGCGCACTACGGCATAGCTCGCGGTATCCACGTCGATCGAGAAGGTCGAAACCGGCTCTTCCACCGTCACCTTGACCGGGTTTGCCGGGGCAGTGGCGAAGGCTTCGGTATCGTCGGGCTGCACAGGCGCGGGATGCAGATCATCCGCGATTACGCCACCAGACTCGCTAATCGTAACCCTGCCGCCAAACGTGGCACCACTCTCAGTGTCAGTCGCCGAGTCCATGTTGAATTGCAGCCGACCGGAGATCTGGGCGTCAGCCTCGCCACCTCCGATGAGGCCAAATCGCCCTGATCCCTCAAGCGTAATCCCTCCGGTCGGTGCGGGCGCGGCGGGGGCCACGGCAGCAGGTTCACTCGCAACAGCGCCACCGACCGACCCGGCATCCGCCACTACCTCTGCCTGTGCCACCGGCTCTTCGGCCAGAGGCGCGGGCGCAGGCACCGGTTCCACGATGGCCGTTTCCGCCGGTTCGGTCCCAGGAGCCGCCTCCTCCGCCATCGCCGCAGATGTCGAT
>CAWAPA010000081.1:0-7221 GCA_963783595.1 uncultured Alphaproteobacteria bacterium | reverse complement strand
GTCGATGGCGGCGAAAAGATTTGTGGCGGATCGTTCGCCAAAACCATCACGATTTTTAAGCTTTTGCAATGGGTTGCCGGCGTCTCTTGATGAAAGAGTGAAAATATCGGCGGGGGTTTTCACCGGCAGGATGGCGTCACGAAAGAACATCTCGACCTGTTTGGCACCCAATCCTTCGATGTCAAAGGCGTTGCGGCTGACAAAGTGTTTCAGGCGCTCCATGCCTTGCGCGGGGCAGATCAGGCCGCCAGTGCAGCGGCGCACGGCGTCTCCGTCTTCGCGGATGGCAGGGCTGCCGCATTCAGGGCAGGTGTCGGGGAATGTGTAGGGCGTGGCGCTGGCGGGGCGTTGCGACAGGTCCACATCCGCGACCTTGGGGATCACGTCGCCCGCGCGGTAGACCTGCACCCAGTCGCCGATGCGGATATCCTTGCCACCCCGGATGGGTTGGCCTTTGGAATCGCGCCCCTGAATGTAATCCTCGTTATGCAGCGTCGCGTTCGACACCACGACGCCGCCCACGGTGACGGGCTGCAGGCGGGCGACGGGCGACAGGGCCCCGGTGCGACCGACCTGGATGTCGATGCCCAGAAGGCGTGTCCAGGCGAGTTCGGCGGGGAATTTATGCGCAATCGCCCAGCGGGGCGTGGTGGAACGGAACCCGAGGCGGGATTGCAGGGCAAGATCGTCAACCTTGTAGACCACGCCGTCGATGTCATAGCCAAGGGTGGCGCGTTGCGTTTCGATCTGGCGGTAATGGGCCAGCATGTCGGCGGGGCTGCGGCAGAGGGTAGTCAATGGATTTGTCTGAAAACCAAGCGATTTCAGGTGGTTGATGGCATCGCTTTGGGTGGATGCCAAGGGTTCGGAATGCGCGCCCCAACTGTAGGCGAAGAACCGCAAGGGCCGTGCGGCGGTGATCCTGGCATCCAGTTGCCGCAGGCTGCCGGCTGCCGCATTGCGCGGGTTGGCAAAGGGTTTGTCACCCGCCGCCGCCTGCCGTGCGTTCAGGGCGGCGAAATCGGCGTGGGACATGTAAACCTCACCCCGCACCTCCAGCACATCTGGGGTGCCGGTCAAAGTCACGGGGATATCGGTAATGGTGCGGGCGTTTTCGGTAACATTTTCACCCACCTCGCCATCGCCGCGCGTGGCGGCCTGCACCAGACGGCCCTGTTCATAGCGCAACGACAGCGACAGCCCGTCGATCTTGGGTTCGGCGGTATAGGTGATGGCGGTGGTCATCCCCAGAAACTTGCGCACCCGGTCATCGAAATCACTGACATCGGCGTCATCAAAGGCGTTTTCGAGGCTGAGCATCGGCACCACATGGGTGATCTTGCCAAAGCCGTCCGCCACCGGTGCGCCCACCTGATCGGTGGGGCTGTCGGGGCGTTTCAGTTCGGGAAAGCGCGCCTCGATCGCGGCATTCCGGCGCTTCATCGCGTCATATTCGGCATCCGAGATCTCAGGCGCATCGCGCATGTGATAGGCCGCGTTCGCCCTGCGCCAGTGCCGCCGCCAAACGGGCGAGTTCGCCCGCTGCCTCATCCGCTGTCAGATCGCCGACCGGTTTGTCCATGTGGCCGCCCCCTGCTGTCGCCCCAAGGATGTTCTAGGGGGCGACAGGGCGAAGGTCTAGTCTCAGGCGCTGGCCAGACGGCGGCCTTCGGTTGCGACGGGATCGCGCAGCACGTAGCCCCGGCCCCAGACGGTTTCGATGTAATTCGAACCCTCTGTCGCCTCGGCCAGTTTCTTGCGCAGCTTGCAGATGAAGACATCGATAATCTTCAATTCCGGCTCATCCATGCCGCCATAAAGATGGTTCAGGAACATTTCCTTCGTCAGTGTCGTGCCCTTGCGCAGCGACAGGAGTTCCAGCATCTGATATTCCTTGCCCGTCAGATGCACCGTCTTGCCCCCGACATCTACCGTCTTGGCATCAAGGTTCACATTCACCGCACCAGTCGAAATAACCGACTGACTATGCCCTTTCGAACGGCGGATGATCGCGTGGATCCGCGCCACCAGTTCTTCGCGGTGGAAAGGTTTGGTCAGATAATCATCGGCGCCAAAGCCGAAACCCTTCAACTTGCTGTCGGTATCGTCCGCACCCGAAAGGATCAGGATCGGGGTATCGACCCGCGCGAGACGCAACTGGCGCAACACTTCATGGCCCGACATGTCCGGCAAGTTCAGGTCTAGCAAGATCAGATCGTAATCATAGAGTTTCGCCAGATCAATGCCGTCTTCCCCCAGATCGGTGCAATATACATTGAGGTTCGCATGGGTCAGCATCATTTCGATGCTGCGTGACGTCGTGGGATCGTCTTCAACAAGAAGGATTCGCATGTGTCGCCTCGTGCCAGTGTTTCTTCGTTAACACTGGAGGTTGAATGGTTAACCAGGCGTTACTCTGATGAGGCGAATGAAAAAAACAATCTAAAGTTGTCTATATTTTTGAATGGCCGTCACTTTCAAGGCATTCTCGCCATGTTCTTCAATGGCAGAGCGCCACAAAGCGAATTCCTCATCCGAAAGGCTGTAGCGTTCCAGAGCTTCTTTCTCGGGAATTAGCCCATAGATGACGGCCCGCACGACAATCGCCTTCCGGCTGGCGACCCAACGGCGCGTTGCAATGGGCGGCAGGTCGGCGCGGGACAGGATGCTGCCATCGGGCAATGTTATCTGGCGCGGGCCGTCGACTTTTTTCAAGAACATGGTGTCCCCCTGGGCATGAGAAGGCCAAGAATGGGCAATCAGGCTTAAGGGGCCGTGAAGCCGGGGCTTGAGGATAGTTGGCATTTTCCTATATTACGCATCAAACCTTCATCCCCGGACACATTCACCATGCTGGATCAGCCGCTCAATTCGCTTGGCTTTGCCAAGGCCCCTCGCGATACGCGGGTGGTGGTGGCCATGTCGGGGGGCGTGGATTCTTCAGTCGTGGCCGCGATGTTGGCTGAAGAAGGCTATGACGTGGTCGGCGTCACGCTGCAATTGTACGACCATGGTGCCGCACTGGCAAAGAAAGGTGCATGTTGCGCGGGGCGTGACATTCACGATGCCCGCCGCGTCGCCGAAGCAATGGGTTTTCCGCATTACGTGCTGGATTACGAAAACACTTTTCGCGAAGCCGTGATCGAAGAATTTGCCGATGCCTATCTTGCGGGAGCAACGCCCGTGCCCTGCATCCGCTGCAATGAACGGGTAAAGTTCAAGGACCTGCTGGCCACCGCCCGCGATCTGGATGCCGATTGCATGGCAACGGGGCATTATATCCAACGCAAGGTCGGATTGGCGGGACCCGAGCTGCATCAGGCCGCCGATGGAGCGCGCGATCAAAGCTATTTCCTGTTCTCTACCACGCCGGAACAACTATCCTATCTGCGCTTCCCGCTGGGGCATCTGGGCAGCAAGGCCGAAACCCGTGCGCTGGCGGCAAAGTATGGTCTGCCGGTGGCGGACAAGCCCGACAGTCAGGATATCTGCTTTGTGCCGAACGGCAACTATGCCGCCGTGATTGAAAAGCTTCGTCCGGGGTCGGCAGAACCTGGCGATATCGTCGATCAGTCGGGCCGCGTGCTGGGCGCGCACCGCGGCGTGATTCATTACACCATCGGGCAGCGCAAGGGACTTGGCATCGGCGGTCTGGAAGACCCGCTGTATGTCGTGCGCCTTGATCCCGCCCTGCGCCACGTCATCGTCGGCCCGAAAGAGGCGCTGTCGACCCGCATGATCCCGGTGCGTGAGATCAACTGGCTGGGTGATACCCCATTCGCATCCCGCCCCGAATGGCATGTGGGCGTCAAGGTCCGCTCTACCCGTGGGCCGCGCAGTGCCATTTTGCGCCCCCTGTCGGCGACCACAGCAGAGGTCGAACTGATCGCACCCGAAGACGGTGTTTCCGCCGGACAAGCCTGCGTCTTTTACGACGAGGGCAGCAGCCGCATCTTTGGCGGCGGCTGGATCTGGGACGGCCGCTGAGGCCGACTTTTCACGCGCTTTTCACGCAGGCACCCTAATGGCGTGCCTATCCTGTGATCGTGCTGGCACCAGGTTGGGGCAGAATGTCCTTGCCGGGTTGCCATACGGCCATAATCCCCGTGGCTTGCTGCCTTTGAACGGAGTGTTTTGATATGTCGACCCATTTTCGCATGACCGACCTGCTTGCTGACCCTGTTCTGGTCGAACAGGCCCTGCAAGACGGCGCGCAGTTTCAGGTGACTGTCGCCGAAGCGATGCAGTTCCAGAAACATCTGCGCGGCGCGATCTGGAGTGCCGAGACGATCCGCCTGACCACGGATGTGGCCCGCGTCATGGCACGGGGCGGGCATCTGGCGGTGCCTGCAGATGATTTGATGACCTTCGGGGCCTCGCTGGTTCTGGATGGCACCGGGGTGGCAAGGCGCCTGCCGGTTTCGACGACGATCCTTGTGCTTGTCATTGCGGCCGCGGCAGTGATCGGATTTGCGATCGGGCATCTGGATGCGGCCCCGCGGCCGGATCTTATGCTGACCGTCGCACATCACGATGGTCAGGTGACATTGACGACCTGATCCGCAGCAATGGCGTTCAAAACCGAGATTGCAGCGCGCAGGCCGGGATCAGCCTCGCCCTTGCCAAGGCGCACCATCGTCACATCCATCGCCTTTTCCTGTGCCAGTCGCGCAGGGCCATTGCCGATCAGATCAATCAACGCAGGCGCAATCAGATCAGGTGTACATGCGGGCCCCAGAAATTCAGGGACGACGCGGGTTTTGCTGACCAGATTGACCAGCGTCACAGTATCAATCAAGGCCGCTCGCCGCATCAGCCAGAAGGTGACCGGGTTCATCCGGTAAGCGATGACCATGGGACAGCGGTTCGCTGCCAGTTCAAGCGACACTGTGCCCGATGCCGCCAACGCAACGGTTGCATCGGCAAACGCCTGCCGCTTTAGTTCGCCGTCTTCGATCACCGTTGGCACAATCGGCCAAGCGCGGGTCAGATCGCGCACTTGTGCAGCAAGATGCGGCACCGTTGGCAAGGCCACACACGCGTCTGGATGCTGCACCTTGACCCGCGCCAGCACCGCACCGAAGATCGGGATCAACCGGGTAATCTCTGATTTGCGCGACCCTGGCAGGGCGAGGATCAATGGGCCGTTTTGCGGCTGCGGGATTGCCAGCGGTTCGGTCACGACAGGGTGGCCGACGAAGTCGCACGTCATGCCATGCGCGATCATCAACGGCGGCTCGAACGGGAGCAGGGCCAGCACATGGTCGATGAATGCCGCCATCTTTGCCGCCCGGCCCGGTCGCCATGCCCAGACCGACGGCGCCACGTAATGGATTGTTTTCAGGCTGGGACGCGCGGATTTCGCCAATTTGGCAACACGAAAGCAGAAGTCTGGGCTGTCGATGGTGATCAGGGCATCGGCATCCCCGACCGCATCAGCACAGTCGCGGATACGTCGCTTCAGATGGGCGTATTGCGGCAGAATTTCGGCAATCCCCATGACCGAAAGTTCGGCCATCGGGAACTGGCTGTGCAGGCCTTGCGCCTGCATCATCGGCCCTCCGACCCCGGCGAATCTGATACCCGGCGACAGCGCCTTCAGCCCCGCCATCAGCGTCGCGCCTAGACGATCCCCCGAAGGCTCGCCCGCGATCAGGAACAGTTTCACGGCCGCGCCCACAGGAAAAGGCCCGCCTGATCGGCGGCGGCGATCATTGCGGACTGGTCAAGGCAAATGACACCGCCGGCCTGCCAGACAATGCCCCCCAGCCCCGCTTGTGTAGCGGCGATGACGGTCGCAAGCCCCAATGTCGGCAGATCAACCCGCATGTCCTGCCCCGGTTTCGGCGCCTTGTAGAACACACCCCTGCCCCCCGCGGGATCGGGGCGCAGGCCGGAAGGCAGTTGCGCAATCTGCGTCAGCATCGCATCGGTCCCCGCCAGCGCCTCAACCCCAAGGCAAAGCCCCTGCTGCACCACCGCTCCCTGCCCCACATCAACCTGGCCAAGCGCGCGGACAATGTCGCACGCGCGGGCGGCGTCGCGATCATCGGTCGCCGCCGCCTGCGTGACGGTAAGAAACCCCGCCTGAGGCACAAGGGCGGGGGCCACATCGGGTACGCCCACAATCTCAAACCCGAAATCCGCAAAGATTGCCAGCACCGCACGCAACGTCGCATCGTCGCCGCCCTGCATGGCCGCCATCAGTGCGGGCACCAGTTGTGCTGTGGCCGGATCAAACATCGCCGGATCAAGACGCGGACGGCTGACGGCACCGGCAAAGATCACCCGCGTCACGCCCCGGTCTTCCAGGTCGCGTAGAAAAGGAACCAGCCGTTCGATGCGAAAGGTCTCATCCGCAGTCAGCCCTGCGGGGGGAAAACCGTCCAAAGCCGCCACAAACGGCGCATCCATCACGGCGGCAAGGGCCGCTGGCAAACCACCTTTCCCAGCGATGATCGCGGTCCGTGGCGTCATTTCGGGGTCAAAAAACTGCGGTCGCTGGCCGACAGGATGAAATCCGTCATCTCGCGGACATGCGGGCTGTCGGTTTCTTCGGCCAGACGGCGGGCGCGGTCCATGAACGACCCCTCGCCCTGCGCCAACATCTGATAGCCGGCGCGCAGCGCGGTAATCTCGGCCCGCTCCACTCCGCGCCGCTTCAGTCCGACAAGGTTCAGCCCGTCCAGATCGCCGCGCGGTCCCTGCACAAGACCATGCGGCACCACGTCATTCGTGACCATCGTCACCGCACCAATGATCGCGCCCTTGCCTACGCGCACCCATTGATGAATGCCCGACAGGCCGCCCACAATGACATCATCGCCAATCTGGCAATGCCCGGCAATCGCGACCTGATTTGCCAGGATCACCCGGTTACCCAACGTCGCATCGTGGCCCACATGCGCACCCGTCATCAGCAGGCAATCATCACCCACGCGCGTGATTCCACCACCGCCCGCCGTGCCGGTGTTCAACGTTGCCCCTTCGCGGATACGGCAGCGCGCGCCCACGATCAGCCGCGTGCGTTCGCCCGCGTATTTCAGATCCTGTGGCACCTCACCCACGCAGGCGAAAGGAAAGATCACGGTATCCGCACCCACCTCGGTCCAGCCCGTCACCACCGCATGCGATTTCACGATGACACCCGCTGCCAGCGTCACCTCCGGCCCGATCATCGCAAAAGGTCCGACCTGCGCACCGGCCCCGATGGTATGATCG
>CAWAPA010000080.1:0-51418 GCA_963783595.1 uncultured Alphaproteobacteria bacterium | reverse complement strand
TGTCATACCTGACCGTTGCGTATTGCTAATCGGCAAAGATCGGGTTCACGATTTCATGGCGTGTCATGATGGGGATCACGTGCCCAACGGCCAGAGCGCGCCCCGTCGCCAGACGTATCGCGCGAGTGTTGGGGGCATAATGATACCGCTGGGCGGCGGCCATCACACGTTCGCGCGTATCGGTATTGACCTCCGGATAGCCATTCAGCGCCCGCGAGACGGTTGTTGGTGACAATCCCAGCTTTGAGGCCAGTTCTTTCAGATTCATCGTCGCCCTTAGCCGCCAGAGACGGTCCAAACCGGTTTCAATCTGCCCGACAATAACCAGACTGGCATGTCAGGTCAAAGCACTTGATCCGTGCATCCTTCGCGGGATGCCGCCTGATTGTTCGAAAGCACACTGTAATCGCGCAATCCTTGTGCTGTTTCCGTTGACTCAGGGGCGACCATCGGCAAATGTGAGGAATCCAAAGCGGTTTGGGCGTGATTCCGAACTGGACGAGGAACAAGCCCCGTCAAACATGGGCGGGGAAACCTGGGAGGAAGACAATGAAATCGAGACTTTTCGCAAGTGCTGCGGCACTCGCGCTGCTTTCGGGTGCTGCCTTGGCGCAGGATCTGAAGTTTCCGGTGGGCGAAGGTGCCTTCAACTGGGACAGCTATGCGGCGTATGACGAGGCCTATAATCTGGAGGGCCAGTCGATCACGATGTTCGGCCCATGGCGTGGCGAGGATCAGGTGCTGGTCGAAAGCATGCTGGCCTATTTCACCGCTGCATCTGGCGTGACGGTGAACTATTCGTCATCAGAAAACTATGAACAGCAGATCGTCATCGACACGCAAGCGGGCAGCCCGCCCGACATCGCCGTGCTGCCGCAGCCCGGCATCATCGGTGATCTGGCGTCCAAGGGGCTGATCGTGCCGCTGGGTGCGGAAACCGAGGCGTGGCTGGCGGAAAACTATGCCGCCGGGCCAAGCTGGGTTGGTTTGGGCACCTATGCGGGTGCCGATGGCACACCTGCGCTGTACGCGTTCCCCTACAAGATCGACGTGAAATCGCTGGTCTGGTATTCGCCCGATAACTTTGCGGATTCCGGCTATGAAATCCCGACCACAATGGAAGAACTGAAGGCGCTGACCGATCAGATCGTGGCTGATGGTGGCACGCCGTGGTGCATCGGTCTGGGATCAGGTGGCGCGACGGGTTGGCCCGCGACCGACTGGGTCGAGGACATGATGCTGCGCACGCAGCCACCCGAAGTCTATGACCAGTGGTACAAGCACGAAATCCCGTTCAATGACCCGGCGGTGATCGGCGCGATTGAAGAGTTCGGCTATTTCGCACGCAATGACGCCTATGTCGCGGGCGGTGCCGGTGCCGTTGCCTCGACCGACTTCCGCGACAGCCCGAAGGGTTTGTTCTCATCCCCGCCGCAGTGCTACATGCACCATCAGGCATCGTTCATCCCGTCGTTCTTCCCTGAAGGCACGGTTGTCGGCGAAGATGCGGACTTCTTCTACATGCCAGCCTATGCCGACAAGGATCTGGGCCAGCCGGTTCTGGGTGCAGGCACGCTGACCTTTATCACCAAGGACAGCGAAGCCGCGCGCGCCTACATCGAATGGCTGAAGACACCTATCGCGCATGAAGTCTGGATGGCGCAGGCCGGTTTCCTGACGCCGTTCAAGGGTGCCAATCCGGAAACCTATGGCAACGAATCGCTGCGCAAGCAGGGCGAAATCCTGCTGAACGCGACAACGTTCCGGTTTGACGGATCGGACCTGATGAACCCGGCTGTGGGTGCAGGCACGTTCTGGACGGGAATGGTTGACTATGTCGGTGGAAAATCTGCCGAAGAAGTCACCGGCACCATCGAATCCGGCTGGCCGAAGTAAGCGACGATCGGGCGGGCGCGGACTTATATCTGCGCCCGTCTGACATCTGACGGATATGGTCTTGGGAGGGGCACATGAATCCAGCACTTCAGGCATTGATCAGCATTGTGGTGGGCGTCGGGGGATGTGTCGGGTATTTTTATCTGTCGAATTTGTTTCTGGACAAGGTGTTGTATCCGGTGACCGGCCCGAATGCCGGGCGCAATATCACCCGTGCCAACATGATCCGACCCTGGCTGTTTCTGTTGCCCGCGCTGATCGCGCTTGGGCTGTATCTGGCCTATCCGGTGGTGGCGACGATGTGGCTGTCACTGACGCGGGACGCGCCCGGAAACACCCGCGAATTCGTGGGCTTTGCGAATTATTCCCAGATGTTCGGCGAAAGCAAATTCTGGGAATCGATGAAGAACAACATGTTGTGGCTGATCGTGGTGCCCGCGATGTCGACCGCGTTCGGGTTGCTTGCGGCGCAACTGACGGACCGCATCTGGTGGGGCAATGTCGCGAAATCGCTGATCTTCATGCCCATGGCAATCTCGTTCGTCGGCGCATCGGTGATCTGGAAGCTGATCTATGACACCCGGCCCATCGAGCAGGCGCAGATCGGGCTTTTGAACGCCGTCTGGCTGAAGATGGGCGGCGGATTCTGGTCGGTGCTGGTGGTCAAGGTGCTGCCTGCGATGACGGTGGCCGCGATTGCGTTTGGCATTGCGTGGATCGTCTGGCTGATCGCTGCGGCCCTTGTTGAAAGGGGCCGGTGGCAGTGGCGTCGTGATGATCGGGCGGATCGTGGCGGGACTGATCGGCGCATGGCTGGTCTATGCGCTGCTGGGTTGGCTATACGGCATCTACGCGGCGGATCTACCCTATGGTGCTGCACAGACATGGCTGACAACGCCGTTCTGGAACAACTTTTTCCTGATGATCGTGCTGGTGTGGATACAGACAGGCTTTGCCATGGTCATCCTGTCGGGGGCCTTGCGCGGTGTGCCCGAGGATACGATCGAGGCCGCGATTCTGGATGGCGCTAACCCGTTTCAGGTGTTTTTCCAGATCAAGATTCCGCAGGTGATGGGCACGATTGTCGTGGTGTGGACGACGATTACGATCACCGTTCTGAAGGTGTTCGACATCGTGCTGGCAATGACCAACGGGCAGTGGGAAACGCAGGTTCTGGCAAATTACATGTTCGACAAGTTGTTCCGCGCCAACGACTGGGGCGTGGGATCGGCGAGTGCGATGATCATCATGCTGCTGGTGATGCCGATCCTTGTCTGGAACGTCTACAACGCCCGCAAAGAAATGCGCTGAGGGGAAAGCCATGGACAATATCGTAGGCAAGAAATCCTCTCTGATCTGGGCCGTGCATATCTCGGTCGTGTTTCTGGTGGCCTTGTGGGTGCTGCCGACCTTCGGGCTGTTCGTGTCATCGTTCCGCAGCGGCGACCAGATCGCGGCATCGGGCTGGTGGCAGGCGTTGGGCACGCAGGAACAGCAGTTGCCGGCGATCCGCCTTGGCGGGGAAGAGGTGCCCAAGGATGGCGGGTTCGCCATCGAGGGGCAGTTGTTTCCAACCACCGATGCGGCGGTCAGCGCATGGGGCACCAGTTCGCGCGAACCGAATGCCTATGCGCCGGGCGATGTGGTGCCGCTGGACGATGGCGTGACGCTGACGGTGGATGCCGAGGGGCTTTTCGTTCTGGCGTCGCCGACCAGCATGGCCGATCTGCGCATGCCGCGGGTGTTTGCAACAGCCTCGACCCCGCCGGAATTCACGCTGAACAACTATAACACCGTTTTGTTCAGCCCGCTGGCGGGGCAAAGCATCGGGCAGGCGTTTCTGAACACGATGACGGTGGCAATCCCTGCGACGATCATCCCGATCCTGATCGCGGCCTTTGCAGCCTATGCGCTGGCGTGGATGGATTTTCCGGGCCGTGCGCTGCTGGTGGCCGCCGTGGTGGGGCTGCTGGTGGTGCCGTTGCAACTGGCGCTGATCCCGCTGTTGCAGTTCCACAATGCCATCGGCATCGGGAAGGGCTATCTGGGGATATGGCTTGCCCATACCGGGTTCGGGTTGCCGCTCGCGATCTATCTCTTGCGCAACTACATGGTGGGCTTGCCCAAAGACATCATCGAGAATGCGCGGGTCGACGGGGCATCGGATTTCCAGATCTTCACCAAGATCATCCTGCCGCTGTCATTCCCGGCTTTGGCGAGTTTCGCGATCTTTCAGTTTCTGTGGACGTGGAATGACCTGCTGGTGGCGCTGGTGTTCCTTGGCACCGGCAATGACCAGCTGGTGCTGACGGGCACACTGGTGAACCTGATGGGATCGCGCGGCGGGGATTGGGAAATCCTGAGCGCGTCGGCCTTTGTGTCGATCGCGGTGCCGCTTTTGGTGTTCTTTGGCTTGCAGCGGTTCCTTGTGCGCGGGCTTTTGTCGGGATCGGTGAAATGACGCAGATGGCGGTGGTTTCCGGCAAGGTTCTGGCCGCCGATGCCGAATGGTGGCGGGGGGCGGTGATCTATCAGATCTATCCGCGCAGTTATCAGGACAGCAATGGCGACGGGATTGGCGACCTTGCGGGCATCGTGGAACGGTTGCCGCATATTGCAAGCCTTGGGGTCGATGCGATCTGGATCAGCCCGTTTTTCACCAGCCCGATGAAAGACTTCGGCTATGACGTCAGCGATTATTGCGACGTGGACCCGATGTTTGGCACGCTGTCGGATTTCGACAACGTGGTGGCGCGGGCGCATGATCTGGGCCTGCGGGTGATGATTGATCTGGTGCTGTCGCATACCGCAGACGTGCATCCATGGTTCGTCGAAAGCCGCCGCGACCGGACAAACGCCCGTGCGGATTGGTATGTCTGGGCGGAACCCAAGGGCGATGGCACGCCGCCGAACAACTGGCTGTCGATCTTTGGCGGGTCGGCGTGGCAATGGGACGGGCGGCGCGAGCAGTATTACCTGCACAATTTCCTGACCAGCCAGCCCGACCTGAATTTCCACTGCGATGCCGTGCAGGAGGCGTTGCTGGATGTGGCGCGGTTCTGGCTGAAGCGGGGCGTGGACGGGTTCCGGCTGGACACGATCAACTTCTACATCGCGGACAAGTATCTGCGCGACAACCCGTCGCTGCCACCGGAATTGCGCAACAACTCTATCGCGCCGAGCGTGAACCCCTATAACCATCAGCTGCATCTGTTCGACAAGAACCAGCCCGAAAACCTTGAATTCCTGAAGAAATTCCGCGAGGTGCTGAACCCCTATCACGCCGCCGCCGTGGGCGAAGTGGGCGATGCGCAGCGGGGCCTTGAGATCATGGCCGAATATACCAGCGGCGGTGACAAGGTGCAGATGTGCTATCCGTTCGAAATGCTGCAACCGGCGCGGCTGACGGCGGCTGGTCTGGTGGACACCTTCGCGCGGATGAACGCCGTGGCACCCGATGCCTGGCCTTGCTGGGCGTATTCCAATCATGATGTGATCCGGCATGTCACACGGTGGGACCTTTCTGACGGTGCGGCCAAGACGTACTTGACGCTGTTGATGTGTCTGCGCGGGTCGGTCTGCCTGTATCAGGGTGAGGAGCTGGGTCTGCCCGAGGCGGAGATCGCCTTTGAAGACCTGCAAGACCCCTACGGCATCCAGTTCTGGCCCGAATTCAAGGGGCGCGACGGGTGCCGCACACCGATGCCTTGGGTGACGGACAATGCCCATGCGGGCTTTTCGGACGCAAAGCCCTGGCTGCCGGTGGTCGCTCCGCAACGCATGCTGTCGGTCGCCGCGCAAGAGGGGGATGCCACGTCGATGCTGGCGCATTACCGCCGGGCGCTGGCATTCCGCCGTGGGCATCCGGCACTGGTATCGGGTGAGATGACAGAGATTGCCGCGCAGGGCGAGGTCGCGAGTTTCATGCGCACTGCGGCGGACGAGACGCTGTTTTGCGCGTTCAACCTTTCGGGGGATGAGGCCCGCATCGGGCTGCCGGAAGGCAACTGGGTGGCGACGGGCACGGATTTGGGCAGTGCGGAACCGATGGGGCGGGCGATGACGCTGGCCCCCTGGGGTGTCTGCCTGCTGCAACGGGGATAAGGGGAGAGAACCATGGCCAATCTTCTGCTGAAGAATGTTGAGAAAGCCTATGGCGAGGTCAAGGTGTTGAAGAACATCAACCTTGATATCAAGACGGGCGAGTTGATCGTGTTCGTGGGGCCATCGGGTTGCGGCAAATCCACGCTGCTGCGGATGATCGCGGGGCTGGAGCGGATCACGGCCGGTGATTTTTCCATCGACGGGGTGCGGATGAATGACGTGCCGCCCGCACAGCGCGGCATCGCGATGGTGTTTCAGTCTTACGCCCTTTATCCGCACATGACGGTGCGGGAAAACATGTCTTTCGCATTGAAAATCGCCAAGAAGTCCCCGGCAGAGATTGCGGCGGCGGTCGACAAGGCAGCCAAGATTTTGCAACTGACACCCTATCTGGACCGCCTGCCCAAGGCGCTGTCGGGCGGTCAGCGGCAGCGGGTGGCCATCGGGCGCAGCATCGTGCGCGACCCCAAGGTTTATCTGTTCGACGAACCGCTGTCGAACCTCGATGCGGCCCTGCGCGTGGCGACGCGGATCGAGATTGCGCAACTGAAAGAGGCGATGCCGAATTCGACAATGGTTTACGTGACCCACGATCAGGTAGAGGCGATGACGCTTGCCACGCGGATTGTGGTGCTGACAGTGGGCCAAGGGATCGGGCAGGTGGGCACGCCGTTGGAACTGTATGAACGGCCGCAGAACGAATTTGTTGCACAATTCATCGGATCGCCCGCAATGAACCTGCTGCCGGGTGAGATTACCGAGACGGGGGAGCGGACCACGGTCACACTCGCCAATGGCGGCGTGGCCCATTCGACCGTTGCGACAACTGCGGCCGACAAGGGGATGAAGGTGAGCGTCGGCGTGCGGCCCGAGGATTTCGTGCCGACGGATGGTGCGCATATCTATCGCGGGACGGTCGAGATTACCGAGGCCTTGGGGGAATTGACGCAGCTTTACTTCGCGAAGGAAGGCCGCGAAACCCCGCTGATTGCCAAACTGGCCGGCATTCATCCGCAACTGCGCCGCACGGAGGTCAAGCTGACGGCGGACCCGGCGAAGGTGCACCTGTTCGCCAACGGCACCTCGCTGCTTTATCGGTAAAGTGCGGCGAGGGTCAGGAACACAAGGCTGATGGCCCCGGCAATCAGGGTGGGCACCCAAAGGGTGAGACGCGGGGTCGGGGCCTGTGCTTTGGATTTGCGGACCATGCGCCTTCATCGTGGATTAAGGTTTCCACCGTCTTAATCGGCGGATGTTTGACTGCGCCCTCACTGACCTCGGCTTCTTGCCGTTCACGCAGACCGACGCCTATGCGCAGGCGGCTGGCGTGTTTGGCGCGCGCGTGCGCCGGGTTGATCTGGGCTGTGGGACGGCGCTGGCTGTGGCGCGGCGTGGCATGCGGTTGATCACGCGGGGACCGATCTGGACGGCGGGGTCTGATGACGAACGGCGCGCGGCACTGCGACGGTTCGCGCGCTGGCCGGGGATGACGATTGCAACACCGGATGCGGCGATGGCGGGGTTCGGGCTGATCCCGCTGGTGACGCCCGCGCATCATGCGATCTGGGATATCGGGGCGGAGGTGACGGTGTTGCGGGCGGCGCTCGCGGGCAAGTGGCGCAACCGGCTGGCGGCGGCAGAGCGCGGCGGATTGCGGGTGCAGCGGGGCGGGGCGCGCGCGTGGGCAGATTTGGTTGCCGCCGAGGCGGGGCAGCGTGGGGCGCGGGGTTACCGTGCACTGCCGCCCGCGTTTTCGGCGGCGTTGCCGGAGGACGCGCGGCGCATCTGGGTCTGGCGACAGGGCGGGCAAGTGCGGGCGGCCATGGGGTTCGTGGTGGAGCGCGGGACGGCGAGCTATCATCTGGGCTGGGCCGATGATGCGGCACGGGCAGCGGGCGCGCATGGCGTGATGTTGTGGCAGGCGGCGCTGGCCTTGCGGGGGGAAGGGGTGCGGTGGCTCGACCTTGGGCAGGTGGATGATGTGGCGGCGCCGGGGCTTGCGCGGTTCAAACGCGGCACGGGGGCGGTGGTGCGACCACTGGGGGCGACGGTGCTGGTGGTGCCGGGGTAGGCTTGGTGCCCGCGCACCATTGCCCCCGCCCCACAGACGGGGAGGGGAAGCACCCGTCTTGCGGCAGGGTTTGCAGTTGACGCGGGGTGCGGCGGGGCGCACACCGGGCGTCAGGCAACAGATGCAGGGAGAGACGTCATGGCCAAAGGGCAGATGCGGTCGAACAAGGAAGTGAAAAAGCCGAAGAAGGACAAGTCGAAGCCCGCGGTGGTCGTGGCCAGTTCATCGGCCACGCGGATTGCGGCATCGCAGGACAAGGTGAAAGACAAGAACTAGGCTTTGCTTCTTGCGTGGAAGATAAAGCCCAGAAGATTTAGCAGCACCTGTGCGGCGAGGATCGCGGTGCTGCCGGAATGATCGTAGTCGGGGGCGACCTCGACCAGGTCGATGCCCACAACTTCATGGGCATTTGCCACGCCTTGCAGGATTTCGAGCACTTCGTAGTAGAGGAAACCCGCCATGTGACGGGGTGCCGGTGCCCGGCGCGATGGAGGGGCAGAAGCCGTCGATGTCGATGGTGATATAGAGCCGCGCGTCTTTCGGGATGCGGGCCAGCACGCCTGCGACCCCGAGTTTGCGCACCTGGCGCACCGACAGGATATCATCGCCCATGGCGCGGGCGGCGTCATAGCCATCCTTGGCGGTCGAACTGACATTGCGGATGCCAAGCGGCGGTGATCCCGGTCACATGGGCCTGTTCGGCGGCGCGGCGCATCGGGTTGCCATGGCCATGGCGCACGCCGTGGCGGACATCGACGAAATCGAGATGCGCGTCGATCTGCAGGATATGGATCGGGCCGCGGCCCGCAAAGGCGCGGATGCAGGGAATGTTGATCGAATGATCGCCGCCGATGACCACGGGCAGGGCGCCCGCATCGAGCATGGCGCGCACGCCGGTTTCGATATTGGCATGGCTTTGTTCGGTATCGGTATGGATGATGTCGGCATCGCCGATATCGACGATGGTGACATCCGGGCCGAGGTAGGTCGCGTCATCCTCATGGTCATAGGCCCCGGCATGGCCGAAGCCGAAGAGGGTCGACGCCTCGCGCACCGCGCGCGGGCCGAAGCGGGCCCCGGCGCGGAACTGGGTGCCGAAATCGAACGGCGCGCCCATGATGGCGACATCGGCGTTGATGGTGCGACCAATCGCTCCACATAGGGGCGTTTGCCGAAAGTGGCGATGCCGATGAACGGCAGGTTCAGGCGCCGCCGGTGTCATACGTGTTGGTCATTGTGTTGCCCCTTGTTCCTGCCAGTGTTGCGGGCAAGATGGGGCATGGCAAGGGGGACATGATGGTCACGGATGAGATGGTGGCGGCTTACCGGCGCGATGGCGCGGTGTTGGTCAAGGGGCTGTGGGCGGATTGGGTTGCTGTGATCCGGGATGGGATCGCGCGGAACATGGCCGAACCCGGCCCCTATGCGTCAGAAAATACGCGCACGAACGATACCGGGCGGTTCTTCGACGATTACTGCAATTGGGAACGTATCCCGGAATTTGGCCGCGTGATCCGGGACAGCCGGGTAGCAGAGGTGGCAGGCGCGCTGATGGGGTCGGCGCGGGTGCAACTGTTCCACGACCATGTGCTGGTCAAGGAACCGGGCACGTCGCGCGCGACGCCGTGGCATCAGGACGGGCCGTACTATTTCGTTGAGGGGCAGCAGGTGGTCAGTTTCTGGTCGCCGATGGACGCGGTGACGACGGCGAGCTTGCGCTGTGTGGCGGGCAGCCATCTTTGGCCGCGCGAGGTGCTGCCGACGCGGTGGTTGAGCGAGACGGCGTTTTATCCAGACCCTGAGAAATACATGGCCGTGCCGGACCCGGATGCCGAAGGGATGCCGGTGCTGGAATGGGCGATGGAACCCGGCGATGCGGTGGCGTTTCATTACCGGACCCTGCACGGGGCGCGGGGGAATACGTCTGACGCCCGCCGCCGGGCGTTTTCACTGCGGCTGGTGGGAGAGGACGCGCGGTATGTGGAGCGGCCGGGGCGGACATCGCCGCCCTATCCGGGGCATGGGATGCAGGCCGGTGAGCGGCTGCGTGAGGATTGGTTTCCGGTGTTGCGAGGCGCAAATTGACGGCTGTCAATTTTCAGGATTATTCCATTAAATCAACGGAAAGGTAAAGTTATCCACAGGGCGCGTTAAGACTTTTGAAACATTCCGTGATCGGGAGCGGCCCCCACCCCTGACCCCTCCCCAAGGGGAGGCACCGGGTCATTCGTTGGATGCTTCGAAATAGGCGAGCACGTCATCGAACACCTGCGGATGGGTTTCGAACAGTAAATGCCCTTGGTCGCGGTAGACCATGATCCTGACCGCGCCGAACTGGCGGGCAAAGCGGCGGGTCTGGCCGGTACTGAAAAGCGAATCCTCTTGCCCGACAAAGAAGCGCAGCTTTTCAGGCGGCAGACGCGGGCCCGCATCAAGCGTCCAACGCCGCAAATCGCCCGTGTGGGCGCGGGGCATTTCAGCCGGGGGGGCGGTGACCGCACCGCCATCGGGGCCGATGATGGCATCGGCGCGGGCCACAAGCGCCGGGTCGCGCAGGCCCTTGCGGCCAAAAAGCAGGATGCGGTAGTAGTTGCGCCACAGCTTGCTGCGATCAAACGAGCCTGTGCTGGCGATGGCACCCAAGAGATCAAATCCGCCACGCGCCGCCGTGCGCAGGCCGCCGCCACGTTCCACTGCCGATGACATTGCGGCCACTTTGACATCGCCGCCGATCAATTCCGCAGCGCGGATCGCAATGGGGCCGCCTGTGGAATATCCAAGCAATCGTATGGACTTGTCTGGGTATCTTGATGTGAAGTCGGCAATCTGACGGGCGGCATTTTCGATGCCGAGCGCATGGTCGAGGGGCAGATCGTCAAGACCGGGATAACGGTAATAGACCAGCGCATAGCCAGCGTCGCGCCAGTCTTTTGTCGGCCGGAAAATCCCGACCGAGGCGAGGGCGCCCGGGATCATGATGGCAATCTTGTCTGCGTCAGCCACATGTTGGGGATCATAAAGCAGGGGCAATTCCGCGCCGGTGAAATCGGGCGTTTCGCGGGCGCAGGCCGACATCAACACCAGACACAGCAGGACAACATATCGCAACAGCACGGCCCCCTGCGGCAAGATTGACGGCGGAAAGGCCAGATCACCCTGCTTGACGCCCCGGTTCAAGTCGCAATCGCGTGTGATGGGATCAAATGGCCTCTTTGAAGCGGAAAAAGCCGTGCGTGGCGTGTGGCCAGAGCGCCGCGTCATAGGGGCGCAGGGCGCGGGTGAGGGGGACGCGCAGGGCGCGCAAGGCGTCTGCTGCGGGGCCTGTGGGGGCGTAGGGGGTGGTGATTTCGTCTGCCTCTACACCGGCGGCCCATGCTGCGAGGCGTGAGGCGGCATCTTGGCCGTGGATGATTGTGACCGGGCCAAGCGCGCCGTCGTGGCGGGTGGCGGTGTCAACGGCGGCCCCGGTCGGTGAAGGCGGCGATATGGGGGGCGGGGGTCAGAGGCGAGCGGCCTTCGGAGGTCAGCAGGATGGCGGTGGCAACGGGTTGAATGCGGGCCAGAAGCCAATCGGGCGACAGATCGTCTTCGTGCAAGATCAGGGCGGTGCGGTGCGCGCGGCCCCAGTCATCGCCCAAGGGCGCTGGTTTTGGGGCGGGGATGGGGGTTGCGGGCAGGGCGAAGGCCGATGTCGCCAGACCCTGCGGGGCAAAGCGGCCATCGGTGTTCTTGGCGATGTTGTCGGCGGTGGCAAGATAGGTCTTGCCCGGCGTGTGCAGGCCACCGACCCACCGCCAAGACAGCGTGTTCGATGCGGGATCGCCGTCCAACAGGTGACGCAGGAAGAAATCCGCCCCCAGTTCCCACGGCAGGCGGAGCGTGAAAATCCAGATCGAGGCGAACCACATCCGGGCATGGTTGTGCAGATAGCCGGTGGCGGCAAGTTCGTGCGCCCAGTGATCAAAGGCATCAATGCCGGTGCGCCCTTCGCAGGCGGCCTGCCATTGGTCGCGCAGACCGGATTCTGTGGCGGTACGGTTCAGCGCGGCCCGCACACCCTGCTGGTAATCGCGCCAGACCTGAGGGCGCAGTTCAAGCCAGCCTTTCCAGTAGGTGCGCCAATGCACCTCGGCGAGGAATTTCTGCGCATCATGCGGCCCGTGATGGGCGCGCACGTCGGCGATGACGTCCTCTTCGGTCAGCAGGCGGTGGCGGATGTAGGGCGACAGGGTGGAGACGGCGTGATGCCCCGGCAGATCGCGATTGCGGTCTGCGGCATAGGTGCTGCCTGCGCGGGGGAGGAAGGCTGCAAGCCGGGCAAGGGCGGCGGCGCGGGTGGGGGGGAATGTGGTCATGCGAGGCAAGCTAACGCAGGGGTGCGGGAAATAAAGGGGTGCCCTTGCAGCCCCCGGCGCGCAACACTAGAACTTCTGTTCACCAAGAGGCGATATTCCCAAGACGAGATGAGAGGCAGGCCCCCATGCGCGACCCGGTAGAGCACTATATGAACACCCTTGTTCCCATGGTCGTCGAACAGACGAGCCGGGGGGAACGCGCCTATGACATCTTTAGCCGGATGCTGAAGGAGCGGATTATCTTCCTGTCAGGCCCGGTGCACGACGGCATGTCGAGCCTGATCTGCGCGCAGTTGCTGTTTCTTGAGGCGGAAAATCCGGCCAAGGAAATCAGCATGTACATCAACAGCCCCGGCGGCGTGGTGACGAGCGGTTTGTCGATCTATGACACGATGCAGTATATCAAGCCCAAGGTCTCCACGCTGGTGATCGGGCAGGCGGCGTCGATGGGGAGCCTGCTGCTGACTGCCGGGCATGAGGGGATGCGATTCTCGTTGCCCAACAGCCGGGTGATGGTGCACCAGCCATCGGGCGGCTATCAGGGGCAGGCCACGGATATCATGATCCACGCGCGCGAAACCGAAAAGTTGAAGCTGCGGCTCAATCAGATTTACGTGAAGCACACGGGTCAGGATTTGGCGACTGTCGAGGCGGCTCTGGAACGTGATAATTTCATGTCAGCCGAGGATGCCAAGGCCTGGGGTCTGATCGACGAGATCGTGGAAAGCCGTGGCAAGGCGGACGACACGACCAGTTGAGCGGCGCGCCTTCGGGCGATTTGCGATTGTGGAACCCTTGGCCTTGTCTTAGGATTCCACAGAAGGCAGTCTGGGATAGCCCGACACCCGCAAAGGGGCAGGGCGGCAAAGGGTGACGATGGCGAACAATTCAGGCACCGACAGCAAGAACACGCTTTATTGCTCATTCTGCGGCAAGAGCCAGCATGAGGTGCGCAAGCTGATTGCGGGACCGACGGTGTTCATCTGTGATGAATGCGTCGAGTTGTGCATGGACATCATCCGCGAAGAGACCAAGACAACGGGGCTTAAATCCACCGATGGGGTGCCGACGCCGCGCGATATCTGCAAGGTTCTGGATGATTATGTGATCGGGCAGTTGCATGCCAAGCGGGTGCTGTCAGTGGCGGTGCACAACCACTACAAGCGGCTGAACCATTCGTCGAAGTCCGATATTGAACTTTCAAAGTCGAACATCCTGCTGATCGGGCCAACCGGTTGCGGCAAGACGCTGCTGGCGCAGACGCTGGCGCGGATCCTGGATGTGCCGTTCACGATGGCGGATGCGACCACGCTGACCGAAGCCGGCTATGTGGGCGAGGATGTGGAGAACATCATCCTGAAGCTGCTGCAGGCATCCGAATACAACGTGGAACGCGCTCAGCGCGGCATCGTTTATATCGACGAGGTCGACAAGATTACCCGCAAGTCGGACAACCCGTCGATCACCCGCGATGTCAGCGGCGAGGGTGTGCAGCAGGCGCTGTTGAAGATCATGGAGGGCACGGTGGCGTCGGTGCCGCCGCAGGGCGGGCGCAAGCATCCGCAGCAGGAATTCCTGCAGGTGGATACGACGAACATCCTGTTCATCTGCGGCGGTGCGTTTGCGGGTCTGGAAAAGATCATCGCGCAGCGCGGCAAGGGCAGCGGCATCGGCTTTGGTGCCGATGTGAAGGGCCCGGAGGAACGTGGCGCAGGCGAATTGTTCAAGGAACTGGAGCCGGAAGACCTGTTGAAATTCGGGCTGATCCCGGAATTCGTGGGTCGTCTGCCAGTGCTGGCGACGCTGACCGATCTGGACGAGGCCGCACTGGTGACGATCCTGACCGAACCGAAAAACGCGCTGGTGAAACAGTATCAGCGGCTGTTCGACATCGAAGGCGTGAAGCTGACATTCACCCCGGATGCACTGGTGGCGATTGCCAAGCGGGCGATCAAGCGCAAGACAGGCGCGCGGGGATTGCGGTCGATCATGGAGGACATCCTGCTGGACACGATGTTCGAGCTGCCGGGGATGGACAACGTCGAAGAGGTCGTGGTCAAGGAAGAGGCGGTGAAGGCCGGGGCCAAGCCGATATTGGTTTATACCGAAGTCAAAAAGAAAGAGCCTGCGAAGGCGTGATGCATTGGGATCGTGACTGAAAGGCGGGCCGATGCCCGCCTTTTTCATTTGCGGCCGTATGATCCCGCCTGCGGCTTCGGTTGCATCTGGACGCGGACCGCCACCTGCGGCATACCCATGGCAACGGCAATCCGGAGGCCCAGATGTATTTCCTGAAACGCATGTTGACATGGTGGAACAGCCAGACGCTGGGAACGCAGATGTTCACGGCGCGGCGCGGTGTCAAGGTGGGCGAGGATGAGCAGGGAAATCTGTATTATCGGACCAAGGACGGCAAAAGACGCTGGGTGATCTACAATGGCGAGATGGAGGCATCCCGCGTCAGCCCCGATTGGCACGGCTGGCTGCATTTCACATGGGATCAGCCGCCGAGTGAGACGCCGCTGGTGCACAAGGCGTGGGAAAAGCCGCATCTGGAAAACCTGACGGGCACGGCTGCGGCCTATGCGCCGCCGGGGTCAATCCGCCACAGCGCGCCCGCGGTGCGGCGTGACTACGATGCTTGGCAGCCGGAATAATGGCCGAAAATACATCCGAGGTGATCGCAGGGGCGGCCGTTCTGGCGGCGGCGGTGGGTTTTCTGATCTATGCCGGACAGACAACGGGCTTTGGCGGTGGTGGGGACAGTTATGACCTGACAGCGAGCTTTCGGGCCGTCGACGGGATCAGCGTTGGCACCGATGTGCGGCTGGCGGGGGTCAAGGTTGGCACGATCACCGATCTGCGGCTGAACCCACAGACGTTTTACGCCGATGCGGTTGTGTCGGTGGACAAGGCGATTGTGCTGCCGGACGATTCTGCAATTCTTGTGTCTTCTGAGGGGCTTCTGGGCGGCAACTACATCGAGATCGTGCCCGGTGGATCGCTTGATACGCTGGCGCCGGGGGCCGAGATCGAAGACACCCAAGGATCGGTCAGCCTTGTGACACTGCTGTTGCGGTTTGTCGGTGCGCAATCAGACGGCGACGAGGCCGCAACCGAATGATCCGTGCAATTTGTGTTCTGTGTCTGGTGGCCAGTCCTGTCATGGCGGAAACAACCGTGGCGCCGGGCGGTGTGCTGCGCTGGTTGGACAAGCTGTCAGGCGATACCGAAGATCTGGCGCTGGCGGCGGGACAAGTGGTCGAGCGCGGGCAGCTGACAATCAAGCTGGATGAATGCCGCTATCCGGCGAATGATCCGGCATCGAACGCATTCGCGCATCTGACGATCATGGATAACCGTGCGCAGGCGTTGGCGTTTGATGGGTGGATGATTGCGTCGAGCCCGGCGCTGTCGGCGATGGACCACGCGCGTTATGATGTCTGGGTGTTGCAATGCGACATTCCTGGGGGCGCGGCGCCAGCGGTTGACGAAACCCCACCCGAAAACGAATAACGCGGCGGATCGAACCGCGCGCTGCGACCGAGGGCATCGGCGAGCAGGCGGTGATAGGCGGCGCGGGGCATTTCGATACCACCAAGCGACGCAAGGTGCGGCGTCAGAAATTGGGTGTCAAACAAGGTGAATCCGCCCGCACGCAGGCGGTCCACCAAGGCCGCAAGCGCGATCTTGGATGCATCGGTGCGGCGCGAGAACATGCTTTCGCCAAAGAACGCAGCGCCAATGGTCACGCCATAGACACCGCCGACCAGCATGCCATCCTGCCACACCTCAACACTGTGGGCGCGGCCAATGGCGTGCAGCTGGTTGTAAAGATCGGCGATAGTGGTGCTGATCCAGGTTTGCGGCCGGTCGGCGCAGGCCTGCACCACAGCGGAAAAATCCTGATCAACCGTGACCTCGGGGGGGTGTTTGCGCATCCGACGGGCAAGGCTGCGTGACACATGAAACCGGTCCAGCGGGATGATCCCGCGCAGGTGCGGGTCGATCCAGTGCACCTGCGGATCATCGCGGCCGTCGGCCATGGGAAAAATACCCCGCGCGTAGCCCATCAGCAGATGGTCGGGTGTCAGTTCCATGGTTGGGGGTCCTTGCAGCACTCCGGTCCCTCCATTAGCGTGATTGCGTGTTGATTGTGAGGGGCCGAGATGAGTTTTTTCAACTTTCTGAGCCATATCGAGCCCTATGCCGAGGATTTGCCATCGGTGCGACGCCTGAACAGACGACACCGGATGATTATTGATCCGCTGGCAGATGAGATCGCGGGCGAAGCGGTACTTGATCTGGCGGCGCATGACGGGCGATGGGCGCATGCCTTTTCGGCGGCCGGCGCGCGGTCTGTGCTGGGGATCGAGGGGCGGCAGGAATTGATCGACCGCTATGCGCATTATCCGGCATCAGCGACGAAAGACCGGGTTACCTTGCGGGCAGGTGATATCTTTGACGGAGTTGATGGAGAAATTGCGCAAGGCAACCAGTACGGCGTGATCGGCGTTCTGGGCATTTTCTATCACATCATGGATCATTTTCGGCTACTGAAGCAGTTGCGCAAACTGGGGCCGAAACTGGTAATTGTCGACGGTGATTTTGCCTTGGCCGGGGGGGCGGTGATCGTGCTGGCCAAGGAGCGGGTTGATAAACCGCTGCATGCGATTGCCCAGATCGAAGGGCAGGAAACGGCGATCATCGGCATACCGTCGTTCAGGGCGATGGAGGTGATGGCCGAGGTGCTGGATTATGAGTGCACATGGCTGAACTGGAACCGTGTGCCGCTGGAAAAGCGCGGGCCGCTTGGTGACTATTATCGCACGGACATGAAATGCCGCGGAACCTGCATCCTGCGTCCGCGCAAGGCGGGCGCAGGTGCGTAAGGGTCAGCTTGCGCCATAGGTCGCCGCAAGCCACTTTTCCAGCCAATGGATGTTGTAGTTCCCAGACTGGACATCGGGTTCTTCCAGCAGTGCATTGAACAGGGGAACGGTGGTGTCGACACCGTCGACGATCAACTCACCCAACGCACGTTTCAGGCGGGCCAAGGCTTCGGGGCGGTCGCGGCCATGCACGATCAGCTTGCCAATCAGGCTGTCATAGTAGGGCGGGATGGAATAGCCGCCGTAAAGCGCGCTGTCCATGCGCACGCCAAGGCCGCCGGGTGCATGAAAGACCCGCACCTTGCCGGGGCAGGGCGCAAAGTTGGGGAGCTTTTCGGCGTTGATCCGCACCTCGATCGCATGGCCATTGATGACCAGATCATCCTGCGTGAATGAAAGATCCATCCCGGCGGCGACGCGGATCTGTTCGCGCACAAGGTCGATGCCGAAGATGTATTCGGTAACGGGATGTTCGACCTGCAGGCGGGTGTTCATTTCGATGAAGTAGAACTCGCCGTTTTCAAACAGGAATTCGATGGTTCCTGCGCCGATGTAGTTGATCTTTGCCACGGCGTCGGCGCAGACCTTGCCAATGCGCGCCCGTTGGGCGGGGGTGATGGCGGGGCCGGGGGCCTCTTCGAACACTTTCTGGTGGCGGCGTTGCAGGCTGCAATCGCGTTCGCCCAAGTGAACCGCCTTTCCCTTGCCATCTCCGAACACCTGAATTTCGATGTGGCGTGGGGTCTGGAGGTATTTCTCGATATATACCTCGTCATTGCCAAAGGCATTCTTTGCCTCGGACCGGGCGGTGCGGAAGGCGATTTCCAGTTCTTCCGGGTTGGTTGCGACCTTCATGCCACGCCCGCCGCCGCCTGCGGTGGCCTTGATGATGACGGGAAAGCCGATCTTGGCCGCCACACCGATGGCGGTTTCGTAGTCAGGCACGCCGCCGTCAGAGCCGGGGACAACCGGAATACCCAGTGCGGCGGCGGTTTCCTTGGCGGTGATCTTGTCGCCCATGATGCGGATATGTTCCGCCGTGGGGCCGATGAAGGTGATGTCGTGATCCTGCAATGCCTGCGCAAAGGCCGCATTTTCCGACAGGAAGCCATAGCCAGGATGCACTGCTTGCGCGCCCGTGATTTCGCAGGCGGAAATGATCGCGGCCTTTGACAGATAACTGTCTGTTGAGGCGGCCGGGCCGATGCAGACGGATTCGTCAGCCATGCGGACGTGCATTGCGTCACTGTCTGCGGTGGAATGCACGGCAACGGATTTGATCCCCATCTCACGTGCGGCGCGGATGACGCGCAGGGCAATTTCGCCCCGGTTGGCAATCAGGATTTTTTCGAACATGCCGCTTACTCGATGATCAACAGCGGCGCGCCGTATTCCACGGCGTTGCCATCGGCGACAAGAATACGCTTGACCACGCCAGCGCGCGGCGCGGGGATGTGGTTCATGGTTTTCATCGCCTCGATAATCAGCACGGTCTGTCCTTCGGTGACCGAGGCACCCACGGCAACAAAGGGCGTGGCACCGGGTTCTGCCGACATGTAGACGGTGCCGACCATGGGCGAGGTCACGGCACCGGGGTGTTGTGCGGGGTCTTCGGGGGCCGCCGCGACGGCGACAGCGGCGGCAGCGGATGCGGCGACCGGGGCTGCGGCCTGCGGGGCGGGGGCCGCTTGCACCATGTGCACCTGCTTGGACACTTTGACATCCAGACGATCATCGGGGCCATATTCGCGTTTGACCGACAATTCGGTCAGGTCGTTCTTGTTCAGCAATTCAGCCAGCGCCTGAATGAAGGCCACGTCTGCGTCAGAAGATTGTGTGCTCATGCCGTCCTCTTGTTGGCGGTTCTGGGGTGCGGATCGGGCCGCCTGATTGACGGCGGTTATACGCGAGGCTTTTGTAGGTGAAAAGCGCCCATTGGGCTTGCCTGCTTTTTGGGCATCTGTCGATTTTCGGCGGGAATATAAATTTACCGTTTGATAAAATTTCGGAAGCGTGCCAGCTTTTTTTGAACGCAAGCCATGGGAGGGTCACCCTTGTCCAACAGCCCGCTGACGCCCGGTGTCGTGGCCAATCGCCTTTCGGCGGACGTCTATGCCCGGAACTTCGATGACCACACGCAGCCGCTGGACCGACACGAGGCACAGGTCGCGTCGGACAGGTGTTACTTTTGCCATGATGCGCCTTGCATCACCGCCTGCCCCACGGGGATCGACATTCCGCTGTTCATTCGCCAGATCGCCACCGGTACGCCAGATGCCGCGGCCAAGACGATTTTCGCGCAGAACATCATGGGCGGGATGTGCGCGCGCGTTTGCCCGACCGAGACCCTGTGCGAAGAGGCCTGCGTGCGCGAAGCTGCCGAGGGCAAGCCGGTGGAAATCGGGCGGTCTGCAACGCTTTGCCACCGATACGCTGATGGCAAAGGGCGCCCATCCCTTTGTGCGGGCTGCCGCGACAGGAAAGCGCGTGGCGGTTGTGGGGGCAGGGCCCGCCGGACTGTCTTGCGCGCATCGGTTGGCACTGCATGGCCATGACGTTGTGATCTTTGACGCGCGGCCAAAGGCCGGGGGTCTGAACGAATACGGGATCGCGACCTACAAGACAGTGGGCGATTTCGCCCAAGCCGAAGTGGACTGGCTGCTGAAGATCGGCGGCATCGTGATCGAACACGGCAAAGCCTTGGGGCGCGACGTGACGCTGGCCGCGTTGCAGGCGGATTATGATGCGGTGTTTCTGGGCATGGGGTTGGCGGGGGTCAATGCCCTGCGCGCGCCCGGCGAAGACCGCAGCAATGTGCAGGATGCGGTCACGTTCATCGCGGGACTGCGGCAGGCACAGGACCGCGGGACGGTGCCGATTGGCCGCGATGTGGTGGTGATCGGCGGAGGCATGACAGCGGTGGATGCCGCGGTGCAGTCGAAACTGCTGGGGGCCGAGAACGTGACGATTGTCTATCGACGCGGGCAGGACCGGATGAGCGCATCGGGCTATGAACAGGAACACGCGACATCGGCGGGCGTGCGGATCATCACCCACGCAGCCCCGGTGGCGGTGCATGGCAACGGTGCTGTGACAGAGATTGAGTTCGGCTATATGGCCGAGGGGCCAGCCGGGCTGACCCCGACGGGCGAGATGTTTCGTCTGAAGGCGGATCAGGTGTTCAAGGCAATCGGGCAGACGCTGGCCGGCGCACCGGACGGGTTGACGCTGGAAGGTGGCAAGATTGCCGTCACATCGCACGGGCGCACATCGGTGACGGGTGTCTGGGCGGGGGGCGACTGCGCGGCTGGGGGCGATGATCTGACGGTGACGGCGGTGGCCGAAGGGCGTGATGCGGCGGAAGATATTCATGCGGGTCTGATGCGATGAGTGCGGCTTGCGCATCCATGGCGATGCGTCTAACCCTGCGGGACTTTGCAGGCAGGGGTGCCCATGTTCGCATTCATCGACACGGTGATCGAGGCCACGCTGAGCTTTGTGCGCGACAACCGCGACTGGGCGTTCTGGATCGCGCTGGTCTTTGCCTTTGGCGAGACGGTGGCGGGAATCTCGATCATCATTCCGTCGACCGCCATTCTGTTCGGGGTGGGGGCGCTGGTGGCGACGGGCGAGTTGTCGCTGTTCCCGATCTGGGCGGGGGCGTCAATCGGGGCCATCATCGGATCGCATCTGTCGTACTGGATCGGCTGGCGTTACGGCGACCCGATCCTGCGGCTGTGGCCGCTGCGGAACTATCCCGATCTTGTGGCGCGGGGGACGGTGGCGTTTCAGAAATGGGGGGTGATCGCGGTGATCATCGGGCATTTCTTCGGGCCGCTGCGGGCCGTCGTGTTCGTGATGGCGGGGATCGCGCGCATTCCGCCAATTCTGTTCGTGCCGGTGAATATCGCGGGTTGCCTTGCATGGGCCTACGTGACGCCGAAATTCGGCGAAGTGGCGGGGCATGTCATCGGCTGGATCTGGCGCGCCGTCGGGTTCTGAGTACAATCATCATCGCGGACCGCCGCCGTGCCGTTTCTGGCACAGGCGGTTCCTTGGCAACATGTGGAGGCTATCATGGCTGACCTCACCACCACCTTCATCGGGATCAAATCGCCCAATCCGTTCTGGCTGGCGAGCGCGCCGCCGACGGACAAGGAAGTGAACGTGCGACGCGCCTTTGCGGCGGGATGGGGGGGCGTTGTGTGGAAAACGCTCGGGTCCGAAGGGCCGCCCGTCGTCAACGTGAACGGTCCGCGTTATGGCGCGATCTGGGGGGCGGACCGGCGGCTGCTGGGGCTGAACAACATCGAGTTGATCACCGACCGCCCGCTGGAGGTGAACCTGCGCGAAATCAAGGCGGTGAAGCGCGACTACAAGGACCGCGCGATGATCATCAGCTTGATGGTGCCCTGCGATGAGGAATCGTGGAAAGATATCCTGCACCGGATCGAGGATACCGAAGCCGACGGGGTGGAACTGAACTTCGGCTGCCCGCACGGGATGGCGGAACGGGGTATGGGATCGGCCGTGGGGCAGGTGCCGGAGTATATCGAAATGGTGACACGCTGGGTGAAGATGCACAGCCGCATGCCCTGCATCGTGAAACTGACGCCGAATATCAGCGACATCCGCAAACCCGCCGAGGCGGCGATGCGGGGCGGGGCGGATGCGGTGAGCCTGATCAACACGATCAATTCGATCACGTCGGTTGATCTGGACGATTTCGCACCGGAACCGATGATCGACGGCAAGGGCACGCATGGCGGCTATTGCGGGCCTGCGGTGAAGCCCATCGCGCTTTCGATGGTTTCCGAGATCGCACGCGCCGAGGCGACGCGTGGCCTGCCGATTTCGGGCATTGGCGGCGTGACGACGTGGCGGGATGCGGCGGAATTCATGTCGCTGGGCGCGGGCAATGTGCAGGTTTGCACGGCCGCGATGACATATGGATTCAAGATCGTGCAGGAAATGATTTCGGGTCTGTCCGATTACATGGATCGCAAGGGGTTTGTAACGACCTCTGACATCGTGGGCCGCGCGGTGCCGAACGTGACGGACTGGCAGTATCTGAACCTGAATTATGTGACCAAGGCGCATATTTCACAGGATGATTGCATCAAATGCGGGCGCTGCTATGCGGCGTGCGAAGATACCAGCCATCAGGCGATTGCCATGAGCGCGGACCGCACATTCACGGTCAAGGATGACGAATGCGTGGCCTGCAACCTGTGCGTCAACGTCTGCCCGGTAGAGAACTGCATCACCATGGTCGAGATGCCCAAAGGGGCCGTCGATCCGCGCACGGGGACCAAGGTTGGCGATTACGCCAACTGGACGACGCACCCGAACAATCCAAGTGTTGCGGCGGAATAGCGGCGGCCGTTTCTGAAAGCTGCTGGTCTGGAATTTTCAGTGGCGTCTGCGCATGATCTTCAATTGGCCGGCGTTCAGGCGCGTGCGGTGCATGTTCATGCGTACCGGTTTGGCCCTGCCGAGGGTCAACGTGTCTTGAATGCAGTCCGGCAGATCGCAGTCTATTTTCCGAGCGGAGGAAGGGTTGGGTCTTTCGGGTTCGGATAGACAAGGCCCGCTGATATGATGAGTTTGGCCGCGTCCTCGACCGTCATTTCCAGCAGGATCAAGTCGATTTCAGCGACGAACACCAGATAGCCAGACGTCGGGTTCGGGGTTGTCGGGACAAAGACGGTCAACACATTGTCACCGTCCGGCAGGCGCGCGGCAAGTTCGCCCTTGGCCTTGGTCGCGACAAAGCCGATAGCCCAGACGCCGGGGCGGGGAAACTGGATCAGACAGGCGCGGTCGAAATTGTTGTCCGACTGCGAAAACACGGTTTCGGCGATCTGTTTCAGGCCATTGTAGATCGACCGCACGACGGGCATGCGATCTACCAGCCCTTCGGCCCACTTCAGGATAGAACGGCCAAAAATACCCTTGGCCAGCCAACCCACGAAAATCGTGAACACCAGAAACACAATGACGCCGAGCCCGCGAACATTATACGTCCAGTCGTCGCCAAAGTAATGGCGCAGCAGTTCATTCGGATGGTAGGAACTGGGCACAAACGGCAGAACCCAGCCGTCAATCCAGCCGATCACTGTCCATATCAGATATATTGTCAGAGTGATGGGAAGAACCACCACGAGGCCGGTCAGAAAGCTGCGCCGCAGTCCGGCAAGGAGGCTGCCTTTGCGGCGGCCTGTCAAATCATCCGTCATCTTCACCGTTCCTTGCGCGCCATTGACGAATGTAGGCAAGGCCTTGGGTCAGCACAATGGGGCATTGCGGCAATCAGGTGCGGTTTTTCTGTGCGACGACTTCGATCGCGATCGCTGCGGCAAGGCGTGCATTGTGCAGGACAAGTGCGATGTTGGATTGCAGCGAGCGCCCCTCGGTCAGTTCGAAAATCCGCTGCAGCAGGAAGGGGGTCACGGCCTTGGCGGCGATGCCCGCGGCGGCTGCGTCGCGCAGGGCTGTCTCGATCACGGGAACAATGGTGGCGCGGGGGATTTCAGCATCATGCGGAATTGGATTGGCGATAAGCTGCCCGCCCGCAAGGCCCAGTTTGGCCCGCAAAAGATGGGCGGCTGCAATGCTGGCGGCGGTATCCATCCGCAAGGGTGCAGGCAGGCCGGATGAGCGCGACCAGAAGGCAGGAAAGTCGTCCTGACCAAAGGCGATGACGGGCACGCCGTTGCTTTCCAGCACTTCAAGCGTCTTGGGCAAATCGAGAATGGCCTTGGCCCCGGCGCAGACGACGGTGACAGGTGTCTGACCCAGTTCCAGCAGATCGGCCGAGATGTCAAAGCTGGTTTCCGCACCGCGATGCACGCCACCGATACCGCCGGTCGCAAAGACGGCGATCCCGGCTAAAGCGGCGCAGATCATCGTCGCGGCAACCGTGGTGGCCCCTGTCCGCGCCAAGGCAAGGCATGCGGCCAGATCGGCGCGAGAGAGTTTCATGACGTCCTTGGCCTGCGCCAGTGTTTCAAGTTCGGCCTCGGTCAGACCGATGTGAATGCGGCCTGCCATGACCGCGATGGTGGCGGGCACGGCCCCTGCGGCGCGCACCGCATCCTCGACCGCGCGGGCGGTTTCAAGGTTTTGCGGATAGGGCATGCCATGCGTGATGATCGTGGATTTAAGGGCGACAATGGCCTTGCCTGCAGCGCGGGCGGCGGCAACCTCGGGGCTGAACGTCAGGGGGGGTGTCATCATCACGATCCGATATCTCCTGATACATAGTCGGCGGCAGCACGCAGGGCGTGGGACAGGGCCACCGGGCGCGTCTCGCCACGGCGTTCGGCAACGATATGGGCCGCCATGAACGTATCCCCGGCCCCTGTCACACGGGTCACCATGACGGCGGGTGGCGTATCGGTGATGACCCCGGCACCTGCCGCCGCCTCGGCACAGGGGCCACCGCCATCGGTGACCAGCACCCGGTTTGCCCCACGCGCAAGCAGGGCGGCGGCAGCCTCGCTGGCGGTGGCGAAGCGCGCGTTGGCCAGCAGGCCCGCCTCTTCGAGGTTGACGTAAAGTGTGGCGCGGGGGTGCGTCAGCAACGGCAACAGGCGCATTGCCTTGCCGGGGCTGGCGGGGGCCACGCGCAGATCGGCGGCGGCAAACAGGGACGAGGCGGCAATCTCGGCCAGCAATGCCTCGGTCAGGTTGCCGTCAAGCGCGATGAGGCCGGGGTAGGGGGCGTCGGCCGACCCGACCCGCCCATCAGACAGCGGGCGCAGGATCTTGTCACCCGCCGCCTCAAGCGAGTGGGCATCGGCGATGGCCGCGATCAGGCCATTCGCGCCTTCAATCGCCATATATCGGTCCGTCGGCAGATCGTCAGACCGATAGAGCAGGCGGGTATCAAGGCCCATGCGGTCACAGGTCGCAAGCAGTTCGTCACCTTCGGCGTCGCGTCCGATGGCCGACAGCAGGGCAGGGGTCAGCCCAAAGCGCCGCAGGGTCATGGCGATGTTCATCGCAACCCCGCCCGGCAGCCGTGTGATACGGCCAGGCACATCAGAGCCAAGCCTGAGCGCGGCGGGCGCGCGGCCAATGATGTCCCACAGGACCGAGCCGATGCAAAGGATGTCGGGTGTCATCGCAGCGAAATGGCCGATCGCCGGGTGCGTGGCAAGTGCCTTTAAGGCGTGGATGGATTTTCTTGAACGACTGCCGGGGTACCACCGGACACGCCCGACACAAGGCATGACGGATCAAGCGCAAGGGTAAGCTCGGCCGTGCCATTCGTCCAGAACGTATAAAGGCCTGCCCATTCGCCGCCCTCACTGTCTGTCAGCCGCGTGAATTGCGAAGGCCAATACTGGGTTTCGCCAATCTCGATGCGCGCGATGGAAAGATTGGTGTCCCCAGTTTGGCCATCACCGGCCCATGCGTCATTCGCAAAGGTGACCGACAATTGTTTGGGACATGCTACGTCTGGCATCGGCAAGCTGTATGCAGATACTGCAGCGGCAATTGCGGCATCATCAACGGCCGCTTCGGCGTTGGATACTGATCCGCTGACGTTGATCGACCCGATCAGTTGGCCATCCAGCCGGATTTCTGCAATCGGCGGGTTTTCATTGAACGTGCCGGATGCGTAGATCACCATCTCGGTTGGCGCTGGATCTGTCGCCACCTGGGCATCATCAGCGCTTAGAAGCGCGCGGGTCCGGATATCCTGGGTTTTGATCCACGCGGCGAGTGATGCCTGCGCTGCAGCGACCGCTTCTGGTTCATGCGGGGCAAGGTTGTTGCGTTCGTTGGGATCAGTGGCCAGATCGTAAAGTTCGGTGGCACCCGTGTGCGCGTTCGTCATGAACTTTCGGCTGCCATCGCGAAATCCGATCTGAAAGCCATTCCAAGGCGCAAAGAACAGGGTGCCATCTGGCCGATCCTGCGCGAAAACGCTTGCACCCTGCCAGCTTGCGGGAGCGGGAATACCCATCAAGTCAAACACAGTTGGTGCAATGTCCGATGTCGCGGCAATGATGTCGCTTGACTGGCCGGAGAACAGATTTCGGTTCACGAACAAAAGCGGGATGTGCAGGTTTTCCTCATAGATGGCCGAACCGTGCGAGTAAGTCCCGTGTTCACCGAACGCCTCTCCATGATCGCCAAGCACAACGATGAGCGTATCATCCAGATGACCCGCAGACTCCAATGCGGCTGTAAGGTCACCGAAAGCCTGATCGCCGATCCGCAGAGCGTTGAGGTACTTGTTAAGATCGTCGTCTTCAACGTAGGTGCGAACATCATTCCCCGCATAGTACGGATAATGGGTCATCCCGGTCCAGATCGTTGCGAAGAACGGCGTATCGGGCTGTTCGTTGATCCACGCCATGACGGCTGGGACTGTGCAAAGGTCGTTGGAGGTATCCAGCAGACTGTCTGGGTCCTGGTCATAGTGATAAAGGCCAAAGGCACATGGCCAGTCACCGCCATCCATGACCGTGTCATACCCCGCATACCGTGCGAAACCGTCTGTGTTCTGAAAACGAACATCGGGGGAGCTGAAAAATCCGGTTCGCAGGCCGCGTGCCTTCAATTCTTCTGCGATGCTGTCAATGCGCATATCTGGGCGATATTCCGTCATGCTGTTAGCTGACAGTTCCGGCACAATCGCGGCGTTCAGGGCGACAAGCGCGTAGTTTGTTGCAGGGACATGGGCGTAGGCTTGTTGAAAGCTGATTGCTGATGATCGCACGCCGGCGAGATTTGGGGTCACGCCATACTCGCCGCCAAAGCCGTCGACAAAACGCGCCGCGGTCGATTCCATGACGAAGAACACGACATTGCGGATTTGTCCTTCGGGGACCGCGGGCCGTTCGACATGATCGGCAATGCCGACAATGTCCTTGGGCAAGCGCGCCTCGTCCGCGGCGTCGGCCAGACGAGAGGCAGACGTGTCCTCGCGCATGACGGACGCGACGAATGCAACGGCAGCGTTCGCTGTTTTTCGGTGATCAATGTGGCCACCGACGGTTGACGCGGTGCCTGCAAAGCCGAGGCCAAGAAGTGATACAAAAAGAACCTTGTAGGGAGAACGATTGATGACAATTGAAAACAGGATCGTCCCGATACAGAAGACCGCTATACCGATGATGGCGATCGCGACTTTGCCAAACGACAGCATGGCACGCGTGGTTTCCCACATGTATGTGCTGTTGAAGATATCAGAAAAGATGAGCCAGTCTTTCGTGACCGGTTCTCCGAGCAGACGTGTGGCGGCAATGTTGCTGATCCCCCACAAACTGAGGACAAGACAAAGCCCGATGTGAATGTAGGCGATGACGTTCGCGCTGCGATATGTATCAAAAGGCCGGACAATCAGGATGCTGAACGCCGCAAGCAGCGCGACTGTGGCCCAGTCGGCAAAGCTGCCCTGTAGAAGTATTCCCATTCCGGCGAACAGTGGCGCGGCATCAATCATATCCTTCAGGATCGTGGCGCGTGCAATGGTCAGCACGACTGCCAGCATGACCGATGCGGCGAGGATTTTCGTTTCCGGAGACGCAGAACGGAATATTATTGTTCCGGCAGAAAGGCGGCGCGCAAAACCAAATCGCATCAGGACCCGATAAAATGAATGTCATCTGGCAATCGCCACATTCGCTATCTGATACCAGCCGAGGTGATATGTTTCAATTTTTTTTCTTGCGGCAGATCAGCGGCATCCGGATGCCCCGATCAAAGGGCAAACCGGTGTGCGATAGCGGCGACTCTACAGGATGGCGCCGACAAGATCACAAATGAGCAACATCATGAGGCGGTTGGCCGGACCCGATAACGACCCGCAAGCAGTGGACCGCCACGATACCAAAGATTTCGCCAGTGCAGGCCATTCGTGCTATTTTACAGGTGCAGCAACCGCGCTTTTGGGTTCGCAGGCATTGGTTTGGTGAAAGGTTTCATATTCAATCATATGAATTTCAAGGAGAGCGAAGATGGATCGACTTCAAACCTTGCTTTCTGCGGACAAGCCTTGGTTAACGGATGGTGGGCTTGAAACGGTGATGATCTATCACGAAGGGCTTGATCTGCCTTATTTTGCTGCGTTCACCTTATTGGAGAATGACGCGGGGCGGGCAGCCCTCATCCGATACTTCAATAAATACGCTGACCTTGCACGGCAAGCCACGACGGGGCTGGTTCTTGATACTCCGACATGGCGCGCCGGGACCGTCTGGGGGGCGGTCATGGGTCTTGACGCGGCGCGTGTTGACCGCATCAACCGTGAGGCCATCGCGTTTTGCAAAGCCTTTCGTGACGGCAATGAGACCGCAGATTTGCCGATCCTGATAAATGGTGTGATCGGACCGTCCGGGGATGGCTATGCCATTGCAGAGGCGTTGACCGGGGAGACTTCCTTTGCCCGCCACCGCGTTCAGGCAACAGCACTTGCCGGGGCAGGGGCCGAGATGATCACGGCGGTCACAATGACGCATTCCGGCGAAGCGATTGGCGTGGTGCGTGCAAGTCAGGCGGCGGGCGTGCCGGTCGTGGTATCCTTCACGGTCGAAACCGATGGCAGGCTTCCCTCCGGCGAGACGCTGGACGACGCGATTGGCGCGACAGACACGGCGACCGGCAATGCGCCAGTCCATTACATGGTCAATTGCGCGCATCCGACGCATTTTATCAATGTCTTGCAAGGGGGATGGGTCAGCCGGATCGGCGGCATCCGCGCAAATGCATCGCGCATGAGCCATGCGGAGCTTGATGTCGCAACCGCCCTTGATGAAGGTGACCCGGTCGAATTCGGAACGCTTTACGGCGATCTGGGGGCTGTGCTGCCAAACCTGCGGGTGATCGGCGGGTGTTGTGGTTCGGATCATCGCCATGTGGGCGAGGCTGCGCGTCACTTTCATTCGCACTAGGCGCACTCCACAAGCCGCCATTCATCGGGTGATCCATGCAGAACAGGGGTTGCAAGCGCGGCGAAACGCCAGTAATGCAACGCCACTTCACAGGTGAGGCTTGGGCCAAGCAGGGAGAAATCCTGCAAGGTCCGCCGGTTGCCCCCATCCGGGGGTGAAGACGGCTTCATCAAGGTTCAAACCGGAAAAGGATACGGCATGGCTCTTCCCGAGTTCACCATGCGTCAGCTTTTGGAAGCTGGCGTTCACTATGGCCACCAGACGGCCCGCTGGAACCCAAAGATGGGTGAATACATCTACGGCGACCGCAACGGCATTCACATTCTTGATCTGACGCAGACTGTTCCCTTGCTGGATCAGGCGTTGAAGATCGTGCGCGACACGGTGGCCAAGGGTGGCCGCATCCTGTTTGTCGGCACCAAGCGTCAGGCGCAAAAGCCGATCGCCGAAGCCGCAGAGAAGTGCGCGCAGTTCTACATGAACCACCGCTGGCTGGGCGGCACGCTGACCAACTGGCAGACCGTGTCCAAGTCAATTCAGCGGCTGAAGCAGATTGATCAGCTGATGGAAAACGGCAGCGAGGGCCTTACCAAGAAAGAGCGTCTTGGCATGGAACGCGACCAGTCCAAGTTGCAGGCCAGCCTTGGCGGTATCCGCGAAATGGGCGGTACCCCGGATCTGTTGTTCATCATCGATGTGGGCAAAGAGGATCTGGCGATCCTTGAGGCGCAAAAGCTGGGCATCCCGGTGATCGGTATCGTGGATACCAACTGTTCGCCCAAGGGCGTCACGCATGTGATCCCCGGCAATGACGATGCGGCACGCGCGATTGCGCTGTATTGCGACCTGATTGCACGGGCGGCCCTTGATGGGATGTCGGCACAAATGGGTGCAGCGGGCGTTGATCTGGGTGCGCTGGAAACAGCCCCGGAAGAAGAAGCCGTCGCCGAGGCCACCGCCGAGGCCTGAGACAGCGTGTCACGCAAATGAGACGCGGCGGGGCTAAGGCCCCGTCTGACGTATTTTTGGATTTCAGGAGACCGATATGACCGTCACCGCACAAATGGTGAAAGAGCTGCGCGACAGCACCGGCGCAGGCATGATGGACGCAAAAAAAGCCTTGGTGGAAACCGAAGGCAACATGGATGCGGCCGTTGACTGGCTGCGCACCAAGGGTCTGGCAAAGGCCGCGAAGAAGGCTGACCGTCTGGCGGCCGAAGGTTTGGTGGGCGTGGCCGTTTCCGGGAATCGCGGCGTGGCCGTCGAAGTGAATTCGGAAACCGACTTTGTCGGCAAGAACGCCGACTTCCAAACCCTGGTGCATAACATCACCAAGACCGCCGTGCGCTGCGCGGATGTGGAAGAGCTTCGCAATGCCGACATGAATGGCGTGCCTGTGTCGGTGGCGATTGCCGAAACCGTTGCGGTGATTGGCGAGAACATGACGCTGCGCCGGATGGCATCTGTCGAAGGTGACCATGTCGCATGGTACGTTCACAATGCCGCGGCTGATGGCATGGGCCGGATTGGCGTGCTGGTGGCGTTGAGCGGGGCCGCCGACAATGGCATCGGCAAACAGATTGCCCAGCATATTGCGGCATTCAACCCGTTGGCCTTGTCAGAGGCCGACATGGACCCGGTGGTGCTGGAGCGTGAACTGGCGGTGCAGACCCAGAAGGCGATGGAAGAAAATGCCACCTCGGCAAAGCCAAAGCCAGATGCGGTGATCCAGAACAACATTATCCCAGGGCGGATGAAGAAGTTCGTGGCCGAAAGCACGCTGTTGGGCCAGCCCTTTGCGCATAACTCGGATATCACCGTGGAACAGGCGGCCAAGGATGCAGGCGTGCAGGTTTCGGGATTTGTGCGGATGGCCGTGGGCGAGGGGATCGAAAAGGTGACCGAGGATTTCGCCGCCGAAGTCGCAAAGATGGCGCAGGGCTGATTTTCGACCGACCTAAAAATGGCGCATCGTGAAAACGGTGCGCCTTTTTCTTTGTGCGGATGCCTGAAATACCGGTGCGCCCAGCCCTGATCAGGCGGGCGCACCGAACCGCAGCCGGACGGTCCCTCGGGGAAGGAGACTGACGATCACAGCGGCGATATTGCGGATGTGGTGATCAAAATGGAACATTGCATCCGGCAATCAAACGACAGGCCAGCACAGCGCCACCCTGCACGGAACAGATACACAAGCGGAAATACACCCCGATCTGCCCCGATTTTGCGCGATGGCCTATGTGGAGGCCATTCACGGCTGTGTTGAGCGTGTCATTTGACGCTAGGGAAAGCCAGTCAGGGAATCCCTACCTTGAGGCAGCGGCGCGCAGGCGGGTTTCAGATTCTTCGGACACTGGGTCGCGCTGAAAGATCATGTTCATCAATGCGGCCTTGGCTACGGCGGCTGCGGTCGTGTCCACATCAAGCGATTCACGCGCAAGCCGGAGATGCTTTTCCACCATTGCAGGCGATACGCCCATGATACAGGCGATGTCCTGCATTGTTTTGCCATCGGCCACCCATTCCAGCACCTCGCGCTGGCGGCTGGTCAGGGCGCGGCGACCGCTTCCACCGGGTAGCTGGATGATCTTGAGATGCATCATATGGGCGATTGACAGAATTTCCTGCTGCCGGGTCGCAAAGATCTCTTCTACATCTGCGTGGGTTAACCCTTTGTCGGCGATCAGGCCAAGCGCGCCCTTTGCCCGCATCGAGGTTTCGGGAAAGCTGACCGCGATGCCGGCCGCAACCCCCATTTGGGTATTCAGACGCACAGCCTCGGCTTCTTCCGGCGACAGGCGCCCCTCTTCATAGGCCTTCTGCACCCATGTCCAGGTGCAGGCGCCATCATTGTTCAGCGCCCAGCGGTAAACCGGCGTGCGTGCAAAAAAACCGCCCCGGAAATACAGGCGCACATATTCGGGATCAGCGGTGGACAGAAAGATCGCATCATCGGGATCACCAATGCTGCGGTCATGGCGGAAACGGGTATGCCCGTAGTTCATCCGCGAGAAGCCGAGCGCGCGATAGTAAGGTACGGACAGGGACCAGACATCCTCGATCCGTTTGCACTGCGCAATGCGCGTCAATAGCGACAGCACATCTGTCACCGGCATTAACCTCCGCACCGTCATGATCTTCCCCTGTTGGTTGTTCTACTCGTTTGACGTGCGCGCGTCGAGTATCCTTGGGGAGGCCTGCTCATTTGCTGTCAGCGCGGGTAGTCCGACAGCCAGGGCGCAAGTGCGCGGTGATCATCAAAGGCGATTGCCGGGCCAAGATCGGCAACGGATGCGGTGCGATAGCCGCCGGTGAACAATGCAAAGGGCAGGGGGGTCGCATGGGCAGTTTCGGCATCGACCTCGCTGTCGCCAACAAATACCGCAGGGCCGCCGCCGATCAGGTCATGTGCATGGCGCAAGGGGGCCGGGTCAGGCTTGCGCTGTGGCAGGGTATCGCCGCCGACAATAACAGCAAAGAACGACAGCAGGTTGAAATGATGCAGGACCGCGCGGGTCGGCACCGCAGGTTTATTGGTGCAGATACCCAAGCGGTAACCCGCGCGCGCAAGCGTTTGAAGCATTTCGGTTACGCCGGGATAGAGCGTGGTCAGGCCAAAGCGGGTTTCATAGTCAGCCATGAAAGATGCTGTCAGCCGATCGTGCAACGGCCCGGTGCCGTCTTTGCCAAGGGCGATCAGGCAACGCGCCAGCAAAACCGACACGCCGCTGCCAATGAAACTGCGCACCTGCGCCGCGGTCAGATCAGGCAGACCTTCGGTTCCGAGGGCGCGATTGACGGCCGCATGAATTTCGGGCGCACTGTCAATCAGGGTGCCGTCAAGATCGAAGATGACGGCACAAGGCTGACTATCCACGCGCCGCCTCCCGCAAAGCCCGGATATTCGTGCCATATGGGGCAGGGTCCGCGACAGAGCCGCCCTTGAACACAGATGATCCGGCGACCAGCACATCGGCGCCCGCAGCAACCAGCGCGCCTGCGTTTTCAACAGTTACGCCACCGTCGATTTCAAGATGAATGGGCCTGTCGCCAATCATGGCACGTAAAGAACGCACCTTATCCATCTGTGATTCAATGAATTTCTGTCCACCGAAACCGGGATTGACCGTCATGACGCAGATCAGGTCGATCTGGTCCAGCAAATACGGAACGGCATCAATATCAGTGCCAGGATTGATCGCAAGGCCAGCCTTTTTGCCTTGCAAACGAATGGCTTGCAACGTGCGGTGAATGTGCGGACCGGATTCCAGATGCACCGTGATGATGTCCGCACCCGCGTCGGCGAATGCAACGATGAACCCATCGACCGGAGCCACCATAAGATGCACGTCCATCACGCCTTTGATATGCGGGCGCAATGCGGCGCACATTTGCGGGCCAAAGGTGATGTTGGGCACAAAATGGCCGTCCATCACATCAACATGAACCCAGTCGGCGCCCTGATCTTCAATCGCGCGACATTCCGCGCCGAATGCGGCAAAGTCAGCGGCCAGGATGGATGGAGCGATCTTGACGGCAGATGTGGGTGACATGCATTTCTCCTGACAGCCTTGCGCGTGTTTAGCGCATATGCCGGGGGACGCACCATCCCAGAGTTTCTGGCCGGGTATCGCCGCAGCCCGTGGTTTGCATTACATAATACTGATTACCAGATATTCTCATTCTCCAGCGCACCCCTGCCTTTTTCTGCTATTTTTGTTGATGGCGAACATCCATGCGCCTTTTTGTCTTGCCGAATGAATGTGTTGCATCATACGGTGCCGTAGAAGTTTTTTATCTTTATGACGCGGTACATTTTTGACCGCCACCCGATTTCACGAGGGCTTAACATGGTATTCAAGCAGGCCGGTCGGCTCGGCAAACTGCACACGTCTTTGGGTCCCGACGTTCTGAACCTGCTGCGCTTTACCGGCACGGATCAGATCAATGGCCTGTTCAACTACCAGATTGAGGCCCTGTCGACGCAACCGACGGTCGATTTCGACGCCCTTGTCGGCACGCATGCGACGGTCGAAATCGCAACGCGCCATGGCAAACCTGCGTTCTTTGACGGGGTTGTCACCAACGCACAATGGGGTGGTGTTGGTGAAAATGGCATTCGCTATAACCTGACACTGCGGCCCTGGTTCTGGCTGGCAAGTAACCGTCGCAACCAACGGATTTTCCATGAAAAAACCGTTGTCGACATTCTGAAGGAACTGCTTGGGCCCTACCTCAATAGCGGAGCGGAACTGAAGGACAAGCTGACAGAGACCTATCCAAAGCTGGAATACACCGTGCAATACCGCGAATCCGATCTGGACTTCGCCACGCGCATGATGGAACGTTTTGGCATCAGCTATCACTTTACGCATGCGTCTGGCGCACATGCACTGGTGATGACGGATAGCATCGATTCGCATGATCCCATCGCGGGCAATGCGCGGGCGTATTACGGCATTGTCGGGCAGAATGTCGGCGATGAGGAGCATTTCTGGGAATTCCAGCCTGAACGCCGGATCACAACCGGAGCGATGCGCCTGATCGACTACAACTTCAAGAAGCCGATGCAGGCGATGGAAGTCGACAAGATGGGCGATGCCGCCTATGCGCAAGGCAAGATCGAAAGCTTCGACTACCCCGGCGATTTTCTGGATCAGGGCCAAGGCAAGGGAGTGGTCAGCCTGCGCACACGCCAGGAGCGCGGTGGCGATGCCCGCGCGCGGGCGGTCGGTGATACGATCAGTCTGACCTCGGGTCTGAAGGTGACGCTGAAAGGTGATCAGATTCCGGGCGCGACGGGCAAGGCCTTTTTGTGTCTGTCGGCGGTGCATTCCTATGTGTCTGACAGCTATGGTTCGGGCGGCGTTGACAGCGACGATTTTTCATATTCCGGCCGCTATGTGTTCATGCCGGCCACGAGCCCCCTCGCCCCGGATCGCAAGTCGCCACAGCCCGTTGTTCAAGGGCCGCAGACGGCCACGGTTGTCGGCGAAGGTGAGATTGACTGCGATGAGTTTGGCCGCATTCTGGTGAAATTCCATTGGGATCTGGCAAGTGCCCATTCGATGCGCTGCAGGGTCAGTCAGATGTGGGCGGGCCAAAGCTGGGGCGGCATGGCCATCCCACGCATCGGGATGGAGGTGGTCGTCGAATTTCTGGAAGGCGACCCTGACAAGCCGCTGGTCACGGGCTGCGTCTACAACGGCAAGAACGGCACGCCCTATGATCTGCCCGCCAACAAGACCCGCACCACATGGCGGTCAAATACGCATCAGGGATCGGGCCACAACGAGATCAGCTTTGAAGACGAGGCTGGTCAGGAAGACCTGTTCTTTCATGCACAAAAGGACCTGACGCAAAAGGTTCTGAACAACATGTCATCGAATGTGCTGGCCAACCGCGTGGCCACCATCGGCGCAAATGACACGACCACGATCAGCGGCAGCCAGATGATCCGCGTCGCCAAAAGCAATTCGACGACCGTGGGTGGCGGCGGCCCTGCCCTGCTGAAAGCCTTGCAGCCTTTGGTCGCGGCGGGTGGCAAGTTGTTCAAGGAAGGGGCAAACAAGGTTGGTGCGCCCGGTATCGTGACCGCCTTTGCAGGCGAGGTGCAGGGCGTCATGGACGCCGCCAAGGAAGCGGCGGCCGTCATTACCAAGGGCGATTTCTTTGGCTCTGCCGGGCACCGGACCGAGGCCGGCGGTTTGCAGGCCAAGGCTGCCGCAGTGGCGGCGGGGCTTCTGGACAAGATCATGCCCGATAGTGGCATCATGACGACAACGGTCGAGAAATTCCGCAGCGATACCACAGGCCTTGCGGCCACCGAACAGGTGGGCATCGCCAAGAACATCGTTGTCGGCGGCATCCTGACCACCGGCGTCGGCAAGACGATGAAGACCATCGTCGGCGACGCCATCGACATCGAGGCCAAGGGGTCCATCTTCGCCCGCACCAAAAAGCACACGCTGCACGCGAAAGAGAAATTCGTGATCGCAGGCCCCGGCGGGTCGATTACCATCGACGCATCTGGCATCACGATCAAGACCCCGCATCTGACTATCAAATCGCCGTCGGTCGATTTCCAGATGGGCAGCCCCGATCAGGTGGACGCGCTGAAATCCGACAAGCCGTTCGTGCAGGAATGCAAAGGGAAGTGAGATGGTTGTCATGTTGATGAAAATGGCACCTTGCTGCCCCCTGCCCCCGGCATCCTGCGGATTCAGCCTGTTTCGGGCCTTTCCCTGCGTTGAGAGCATTTGTATATGAACTTCCTTGATACGCCCTCGCCCGATCAGGAAGCCTTGGAGGCCGGGCTTGCGCATGTGTTTTTCAGCCCGGTAGAGCCTTACGAATTCGCCCGCGACCCTGATCAGCCACCACCTCTTCGGGCCTATGCGCTGATTGATGCCGCGCAAAGTCCCGATATCGCCATCTGCCTTGATGCGTTCAACTCGCCGGCGCGCTGCCTGTTTGACGGCGATGTTGGCGATGATCTGTCGGATGTGGCCCCGTGGCTTGTGGAACTGACGCGGTTTGATGATGCATGGGATTGGTTTCTGGCGGATGGCTATGGCAAGAACTGGGGCATCCTGCTGCATTCGCGTCTGGAACTGCCGCGCCTGAAAACCCAGTTGAAGCGGTTTCTGAAGATCACCGATGAAAAGGGGCAGAGCTTTTTCTTCAAATACTATCGGCCAAAGCATCTGAATGCCTATCTGCCCGTGTTTGACGATCAGCAGACCGCCAGTTTCATGAAGGGGATCGAGACGATCTTTGCCGAGGATGACAAAGACCCCAACCGCCTGCATCAGCATCGCCTGAAGCCGGTGGGCGGCCTGACATCCGTCACGCATGATCTGCGCCGTGTGGGGGCGCCGATGATGCCGCGGATGGCGGGCGATGACGATGCAAAGATGTGGCTCGACAGCATGGCCGGGGCCGCACCATGAAACCACCCCGTCTTAGCGCTGACCAGATGATGGCAGGTGGGATGCCGGACGATGAATTCGCCGCATGGTTCGTGGCCGAGATCATGAAGGACGATCTGCCCGACTACTACACCGACCTTGGCCCCGACACCTGCGCCGAATTCATCATCACCGCCCGCCGCTATGCCCGCCATTTCGGCATCACCCGGCCCGATCTGCAGGCGCAGTTTGCATATCTGATGTGGACGGTCGGGCCGAATTTCTGGTCGTTCAAGGGGTTCAACCGCATCCTGACGGCAAAATGGCCCAGCGAGGAAGACAAGATCGAGGCTTTGTTCAACGTCAGCCCTGACGATGCCGAAGAGGCGATTCTGGGGGCCGATGATACGCATTGGATACCCCGCATGATCCCCGGCAACATCCTCGGCGACCGGTACGAGGATGACGATCATGGGTAGAATCCACGGCAACACGTCGGAACAAACCTCGCCTCAGGTGACGCGCGCGCAAGCGGATGTCGACCGCGTCAACCAGGAATTGTTCGATCTTGGTGTCGAGGCGGCAAAGCTCGTGGCGTCCAGTTCTCCGGTCGGTGGGCAGATCGTCGATGGAGCTTCGGCGATTTCCAATATTGCGCAAGGCAACTGGGGGGCGGCCTTTCTCGATGGCTTCGGCATGGTGCCGCTGGTTGGTGACGGCGTTAAAGGCGCCATCCGCGGTACTCGGATTGCGCGCGCCGTGTCCCGCGCCCAAGATGCTTTGAAGGTGGCCAGCAGTGCGCTGACCCGCGCACGTGCCTTTGCCAAGACGCGCGCCGCGGCGAAAAGCTATTGGGCTGCAATCAAGGCCCGCCGCGATGCCATCATCGCCCGGTTCCGCGGCTGCAGGACGGCAGCCTGCCGCAAGCAACGCGATGATGAACTGGCCCGTGTCAACCGCCTGCCCCGCAACGGTGGGAAATGGGTGGATGCAAACGGCAATCCGGTGCCTGCGGGATCAGGTTTCTGGAAACCGGATGCGGGCACACCGCTGCACGATTCCCTTAGTCGGCACCAGAACCCGGTGCAGGGTGTGCCGTTCACAGATGGCAAGCCCGATTTTTCGGGCTTTCCCCCACAGGGCTTTGACCGGACCCCGCAGGTTGAGATTGACATGAAAGGCACGAGCGCTGACCGCCGTGCCGCAGAACGACAACTGATCGCTGACGGTGGACCCGATACAAGAGGTTCGAATGGTCCGGGGACTTGGCACCACGAACCCGATGGAGTCACGATGAGCTATGTCGACAAGAGGGTTCATACGGCCTACCGCGATGCCGATGGATCAGCCAATTCAGGGACACCGCATGCGGGTGGTGACTCCATGACTCGTGATCCGGAGTTTTGATATGATCCTCGACGACTCCTTTTCCGGTCTGCCCGGCTTTGCAAAGATGCCGTTGGTCGCCAGAGATTTCCCCATGGGCCGTGTGCTGGGAACGGCAACTTTTCCTCCGGAGTTTGTTCAGACTTACGCAGCAATCGCAAAGGGTGAACGCGCGAACTACGCCGACGAAGTGATCTTCTTCCTCGCAAAATTCCAAAGCCATTCCGAAGTCTGCTGGTATGACGGCCTCTTCGCGCCCCAGATGATCGAAGCCCAGAACGCCATCATCTCGGAAAGCATCTATGCCGATCCCGGTGCTGTCATCATGCCACCCGGCTTTTACGTCATCGGCTCGGCCTACGGGCATATCGACGAGATGCGCATGATGATCAATCTTGATCCTGCGGCCCCCGAATATGGCAAGATCTATGTCTGGTATCTTGCGCATGATGCGCTTGGCACGGGCGACAATACCCGCGGCCTTGCCCATGTCGCCGATAGTCTGGAGGCGTTTTTCGCCAATCTTCAGACAGAGGACGCTCTCTGAATGGACCTTTGGGCGACAGCCATGGGGGCGTGGTGCGATGACCTCGCCGATCTGATGCTGCCGTTCGACCGCCTTTTTCCCGCACGCGGTGATCTGGTGCTGATCGGGGCCGCGACGCCGGGGTTCATGCGCAATCTGCCGGACCCCTGCCCGGCTGATTTCTCGAATGTGTTCAAGTCCGATCTGGCCGTGGTCATGCCGCATTACCCGATGGGCGGGCATCTGCGGCTGGATCTGTGCAGCCTCAAGACAACCGCCGGCAGCCCGCGCGCCGTCGGTGTGAACGGTGCCTTGTGGCTGCTGCGGCAACCCAATCCGCGGGTATCGGGCCTTATCAAACGCGGGCTGACGGACGGCGCGGATCTGTCGTTGTTTGTTTTTCCTTGGCTGCCAATCCCGAAATGGGCCGAACTGCGCATTTTCATCCGCGATCGTGGCGTGATCGGCGTGTCGCAATACCATGCCGGCGGCACCTTTCCCGAACTCGCCCGCCATGAACACGCGATCAAGATGGCCCTGCAGGGGTTTCTGGCCGCCGCCCTGCCCCGCCTGCCACTGGCGGATGTCGCGCTTGATGTGTTCGCCGAACCCCTCGCCGACGGATTTCGCATACGCCTTGTGGAACTGAATCCGTTGGTGCAACGGACAGATGCCTGCCTGTTTTCCTGGGCCAATGGCGGCGACTTCGATGGCAGCTTTCGCTTTCGTGCGCCGGGTAAAGCATGGTATCCTGAAACTGCGGCGGCGGTGACAAGTACCCATCCGGCCCCTGCCCCCGAAGATGATGTCTGGAGGATTTGACCCATGGCAAAACCTGTATCCCTGATGGGTCACAACCACGTCTGCCCGGTAATCGACCCCGGTCCAAAGCCGCATGTGGGCGGGCCTGTCGTCAATCCGGGGCAAACCTTCGTGCGCGTCAACGGCATACCAATGGCAACAGTCGGTGGCACCTGCGTCTGCGTTGGCCCACCCGACACGATGACCCAAGGGTCGAGCATCGTGAAAATCATGGGCAAAGGGGTTGTGCGCATCGGTGACAGCACGGCCCATGGCGGCAAACTGGTAATGGGCATCCCAACGGTGCGAGCGGATTAGGCGCCGACGTCACAATCGAAAATCTGGTGCACCCGACACGATTCGAACGTGTGGCCTCTGCCTTCGGAGGGCAGCGCTCTATCCAGCTGAGCTACGGGTGCCTGTCAGGGTCTATAGCCGTTGCCCCTGCCCCCTGCAAGCGCATCAGGCGAAAAGATCATGGGCCAGTTCAAGGGCGCTGACCAGTGCGTCGACTTCATCCACGGTGTTGTACAGCCCGAATGATGCGCGGCAGGTCGCACCGACGCCCAGATGATCCATCAGCGGCATGGCGCAATGTGTGCCTGCCCGCACCGCGATACCGCGCTTGTCCAGAATAGTTGAAATGTCATGCGCATGCGCAGCACCATCCAGCGTAAAGCTGAAAATGGCGCCCTTCGTTGCTGAATGTCCCTGCAAATTAAGCCAGTTCAACCCGGCAAGCCGCATCATGGCATAGTCACGGATCTGGCGTTCATGGGCTGCGATAGCGTCCATCCCCAGACCCATCATGTAATCCAGTGCGACGCCAAGCCCGATCTGCTGCACAATGCCCGGCGTGCCGGCCTCAAATTTCATTGGGGGGTCGTTCCAAGTCACGGTTTCGCGGGTGACCTCGCGGATCATGTCGCCACCGCCAAGGAAAGGGCGCATCTCGGCCATCCTTTCCTGTTTGATGAAGATCGCCCCGGAACCACTTGGCCCATATAGCTTATGTCCAGTAATCGCATAGAAGTCGCAGCCCAAATCGGCCACGTCCACCGCCAGATGCACCGCCGCCTGCGAGCCATCCACCAACACCGGAACACCCCGCGCCTGCGCACCTGCACAGATGGCCTTTATGTCGACCACAGTACCCAACACATTCGACATATGGGTCACGGCCACCAGTTTGGTGCGGGGGCTGATCGCATCAATCACCGCCTGCGGATCAAGATCACCGTTCGCATCGACATCGACCCATTTCAGAACCACGCCCTGCCGTTCACGCAAGAAATGCCACGGCACGATGTTGGCATGATGCTCCATGATCGACAGCACCACTTCATCGCCCGGCTGAAACCGGGGCGCGGCCCAGGCATAGGACACAAGGTTGATGGCTTCCGTCGTGCCGGTTGTGAAGACAATCTCATCCGGCGAAGGCGCACCCAAAAACCGCGCAATGGTGGCCCGCACCGCCTCATACTTGTCGGTCGCCAGATTAGAAAGATAGTGCAAGCCTCTGTGAACATTCGCATATTCATGTTCATATGCGGTGGTCATCGCATCAATCACCACTTTCGGTTTTTGCGCTGATGCCCCGTTGTCCAGATAGACCAACGGCTTGCCGTTGACCTCGCGCGACAGGATCGGAAAGTCAGCGCGCAGTTTGATGACGTCATACATCGTTCAGCCCACCGGAATAATGAATTGTCCAAGGAATGGCGTGACGGCCAGCCCCACCAGAAACATAAGCCCCAAAATCACCCCGAAAACCCGCCAGGCGCTTTTGAACCCATGCAATTCGGCGGTAAAATTGCTCAGCAGCCAGAACAGCAGCACGATGCTTACCGCCATGATCGGCAAGAGCAGAAACGGCAGGGCAATGATGGCCACGCATTGCGCCAGTTGCAACACCAGCAGCATGGTCTGCAACCACACCATCACCAGCAAAGCATCGGCAAATGCCCCCTTGCCCCCCGCCCATTGTCCCACCCCCTGCATCAGCAGGACGGTGACAATGTTGAACCCGAACTGCACCGCCGTCAGCATCAGCGGATTGCTGTTGATAACCTCTGCGCGGGCCTCACCGCCGCCAATCCAGAACGCCGTCATCGGCAAGACCGTCGCCAGAATTGTCAGCAGCACAAAGGCCTGCCACCGAACGGCGATGGGCGGATTGATCGCGATCAGGTGCCGCGCCACGTCGCGCGGGTTGGTGATGGTATCGGCAATCATCTGCGTCCACATCACGCCCGCTCCGCTTCGTGCAGCATGGTCAGCCACAACCACAGAAAACCAATGCCGACGATGGTGGTTACCAGCCACAAGCCGGGGCTTGGCCCGATCATCCCGGCCACCAACCCTTGCAGCAGCATCAGCGGGCTGATCGTGGCCAAGGCCCAAAACAGCGCCAGCCGTGCCGAATACCATGTACCACGCCCACCAAAGACGCGCGCCACCACCCGACTTAACGCTGCCAGCCCATACCACAGCGGAATCGTCGCCAGCACCGCCAGCGCCAGCGCGAGAAGACGCGGCGCAACCGATGACTCATCGGCCAGAAAGGCCGCTCGGGCGGCAAGCGGCCATTGTGCGACAAAGGCGACGATCAGAAACACGAGCAGAATCGAAAACGCAAACGGCTCTGACACGCCGCGTGCCAGATGACGCCGGATTGCCGCCCGTGGGCTGCGCCAGCTTGCCATGATGTCGGTTGTCACCGCCATGCAATCAGCCTTGCGCCGTGTGCCGGTTCAGCCAGCCTTCCAGACGTGTGCGAATGTCATCGGCAATCGCCTCATCCTCAATTTCCGCAATCGCTTCGGCAAGGAACGCCAGCACCAGCAGCCCCTGTGCGGTCTGCCCGCGGCACGCCACGCGATTGCAGATAAAACAACGCCGTCTCGTCAATCGCACCGGACGTGGAGCCGTGACTGCATTTCACGTCGTCAGCATAGATTTCCAGCTCCGGCTTGGCCAGAAACTGGCTGTCTTCATCCAGCAGCAACGCCTGACTGATCTGATAACCATCGGTCTTTTGTGCGCCGGGCTTGACAAGGATTTTGCCCTGAAACACTCCGACGGCGCCATTCTTCAGCACCTTCTTGAACACCTGACGGCTTTCGCAGCGCTCGCCAGCGTGGGTGATGAAGACCGTGTCATCATGGTGAAACGCACCATCCCCAACCGCGGCGCCGGCGACATGCGCCCGCGCGTCATGGCCCAGCAGTTCGATCACCGCGTCATTGCGAGTCAGCGCGCCATTGGCCGTCAGCGTAAAGGACTTGAAAAGCGCATTCGCTTGCAAACGGGCAAAGATATGCGTCGATGCCCGGCGTTCATGGTCGCGCCCCTGCGCGCGGATGTGGTGAAAGGCCGCCCCAGCGCGCAACATCAACCTCCATCACCTTGATGCAACGCGCGGCCGCCGGACCACTTTCAAGAATCGTCAAGGACGCCCCATCCTCGATCTTGATGCAATGATGCAAGATCACGTCAGAAGTCACTGATTTATGTTCATAAATCAGTGAAATAGGCCGTGTCGCCTTCCCTGTAACCCGGATCAGCACACCATCGGTCGCAAACGCCGTGTTCAGTGCCGCCAAAGGCCGCTGTACCGGCACCTGCCCCCGCGTTTCCAGTACGCCGTAACAGATCGCGCGCCCAGTGAATGTCGGCGCTTCCCGCCGTACCCAGACGGTCAATCTCGACCCCGTCCAGCGACAGAATGTCTGACCGCGCGGCGTCAAAAACCCCGTCGACAAACACGATCTTTACCTGCGCTATGCCGCCGAAAACCGGGGTTTCATCGCTGGCGTCCATGGTCGCGGCATGGGGCGCATCGGGGCGGGTCAGCGATGCCGGGTCGGTATAGCGCCAGTATTCATCGCGTCGCACCGGCAGCCCCATGACCGCCAGTCGCGTCAACGCATCCGCCTGCGCCCGTCCAAGCCAGCCCGCGCCCGCTTGCGCAAGACCCGCGATCCGCGCTGTCAGGGCGTCCGATTTCGCCTGAGGCAGGGCCATCAGACACCCTCCGCCAGAATGTCGGCATAGCCGTTGTTTTCCACTTCAAGTGCAAGCTCGGGCCCGCCAGACTTGATGATCTGCCCGTTGGCCATGATGTGCACGACATCCGGCGCGATGTGATCCAGCAGACGTTGGTAGTGGGTGATCACAAGAAAAGACCGCCCCGCCGACCGCAGCGCATTCACGCCTTCGGCCACCAGTTTCATTGCATCGACATCCAGCCCGGAATCCGTTTCGTCCAGAATGCACATCTTGGGCTCAAGCATAGCCATCTGCAGGATTTCATTTCGCTTTTTCTCGCCGCCCGAGAAGCCCACATTGACCGGACGCTTCAACATGTCGGCGTCGATCTTCAGTGTTTTTGCCTTTTCGCGCACCAGTTTCAGAAAATCGCCCGCGCTGACCTCGGCCTCGCCGCGTGCCTTGCGCTGTGCATTCACCGCCGTGCGCAGAAATGTCATGTTGCCCACGCCCGGAATTTCTACCGGATACTGAAACGCCAGAAAAAGACCCGCTGCAGCCCGGTCTTCCGGCTCCATTTCCAGCAACTCCTCGCCGTCCAGCGTCGCCGACCCTTGGGTGACGGCATAGCCTTCCCGGCCTGCCAATACATAGGACAACGTCGATTTCCCAGACCCGTTTGGCCCCATGATCGCATGCACCTGCCCCGCCGGAACCTCAAGGTCGATCCCGCGAAGGATCTGCTTGTCCTCTTCTTCCAGTTTGACGTGCAGGTTCGTGATCTTCAGCATTCTCTTTTCCTTCAAGTGGATCACCGCCCGGACCGCGGGCAGCGCCTGTCAATCGTCGTCCTAACCCCGCGCCACGGCCAAATGGCGCAGCCCTCTGCGCGGCAAAGCCGCGTTTCCGTAACAGATCGTGGGCGCAGATCGTGTTGCCTGTGCCCGTTTGCCACCAGATTTAGCACGCAATGCCATGTTTCAACCAACCGAGCCTTCTAGGCTGATCGCCACCAAGGCCTGCGCTTCCATCGCGAATTCCATCGGCAGCGCCTGCAACACGTCCTTGCAGAATCCGTTCACCACAAGGGCTACGGCCTCTTCTTCATCCATCCCGCGCGATCGGCAGTAAAACAGCTGATCTTCATCCACTTTCGATGTGGTCGCCTCATGCTCAACACGGGAAGAGCTGTTCTTGACCTCGATGTAAGGCACGGTGTGCGCGCCGCACTTGTCGCCAATCAACAGGCTGTCGCATTGCGTATAATTGCGGCTGTCAGTGGCGCGCGGATGCATCGACACAAGGCCACGATAGGTGTTTTGCGCGCGGCCGGCCGAAATCCCCTTGGACACAATGCGCGACTTCGTGCGCTTGCCCAGATGGATCATCTTGGTGCCGGTATCGGCCTGCTGCGCATTGTTGGCGATGGCGATCGAATAGAACTCGCCCTGCGAATCGTCGCCGCGCAAAATGCAGGACGGGTATTTCCACGTGATCGCCGACCCGGTCTCCACTTGCGTCCACATCACCTTTGCCCGGTCGCCCCGGCAATCGGCCCGCTTGGTGACAAAGTTATAGATGCCGCCCACGCCGTTTTCATCACCGGGATACCAGTTCTGCACGGTGGAATACTTCACCTCGGCATCGTCGAGGATCACGATTTCCACGACCGCTGCGTGCAACTGATTGGTGTCCCGCTTGGGTGCGGTGCAACCCTCCAGATAGCTGACATAGGCGCCCTTGTCGGCGATGATCAGGGTGCGCTCAAACTGCCCCGTATTCTCGGCATTGATCCGGAAGTATGTCGACAACTCCATCGGGCAACGCACGCCCGGTGGGATGTAGACGAACGATCCATCCGAAAAGACGGCCGAATTCAGCGTCGCGAAAAAGTTGTCCGATTGCGGCACGACCGACCCGATATACTGTTTGACAAGTTCAGGATGTTCCCGCACCGCCTCGGAAATCGAACAGAAAATCACCCCGGCTTTGGCCAGTTCCGCCTTGAACGTCGTGCCCACTGACACGGAGTCAAACACCGCATCCACCGCCACCTGACGCGGTGCCGCTTCACCTTCGACACCCGCCAGAAGCATCTGTTCTTTCAATGGAATCCCAAGCTTTGCGTAGGTCGCCAGCAGCTTTGGGTCAACCTCATCCAGCGACTTTGGCTTGACGTCCATGCTTTTGGGTTTGGCATAGTAGTAGATGTCCTGATAGTCGATCTTTGGATAGCTGACCATCGCCCAGGTCGGCTCTTCCATCTTCAGCCAGCGGCGGAATGCCGTCAGACGCCAGTCCAGCATCCATTCGGGTTCTTCGTTCTTGGCAGAAATCAGGCGCACGATATCTTCGTTCAGGCCCTTGGGTGCGAAATCCATCTCGATCTCGGTGTCCCAGCCGTATTTGTATTTGCCCGACATCGCGGCCACCGTTTCGATGGTTTCGCGGTCAACACCGTCGCGCACGTCAAGGGTCTGTTCTTCCAAGGCCATATCGTCTTCCTTCAGGCCGCACGGCCCTTTATTTTGCGGTATTGCGCCGCCCATACATCGGCAAAACGCAGCACCTGTTCTTCCGTCACCGTCGGGCCAAGCGAGACCCGGATCGCCTGCCCGGCAAGCGCGTCGTCAAAACCCATCGCCCGCAACACGCGGCTGGCACGCACCTTGCCGCTGGAACACGCCGATCCTGCGGAAACCGCAAACCCGGCCAGATCCATTGCCATCACCTGCGTCTCGCCGCGCCATCCCGGCGCAATCATGCACAGGGTGTTTGGCAAACGCGCCGCCCCATTCCCGACAGAAATAGTCTCAAATCCGTGGGCCGACAATGCTTGATCTAGAATATTTCTAAGTTCCGCTACCCTGTCCCAGATCCCATCGGCCAGATCACGCGCGGCGGCCTCGGCTGCGGCACCAAAGCCTGCTATGCCGATGATGTTTTCGGTGCCCGCGCGCCGTCCCATTTCCTGACCGCCGCCACAAATCTGCACGGCCACGTCAAGGCCCTGTCGCAAGACAACCGCGCCGACCCCCTTCGGCCCGCCCAGTTTATGTGCCGATACCAGCGCCATGTCGCAACCCAGCCAGTTGAACGCGACAGGCACCTTGCCGAACGCCTGCGTCGCATCGCACAGCGCCAACCCCGCCGGGATATCCTGCATCACCCCGGTTTCCGAATTGGCCAGTTGCAGCGCAGCCTCGCCCGGCGCAGTCACTCCAACCCGACCATCGGCATCCACGGGCAACACCGCGTCGCACCACGCCAGCACCGCCTCATGTTCCACATCCGCACACGCCAGATCGCGCCCTGCACAGGCCAAAGCTGCCCCTTCGGTTGCACCCGATGTGAACACGATATCTGCACCATCCGCACCGAATGCCGCTGCAACCTGCGCCCGCGCACGTTCAATCACCGCTTTCGCCGCGCGCCCCTCGGCATGTACCGAACTTGGGTTTCCCACCACATCCATCGCCGCCATCATCGCCACCCGCGCCTCGGGGCGCAGGGGGGCTGTCGCATTCCAGTCAAGATAGACGCGTGTCATTCGTCATCCACCACGCGAAACAGATTTGGCACTGCGGGGCATGGCGTCAGAGCATTCTTCACGATGTCCGACAGCCGCACCTGATGCAGAAACACATAGACATTCGCGCTCAACCCTTCCCACAGCCGGTTGGTCAGACTTTGCGCCCGCGACCCCGACACGCCGCCACTGGCCCCTGCCCCGGCATGCATCGCATCAACGTTTTCCTCAACCGCTTCCAGCACTTCACTGACGCGGATGGCATCGGGGCTGCGCGCCAGCCGGTATCCGCCACCCGGCCCCCGCACCGCCTCTACCAACCCGGCCCGGCGCAGTTTCACGAAAAGCTGCTCCAGATACGGCAGGCTGATATCCTGTCGCTTGGAAATGGCCGCCAGCGATACCATGTCATCGTTGGTCGCAAGCGCCAGATCGCACAGCGCCACCATCGCATAGCGCCCTTTGGTCGATAGCTTCACCGCATGGCCCCCAAAAACATTGACGATTGCGGCGGGGCCGCTTAACTCAACCCCACCCCTCATTTGGGCAGCAATGCCCTTTAGAATGGTTCTAGATTGACCGAGCGAAACTGTCAAGAAATCGCTCCCGACACAGGCAGGAACTGAATGCCCGAAGTGATCTTTGCCGGCCCCGATGGGCGGCTCGAAGGCCGGTATCATCCACAAAAGGAACGCGATGCGCCCATTGCCATCGTGCTGCATCCGCATCCGCAATATGGCGGCACGATGAACAACAAGGTGGTCTATAATCTGCACTACGCATTTTATAACCTTGGCTTTACCGTCCTGCGGTTCAACTTCCGTGGCGTGGGTCGCAGCCAAGGCGAATACGACCAAGGCATTGGCGAGCTGTCGGATGCAGCCTCCGCGCTCGATTATCTGCAATCCATGAACCAGAACGCGAAACACTGCTGGGTCGCAGGCTTTTCCTTTGGGGCATGGATCGGGATGCAGCTATTGATGCGTCGCCCCGAAATCACTGGTTTCATCTCGGTGGCCCCGCCTGCCAACACCTATGATTTCAGTTTCCTTGCCCCCTGCCCCGCTTCCGGCCTGATTATCAACGGCACGGCAGACAAGGTCGCCAACCCCAAGGATACCGTGACGCTGGTCAACAAGCTGCACGAACAGAAGGGCATCACGATCACGCATACACTGGTTGAAGGCGCCGATCACTTCTTCAAGGATGAAGAGCGCACATGAACCCCATGATCGACACCGTCAGCACCTACGTCAAACGCCGTCTGGGAGAGGTATCGCGCTGATGGGTGTGGTCGAGGATATGGGCGATGCGCTCGCGCGCGATGTCATCGCCGCGATGGAAGAACTTGGCGATGAACGCCTGCATGACAAAGTGGCGCGTGTGCTGCTGGATGCATCCCCCACCATGCAAGAGGCTTTCCTGACCGCCTACCGTGTCCGCGTCGCGGAAAAGCGCGGGCGCGAGTATCTGGGCAAACTGCTGACCGCCAAGCGCGAAGGCAAGGAAGCGCCAAAGCTGCACATGGAAAGCGGCGGGCATTGACGGCAAGGCTGGAACAGCAATTCGCCTTTCTGCTTGAGGCGGACAAGCTGAAATCCGTCCTGCGCGCCACCACCCTCTGCGATGGATCACGCCGCGAAAATTCGGGCGAACATTCTTGGCATCTGGCACTTTATGCGATGGTTCTGGCGGATCAGGCAGTGCCCGGCGTGGATATCAACCGCGTGATCCGCATGTTGCTGCTCCATGACCTTGTCGAAATCGACGTGGGCGATGTGCCGATCCACTCCGCGGGCGGTGCGGCCCATGCCAGCCCCGATACGCTGGCCGCCGAGGCCCTCGCAGCCACCCGCATCTTTGGCCTGCTGCCGCCCGATCTTGCCACCGAACTGCACGCCCTGTGGGTGGAGTTTGAGGCGGCCAATACCCCCGACGCCATCTTCGCCAAAAGCCTCGACCGGGTGCAGCCGGTCATGCACAACATTGCATCGGGCGGTGGGACGTGGACGGAATACAACGTCACCGCAGACCAACTCGACGCCCGCGTCGGCGCAAAGATCGCAAGGGGGGCTCCGGCGTTGTGGCAATGGGTGCGCGCGCGGACCCGGCGTTTTTTCGACCAGATGCCCGGATAGTCGTTCAGTATACCACCGCATACCACTTTCCCCACCCCCACTTTTTCGGCTATGACCGGGGCAACCGAATCCCAACCTGCGGAGAACCCGATGACCAAGATCAAAGTCGCCAACCCCGTTGTCGAACTCGACGGCGATGAAATGACCCGGATCATCTGGGATTTCATCAAGCAGAAACTGATCCTGCCCTATCTCGATATTGATCTGAAATACTACGATCTGGGCATCGAAGAACGCGACCGCACCAATGACCAGATCACCATCGACAGCGCCGAGGCGATCAAGCAATACGGCGTCGGCGTCAAATGCGCGACCATCACTCCGGATGAGGCGCGGGTCGAAGAATTCGGCCTGAAACAGATGTGGAAGTCGCCGAACGGCACGATCCGCAACATCCTTGGCGGCGTGATCTTCCGCCAGCCGATCATCTGCAAGAACGTGCCGCGCCTTGTGCCCGGCTGGACCAAACCCATCGTGATCGGCCGCCACGCCTTTGGCGACCAGTACCGCGCCACCGATTTCCGCTTTCCCGGCGCGGGCAAGCTGACCATGAAATTTGTCGGCAACGACGGCACCACTATCGAAAAGGACGTCTATGCCGCGCCATCCTCCGGCGTCTACATGGGCATGTATAACCTTGACGACAGCATCATCGACTTTGCCCGCGCATCGTTGAACTATGGCCTCAACCTCGGCTGGCCGGTGTATCTGTCAACCAAGAACACGATCCTCAAGGCCTATGACGGCCGCTTCAAGGACCTGTTCCAGAAGGTCTATGAAGAAGAATTCGAGGCCGCCTACAAAAAGGCCGGCATCGTTTACGAACACCGCCTGATCGACGATATGGTCGCCAGTTCAATGAAATGGTCCGGCGGCTATGTCTGGGCCTGCAAGAACTATGACGGCGATGTGCAATCCGACCTTGTCGCCCAGGGCTTCGGTTCCCTTGGCATGATGACCTCCGTCCTGATGACCCCCGATGGCAAGATCGTAGAGGCCGAAGCCGCCCATGGCACCGTCACCCGCCACTTCCGCGAACATCAGAAGGGCAAGGCCACGTCGACAAATTCCGTCGCGTCGATCTATGCCTGGACAGGCGGGCTGAAGCATCGCGCGAAACTGGATGACAACGCGGCCCTGTTGCGTTTCGCGACCACGCTGGAAAAGGTTACTGTGGACACCGTCGAAGACGGCTTCATGACCAAGGACCTTGCCCTGCTGGTCGGCCCCGATCAGAAATGGCTGACCACCATCGGCTATCTGGAAAAGGTCGATGAGTATCTGAACAAGGCGCTTGCGGGCTGATTGTCTGGCGCGCCGCGCATGAAATGACAAAAGCCCGGCCGTTCAAGCCGGGCTTTCGCAGTCTTGCAGCCGCGTTAATTCAGGTCGGATGCCCGAACACTTGACCACAAAGCTTCGTCCTGAAACGCAAAGCTGCCGCCCGAAATACTGACGCAGCTTCGTGACAGTGTTTGCATCCTGACCTGTGCGATCCGCAGTTCGTTCGACAATTCGGCACCTTCCACCCAACCGATCATCTGTCCACTTGCATCCATCACCGGAACGCCATTGAAAGCTGCAGTATTGCCACTGCGGCCGCACCGAAACTTTGCACGGGGCAGTCGATCGGGCACATTTTCGCCGGCTGCGGCAAGGTCTGTCAAACCCTTCCGCGCGCGCGCACCCGTGGTGGGCTGCGGTGTGGTCCCGTTGCCAGCCAGGCCAATGCCAACCCCGACACCGGCGCCGCTCCCCCCACGCCAACCCCAAGGCCGGCACCCGCACCAACACCAGTGCTACCGCCACCGACCCCGGCACCTACGCCCGCGCCCAAGCCGCCGACACTTGCACCGACACCGACGCCAGCGCCATTGCGACCCCCGCCAACGCCAACGCCCGCACTCACAC
>CAWAPA010000079.1:0-32289 GCA_963783595.1 uncultured Alphaproteobacteria bacterium | reverse complement strand
TGTTTATGTGGTCTACTTGGTAAGATTGGTGTTCTTGGACCGATCGTAGGTGATTTTCTGGCTACCATCGACGGTAATCAATAGCGGGTTCAGATCCAGATCATCCAGATTGGCCGCACCACGGCTGACTTGCGTCAGCAAGTCCGCCCGCCCGATAATCTCATCAATCGACCGCGCGCCGATGGACGCGAGCAACTCCCGCACTTCCTGCGCGTAGAAGGTGATCAGGTTCACGACCTTGTCCGCCGTGCCGGTGAATTTTGCCCGCAACGCCTCGTTCTGCGTGCAGACCCCACGGGGCAGGTGTTCGACTGGCACTGCCGCACCATGATGCAGCCCATCGCGATCAGCGCGGCGGTGCCGATGCCGTACTCCTCGGCCCCCATCATCGCAGCCATCACGATATCGCGGCCCGTGCGCAGGCCCCCGTCAGTGCGCAGCGTGACCCGTTCGCGCAGGTTGTTCATCGCCAGAACCTGATGCGCCTCGGTCAGCCCCATTTCCCACGGCAGGCCTGCGTACTTGATCGACGTGCCGGGCGATGCGCCGGTGCCGCCGTTATGGCCCGAAATCAGGATCACATCGGCCTTGGCCTTGGCAACGCCCGCCGCAATCGTGCCGACGCCCGATTGCGATACCAGTTTTACCGTCACCTTGGCGCGCGGGTTGATCTGCTTCAGATCGTAGATCAACTGCGCCAAGTCTTCGATGGAATAGATGTCATGGTGCGGCGGCGGCGAAATCAGCGTCACCCCCGGCGTCGAATGGCGCAATCGTGCAATCAGCGCGGTTACCTTCATCCCCGGCAGCTGGCCGCCTTCGCCGGGTTTTGCACCCTGCGCCACCTTGATTTCCAATTCCTCACAGGCGTTCAGGTATTCCGCCGTCACGCCAAAGCGGCCAGATGCGACCTGCTTGATCTTGGCAGACGGATTGTCGCCGTTCGCCTCGGGCGTGAAATGCGCGGGGTCTTCGCCGCCTTCGCCGCTGTCAGATTTGGCACCAATGCGGTTCATCGCGATGTTCAGCGTCTTGTGCGCCTCTGGCCCAAGCGCCCCAAGGCTCATCCCTGGTGTGACAAACCGTTTGCGGATCGAGGTGATGCTTTCGACCTCTTCAATTGGCACCGGTTTGCCCAAGGGCTTGATGTCCAGCAGGTCACGGATATGGATCGGCGGATTGGCCCGCATTGCCATCGAATACTGCTTCCACAGATCATAACTCGCCCGGTCGCAGGCCGACTGCAGCATGTGCATCGTCTGCGCTTCCCAGGCGTGCTTTTCGCCAGATCGCCGGGCCTTGTAGAACCCGCCGATGGGCAGCACATCCGCACCACCCAGCCAACCCCGCGCATGCACCTCTTCCAGTTTTTGTTCGATCCCGGTCAGACCGATGCCCGAAATGCGGCTGTGCATTCCGGGGAAGTATTCAGCGACCATCGCCCGGCTTAGGCCTACGGCCTCGAAATTCAGGCCACCGCGATACGATGAGACAACCGAAATTCCCATCTTTGACATGATCTTCAACAGGCCCGCATCAACTGCATCGCGAAAGCGCCGCGTGGCATCTGTCAGGTGACCGTCGATCAGCCCCCGCGCGATCCGGTCGGCAATTGTATCCTGTGCCAGATAGGCGTTCACCGTGGTCGCGCCGCAGCCGATCAGCACGGCAAAGTAATGCGGGTCGATGCATTCTGCCGAACGCACGTTGACCGAACAGAAGGTCCGCAGGCCCTTGCGCGTCAGCCAAGAATGCACGGCGCTTGTCGCAAGGATCATCGGCATCGCGACCTTGGTTTCATCCTGAAATTCATCCGTCAGCACCAGATGCCCGGCACCTGACCGCACAGCATCCTCGGCTTCCGCCCGGATACGTTCCAACCCTTGGCGCAGGTCATCCAACCCCGGCCCTACAGCAAAGGTGCAGTCGATGAACGCCACCTGATCGCCGAATTTTTCAACCATGACGCCAAATTCGGCATTCGCAATGAACGGGCTTTCCAGAACAAGGATTTCCGTCTGGGATGAGTTTTCGTCCAGCACGTTCTTCAGATTGCCGAAGCGCGTCTTCAGGCTCATCACTCGCCCTTCGCGAAGGCTGTCGATCGGCGGGTTTGTCACCTGGCTGAAATTCTGACGGAAGAAATGGCTCAGCGGGCGGTAAACCGACGACAGCACCGCCGCAGGCGTATCATCCCCCATCGAGGCGATCATTTCCTTGCCGTCTTCGGCCATCGGGCGCCAGAACCTGCTCCAGCTCCTCCACCGTGTAGCCCGCCGCGATTTGTCTGCGACGAAGATCGGCGCCCGAGAACAGAGCGCTTTCGGGCACGTCCTTGAGAAGGCTGTTCAGATCGACAACTTTTTCAATCCATTCGGAATAAGGCTGCGATGCGGCCAGTTTGTCCTTCATCGCCGTGTCGTGGTAAAGTTTGCCCTTTTCCATATCGACGGCAATCATCTGCCCCGGCCCCAGCGCGCCCTTTTCGCGGATGGTGGTTTCATCCACCGGCACCATCCCCGCCTCGGACCCCGCAATCAGCAACCCGTCGCCGGTAACCACATAACGCATCGGGCGCAGCCCGTTCCGGTCAAGACCGCCGCAGACCCAACGACCATCCGTCATGGCCAGAGCCGCAGGTCCATCCCATGGCTCCATCACCGCGTTGCAATAGGCATACATGTCAGCCCAGGCCTGCGGCATATCCGTCGTGGCCTTTGACCACGCCTCGGGCACCAGCATCGTTTTCGCCATCGGTGCCGAACGGCCCGACCGCACCATCACTTCGAACACGGCATCCAGCGCACCGGAATCGGATGTCCCTGCCGGGATGATCGGCTTTATGTCATCAGCCGCGTCGCCAAAGTTGTTCGAGGCCATGCGAATTTCATGGCTTTTCATCCAGTTGACGTTGCCCTTCAGCGTGTTGATCTCGCCGTTATGGGCCAGCATCCGGAACGGTTGCGCCAGCCACCACTGGGGAAACGTGTTCGTCGAATAGCGCTGGTGGTAGATCGCAAAGGCGCTCTCGAACCGGTCGTCCATCAGATCAGGGTAGAAAACCGCCACCTGTTCGGCCAACATCATGCCCTTGTAGATGATGCTGCGACAAGACAGGCTGCACAGATACATCCCCTGAATTTGTGCGGTCAGCGCCGCTTTTTCGATCCGGCGGCGGATGATGTAAAGTTCGCGCTCGAATGCTTCGGCGTCGATGTCTTTGTCACACCGAATCAGGATTTGTTCGATTTCGGGCCGCGTGGCGTTCGCTTTGTCACCAAGCACCGACACATCAACCGGCACATGCCGCCAGCCGTAGATATAGTGCCCCATGCGCAGAACTTCGGATTCAACAATCGTGCGGCAACGTTCTTGTGCGCCGAAATCAGTCCTTGGCAAAAAGACCTGCCCAACCGCAATCATGCGGCCCATATCCGGCTCATGCCCGGTGCGACGCACTTGGTCATAGAAGAATTTCACCGGAATCTGCACATGGATGCCCGCGCCGTCGCCCGTCTTGCCATCCGCATCCACAGCCCCGCGATGCCAGACAGCCTTCAGGGCGTTGATGCCATTTTCCACCACCCGGCGGCTGGCCTTGCCGTTGATCGCCACAACCAGCCCCACACCGCAGGACGAATGTTCATCCTCAGCCCGGTAAAGCCCGTTTGCGTCCAGCCAAGCGCGCTTGGCTTCTTCGGCAGCAACCCATGCGGCGTCATAAATCATTGGAATCTCCGAAGGTCAGGTTGGGTGAGGGACGACAACACATCATCGCATTCAAACAACGGCTGGGTCGCGGCAAAACCGGGCTCGCCCGGAAAGATGAACTGCAACGGGCTGCCGTCCAGCGGCAACATGCTGCCATCCAAAGATGTCTCGCCGGGGCCGGCAAAGAACAGACGCCATTCGGGGTGAATATATTCATTCCCCCGCGCCTGCCGCACGATGTTGCCGGCAGCGTCAACTTCGGTGAAGTCAAACTCGGTCTGCTGCAACTGAATGCCGTCAATGACAAACGTCTTGCCTGTCAGCCGATCATAGCCCCGCGCGTTTGTATTCAGGCCGCTTTCCCGGTTCAGGTTGAAATCGAAATCATCGCGCCCGTCAGCCAGCAGTTCGGAAAAACTTGCCGGGTCCGCCGGGTTTGGTGCCAGCCGCTGCACATCCGGCGGGTCCATGTCGAAGGATTCCATCCACTGCGTTTCATTGTCGATGCGCGAGTTGAAGAAGATGCCCTCTTGATCGAAATCCGCACGCCACTTGTCGCCCGGATTGTCCGCGGCACAGGTATAGTGGTTCGACACCCGGCATTGCCGCGACTGCACCGTCATATACACGCTGCACCCTTCGGGCGGCGTGTAAGTGCCCGCGAAGGCAGGGAAGGGCAGGGCGATCAACAGGCAAATGGCGTGCAATTTCATATCAAAGTCCTGATGTTTGTTGTTAGAAACTGGGCCAAGTATCTCACATGCCAAAGGGTCGACCGGATCAGCAAAGCCGGTCTGCCCGGAAAGCGAGTATCCGCTCCAGATCAAGCGTCGCGTCTTCCGCTGTGGACCCATCGTCCACGTCGCCTCTTTGATAACCGATAGTCCCGAAGCCGGATCACGAGCGATCAGCATGTTTGAGCTGATTTTGTCATCGGCGGGGGCGGCAACGTCACGACGTCCGCCGCAACGAGTCGAAGTCCGTTCCCGAAATCGGCGCATCCTCGTGCCACTGTACTGGTACGTGATTGGTGCGCTAATCGGCCTTGTCAGGCCCATCAAACGAACATCTCCACCGACGTTAACGCGACTTGACCCGCATTAATGGCATCGGCGACCCGGTTGCCATCGCATTGGATCGTGCGCACCATCGGTGCGTCCAGTCCATCACCACAGAAACAGTCGCAGTGCGTTCGTTCCCAGACGAACGAAAAGTGCGAACTCATCGTCGAGAGCTTCATACCGGAAAAGGACGCCGTCTTTTGTCTCGCAGCGGAAAATCTGAAATCGTGAACAATCGGTTAGACTGCCGTCGCCACATGCGCGCAGTTCTCCTCGGGGAAGACCTCCGCAAGTCCAGCATGCGGCGTGGCCAGACAACGCTGCCGCCGCCAATCACAGCCAGAAATGCAACCCACCGCCGTTCATCCGTCACCCTCACAGGTCAGTCTTGCTGTCCTGTCAACATCCCGCTTTTCCACCTCACGAACAGCGTCTCTCACGTCTCTACCCGATGTAGACAAAAGGAAGACGACATGAAGACACCCGTTTTCACTCTGCCGCCACCGCCGCCGGTTGCGCAAGATAGGCCAAAATCGCGTCTGCCGCCTCGCGTCCGTCGCGGATCGCCCAGACGACAAGGCTCGCGCCCCGCACGATATCGCCTGCCGCATAAACCCCTGGCAGGTTCGTCTCATGGGTGCGGAAATCGGCCTTGATCGTGCCCCAGCGGGTGACGCCCAGTTCCGGCACCCCCCACAGCGTCGGCAGCGCCTCTGGTTCAAAACCCAAGGCCATCAGGCACAGGTCAGCAGGCTCCACATAGTCCGCACCTTCAATGATTTCAGGTACTTGGCGGCCCGTCGCGTCGGGCGCGCCAAGGCGCATCTGTTGCACCATAACGCCGTCGACCACGTTGCCGCCGGTAAAGCCCTTGGGTGCTGACAGCCAGACGAACTCCACGCCCTCTTCCTCGGCATTTGCGACCTCGCGCTGCGATCCCGGCATATTGGCGCGGTCGCGGCGATACAGGCATTTCACTGACAAAGCACCTTGCCGCACAGCCGTGCGCACACAGTCCATTGCGGTGTCACCACCACCAATGACCACAACGCGCTTGCCCGATGCATTCAATTCGCCGCTATCAAACTCCGGCACATCATCGCCAAAGCTTTTGCGGTTGCTTGCGGTCAGAAAATCCAGTGCGGCCACCACGCCCTGCGCGCCAACGCCGGGGGCCTGCATATCCCGCGCCTTGTAAACGCCGGTTGCGATCAGCACCGCATCATGCTGTCCCCGGATCGCGTCAAAAGACAGATCAACCCCGACAGCGCAGTTCAGCACAAACTGCACACCGCCCGCCTCAAGCTGTTCGATCCGCTGCATCACTACGGGTTTTTCCAGCTTGAATCCGGGAATGCCATAGGTCAGCAACCCGCCCGCACGGTCGTAGCGGTCATAGACTGTGACCTGCACGCCGGCACGGCGCAGCACGTCGGCGGCGGCAAGTCCGCCGGGCCCGGCCCCGATGATGCCCACCGATTCCGTGCGTTCGGCATGGGGGCGGATGGATTTGACCCAACCGTTCTCCCACGCAAGATCGGTAAGGTATTTCTCGACCGACCCGATCGTCACCGTGCCATGGCCCGATTGTTCGATCACGCAATTGCCTTCGCACAGCCGGTCTTGCGGGCAGATGCGGCCACAGATTTCGGGGAAAGTGTTTGTGGCCTGCGACAGATCATACGCCTCTTGCAGGCGACCCTGTGCCGTCAGGTTCAACCAGTCCGGAATGTTGTTGTGCAACGGGCAATGCGTCTGGCAATAGGGTACGCCGCATTGGCTGCACCGGCCCGCCTGCTCGGCGGCCTTTTCAGATGCGTACTCACGGTAGATTTCGTGGAAATCCTGTGCGCGCAAAGATGGTGGACGCTTTTCAGGCATCTCTTTCGCCGTATTGACGAATTGCAGCATTTTCTGCTTGGCCATGGCGCGTTTCCTTGGGGTTTTCCTAGGGTTGCGCGTTCATAAACCGCAGCGCGCACAAATAAAAGTCAACTAGACTGACCTAAATGTCGGTTTATTGCTCGCCAAGCGAGATTCTGCGTGCGATAGCATGAAAAATAGGTCATCAAATGATACCTATAATTCTAGAAACCCGCAGACAGCGCAATCAGCGCAGCTGATCCTACGCCGATTCGCCACCATCCGAAGACCGCATAGCCATGCCGACCGATGAAATTCAGCAGTCCGCGTACCACCACCACCGCCGTTACAAAGGCAACGCCAAAGCCGATGCCAATCTCTGTCAGGGCCGATGTGTCCAGCGCATCCCAGTTCCGTAGTAGGTCATAGGCAAACGCCCCGCCCATGGTCGGCATCGACAGAAAGAAAGAAAACTCTGCAGCGGTGCGTTTTGAAACGCCCATCATCAGTGCGCCCACGATCGTTGCGCCAGAGCGGGAAACACCCGGCACCAACGCAAGACACTGAAAAAAACCGATTTTAAGGGCAACTTTCAGGGGGATTTCCATCGCTTCGTCATAGACGGCCACCGGTGCAAACCGGTCGACCAACAGCAGGATAACGCCTCCTGCAATCAACATCACAGCAATCAGACGTGGCGATTCAAACAGGATCGTCTTGATGAAATCATGCGCCAGAATGCCCGCAAACGCGGCGGGCAAAAACGCAATCAATACTGCCATAATGAACCGGAATGCTTTTGGATCTGTCCGCGCGGTCGCAAAAACCGCCCAGAGCCGGGCGGCATAGACCGTCAGGATGGCCAGCACGGCCCCCAGCTGGATCACCACCTCGAACGTACGCCCAGGCGATACAAATCCCAAGAAATGGCCCGCGAGCAGAATATGGCCGGTCGAGGACACTGGCAAAAACTCGGTCAACCCCTCGATCAAGCCTAGGATTGCCGCCGTGATTGTACTGTCCAAGTTCAGGCCTTCTTCAAATTCTTGGCCGAATCCTTGATGGCTGCGTACTGTCCGGATGGCCGGTATCGCCACAGATAATCTGGCAGAACGCCATCCATGGCCGTTGGTGTGATCGCAAGGTCAGCAAAGCCCTTCGCGCCTGCCGCAACGACGTTATCTTTCCGCAAATTGCGGACCTGATCACGGGTAATCAGCCCGTTGTTGAACAGACCAAGCGTCACCGCCTGCAATCCGTCAAACACGCTGCCCATGACGCTCGCCGCCAAAAACGGCACGTTTACAACCAGCCTGCGCCGCTGAATCACAGCGAGCATGCGGCCCATCAGGTCGCGGAATGTAGCAACCTCCGGTCCGCCGAGTTCATAGATGCCATGGGCCTGCCCAAGCACGCCCTTTACGGCGGCATGGGCGACGTCATCCACGAAAACCGGCTGAAAGCGTGTCGCAGCACCGACGACAGGCAGGATCGGGCCAAGGCGGGACATTGCTGCGAAGCGATTGAAAAAGCCGTCCTCGGTGCCAAAAACAATCGACGGGCGCACGATCATGGCATCTGGAAACGCTGCGAGCACCGCAGCCTCGCCAGCCGCCTTGGATTGCGCGTAAACGCTATCCGATCCGCGATCGGCGCCAATCGCCGAGACATGCACCATGGTGCCCACACCCATATCTGCCGCAATCCGTGCAACGCGACCGGCACCTTCGGCTTGCACAGCATCGAACGTATTCTTGCCGGACTTGTTGAGGATACCGACGCAGTTGACCACAGCATTGGCGCCAGCGGTCACTGATCGCACTGAAGCGTCATCACGGATGTTGCACAAGACTGGTTCGACCTGTCCGACAGCGCCATACGACTTTACAAAAAGCGCCTCGTTCGGGCGCCGCACGGCGACCCGCACCCGCCAGCCTTCCTTGGCCATGCGGCGCGCGATGTAGCGCCCGACAAAACCCGATCCGCCGAAGATGGTGACAAGTTTGTTCATGCCCGCATTGCCCTTTCGGTTGCCTTGCCTGCCTGATTACTCCCGCAAGTCATGCCCGGCAAGTTGCTAAAGCGCGGCGATCTTCTCAAGGTCAACATTCGCGCCACATAGCAGAATGCCGACCCGTTCACCCGGATGCGGTACATAGACGCCAGACATCACGGCCGCCAATGCCGCTGCTCCGCCTGGCTCAACCGCAATACGAAAATCCCGCCATAATTGGCGTTGTGCTGCAAGAATGGCGTCGTCCGCCACCAGTGCCACATGGTCGACGCGGTCCTTACATATCTGATACACGAGCGGCCCGACATTGCGGGCACCCAGCGAGTCCGCCGCAACAGAATTGACCTCGACTGTGACTGGTCCGCCCGCAGCCAAGGCCGCATGCAGTGCGCAAGAGCCCTCGGGTTCCACCCCCACAATGCGGACCTTACCGGCCCACCACCGGGCAATTCCGGAAATCAGGCCGCCGCCGCCCGCTGCAACCAGCACACTGTCCAGATGGCCCGGCCATTCGCGCGCAACGCTGCCTTGTCCAGCAATCGTTTCTTCGCCCGCAAATGGATGAACTTTCAGGGCCCCCGTCTCTGAAACATAGGCATCGCAGGCCGCTTGCGCATCGTCATAGCGCGCACCGCCAATGATGACGTCCGCCCCGAAATGGCGGATCGCCGCCACCTTTGCAGGTGCCGATATGGCCGGCACAAAAACCCGGGCCGGATAGCCCAGCACCTGTGCGGCATAGGCCACCGCTGCGCCATGATTGCCACCCGATGCTGCCGCCACACCCGCACGCCCTATCGGTCGGGACAGCAGATTGTTGAACGCGCCACGCGCCTTGAAACTGCCAGCGTGTTGCAGAAATTCCAGCTTTAGGATTGGCACCCAATCCCCGCCAAGTGCCCCGCGCGGCAGTTCAAGCACGGGTGTCTTGCGCACGAATGGTGCAATACGCTGACTTGCGGCGCTGATCATGTCACGGCTGATGGGCATCGGCTCCTCCAGCCGGTATCGTTTCATGCCATGCAGCGCACCGCAATATCACGAATCCACCCGCATGTGGTTGACAGTGTCCCAGACCCCGGATAATCACCCGGCCACGCCCAGATGGCGGAATTGGTAGACGCACTGGTTTCAGGTACCAGCGCTGCAAGGCGTGGAGGTTCGAGTCCTCTTCTGGGCACCAATTTCAGGAAACGGCCGTCCCTTCGGGGGCGGCCGTTTTCATTTCAGGGCACGTACAACTCCGCCGCATCGCCCAGATATCCATCCCATGCAAACCAATAGGCCACATGCCCGGCGACGCGCGGCAGACGGCGGCCATCAGCAGCCACCAGCGCCTCTTCGCCCACTGTCCAATCTGCGCCGTCGCCGCTGACAAGCCGGCCCTCGCTGCCTGTGAACGTCAGTGCGCCGCGTTCATAGGCCCGCGCGCTGCGGCTGTCATCGTCGCCAATGATGACCACCGCCACATCACCCACGGCGTCGTTGATCACGGGCTGACGCGCAAAGGCCGTCAGCGGCCAGGCTTTGGCTGCGCCGAACTGCTGGATGCCAAAGACATAATCCTTTTGCCGCTGCCGCCCCTGATCTGCCACCGCCGGAAACATCAGATCGGGTGAGGCGAAATATTCGCTATAAACCACACCCGACCCGTAATCGCGCCGATGCCCGGTCTGAAGGCTCAGGATGGTCGTGTCCGGATTGGCGGCCCGCCAGTCCTCCCATGCGGCGATCACAACCGGGCGCTGGCTCAGCGTGATGCCACTGTCCGCCAGTGTCCCCACCACGGGCCGCCCGGTAAACTGGTTCCACAGCGAATGGGTGGCGCGGTCGAACATCAGTTTGTTGGACCGGTACAGAAACCCGGATGATCCAAAGATCAACGGCTGCACCCGCCCCTGCACCTTGGTGTCATACAGAATACCCGCCCCGCACAGCGTGCAGTAGGCCAGCGCCACAGGCACATCCCCGATCACGTCATTGAACATCTCGTGCCAGCCCATGATCCGCAGCGGATAGGCCCGCACATCGCCGTTGATCGCCACGCCAAACACCAGATCGTCGCTGCGCATGTAATCGGCATCGCCCGCCGCAATCATCGTCGGCCTGTCCAGTGACGGGATGCCATCCTTGACCACCCCGCCCCAGGCGATTTCCTCGATCCGGATGCCCATCCGGTCGCGCCGCATGTATTCGGGCTTGAAGAACACGTCGAAATTCGGATCGATCCTCAAATGCAGGTCGCGCATGAAATCGGCATAGCTGGGGTGAGGGATCACTTCGGGATGGGCCTCTTGCCACAGCATCCAGGCAAACCATTCATCCGGTCGGTCTGTGCCGGTCAAACTGCGCAAGGCATTCTGGATCTGTGCATCTCGGTTGCGATTAAACCGTAGCGCAAGGATCAGCCCTGCGATCATGTCGGTCCGCCGCGCATCGACAATGGTCGCAATGGCCGCATCCGCCTCGCGTTGTGAGCCGCCGACAACATCATGTTGCAACCTGTAGGCCGCATCACCTTGCGCCAGCAATGTGCCGGGCCACGCCGCAGCCGCCATCATCGCGCCGAAACACCGCCGATCTATCATAGCTGCCCCCCAACCGTTGACCGACTTTGCACCGACATCATCAAAAGGCAGCATCAATCCCCGGTGAACGCCTTGTGATCGGATTTTCGCGTTGAGTTCACGCCAAGCCGGGCCTATTGCGGCTGCACCACACCCGCCAAAGAGGCCCGCCCGTGACCATCCATTTTTACCACAACGACCTGCCTGATGATCTTTCGCTTGGGCCGGTCGTTGCGATCGATACCGAAACCATGGGCCTTGACCCCCGACGCGACCGGCTTTGCGTCGTGCAACTGTCGTCGGGTGACGGTCACGCCCACGTTGTGCAGATTGGTCGCGGACAGACGTCCGCCCCCAACCTTGAACGCCTGCTGACCGATCCCGATACGTTGAAGCTGTTTCACTTTGGCCGTTTCGACGTCGCCGCGCTCAAAAATGCCTTTGGCGTCCTGACAGCGCCGGTGTGGTGCACCAAGATCGCCTCGCGCCTGATCCGCACATTTACTGACAGGCATGGCCTGAAGTATCTCTTGTTAGAGCTGATCGGCGTCGATGTCTCTAAACAACAGCAGACGTCGGATTGGGGGGCCGCCAAACTGACCGAGGCGCAACTGGAATATGCGGCCTCCGATGTGCTTTATCTGCACAAACTGATGGCCGAACTGAAAATGCGCCTGATCCGCGAGGACCGCCTTGATCTGGCGCAACGGTGCTTTGATTTTCTACCGACCCGCGCCGAACTTGACCTGATGGGGTATGACGAACCAAATGACCTCTTCCACCACTGACTTTCTGGCCACCGCCCGTCGGGTCATCGCGCGCGAGGCCGATGCGTTGGTGGCCCTTGGCATGGCGTTGGACGACAATTTCGCCCGTGCCGTGGATATGATCCTTGGGACACAGGGCCGGGTGATTGTATCCGGTATGGGCAAATCCGGCCATGTCGCCCGCAAGATCGCAGCCACCTTCGCCAGCACAGGCACGCCCGCGCAATTCGTCCATCCCGCCGAGGCGAGCCATGGTGACCTGGGCATGGTCATGCGTGGCGACGTGCTACTGATCCTGTCGAATTCGGGCGAGACACCTGAACTTGCCGATATCCTTGCCCATTCACGCCGGTTTGACATTCCACTCATCGGTGTCGCGGGCCGCGAAGGCTCGACACTGCTGCGGCAGTCGGATGTGCCCCTTTTGCTGCCGTCTGTCCCCGAGGCCTGTGAAACCGGGATCGTGCCCACGACCTCTACCACGATGACGCTTGCGTTGGGTGATGCGCTGGCAATTGCGCTGATGGAACACCGCGCATTTACGCCCGATCATTTCCGCCTGTATCACCCCGGCGGCAAGCTGGGGGCAAGGCTGATGACAGTGCGCAGCCTGATGCACGGCGACCTGCCAGTGGTCACAATCAATTCCCCCATGAGCGAGACCTTGCTGACCATCAGCCAAAAGGGCTTTGGCGTGGTTGGCGTGCTGGACGCGGACGGCTATCTTGCCGGCATCGTAACCGATGGCGATTTGCGACGTCACATGGATGGCTTGCTGAACTTGACCGCAGGGCAGGTGATGACCGCAAATCCACAGACCATCGGCCCGGATGCATTGGCAGAAAAGGCGCTTGCAGTAATGAACGACCGCAAGATCACCTGTCTCTTCGTGACCGAGGCAGACTCGCGCCAGACAATTGGCATTCTGCATATTCACGATCTGCTTCGTGCAGGTATTGCCTGATGGCCACAGCATACCGCGATCTGCATTCGCGGATGGTAGCATGGGCGAAAATCCTGTTGCCGCTTGCTGCCCTTGGCTTGTTGTCAACGCTTTTCCTGTTCGCCCGCGCGATCGACCCGGAAGATGCCATTCCCTATGCGACGGTTGACGTCGAAGACCGTATTCGCGAACCCCGCATGACCGCCCCGGTTTATTCCGGTGTGACATCTGATGGTGCTGCATTGTCCGTGCAGGCCGCCGAAGCCCGCCCCGGCACGATAGACGGCGCAGCCTCTGCACAGTCGCTCACCGCTCGTCTGGAAACACCTGATGGTGTGTTGACCGACCTCGTGGCAGCGTCGGGTGCGTTGGATGACCGGGCCGGGCTGTTGTCGTTGATGGGGGACGTCCTGATGACAACCAGCAGCGGCTATATCGTGGAAAGTCAGGCCATGGTCGCGCGGCTTGACCGTACCGGTGTGACTTCACCCGGTGTCATCACGGCCACAGCTCCGATGGGAACCATAAGTGCCACGGGAATGTCATTGGAACAATCGGAAACACCGGGCAACTATGTTCTGGTTTTCAATGGGCGTGTTCGCCTGATATACACGCCTGAACAGGCTCCCTAAGGCATCCCATGACACGCATTCTCTTGATCCTTTGTTTGACGCTCGGTTTCGTGTCACCGGCACTGGCGCAACAGGCCACTGTTGCCTTTGGCGGCTTGCGCCAGGACACCACTCTGCCCGTCGAAATCGAGGCTGACAGCCTGACCGTAAACAACGCTGACGGCACCGCCGTCTTTACGGGCAATGTACTGGTGGGTCAGGGTGACATGCGCCTGTCTGCGGGGGCAGTGCGCGTGGAATATGGCACCGATGGCAAATCCATAAATCGGCTGTTTGCGTCCGGCGGTGTCACCCTTGCAAACAAGTCCGAAGCTGCCGAGGCGCAGGAAGCGGTCTACACCATTGGCTCGGGCGAAGTGGTGATGACGGGGCAGGTCTTGCTGACCCAAGGACAGACGGCATTGTCGGGGCAAAAGCTGGTGATCAACCTGCAATCAGGCACGGGCACGATGGAGGGCCGGGTGCAAACCACCTTCATCCCCGGCGAAAACTGATGCCCGATCTGATCGTTACGGATGGTGATGCAGGGCTACAGGTGCGCAACCTGCGCAAAAGTTACCGCAAGCGCCTTGTGATCCGTGACGTATCCTTGCGCCTGAACCGGGGCGAAGTGGTGGCGTTGCTTGGCCCCAACGGGTCAGGCAAGACCACCTGTTTTTATGCAATTGCGGGCCTTGTCACCCCCGAAGGCGGGCAAGTCGTCATCGACGGTCGCGATGTTACCGCCTTGCCGATGTATCGCCGGGCACGGTTCGGGATTGGCTATCTGCCGCAGGAAGTCTCTATCTTTCGCGGGCTCAGCGTCGAAGAAAACATCATGGCTGTGCTTGAGATCACGCTGCAAGATAGCCACAAGCGCCGCGAACGCCTTGAGGAGCTCTTGTCGGAATTTTCGATCACCCATATCCGTGGCGCTCCGGCGCTTGCCCTGTCAGGGGGGGAACGACGCCGCGTCGAAATCGCCCGCTGCCTTGCTGCCGATCCGAAGTACCTGCTGCTTGACGAGCCCTTTGCCGGGGTTGATCCCATTGCCGTGGGTGACATCCGCCAGCTTGTTTCCGACCTGAAGCGTAGGGGCATCGGCGTTCTGATCACCGATCACAACGTGCGCGAAACGCTCGAAATCGTCGACCGTGCCTATATCTTGCACGACGGCACCGTTTTGATGAGCGGAACAACCGATGAAATCGTGCGGGATGAAACCGTTCGCCGCGTCTATCTGGGCCAGAATTTCCGGATGAATTGACCTGAACGTAACAGGTTGTTGACAAGCATCGGCAACCGGGCGCCAAATACCCCCAATGCGTGCATACCTTGCCCTGACTCGGAAATTCTTGCTGCGCCCGGTACGCCGGTCCGCACCCCGATCGTCCATAACTGTTCAGACATTCCCTCAGGCCCACTCTGGACCTGCATTTGTGATGAAGAGGAGGAACCATGCGTTACCAGATCAGCGGCAAACAGATTGATGTCGGCGAGGCGCTTCAGACCCATGTGAAGGCCGAACTGGGCGAGGTTGTCGAAAAGTATGCCCAGCGCCCGACAGAGGCTGTCATCGTGTTTTCCCGCGTTGCGCATGAGTTTGTCTGCGAAACGGTCATCCATCTTTCCACTGGCCTGAACGCGCAAGCCAAGGGCCACGCACACGAGATTTACGCTGCATTCGAATCCTGCCGTGAAAAGATGGACAAACAGCTGCGCCGTTACAAACGCCGTTTGCGCAGCCATCATCGTGACCGTACGGCACCGGTTGAATTCGCAGAAGGCTCGGCTTATATCCTCGCGCCAACGGAAGAGCCGGAAGATGATGATGCCGCAACGCTCCAGCCGATTGTCATTGCTGAAATGGAAACGCGGATTCCTGCGATCACCGTTGGCGAGGCAGTCATGCAGCTTGAGCTTGGCACCAACAAATTTCTGGTGTTTCGCAACGAAGGACATGGTGGCGTCAATGTGGTCTATCGTCGGGACGACGGGAATATCGGCTGGATTGATCCGCGCAATGCAAAGTAGGCCCCTTTCGCGGGCGGGAACATAAGCGCTTCATGGAACTTGCCACATTACTGATACCCGGTGCCGTGCGTGTCGTTGGACAATTGACCAGCAAGAAACGGCTGTTTCATGAACTGAGTGAGGTTGCTGCCCAAGCTTATGGGTTGAACGCAGCCGTGATCCTTGATGGGCTTCAGGAACGTGAAAGCCTTGGCCCCACGGGCGTTGGCCACGGCATCGCCTTGCCACACGCCCGACTCGAAGATCTTGTCTGCATCAGGGGCGTATTCGTCCGTCTGGAAAAGCCGCTCGACTATGACAGCGTTGATCGGCAGCCGGTGGATCTTGTGTTCGCATTGTTCGCGCCAAAGGACTCGGGTGTCGATCATCTCAAGGCGCTGGCACTGGTTTCACGCACCATGCGGGATGTTGATGTGGTCCAGAAGTTGCGCGCGAACACCGATCCCGCCAAGCTCCATGCTATCCTTACCGAAGGCCGCGCCAATCAGGCTGCCTGATCTGCGGTTTGTGAACCTACGGCGTCCAGTCACCAAAACCGAAACCTTGATAGTCACGCCAGTAGGCGTCGCGAGCAGCGGATTCGAGATCAGGGCCATAAAGGTCGGCCAATGGATACGGCGCCTTGTCCACCATTTTTGGCAACGGGTGCATCGGCTGGCTCATGCTGGCTGTCAGCGCTGTCAATTCAGCCTCCAGCCTGTCTTCGCGGATCAGAATATCTGGCGCTTGCAGCATTGAAAACCCTTGCACCCATGCGCCTTGGCTGGCGAACTGCGGTAGCATCCGCAATTCCGTCCGCCCGGCATGGATATGTTTCATCAACTCCAGAAACACGATGAAACCGGCGCGATATTCCTCCTGCGTGTCAAATGCCTTACCCTTGGGTGGCATCTCGAACCTGTGGACACGTTTCAGATAGGGCCGCAATTCCGGCATCCACTCCCGCGCCACATAATCGGCCCAAACCGCATGCGCCCGCGCCAACGGATGCCTCAGCACCGTAAAGCCGCGCTGCCCGACTTGTTCCGATTTCCACTTCCGCAGGGTCTTTCGGTCGAAATCGGGCAGCAGCGGTCCATAGCCTTGCAACCATTTCTTCACCTGTTGCTCCGGTCCCGACTTGATCGGCAGATACAACAGCGGTATCCCCGCCGACGCGACATAACTCGGCACCGCGGCCAGCCTGCGGGGTTCGAAATTCGGCGTCTCTGCCAAATGAAACCAGTCGATCCCGGCAAGCCCTTTCGCCATCACCTCGGGGTTTGCGACCTTTTGATCCAGCGCTTCCGGGTTCTGCTTTTTGAATCGGTAGTCAAGCTTGTCGAGCCGCCCATCCACCCCCAGAAACGCCACCAGCCCGTTCAGTACATCCAGATCAAGAACATCTTCATAATCGATGTAGAACGCCGTCTGGCCGGTCACCTGCAAATCATGCACCAGCCGCCGCTGAAAGCTGTGCAGCGTGTCAAGCCGCGCCTTGAATTCGGCCAGATCAAAGGTCGGGCGCACGGTTTTCAGATGTTTGGTATTGGCTAGCCACCACTGGTCACTTTCAACCGCGATCTTCCAGCTGATGTAACTTTCCACCTGATTGCGCGTCAGGATCACCTTGGCGCAGGTGTGATCCTCCATCACCATCCGAAGAACCCGCGGATCATGGTCGTTGAAAAAGCGAAATCCGTTCAATCCTGGTTGGGAACGCATCGCCGCCAACAGCGCGGCAGGATCGGCGCCACGCTGTTCCATCGTGATGCCCAGCATCTCCTGCTTGCTCTCGCTACCCATGAAGAACGGATTGAACGCCTCGCCGTGGCAGAAAAGTCCCTTCACGCTGTTCAGGTTTGCCTCCAGAAAGTTGGAGCCTGTGCGCATTTCCGCAAACACCACAAAAGACGTGAACCGCCCGCCTGCCATGACGTCAGTTGACCAGCCGTGGGCGACCGCGCCGCGCGTTGGGCGGTCGCATGTCGTCGCCGGGCGGGAAATCCCCCATCAGAATGGGCTGCATCCCCTGATTGCGCAGATTCTGCAGGAATTGGCCAAATCCTGTCAAATCCGCCATGCGGGGTACTTCGGTCAGGCGGCGCAACGACCTTGGGCTGATCTCATCCACGATCATCTGCAACGGCTCCATGGGGTTCTCGACAAATTCGGCAAGGCTCCAGACACGCACGCGCGCCTTGACCCAACTTGCCCGCATCACACCAATTGCTTCTATCTCGATCTTTTGCAGGCGGGCGGCTTCCTTGCGGATGTCGCTGAAATTCGTGTTTGCGTGAAACAATGGTACCGCCCATGCGCCTGAGATCACTGAAATCTGCGCATTTCCATCACCACAGATGAACGGCAATGCTTCTTGGTTGTCTCCGGGGCCGAACTGGATGCACTGGCGTTCGCCCCGCGTGTTCCAGATCAAATTGGTCAAGAACGACTTCGGGTTATAGTCGCGCATCAGGGCGCTGTCGGACATTGCCCCGTTGTAGACCGTCTCGCCCCCGGCGTAATGCACACGGTCAGGGGCAAAAAGGTGGCCGTGCGCGCGCGTGCCCGTCGCCTTGCCAAGCCAGGTTTCAAAGTTTTCGAACAGTTCCGAAAACCCTTCGAATACCGAATAGGGGGCAGCGGTTCGGCCATGTTCCAGATCATAGCTGGGAAACCGGCTTTGCATATAAAGGCCAGCCCGCCCTTTCGTGCGACGCTCCACCGCCTTGGCAAACAGCCGGTCAATCTTGCCGGGATTGGGCTCTGCGATTTGCGCCGCAGCAGCACCGGTCAGGAATGTCTCATACAGCTTGCCAGCGCGTGGCCATATCTTGCGCGCCACAAAACAATCAGATCGCCGCAAAAGCTGCAGATGGTCGTCATAAAAGATATGCGGCTTGCCTTGAAAATCGAACTTCGAAAGCGTCAGTGACCGGCTTTCGACATGCGCAGACACCTGCCGCACCAACGTCTGAAAATAAGATTCGTCCGGGATCCACACTTTGCGGAAATAAGCGTCAATCTCGGCCCTTTCCGGGTTGTCCAGAATGGTGCTCAGGGTCTGACGCGTCAGACACCACCACTGGCTGCCCAGATGCGGCACAATACCTGGGGGCACACGGCGCCGCAGCCCGAAGATGCGCTGCAATTTCACATATAAATCAAATAATTGCCGCCGCTTGCGCCAAGAGAACGGAAATCTCATGGTGAAACGTTCAAGGTTCAGCCCGCCAATCGTCCAACCAACGTCCTCGGTCGTCACGGATTCGATGAAATCCGTTTTGGGGCGTTCATCAAGATAGGCTACCAACTCAGATACCGGCCGCAGCGGCAGGCAAGACCCCGATGCCAGATAGACATGCCGCACTGCGGGGAATTCCCGCAGCATCAGTGACGCGGCCGCCTGTGTGCCCGCCACGATGCCCCATGTGCCCCATTCGCAGGCAAAACGTTTCGAAAACCGCACATTGCCAAGATCGGCCAGTGCCGCAACAAGCCCCTGATACTGCTTGCGCGACACACGCGCATCGACGTGGATCACCACCGGGCAATCGCGCTCTGACCAGTGTCGTGCAACCTGTGCCGCGCGATCCAGCGCCGTGTGACACAGCATCAGGAAACCTACGGTCATGCCCAGTTTCCCTTCGACATCAGGCCCAAAATCTCCAGTTGCCGCCAGTTGATATACTTTTCACTCCATTTACACCAGAAATCGGGCTGTGCGGCCAATCCCTCGGCATAGGCCTTGTATTCGGCACTGTTGGCATAATGCTGGCGGCGTTCCATTTCCTCGGTTGCCTTCGCGCTGAAGGTATCCAGAAACTTCGCGTGCAGCAGGCAACCGGATGCCTTCTCACCGCCAGACTGATCATAGACCAGATTGAGCCCGCGCGGCAGCAGCATATGGGTCGAACTTTCATAGGCGTAGCTACGATGCCATTTCACCAAGGGCGTCTTGTTCAGGGCCGGGGCCTTCGCCGGGGCGTCGGCAAAGAACATGCGTGCCCGTGGTCCACCCTGAATCCACAGATTTCCCTGCCATGTATTCCGCCTGATTGCATAATTGCCACTGTCGAAATACTGGGCAATCTCGAACGGGTCCTGATCTTCGGAATAGGGCTGTGCGTTGACCGGGCCCTTGGGGTACATGTCCAGAAGCATGGCCGAAAAAGACCGGATCGCTGATGCATCCAGCCAATCGGTCAACGCCCGCAAGGGGCGCGTCTCGCAGAACGGGTAGATCAGGAACTCATCCACATCGACCGTCAGGCACCAGTGCCCGTGGCAATAGCGTCGCTGCAGGTGGTTCAACCAATCCACCCCGAAATGTGACCGCTTGTAGCTAGCCTTCGTGGTCCACAGCGACACATCCTTCTGCTTTTCAAGATATTCCCTTGATCCGTCGTCACTGTTGTTGTCGACGATCAGAAAATGATCCACGCCCAGATCGCGGTAATATCGCAAGAAATACGGCAGCCGCACCTTTTCGTTGCGCAATGTGGAAAGCAGCACAATCGCATCCGGCCGCAACAGAACAGTGCGGTCCTGCAAGGCTTTCAACTCGCGTCCGCGTCGCCATGCCCGGACGTGACAGCGCTTGCGCCGCAGCCTCAGCCGATATGCCTCGAACACGCCCACGCTTATCCGCTATCCTTGATCTGCCATGTTTGCGATTTGTATACCTTGTTCCTTGACGAATAGTTTCGGCACGCCCAGCGATAGTGAAACAAAAATAGAAACAGTTGCCGCGCAAGTAAACCGCTTGGGCTATGGTTCATATCCACCCCCCCCGCGACATCAGGCCAAGCGCCTCCAACTGTTCCCACCCGGCATAGCGATGGGATCGCGCGCACCACAACCGCGGGTTGGCAATCAGGCCGTCATAATAGTCTTCATACAGCGCAGAGTTGTTGAAATGCTCGCGCCGGGCTTTTTCCTCGGCGGATTTATCGACCACCACGTGCAGAAACTTTGTGTGCAACAACACCCCACTTGTGTGTTCTTGGCCACAGCAGCCGTAGGTCTGGTTCAGGATGGGCGGCAGGATTTGGTGTGTGGAATTGACATAGGCATAGCCACGCTGCCATTTCACCAGCGGCGTCTTGTTCAATGTCGGTGCCCGGCGCGGATCATTGGCAAAGAATACCCGCCCCCGCACACCGCCTTGAATCCAAAGATTTCCCAACGGCTCTTGCCGCGTGATGCCGTAGTTGCCCGCGTCAAACCACGCCAGCACATCGGTCGGGTTTTCGCCCGCGCGGTAGGGCGTATCCGTTAGCGCGCCCTGCGGATACATGTCCAGCATCATTGCCGCAAATGACCGCTGCCCTTGTGTGTCCAGCCACCCGGTCAGGGCCCGCAGGTCGCGGGTTTCCCAGTATGGATAAATGAACAACTCATCCGCATCCAGTGTCAGGCACCAGTGCCCATGGGCAAACCGCAGCTGCAACCATGTCTGCCAATCCACCCCAAACCGTGACAAACGATAGCTGTGCAGCGTGCTCCACAGCGATACATCCGGCTGCGAGGCAAGCCACTCCCGCGTGCCATCATCGCTGCCATTGTCCACGATCAGAAAATGGTCGATGCCCAGCTTGCGATGATGCTCCAACCAGAAGGGCAGGCGCAGGATTTCGTTGCGCACCGTCATGGCGGCAAGAATATCCTGCTTGCCCATGCGTGCCGTGCGGTCGACCACACAGGTCAACTGTCGGGCTTTCCGCACCGCGCGAAAAAGATAGCGCCGCCGTTTCCACCGCAACCGGTACGCCATCCACAACTCTGCGGTAGTGCGGCCCAAGCGATGTCTTTCCGGGCCGCGCCCTATTGGGCCGCCTTTTGCAGGGCGATCATGTCATTCAGATATGCGCCAAATTCCTCGCGCAGGTCGGGCCGCGCCAGACCAAAGGCGACCGTCGCCTGCAAGAATCCCGCCTTCGATCCGCAATCATAGCGCTGCCCGCGAAAGCGATAGCCGTAGACGTTGCTGTCACCCTTTGTTTCTTCGGCAATTGCATCTGTCAGCTGGATCTCGCCCCCGGAACCCTGTTTCATGCGGTTCAGGTTGTTCAGAACCTTCGGCGTCAGGATATAGCGCCCGATGACCGCAAGGTTCGATGGCGCATCTGCCACTTTCGGTTTTTCGACCATGCCCTTGGCCCGCACGATCGCGCCCATGTCGTCGGCAACATCCAGAATACCGTAAAGCGATGTCTTGTCCGGTGCCACCTCCATCGCCGCGACCATGTTGCCGCCAGTCTGGGCATAGGCTTCGACCATCTGCTCAAGACAGGGTGTTTCCGCCGCGATCACGTCATCGGGCAACAGAACGGCGAAAGGTTCGTTCCCGATCAGGCGACGCGCGCACCAAACCGCATGGCCAAGACCCAGCGGACGGTTCTGCCGCAGATAGGCAATTGCGCCCGAATCCATGTTGGTCTCGCGCAGCGCCTCCAGCAAGGCCTCTTTGCCCGAGCGTTTCAGCGAGGCTTCAAGTTCGGGTGCCGAGTCAAAGTAATCCTCCAGCGCCGACTTCCCGCGTGAGGTCACAAAGATGAACTCCTTGATCCCTGCCGCACGCGCCTCGTCAATCGCATATTGAATCAACGGGCGGTCGACCAGCGTCATGATTTCTTTCGGGATTGACTTTGTCGCCGGCAAGAAACGCGTGCCAAGGCCCGCCACCGGGAACACGGCCTTGCTGATTTTCTTGATTTTCATGATGGCTGCCACGTGTTCATCACCTTTTTCTTCGCATTGTATCCGCTTCGCGTCACTTGTGAATCGCAAAATTGCAACGGAACTCCCCAATGCAGCATTTGGTGCCAAATTATAGGGGAAAACTTTGGAAACGTTGCCAGATTGGCAACATGCCTCGCGAATGTGATACGCAAATCGTTGGTGATTTGCCTTAAATGGGCGGCGTTTGGCCTATCCTTGCCATCATCGCCTCGATGACCGGAACGTCGCTGGGGTTGTTCAGTTCCCAGAATTCGCGCCCTTGTGCGGCAACCTCAACGCACAACACCGGCCGTCCGTTTTCCAGAAACCGCAACTGCTCCAACCCCTCCAGTATCTCCAGCGGGCCAATAGGCCATGTGGGATAGGCCAACAGCGCGGTCGGACGGTAGGCATAGACGCCGACATGATGGAATACCGGTGTCGCTTCGTCATCGCGATATGTGCGCCCGGTGTAAGGGATGACTTCCTTGCTGAAATACAATCCGCGCCGGTCTGCGCCGAAGACTGCCGTAGTTCCACCGACCCGACCTGCGCGGCGGTCGGCCAGAAAGCCCGCTACCGCCCGCCCGTCACACCGCAACACTGGCGTGGCAATATCCGCTGCCGGGTCTGCGCGCAGCCCTGCCACCAGATCCTCCACGAACCATGCCGGTGTCAGTGGCGCATCGCCCTGCAGATTCACAATGATCTCATAACCTGGCAACTGCTGAGCAACCTCGGCACAGCGTTCCGTGCCATTCTGGCAGGCTGTCGATGTCATTACCACTTCGGCGCCGAACGCCTCGGCATGGTCGCGGATGCGCGTATCGTCGGTGGCGACCACAACGCGGGCCACCCCCCGCACGGCCATTGCCGCCTCCCAACTGCGCCGGATCAGCGTCTTATCGCCATCCAAGCCCTTTAATGAAACCAATGGCTTGCCCGGATAACGCGTGCTGGCATAGCGCGCGGGAATTGCGATCAGCACGGTCATTTCAGATCAACCCCCGGCGCATGGGCGACAAAGAACGGGTTGTCCCACCCCGCTTTGCCATAGGTCAGCGGCGTAAGATCATCCATCCGCACCACATGCCCCCCTGCGCCGCGCAGCACCGCATCACCTGCCGCTGTATCCCATTCCATCGTGCGCCCCAGACGCGGATACAAATCCGCCTCGCCCGTCGCCACCAGACAGAATTTCAGACTGCTGCCTGCCGACGTCATGTCCCGCACGCCATAGCGCGCGATATAGTCATCTGTGGCAGCGTCTCGATGGCTTTTCGATGCCACGACCATCAGGGCGGCATTGTCGGGCGATGATACCCTGATGGGCCGAACCGGCCCTGGCGCATCTTTGGCAAACACGCCCGTTTCCTCCACTGCCGTGCCGTCCGCCCGCGTGTAGAACAAGCGCCCCTTTGCTGGCGCATAGACCACACCGCGCACCGGGACACCGTCCGCGACATAGGCAATGTTGACGGTGAAATCGCCGCGCCGCTGCACGAATTCCTTGGTGCCGTCCAGCGGGTCCACGATCAGGAATGTTGATGCCCGCAGCGCGTGACTGTCGGCCTGCTCTTCGGTGATCAGCACCACGTCCGGAAACGCCGCGCGCAGACCCGCCGAAATCAGCGCATCCGCCGCCTCGTCGGCTTCGGTCACAGGGCTTGCATCCCCTTTGGCGCGCACCTCGAAATCCGGGCCGTTATAGACCTGCATGATCCGGTCCCCGGCCTCCAGCGCCAGTCTGCGGATCACCGCGATCAGGGTCTCGTATTCCATGGCGCACATGTCCTTGTGACACAGTTGAAAGGATACGTTTTTCGCCTTATGCTGCGCCATCAAGGGAACGGCAAGATTTCCCTGTCAAGAAAGGGCGGTATCACCGTCAGAGGTCGCCTTATGTTTCGCGTCAACAGGCCGCAAAGCAACTCCGCCACCGCACTTGGGATGCTGGAGCTTATTTTTCACGGGGCCGTGCGTGCCGTGCGAAAAGGCCACCGCAACGCCGTGGTCGGGCTGCTGATGAACATCCTGCAGACCGTGCTGCTGATCCTCGTGTTCTGGATCATGGGCGTCTATCTCGGCATCATGCGCAATTCAATTCATGGCGCGAACTTTGTGCTGTACATCATGTCCGGCATTTTCATGTTCATGACCCACACCAAGGCGCTCGGCGCCGTTGCGCGGGCCGAAGGCCCGACCTCGGCCATGATGATGCATGCCCCGATGAATACGATCGTCGCCATCGCATCATCAGCGCTCAGCGAGCTTTACCTGCAAACCCTGTCGGCTGCGGTCGTGCTGTATGTCTATCACGCGGCTTTCACACCCATCACGATTCATGATCCGGTCGGCATGATGGCCATGTTCCTGCTGGCTTGGGCATCTGGGGTGGCCATCGGCATGATCTTCAAGGCTGCGACGCCGTGGCAGCCCGATTTTTTTGGTATCGCCACCAGCATTTATGCCCGCATGAACATGATCGCGTCCGGCAAGATGTTTCTGGCCAATCAGATGCCGACCAAAACCCGTAACTTCTTTGACTGGAACCCGCTGTTTCACACCATTGATCAGGGTCGCGGCTTTGTTTTCCTGAACTACAGCCCAAAATTCACCTCTATCGAATACCCCGTCAAGGTGCTTTGCATCTGCGTGATCCTTGGCCTGATGGGCGAATTCTATACACGCAAACACGCATCTGTCAGTTGGGGCGCAGGGAAATAGGTTGCCTGCCGCCGCCTTGTCGCAGGCGCGCTGCATGAATCGTCGCGGAATTCTGCAAATTCGCTGAAACTTGCCACAGCGCGCCGTTGCAGGCTGAAATTGTCACCCCTATATAAGCGTGGCAAAGGGGCTGACGAGGGCGTCACCCTTCCTCATGCCGGATGCAGGTGCCTGATGGGGCCTGCCCACGGAACATCGCCTGACTGAAAGGGATCAAACATGGCTAAAGTCATCGGTATCGACCTTGGAACCACCAACTCTTGCGTCGCCATCATGGATGGTGCGCAGCCCCGCGTGATCGAAAACGCCGAAGGCGCACGCACCACGCCGTCAATCGTCGGCTTTACCGAAACCGAACGTCTTGTCGGGCAAGCCGCCAAACGGCAGGCCGTCACCAACCCCACCAATACCGTCTTTGCCGTGAAACGCCTGATCGGGCGCCGGATGGACGATGCCCACATCGCCAAGGACAAAAAGAACCTGCCCTACACGCTGGTCAATGGTGGCAATGGCGATGCCTGGGTCGAAGTGCGGGGTGAGAAATACTCGCCCAGCCAAATCTCGGCCGTCATCCTGCAAAAGATGAAGGAAACCGCCGAAGCCTATCTTGGCGAAACCGTTACCCAAGCCGTCATCACCGTCCCGGCCTATTTCAACGATGCCCAGCGTCAGGCAACCAAGGACGCAGGCAAGATCGCGGGACTTGAGGTGCTGCGCATCATCAACGAACCGACCGCTGCCGCCCTTGCCTATGGCCTGGACAAGAAAGAAACCCGCACCATCGCCGTCTATGACCTTGGCGGCGGTACGTTCGACATCACCATCCTCGAAATCGACGATGGCCTGTTCGAAGTGAAATCCACCAACGGGGATACCTTCCTTGGCGGTGAAGATTTCGACATGCGCATCGTCAACTATCTGGCCGATGAGTTCAAAAAGGAACACGGCGTTGACCTGACCTTGGACAAGATGGCCCTGCAGCGCCTGAAAGAGGCGGCTGAAAAGGCCAAGATCGAACTGTCGTCGGCCAATCAGACCGAAATCAACCAGCCCTTCATCTCGATGGATCGCAACACCGGACAGCCTTTGCACCTTGTCGTCAAACTGACGCGGGCAAAGCTGGAAAGCCTCGTGTCCGATCTCATCAAGGCGTCGATCAAGCCATGTCAGGCCGCGCTCAAGGATGCGGGCCTGTCGATTGGCGACATCGACGAAGTGGTTCTTGTCGGCGGCATGACCCGCATGCCGAAGGTGATGGAAGAGGTCACCAAATTCTTTGGCAAGGAACCCCACAAGGGCGTCAACCCAGATGAAGTGGTTGCCCTCGGCGCCGCCATTCAGGCCGGCGTTCTGCAAGGCGACGTCAAGGATGTGGTCCTGCTCGATGTGACCCCGCTGTCACTCGGGATCGAAACGCTGGGTGGCGTGTTCACCCGCCTGATCGACCGCAACACGACCATCCCGACGAAAAAGTCGCAAATCTTCTCGACCGCCGAAGACAACCAGAATGCGGTAACGATCCGCGTGTTCCAAGGCGAACGCGAAATGGCCGCCGACAACAAGATGCTGGGCCAGTTCAATCTGGAACAGATCCCGCCCGCCCCGCGCGGCATGCCCCAGATCGAAGTGACCTTCGACATCGACGCCAACGGCATCGTGTCGGTTGGCGCGAAAGACAAAGGCACCGGCAAGGCGCAGCAGATCACCATTCAGGCGTCGGGCGGCTTGTCGGATGAAGACATCGAAAAGATGGTCCGCGACGCCGAAGCCAATGCCGAAGTCTGACAAGGAACGCCGCGAACTGGTTGAGGCCAAGAACCAGGCCGAAAGCCTGCTGCACTCAACCAAGAAGTCGATTGAAGAACACGGCGACAAAGTCGATCCCTCCACGGTCGAGGCGATTGAACTTGCCATGTCCGCGCTGGAAGACACGCTCAAGACTGACGATGCCGGCAAGATCAAGGGCGGCATCCAGAACGTGACCGAAGCCGCGATGCGTCTTGGGCGAGGCGATCTACAAAGCCAGCCAGTCCGAAGGCGGCGGCGATGACGGCGACAACCCGCGCGATGTGGACGATGACATCGTCGATGCCGATTTCGAAGACCTTGGCGAAAAGAAGCGGAAGTAACACCGCTGAACTGGAACAAAGGGGCGGCCTGGAAACGGGTCGCCCCGCCCGGTTTCTGATGTAAGGTTTGCCATGGCAAAGCGCGATTATTACGACATTCTCGGTGTGGCTCGCGGTGCATCCGCTGACGAGCTGAAAAAGGCCTATCGCGTCAAAGCGAAAGAGCTTCACCCCGACCGCAACGCGTCTGACCCGAACGCCGAGGCCCAGTTCAAAGAGGTGAACGAGGCTTATGACGTCCTGAAAGACGACAACAAGAAAGCCGCCTATGACCGCTATGGTCATGCGGCGTTCGAAGGCGGCAATGGCGGCGGCGCGCGTGGCGGGTTCCAGCAGGGCGATTTTGCCTCGTCATTTTCCGACGTGTTCGAAGACCTGTTCGGCGATTTCATGGGCGGCGCGGCGGGCAGGGCGGGCCAAGGCCGCTCGCGCGCGCAGCGGGGATCGGACCTGCGCTATAACCTGCGTGTCTCCTTGGAAGAGGCGCATCAGGGCATCCAGAAAACCATCAATGTCCCCTCATCGCAAACCTGCGACATCTGCCGTGGCTCGGGTGCCGAAGGCGGTGCCGAACCCGTCACCTGCCCCACCTGTTCCGGCATGGGCAAGGTGCGCGCCCAGCAGGGCTTTTTCACCGTCGAACGCACCTGCCCCACCTGTAACGGCATGGGCCAGATCATCAAGAATCCCTGCCGCAACTGTGGTGGGCAGGGTCGCGTCGAAAAAGAACGCGCGCTGTCCGTCAATATTCCGCAAGGCGTCGAAACCGGCACCCGTATCCGTCTGGCGGGTGAAGGCGAGGCCGGCCTGCGTGGCGGCCCTCAGGGCGATCTGTACATCTTCATCGAGGTCAAGGATCACGCCATCTTCCAACGCGACGGCGTCCATCTGTTCTGCCGCGTACCGGTGTCGATGGGCACCGCCGCCTTGGGTGGCGAGGTTGAGGTGCCCACCATCGACGGCGGCATGTCCCGTGTCAAAGTCCCCGCAGGTGCGCAAACCGGCAAACAGATGCGCCTGCGCGCCAAAGGCATGCCTGCCCTGCGCGGCGGCGGCGTCGGTGACATGCTGATCGAACTCGCCGTTGAAACCCCCGTCAACCTGACCACCCGGCAAAAGGAACTGCTGCGCGAATTTGAAAAGCTTTCCTCGGAAAACAACCCCGAAAGCGCGGGCTTCTTTTCCAAGGTCAAGGGTTTCTGGGACGGCATGAAAAACTGATTGTGGTTGCCGGGTCACAGGCCCGGCAATTTCGGCGAAACGCCGCCATTGCTACTGCCAGATCGGCGCGATCACGCTAGCGTGCGCGAGACTGCGCGCTGCCGTCGGGCGCTGCGCCTGACACGCACAGTCCGCCGACAATGTATGGGACAGTAAACATGAAAAAATCACTTGCCGTGACAATGGCGCTTCTTTTGGCGCTCACAACGCCGACATTCGCGCAAACAACCGACGCCGCATCGATCGAAGCACAAACCGCTGCTTCGTCAGACGCCGGCATGCTGATTCCGGTCCTGACATTTATTCTGATTGCCGCTGTCCTGCTGAAGAGCGGCGGTGGCGGTGCGGGTGGCCCCGTTGAAATCATCTTGGACTAAAGTTGTGGGCAGCCACGCAAAGAAGGCGTCGCTGCCCACATAAAGTTAACCAAACTTTCACCAATTCGCGCCCAGATTGCGGGATGCCCCGTAGCCCTGCCTTCCAAGAAGCCCCGCTTCCCCTGTTCACCCCCGACGGTGACGCGGATGAGGCGCGGGGAGCGGCGATTCCTGAACGCCTGCCCTCCTACATCGCCGATCATCGCAAACGCCTGCGCACCCGGTTCATGGATGGCGGGGCGGCAGCGATGCCTGACTATGAACTCCTGGAACTGGTGCTGTTCCGGGCCATTCCCCGACAGGATGTCAAACCCTTGGCACGGGTGCTCTTGGACACGTTCGGCGATTTCAACCGCGTCATCACCGCCCCCGCAGCGCGCCTGATGGCGGTGAAAGGTGTCGGTGAAGCCGTTGTTCTTGAATTGAAAATTATTGAAGCGTCGGCCATGCGGATGATGCGCGCCCGTGTGATGCAGCGCCCTGTCCTGTCATCTTGGCAGGCGCTGCTGGACTATTGCCATACCGCCATGTCGCATGCCGAAACCGAAACCTTCCGCATTCTTTTTCTTGATCGGAAAAATGTTCTCATCGCGGATGAGGAACAGGCCAAAGGCACCGTCGATCACGTCCCCGTCTATCCGCGCGAGGTGGTGAAACGCGCGCTTGAATTGAACGCCAGCGCGTTGATTCTGGTGCATAATCACCCTTCTGGCGACCCGACCCCGTCGCAGGCCGATCTTGACATGACGGCACAGGTGCAGGATGCGGCACGGGTGCTTGGCCTGACCCTGCACGACCACCTCATCATCGGCAAATCCCGCGAACTGTCGTTCAGGGCGCAGGGCTATCTTTAGGCCGCAGCCACAGCTCTACCCGGCGGTTCAGCCCGCGCCCCAGACTGGTGGCATCGCAGGCCATCGGCAGCACCTCGCCAAAGGCCATCACTTTGGGTATCTGCGCCTCGGGCAGGTCAGGGGCTGCCTCGCGCAACGCACCTTGTACGCCTTCGGCCCTTTCACGCGACAGGGCAAGGTTCTCGGCCGCACCCCCCGATCCATCTGAAAAGCCTGCAAAAAACAACGCTTTGTCGGCATATTGCCCGGCCAGCAACAACCTCCGCCAAATCCGCCAGATTCTGCTGCGACGCCGCATCCAGCGCGCTCGACCCATCCTCGAACCGAAAGGTCAGCGACAGCCGCTCCGCCCCCGTCATCGCCGCAACCAGCGCCTTCAGGTCGGCAATCACCACCTCATCACTCGCACCCTGAATGGCATTCATCAACCGCGCGCCATCCGCCGTCAGGGATTGGGCCACCGGCCCGCGGTCAATGAATCCGGCTGCGGCAATGGCCTCTTGTGCGGGCGGCGTTGCCAGAAACTCCAGAAACTCCCGTGCAATCAACGGCAGGCGACGACGCGGGGTCAGCAGGTAGATCGGCAGCGATAACGGGTAATCTTCCGCCTTGACCGCCATCGGCGTCGGCTGCAACGCAAACCCGCAACTGTCGGTCAGCACCATACGTTGCGCGGCCCCCTGCGCCGATTGCACCGTAATCGCCAGCGCATAGGGGTCCGCCGCCACCGCCGCCGCCAATGACGCCAGATCGGGATGCGTCACCTCGCCTGCAATGTCGCGGCCCAACCGCGCCACCAGCGCCCGCGCTGCGTCGGTGTCGGGCCGCATCGCATGCAGCATGATCGGCATGTCCGGCCCGCCCAGACCCTGCCAGTTCACGATGTCCCCCCCCAGCACCGCGGCCAGATCGCGTGTCGCGACCGCGCCTGTCGGGTTGTCGTCCGCCATGATCGCAATCAGTGCATCCATCGCCAGCGCACGGTTGCCGAAATCCGGGTCGGTCGCAGCGGCCACCGTAAATTCTGCCGCACCGGCGGCCATCGCCGCATGCGATGCGTCGGGCGACATTGCAGAAAAGCTGATATTCGCAAGTATCTTGCCAGAGGCGGGCTCAAACAGGGTTGCTGTGTAACCGGCACTTGCATCCCCCGCCGCATAGCCCAGCCCGCGCCGGGTGGCAAAAGCCTGCCACAGCGGCGGCAGCAGGGCCGCGCCGGTTTCTGGCGCACCCACAAAGCGGATGGTGGCCAGAGGAACCGTCAGATCAGGGCAACCCGGCCCCTCGCAGATGACGCCCTCGGCATCCACCGTCAGCACGCCATAGCCTGTCTCGATGCGGTAAAATTCGCCGTCAAAGCCTTGCAGGGCCCCGTCCAGCCGGATGCCACCCTCGCGCGCCGTCAGCGTGACATCCTGTGCCACGGCCCCCGTCGTCGTCAAAAGTGCCAAGGCGATTGCCGTGCACCACGCCCTGGGGCCCATGAAACCTCTGCTGCGTTAGTTTGCAGCCGCGATAGTCAGGTCTGTCACAAGATTCTTCAACACCAGAATGTCGCCAACACCGTCGCAGTCCGGCATGGCCAGCGTCAGTTCGGTGACATTCGCCTTGCCCGCAAGGGTCATGACCGTCTCGCCCCGCAGCGTGCGCCCGCAGGTGGCGTCGGTGACGATGGCTTCGACCACGACATCCGCATTGGCTGTGCCGCCTGCCGGGAACGTGTAGATTTCGGCCAGCATCGGCATCATCACCGCATCGTCACCCAGCATCGTCACATAACCGCCGGCCGGTGGCACGCCAGTCAGTGGCGTGTGCGGATTGTTGGACGATACATGGCCCGCATCGCCGTAATCAGCGCCGTTTTCAAAGGCGTTCAACTGAAACGCATCCTTGTCCTGCCATTGCACCCGAAACGGCGCAACGTCATCATGCCCGGAATGCGCAGGCTTTCGGTCACCGGATCGGCATCATCGACATAGGCCATGACGGTTGCATCCACCGCAAGCGCGGGAATCGACAGAAACAGCGATCCGGTTGCATCGGTCTGCCCGGTGATCGCCAGACCTGCATGTTCGATCACAACCCGTGCCTCGGCGGCACAAGGTGCCTTGATGCTGATCCCGATCATCGCTTGCGGAGCCGCCGCGATTTTCAAGTTGACTGGGCAGGCCACGTCGGCGGTTTCCGTTGGCTGTGTGGATGGCGTGGTCGCAGGAATGATTGGCGAAACAGGGGCAGGCGTCTCGGCTGCCGGGGTTTCCGCTTCATCCGCCTGAACCACAGATGTCGCGGCATCTGGCGTGACGGCATCTGGGGCCGGGTTGATCGCAGGCGATTGCGGGGCGGCAGGAACAGGCAGCGCGATGGCGGGCGCAACCAGATCTCCCGTCGGGGCGGCGGGCACGTCGGATGCGGGCGACCAAATTATTTGGACTACTCAATATTTTGTCCTTGGACATATTAGTTTTGTAAATATTGCTCCTATTTTAGAGGGAACCTACACTGGTAATATGAGTTATGAATATCAAATAGACAAAGGAACAGGAATGAACGGAACTTGGAAAACATTAAATGGGGTAAATTTATCAGGTGAAACAGGTATTGATTATACAATAGGCATAAAATTACAGATAAGAGTAACTACAATTACAGCAAATAATAGTAATGCACTAAAATATTTAAAGTTATCAACAGTAACAAGTACAATT
>CAWAPA010000078.1:0-24833 GCA_963783595.1 uncultured Alphaproteobacteria bacterium | reverse complement strand
TCTTGATGGGGAAAGCATGACAAGGATTTTTGCATTATTGGTAATGGCGAGCCTGCTGGCAGGCTGCGCTTCGAGCGGACGTCATGCGCCGGTAATCGAGCGCATCATCGGCTGGAAAACATGGCGTAAAATCGTCATCGGTCACCCGGAGACCGCTGACAAGGATGGACGCCCCAAGGTTTATGTGGTGCAAAAGGGCGATACGCTGTTCGGCATCGCGTTCAACTATGGCCTCGATTATCATGAACTGGCGGAATTGAATGGTATTCAGGACCCGAATATGATCCAGGTCGGGCAGCAGATCAGTCTGTTCCCCGGAAATGCAGTGGCCAGCAATGCGGTTGCCGGTAATACAGTTGCCGGTAATACAGTTGCCGGTAATACAGTTACCAGTACCGAGAGCAGGCAGGTTCAGCCGGTGGCGAAGGTGAATCCGCTGGTGAAAGATCAGCCCATGCTGGTGAAATATCCCTACAGTGAGGCTGCCGTCGCCAAGGCAGAATCCGTACAGGCCGATGCGCCCGCACGAGTGGCGAGTCGGGTGGAAGCCAGGCCCGAACCTGACGCCAAACCCGCAGTAAAGCCCGACGCCAAGCCCGATTCCAAGCCCGATGCCAAATCGGCCAGCAAGGTTGCGAGTGCGGACAGCAGCGATGATGATGCACTGGACGAGGCGATGGCCCATCCCCTGATCCGCGCCTTTCTTCTGAAGGTCGAACGGGATGAGGTTCTGCCGCATGTGGCCCCGGTACCCGATACCTCGATCCCGGACTACCTCAACCTGATCGCGGACCGCTTTGCCAACCCGCAGGTGGCCGATACCGTGCGCCGCCTGTGCCTTGATGGATCAAACCGCCAGCCGAAGTTCATCGTGCCCTCCCTGCGCGACCATCTGTCCAGCGGCGCGATCCCACAGGGGCTGCTCCTGCTGTCGGCGCTCTGGTGTCATTATTGCGCCGGCGTCACAGATGGCGGGGCCATCATCGCGCCCAATGATCCCGACTGGGATGCCCTGCACGCCCGCGCGAAGGCCGCAAAATCCGATCCTGCCGCGTGGCTGCGGATGGCCACCGTCTACGGCGATCTGGCGGATGATGCGCCCGTCGTGGCGGCCTTTGCGCAGCATCTGCAGGCGGTGCAGACGCGCGGAACGAAAGCCGTACTGGAAGAATTTCTGGCGTCTTGACGGCGGCAGGCGCCGGGGGTTTCACACCCCCGGACCCCCGTGGGATAGTTGTAAACAGAGGAAGTGGTCAACGCGCGCCGTAATAAAGGCCGACGACATGTTCGGCCTCGGCAAAGAACAGCCAGCGCGCGGCGAAGGCCCCGATCAGGTGGATCACCGCTGCAAGCGCAATCCCCGCCATACCAAACGGCAACAGCAGTAAAAGCGCAGGCACCACTGCGGCACAGACCACCGCAATCACCCGCAGTTTCAGCGCATGTTTGCGCGCCACCACATAGATCATCTCACGCATCAGGTAATTGCCGCCGGTATGGGGCTGTTCAAAGACGCTTGGTGCGCCCAGGGCGGCGAGGCCCGTGGCAGACCCCAGCGTCACACCCTTGGCCGCAAAACGCCCGTCGCCAAGCTGAAAGGCAACCACCATCAGCACCGCCAACGCACCACAGGCCAATGGGGCCAGCGCCTGCCCCGTCAGGATCATTCCCCCCGTGATGCAGAATGTCAGAAACAGCGCAGGCGTTGTCCAGAAGTGCCAGCGCGGCACGGCGGCGATCTGGGTGTAGATCATTGCCGTCGTGAACACCGTAAAGATCGCAAGTGCCGCCCCCGCCTGCCCAATTGCGCGCGGCCAGCCAAGGCCCAGCCAGTCCGACAGCGCCATCGGGGCCAGCGCGACAAGTGTGGCCACCGCCGCCCATGCCTCACGGCTGAGCCAACTGCTGCGCCATTGCGAAAAGGCCTTGATCGCGTTCCTGGGGTTGCCAAGGTGGAAGGTGGCGGCCAGAAGGCCCGCAACAGCAAGGGCGTAACCAAGCCCCCAGACGAAGAATGCAAGGCCCCCCGCAACGGGTGCAAATCCCGCGCCCAGAAACGCCAGAAGCCCAAAGCCAAGCCCCGACAGGACTGAGAAGATGATGACGGAAGGTGCCGGATTCATTCAGATTTTCCCTAATACCCGGTCGAGCCATCCGGCAATCCCGGTGGCCTGAATATCCAGCAGCGGGGCCAACAGCGACGCCTCTTGTCGTTGATCCTTCTTGCGTGGCGGCAGATATTTATTCGTGGGCTTGGTGCGCAATTCCGGCATCAGATCATATCCGCCCCGCGCCGCCACCAGTTGCGACACAGCGCTGTCAGGATCGCCCAGATCGCCGAAATGCCGCGCGCCGGTCGGGCAGGTGCGCACGCAGGCAGGCTCGCGGTCTTCCTCTAGCAGTTCTTCGTTGTAAATCCGGTCCACGCACAAGGTGCATTTCTTCATGACACCCGCGTCCGCATCCATTTCGCGCGCGCCGTAAGGGCAGGCCCATGCGCACAGACCGCAGCCCATGCAGGCATCCTCGTTCACCAGAACAATGCCATCTTCTTCGCGCTTGTAGCTGGCCCCCGTTGGGCAGACCGTGACGCAAGGCGCATCGTCACAATGCAGGCAAGATCGGGGGAAGTTGATGGTTTGTGCAAGCCCATCAGCAGGTTGCACGCTATAGCTGTGAACACGGTTGAGGAATGTGCCAGAAGGGTCTGCACCATAAGGGTTTTGATCCGACAGCGGTGCGCCATAGCCCTGATCATTCCAGCCCTTGCAAGCCGTCACGCAAGCATGGCAGCCCACACAGGTATCCAGATCAATCACAAGGCCCAGCTTTTTCTCGGTCGTCGCAGGCAGCATCGTCATCGCTTGTCCCCCTTTGGCACCATATGGGCAATCGGCGGATACGCGGGGAGCACTTCGGCGGGCGGATCGCACTTTTCAATCCGCACCTTCAGATCGAACCATGCCGCCTGCCCGGTGACGGGATCGGCATTGCTCCACCGCTGCCCATCACCCTTTTCGGGCAACAATTCGGAAATCAGATGGTTCAACAGAAACCCCTTCGTTGCCTCGGGTGCCGCATCATCCAGCGCCCAGGCCCCCTTGCGCTTGCCAATCGCGTTCCACGTCCAGACTGTGTTTTCATTCAGTGCAGCCATGTGTGCCACGGGCACCACAATTTCACCCGCAGGCGAGGTGACACGCGCCCAATCGCCATCCGCAAACCCCTGCGCGGTCCAGATCTTGGTCGGCACATACAGGAAATTCCGCCCATGAATCTGGCGCAACCAAGCGTTTTGCGACCCCCAGGAATGATACATCGCCATCGGCCGCTGGGTCAGCGCATTCACCGGGTATCCCGGCACTTCGGGCAAAGGATGCCAGACCGGCAGCGGGTCCATCGCCGCTTTCACCTGTGCGCGCAGATGGTCGGGCGGTTGGATCCAGCCATGCCCGTCGGCGGCCAGTTGAAACTTGCGCATCGGTTCGGAATAGATGCGGAAACAGATAAGGCTGCGGCGCTTCATAAAACCCCGTCGCCACGGCCCAGTCCTGATACCCCGCATTCCACGGTTTGTAATAGGCCGCCGTCTCGGGCACATGCGCCTGAAAGAACCCACCGTTTTCGATATAGCGCTCCAGTTGCGCAGGGTTCGGATCGCCCCGCCCTTCCCCCGTGCCATCACCGCGAAAGCCCATCAGCGGCCCCACACCGGGGCGGCGCTGATGGTTCACGATGTAATCGGCATAGTCGGCAAACTTTGCGGTCCCGTCTGCATTCGTCATCCCCGGCAACCCCAGCCGCACGCCAAGGTCCAAAAGCACGGATTGGAACCCCCGCACATCGCGGTCAGGCGCCACCACCGGCCAGCGGATCGCATCGCCCGCGGCCCCCGGCTCGGAAATCGGCCGATCCAGCATCGAAATGCAGTCGTGCCGTTCCAGATAGGTCGTATCGGGCAGGATCAGGTCGGCATAGGCCACCATTTCGCTGGCGTATGCATCCGAATAGATGATGCGTGGAATGACATACTCGCCGTCCGTCCCCTTATCGGTCAGCATCGCCATGACGGCACTGGTATTCATCGACGAATTCCACGCCATGTTCGCCATGTACAAAAACAGCGTGTCAATGCGGTAGGGATCGCCCGCATGCGCATTCGGGATCACCATCTGCATCAATCCATGCGCCGAGAACGGGTTTTCCCACGTAAACGCCTTGTCGATCCGCGCAGGCGAGCCGTCCTCTTTCAACGCCAGATGTTCCGGGCCGCGCACATATCCCAGATGCGGCCCGCTCAAAGGCTGCCCCGGCACCGTCACGAAATGCGGGGTCGGATGCGCCTCCACCGGTTTCGGGTAGGGCGGCTTCAGTCGATACCCCCCCGGCACCTCCACCGTGCCCAGCACGATCTGCAACAGATGCAGCGCCCGCGCGGTCTGAAACCCGTTGGCATGCGCCGAAATGCCCCGCATCGCGTGGAAACTGACAGGCCGCCCCGGCATATGGTCATGCGCGTCGCCCCGGAAATCGACCCAAGGCCGCTCCAACCGGATCGCCTGATTGAATGCCACATCGGCAATTTCGGCTGCCAACGCATGGATGCGGGCCGCAGGAATGCCGCAGCGCGCTGCCACCGCCTCTGGCGCATAAGCCGCGTCCAGATACCGCTCCGCCATATGCTGAAACACCGTCCGGTGCCCCTGCCATGTCGCCCCAAGGTCCGGCACCACCCCCTTGCCATCCCAGGGTGCTGGCTGCCCCGTGGCCCGGTCGATCACGAAGGGCTGGCTTTCGGCATTGCGCACGAACAGCCCCTTTTCCGGCCCATCCGTTTCGTTCACCAACAGCCCGGCATTGGTCCACCGCGCCATGTATTCGGTATCAATCTTGCCCGCCACCAGCAGGCAATGGATCAACGACAGGATCAGCAACCCATCCGTCCCCGGCGTGATCCCCAGCCAGTCATCGGCAATCGCGTTATACCCCGTGCGGATCGGATTGACCCCGATCACCCGCGCGCCCCGGCCTTTCAGGCGGCCCAGACCAATCTTGATCGGGTTGCTGTCATGGTCTTCCGCCACGCCGAACATGATGAAAAGTTTCGTGTATTCCCAATCCGGCTGGCCAAACTCCCAGAACGCGCCGCCGATGGTGTAAATCCCGCCCGCCGCCATGTTCACCGAACAGAACCCGCCATGGGCCGCATAATTCGGCGTGCCGAACTGCTGCGCCCACCAGCCGGTAAAGCTTTGCGATTGATCCCGCCCGGTGAAAAACGCGAGCTTTTCCGGTGCCGTCTCGCGCAAGGGTGCCATCCATGACACGGCCAGCGCCAGCGCCTCATCCCACGAGATCTCCTCAAACGCACCCGACCCGCGCGGCCCCACGCGCCGCAGTGGTGCGCGCAATCGGCTGGGGGCCGTCACCTGCATGATCCCCGCAGCCCCCTTGGCACACAGAACCCCCTTGTTGATCGGATGGTCGCGGTTGCCTTCGATGTAACTCACCTTGCCCGATTTCAGATGAACATTGATCCCGCAGCGGCAGGCGCACATGTAACAGGTGGTGCGGCGCACCTCATCCGATACCGGCGGCGACAGGTTGATCTTGGGTTGGTTCATGTCGCCCCCTCCGCGGCCATCACCGCCCGCGCCTCTGCTGCAATCTGGGCCTCTTCCGCGGCGGCGACTGTCCAGATCGCGACACGCGATCCTGCATCATCCAATGAATGCGCGTTTTGCCGATTGGCCGCCGCATCATAGGCCACCCCCATGAACGCCAGACCGTCCAGTATCCGCCCCCGCGTCACAGTATCATTCTCACCGATCCCGCCCGTGAACACCACTGCATCCAATCCCCCCATCGCCGCGATCATCGACCCCGCATGGCGCACCGCCCAATAGGCGAAATGCGCCACCGCAAACGGGGCCGTCTTGTGCAAGATGCGCATGTCGTTCGACCCGCCCAGCGCCAACAAGCCCGATTGCCGGTTCAACACATCCCCCGCCCCCGCGATCCCGTGCATCTCGGCCAGCCGCAACACCGCATTGCCGTCAATGCCGCCGCTGCGGGTGCCCATCGTCAACCCGTCCAGCGGCGAATACCCCATCGTGGTTGCCACCGATGCCCCATCCACGATCGCGCATAGCGACGCGCCATTGCCCAGATGCAGGGCCAGCAGCCGCGCAGGCAGCGCCCCCTTGGCCCGCAACCCCGCCACAATCGCCGCATAAGACAACCCGTGAAAGCCATAGCGCCTGATGCCCGCATCATGGTCGGCTTGCGGAATGGCATAGCGTATCGCTACCTCCGGGTTTGTCGCATGAAACGCGGTATCGAAACTCGCATACTGCGGCAGGTCCGGGGCCAGTGCGGCCATCACGTCAATGCCCGTCAGGTTTGCCGGATTGTGCAACGGGGCCAAGGGCACGCAGGCCGCAATCTCCGCCCGCACCGCATCCGTCACCCGGCAAGGGGCCACGAGGGTTGCGCCGCCATGCACCACCCGGTGCGCCACCGCCGCAAGGTCACCCAGCGACACGCCCGCATCGCCCAGCCCCTGCCGCAAAGCGGCCTCATGCCCGCCCGGCGCAATCTCGGCGACCTGCGCGCTGGCAACCTCGACAGCACCGTCAAACACCGCAAGCTTCACCGATGATGATCCCGCGTTGACGACCAAAATCATGCCATCCCCCGCGCAACGATCATCCCCAGCGCCGCCGAGGCCAGCCTGTCCGCCGCCGTCTGCGACCGCGAGGTCAGCAGCAGGGGAACCTTCGCCCCCATCACGATGCCCCCGGCACAGGCCCCCATCCCAAGGATCATCATCTTGACCAGCGCATTGCCGCTGGTGATGTCGGGCACCACGATGATATCCGGATCACCCGTCACCTGCGATGCAAAGCCCTTGATCCGCGCCGCCTCGGCACTCAGGATCAGGTCGAGCGCCATCGGCCCTTCAACCACGGCCCCCGGCAATGCCGTCTTGGCCCAGGCGGCAATCGCCGCCGCCTCCCCCGTGCAGGGAATGCCCGGCGTCACGTCCTCGGATGGGGCCAGCAGCCCGGCTTTCGGCGTCGTATCCCCCAAGGCACGGGCAAGGCGCACGGCATGGGTCAACGCCGCCTGCCGCGTTGGCACATCGGGGGCCGCGTTCAACGCAGCATCCGTCACGATCAGCGGGCGGTCGCTGCCATTCATGGTGATGTGGAACATGTGGGCGCAGATATCACCCTTGGCGCGCAGAGCCCGCCGCACTGGGCAGCAAGCCTTTCAGGAAGGTCGATGAATGGATCTGCCCTTTCATGATGCTGTCGGCGTCACCCGCCACGGCCAATGCTGCGGCCACGGCGGCGGCGTCATCCTCGGTCGAGGCGATCAGGCGGAAATCCCTGATGTCCCAGCCAATCTGATCGGCAGCGGCATGAATGGCCCTGGCATCGCCAATCAGGATCGGTTCGGCCAGCCCCGCCTCTACCGCTTCACGCAAGCCGATCAGTGGCGTTGCCGCCCCCGCATTGACCAGCGCCATCCGCTGTGGCGGCCCAAGCCCCCGCGCCAGTGTCAAAAGGCCGGGCGGACAGATTGGCGGAGTCGTGGCAAGGAAGGGAAATTTCATCGCACCACCCTCATGTACTTTGGCCGGCGTCGCGCGGCACGGGCTGTATGACCAAGGGGGTGCACCTGCACGTTCATCACAGCACCGCCTTCGCAAGGCCCATCACTGCCAGCGCCGCCAGCAGAAAAGTCGCAAAGCGCCGGAATTCCTGCGGCTCCGCCCGAAAGAAATGCCGCCCCCCCAATGAATTGCCCATGAACGTCAGCGGCAGCGCGATCAGCGATGCCCAAAGCGTATCCCAACTGACCAGCCCCGCCCACCAATATAGCGGTGCCGAATACAGATCGAGCAGCGGGAAATACGCAATCATCGACGCCCGGAACACCGCCGCCGGCATCGGTTGTGCGGCAAAGAATGCGGCCACTGGCAATCCGCCCATCCCCGTCCCGTTGGCAAGGCCCGATACGACACCCACCACCGCATTGCCGGCCCCCCGCACCTCACGCGCCAGCTGCCATCCGGCCAGCAACACAGCACACATCATTAGCACATAGCCCGACACCACCGCCCGCGCGGTATCCTCACTGACGCCCGTCAGCACCCACAGCCCCAGCGGCAACCCGACAGCCGCACCCGCCAGCAACAGCCACACCCGCCGCCAATCCACATCAGGCCCGGCCCGACGCGCCGCCTGCAACGACATCACGGTCTCAAGGATCACGACCACGGCCACCAGGTTCAGCGGATTGGTCACCAGCGACGACGCCGCAATCACCATCGCGGAATAACCAAATCCGGCATAGCCGCGCACGAAGGCCGCGACAAAGATCGCCACCATCATCCAGGCGATACCACCGGGGCCAAGGTCAAACGGCATCACACCATCTGCGGGCGCATGTCCGCCTTTGAAATCCCCGCCACCGCAACCGGCTTTTTCATCGCATCGCGGCGGAACGGCTCGCCCAGTTCCTGATTGATCAGCGCCTCGATCAGCGTGGTCTTGCCCGCCTTCTGATCCACGATCGCGCGGGCCAGCGCATCGCGCAATTCGTCCATTGTCCGCGCCTGCACGCCCTGCAACCCGCAGGCCTTGGCGATGCCCGCATAAGACACGCCGTCATCCAGTTCGGTGCCGACGAAATTATCATCATACCACAGGGTCGAGTTGCGCTTTTCCGCGCCCCACTGATAGTTGCGGAACACGACCATCGTGATCGCAGGCCATTCGGGCCGCCCGATCGCCGTCAGTTCGGTGACCGCAATCCCGAACGCCCCGTCGCCCGCAAAACCCACCACCGGCACATCCGGGCACCCGATCTTGGCCCCGATGATCGACGGCAAGCCATAGCCACACGGCCCGAACAGTCCCGGCGCCAGATATTTGCGCCCCGCCTCGAACGTCGGATAGGCGTTGCCGATGGCACAGTTGTTGCCAATGTCGGATGAAATGATCGCATCCTTCGGCAACGCGCTTTGAATTGCCCGCCACGCCATACGCGGGCTCATCCAGTCCGGCTTGGCCTTGCGCGCGCGGGCGTTCCAGCTGGTGCCCACGTCATCATCTTCGTGGTCCATGCTTGACAGGGCCTGCGCCCACGCCGATTTCGTCTGTGCGATCTTTGCTTTGCGTTCGGATCGCGCATGGTCACCTGCGGTAGAGGCCAAGCGCGCCAAAACCGCCTCGGCGACCTTTGCAGCGTCGCCGACAATGCCAACAGTAACCTTTTTGGTCAGCCCGATCCGATCCGGGTTGATGTCGACTTGGATGATCTTGGCCGTCTTTGGCCAGTAGTCCAGCGCGTAGCCCGGCAAAGTTGAAAACGGGTTCAATCGGGTACCCAGACAGAATACCACATCAGCCTGCGAAATCAACTCCATTGCCGCCTTGGACCCATTATAGCCCAAAGGCCCCACAAACAGCGGATGGCTGCCGGGGAAGGCATCATTGTGCTGATAGCCCACGCAAACCGGCGCATCCAGCCGTTCCGCCAGCGCCATGCTCGCAGGGATTGCCCCGCCAATCACCACGCCCGCCCCGTTCAGAATGACGGGGAATTTCGCCGATGACAGCAGATCCGCCGCCGCCGCAATCGCCGCTTCGCCACCTGAGGGGCGCTCGAACTCCACCACGGCGGGCAGGTCAATATCAATCACCTGAGTCCAGTAATCGCGCGGCATGTTGATCTGCACCGGGGCTGACATGCGCCTTGCGTTCAGGATACAGCGGTTCAGCACTTCGGCCACGCGCGACGGATCGCGCACCTCTTCCTGATAGGCGACCATATCGGCAAACAGCGCCATCTGTTCGACCTCTTGAAACCCGCCCATGCCAATGGTCTTGTTCGCCGCCTGCGGCGTCACCAGCAGCAGCGGCGTGTGGTTCCAATAGGCCGTCTTGACCGCTGTCACAAAGTTGGTGATGCCGGGGCCGTTCTGCGCAATCATCATGCACATCCGGCCGGTCGCGCGGGTATAGCCATCGGCCATCATCCCGCCCGACCCTTCATGCGCGCAATCCCAGAACGTGATGCCCGCGCGCGGAAACAGGTCTGAAATCGGCATGAACGCCGATCCGATGATGCCAAAGGCATGTTCGATGCCGTGCATTTGCAGCACCTTTACGAAGGCTTCTTCGGTGGTCATGCGCATGGGCGTTCTCCTGATGTTGCAGCCCTTTTACCCGCGCGCGCCGACAAGGCCGTAGGGCCAGACGCAAGGGCCCGTTATGTCCAACGCCCGATGGTCTGTGCAATCAGGCCGATGCCTTCGGCAATACGCGGGGCAGCGATGCTGGAATAGGCCAGACGGTAATGATCGTGTCGTGAACGGTCGGGGTCAAAGAACGCCCGCCCGGCCTCGATCAGCACGCCGTCGGCTTGCAAGCGCGTCGCCAGTCGTTCGGTGTCCACGCCATCCGGCGCACGCATCCAGAACGACGATCCGCCAAACCCGCCCTGCCCCGCCACTGTCAGCCCCTGTGCGCGGATCGCCTCTTCCATCAGAATGCGCCGCCGCTTGAACGCCTGCTTCATCCGGTTGATCAGGGCGTCATAATGTCCAAGCGACAGAAAATACGCGACCGTGCGCTGAATATGCCCCGGCGGATGGCGCAGCACCTGTGCGCGCAAGGCCCGCGCCTCGCGGATGAAACTTTCCGGGGCCACGATGTAGCCCAGCCGCAGCCCCGGAAACAGCGATTTGGAAAACGACCCGATGTGGATGACCCGTCCGTCACTATCCAATGATTTGAGCGAGGGTGCCACCGGGCGCAGAAAGCTCATCTCGAATTCGTAATCATCTTCCACGATGATGAAATCCTGCGCCTTTGCCGCCGCGAGCAGTCGCATCCGCCGCTCCAGCGGCATGGTCGCGTTGGTCGGGCAATGGTGGCTGGCGGTGGTAAACACGACATTGGCCCCACCGGGCAGTGCTTCGGGCGGCAACCCGCCCGCATCCACATCCACCGATGTCATCTGCGCCCCGGACTGTGCCAGCATTGCGCGCAGGGCCGGATAGCCGGGGTTTTCCATCACCGCATGCCGCCCCGGTTGCAACAACACCTGTGCCGACAGCCAAAGCGCATTCTGCGCCCCCATGGTCAGCAACACCTCATCGGGGCGCGCATCAATCCCCCGGCGCGGCAAAATGCCACGCAGGATGTATTCGATCAGCAAGGGGTCATCGCGTTCATAGTAATCGCTGGTCAGCGTTTCAAAGTCGCGCTTGCCCAACGCGCGCAACGCGCACTGCCGCCAGTTCTGATGGTCAAACAGCGTCACATCCGCCTGCCCATAGATGAACGGAAACGGATAGCGCGCCCAGTCGTCGGGCTTGATCACCCGGTCGGCCTTGCTGAACCGCGCGCCCGTCAGCGCCGTGAAATCCACCAGCGGCGCGGCCCGCGCCGTCAGACGGCGCATGTCCGGTTGCACAGGCGCGGTATCAGACACGAAATAGCCTGACCGCCCGCGCGATGTCAGATAATCGGATGACACAAGGTCGGTATAGGCCAGCGTCACTGTGATCCGGCTGATCCCCAGATGATCGGCAAGGCCACGCGATGATGGCAGCTTGTCGCCCGCCCGAAACCGGCCCGACACGATGCCTTCGGCCACCAGTTGCCGGATGCGCTGCTGCAACGTGCCATTGGCGGCCGGTGGCAGGAAAAAACTTTCAACAGGGATCACGGCACTGGACCTAACAGACAAAAGGACTGGCCCTATCTGATACCCTTGCCGGCAAAGCGTCAAGCACCGATGCCAGGTGCCTGTCCCGCCAGAACGCCACAATATTTTTTATATTAGTATCATATACTTGTGCCAATAGTTAATAATTCGAATGACCGTATTTCAATACAAATCATAGCATTGCATGACATTCGTTAACAAAACTTAGCCGAAATCCGGTAAAGTCTCTGCAATATACTGATATAAAAAAGAAATCCCGGAAATTGACAGCCGTCAATTTCCGGGAGCCCCCTCAGGCGAACACCCGCCCCAGCGCCGCGTCGATCGCATCGGTGATCTGATCGATATCATCCGGCGTCGCAATCAGTGCGGGCGAAAGGCACAGCGTGTTGTTGAACCCCGGAACACTGCGGTTCGTGGCCCCGATGATCACGCCCTGCTGCATGCAGTCGGCGACAACCGCCTGCACCCGCTTTTCGTCCATCGGCTCCTTGGTACCCCGGTCCGCGACCAGTTCCGCCCCGCAGAACAGCCCCTTGCCCCGCACATCGCCAATGACCTGGTGCTTGTCCATCAGCCCGTGCAGGTTCGCCATCAGCCGGTCACCCATCGCCAGCGTATTCGGCCAGCAAGCCTTCATCCTCGATGATCCGCATGTTTTCAATCGCCGCCGCAGGCCCACCCGTGCAGCCACCAAAGGTGCTGATGTCACGGAAATAGCTCATCGGGTCGGTCGGATCATCCTTGAACAGGTCGAACACCGCTTCCGTCGTGACCGTGCAGGCAATCGCCGCATACCCCGACGCCACACCCTTCGCCATCGTCACGAAATCGGGCTTGATACCATAGTGCTGATAGCCGAACCACGTCCCCGTCCGCCCCACGCCGCAGACGACTTCGTCGATGTGCAGCAGGATGTTGTATTTCTGGCAAATCTCCTGCACCCGCTCCCAGTAGCCGGCCGGTGGCACGATCACGCCGCCGCCCGCCGTCACCGGTTCCAGCACGATTGCCCCAACCGTATCCGCACCTTCGCGCAGGATCACCTCTTCAATCGCATTGGCCGCGCGAACGCCGTAATCCGCCCCATCCCATTGCGCGCGGTATTCAAGGCAATGCGGCACCATCACGAACCCGTCGGGGAATGGTCCGTATTGCGCGTTGCGCTGGAACTGGCCGCCGCTGGCAAGTGCTGCAATCGTTGTGCCGTGATAGTCACGCTCGCGGAACAGGATTTTCCACTTCTTGCCGCCGTGATGCTTGTGCGCAATCTGGCGCACCATCTTGTAAACCTTCTCATTCGCTTCGGAGCCAGAGTTGTTATAGTAAACCCGGCTCATCCCCGGCATCTTTTCGATCAGCCGCTTGGCAAAGATCGCGCCCGGCACGGTGCCCGCAGCACCCGCGAAATAGTTCATGCGCAAAAGCTGATCGCGCACCGCATTTGCAATGCTTTCGCGCCCATAGCCCACGTTCACCGTCCATACAGCACCAGACACCGCGTCCAGATGCTCTTTCCCCTTGGCATCCCAGACCCGCATCCCCTTGCCCTCGACAATCACGCGTGGGTCCACGGTTTCATATTGCTTGTGCTGGCTCAGGTGGTGCCAGACATGCGCGCGGTCGGCCTCGACCACGGCAGAAATATCATTGGCCATGCCGTCCATGGTGTGGTGTCCTTTCGGTTTCATCGCCTTGCCCGGTTTGCGGGCAAAGTCGCCGTATTCTGCCGATATTCTCAGAATCTCACATATCGGCTTAGGGCCAGCAAGTCACCTGCGATATATCCAGCGCAGGAATTGTTTGGCCAATTGCAAAACAGAGGAAAAGAGTGGCATCGTTGCGAGGATCGCGCCACCCTCGGCCGCGAACCAAAAGAAGACGCCCGTCGACGCAGGACGAACCTGTGCGACCCAACACCGGAGGATGACACCATGACTTCCCGTAATCTGCTGCGCGGCGCTGTCGCCGCACTTGCCCTGCTGTCCGCATCACCCGTGCTCGCACAGGAAGAAATCACTGTTGGCTATTTCCTAGAATGGCCGATGCCGTTTCAGTTCGCCAAGGTGAACGGCACCTATGACGAGGTGATGGGCGTCAAGGTCAACTGGCGCGCGTTCGACACCGGCACCGCGATGAGCGCCGCCATGGCATCGGGCGATGTGCAGATCTCGGTCAGCCAAGGTGTGCCGCCGTTTGTGGTAGCCACGTCTGCTGGTCAGGACATCCAGACCCTTGATGTCGCCGTCAGCTATGCCGAGAATGACAATTGCGTCGTGCGGACCGATCTGGAAATCACCAAGGAAAATGCCGCCGAACTGGCAGGCAAGAAGGTTGCCGTGCCACTGGGGACTGCCGCACACTATGGCTTCCTGCGGCAGATGGACCATTTTGGCGTCGACACGGCCAGCCTTGAAATCGTTGACATGGCACCACCGGACGGCGCCGCAGCGATCCAGCAGGGTTCGGTTGACATGGCCTGCGGCTGGGGCGGTTCGCTGCGCCGGATGAAAGAGGTCGGCAACACCCTGCTGACCGGGGCCGAAAAGGAAGAACTTGGCATCCTTGTCTTCGACGTCACCTCTGCCAATGCAGGCTTCGTCGCCGAAAACCCTGACCTTGTGGCCAAATTCCTCAAGGTGACGGCAGACGCCAACGCCGCTTGGAACGAAGGTTCAGCCCAGGCCGAAATGCTGCCCGTCATTGCCCAGGATGCTGGCATGGACGAGGCCGCAACGGCCGAAACCATGGCCACCTTTGTTTTCCCGTCGGTGGAAGATCAGTTGAGCGCAAAATGGTTTGGCGGCGGCGCCCAAGCGTTCATGGCCGGCGTGGCTGACGTCTTTGTGTCCGCAGGGTCGATCCCCTCGGCCCTTCCCGACTACAGCCCGCAGGTGAACACTGGCCCATTGTCAGCAGCGGCTGGCCTTTGAAACTGCTGGGGGCGGCTGGTTCTGGCCGCCCCGAACCGACAGGAATGCACCCATGACCGGCCTTGTGATCGACGCCCTTTCCATGCGCTTTGATCTGCCGAATGGCAGCGCTGTGCAGGCCCTGCAGGATATCAATCTGACCATCGGAAAGGGTGAACTGGTCTCCGTTCTGGGCCCGTCCGGCTGTGGCAAGACCACGCTTCTGAATATCCTTGCGGGTTTCCTTGCGCCGACATCCGGCAAGGTCATGTTGAATGGCCACCCGGTCAAAGGCCCCCATCCCGAACGCGGCATGGTGTTTCAGCAGGGGGCGCTGTTTGAATGGATGAGTGTCCGCAAGAACATCGACTTTGGCCCGCGCATGAAGGGCATGCCAGAGGCCGAGCGCGACAAGATCACCGATCATCTGTTGCAAACCGTGGGTTTGCAGGATTTTGGCGACAAGGCGGTTTATGAACTTTCAGGCGGCATGCAGCAACGCGTGGCACTTGCCCGCTGCCTGGCGAATGATCCCGATGTCATCCTGATGGACGAACCCTTGGGCGCATTGGACGCGCTGACGCGGGAAAAGATGCAGGGACTGGTTCTCAAACTGTGGAAGGAAACAGGCAAGACGGTAATCCTGATCACGCATTCGGTCGAAGAGGCGCTGCTGCTGGGAGAGCGTTTGATCGTGATGGCCCCTCGACCGGGACGTATTTTCAAGGAATACAATCTGCCTTTTGCCGAACGCGGTGTGGGCGCGGACCTGCGAGCCGTGAAACGCAGTGATGGTTTCGCGGACAGGCGCGAGGAAATCCTGACAATGATCTGGGGCATGGAAGAAGAAATCATGGGCCGCACCCCGGCCAGCCAGGCAGGTGCAGCGTGATCCTTTTTGCCCTCTACATCGGCATATTCATTGCGGCCTGGGCTGTGATGCATGCTATCCGTGGAAAGCGGTCTGACTACACCGCCCTCAAGACCGTGACGTTCGGGGATGAAAGTGCCGTCCGACCAGATCGCGCGGCGTCGATTTTGTCGATCCTTGCGATCTTTCTGATCTGGGGTGCCTTCACCGGATCTCGTTTGACGCCGCTGCATGTACCGGGGCCGTTCAAGGGCGAGCTGAACTTTACCTATTCCGCTACCAACGCGACCGGGACGGATGATGCGACGGTGCGGATTCTGGTGCATGATTTTGGCGCCACCGCCGTGCCCCCTACACTTGCCCCGTCCGAAGGTTTTGCCCAGGATGATGCGGCGACTGTGGCGGCTTGGCGATCAGTCCTAGTGAAACCCACCGACAACGACGGAGACGGCGCGACGATTACCGCGATCAACGGCACGCCGATCACGGCTGACGTGCCGCTGTTCATCGACAATGCGCGGATCGTGCTGACTTCCAAAGGCTCGCTCAACATCGAACCGGCCAAGGGTTGGCAGATGGAGCCGATCTGGCTGCCCTCCCCCGAAGCCGTTGTTGCCCGCCTCGTTGAGATCGCGAAAACCGGGTATCGCAACTTTTCACTCTGGGAACATCTTGGTGCGTCGTTGATGCGGGTGCTGTTGGGGTTTGCGCTTGGCGCGCTGGTCGGGATTCCGCTGGGCTATGCCATGGGTCTGTCGGGGTGGTTTCGCGGCTGGTTCGATCCGATTGTCGAATTCATGCGCCCGGTGCCGCCGCTTGCCCTGATCCCGCTGATCATCATCTGGTTCGGCATCTTTGAAACCGGCAAGATCACGCTGCTGTTCCTTGCCGCCTTGTGGATCATGGTCATTGCAGCGCGGTCCGGCGTGTCGGGCGTGCGCCTGTCCAAAATCCACGCCGCCTATTCGCTGGGGGCGTCGAAATGGCAAATCCTGCGGCACGTCATCATCCCCAATTCGCTGCCCGACATCTTTACCGGGGCACGCGTTGCCATGGGCGTCTGCTGGGGCACCGTGGTGGCCGCAGAACTTGTGGCCGCAGAAAAGGGGGCTGGCATGATGATCATCGCGGCATCCAAATTCCAGTCGACCGATATCGTCGTCATGGGGATTATCCTGATCGGCGTGATCGGCTATAGCATCGACATTCTGATGCGCATGGCCGAGCGGTTCCTGGTGCCTTGGAAAGGGCGCGGCTGACCGCCGCCGACCCGCTTGCGCCAAGCACAGGAGACGCAATGCCCTACGCCATGATCGCCCCCGCACCCGGCCCTGCCGAGGTGTTGACGGAAATCGACATCACAATCCCCACCCCTGCCCCCGGTGAAATCCTCATCCGGCACACGGCGATTGGCGTCAATTTCATCGATGTCTATTTTCGGCAGGGCAGCTATCCTTGGCCGCAACCCGCCAATCTTGTCACAGGCAGCGAAGGCGCGGGCGTGATCGAAGCAGTGGGTCCGGGGGTCACGGAATTTCAGATCGGTCAGCGCATCGCCTACACCAAGGCGAATGGTGCCTATGCCACACACCGCGTCATTCCCGCAAATCAGGCCGTACCCCTGCCTGACGACATCCCGGATGCGGTGGCAGCGGCTGCAATGCTCAAGGGGCTGACGGCGCACTATCTGATCCATCATTCCTACCCAGTGCAACCGGGCGACACGGTTCTGGTTCACGCGGCGGCGGGGGGCGTCGGGTCGATTATCGGGCAGTGGCTGGCGGCCAAGGGCATTCGTGCAATTGGAACGGCGGGGGGTGCGGACAAGGTCGCAACGGCGCTGGCCAACGGCTATAGCGATGTCATTGATTACCGTGCAGGCGACTTTGCGCCGCATGTCCGGGCGTTGACCGATGGGCGCGGCGTACAGGCGGTTTACGATTCCGTCGGGCGCGATACCATCATGGGATCACTCGCGTGCCTTGCCCAATTTGGCACGCTGGTCAGTTTCGGGCAATCGTCTGGCGCGCCCGATGATGTGCGCATCGCACATCTGGCGACCGGTTCTTTGCGGTTGACGCGCCCGACGCTGTTTCACCACACCGCGCGGCCCGGCTGGCTTTTGGCGGCGGCGGCGGACCTGTTCGAAGCGATCCGCAAGGGTCAGGTGCATATTCACATCGGCCAGACCCTGCCCCTGCGCGATGCAGGCAAAGCGCACCGCGCCATGGAAGGGCGTGCCACGACCGGGTCAATGGTGCTTATCCCCTGACGCTTTCCATGCTGGCGCAGGCGATGGCACCCGGTACGCGACCGTGTGCCATCCCTTTACGCTCAGCTTTTGTGATGCACCTTCTGCATGCCATAGATCGGCGTGTCGATGCCTTCCATCCGCGCTTTCAGTTGCAGGGACAAGAACTGCGAATAGTGCCGCGACTGGTGCAGGTTGCCGCCGTGGAACCACAGCCCCGGCTGTTGCGTCGGTTTCCACATGTTGCGCTGCTCGCCCTCCCACGGACCGGGGTCCTTGGTTGTCGCCGACCCGAGCCCCCAGCATTTGCCAACCTTGTCGGCCACATCCTGCCCGATCAGATCCGCCGCCCAACCGTTCATCGAACCATACCCGGTAGCATAGACGATCACATCCGCAGGCAGCCGCGTGCCGTTTTCCAGCACCACCGCATCTTCGGTGATTTCGGCCACGTTGCCATGTGCCAGCTTGATCTTGCCGTCGATGATGAGCTGGCTTGCCCCCACATCAATGTAGTACCCCGACCCGCGCCGCAGGTATTTCATGAACAGGCCGGAATTGTCATCGCCCCAGTCCAGCCAGAACCCCGCCTTTTCGAGGCCCGCATAAAAGTCCGCATCGCGTTCTTTCATCTGGGCATAAACGGGGATCTGGAATTCATGCAGGATCGCATAGGGCAGGCTGGCAAAGATCATGTCGGCCTTGTTCGTCGTCATGCCCGCCTTGACTGCCGCCTCGGAATAAAGGCCGCCAAGCGCCAGTTCCATCAGCGTGTTTGATTTCACGATATGCGTCGATGACCGCTGCACCATCGTTACATCGACATCGTTTTCCCAAAGTGCAGCGCAGATATCATGCGCCGAATTGTTTGAACCGATCACCACCGCACGTTTGCCGCGATAGGCATCCGGGCCGGGATGTTTGGAGGAGTGATGCTGCTCGCCTTTGAAAAGTTCCATTCCCTTGAATTTCGGCATGTTCGGTTTTGCGGACATGCCGGTCGCCAGCACAAGTTGCTTGGGGCGCAGCACCACTTCTGCGCCGTCGCGGTCCACAACCACCGTCCATTCCCCCTTGGCCTCGTCATAGCTCGCGGATTTGCAGGTGGTTCTGGTCCAGTAATTCAGCTCCATGATCTTGGTATACATTTCCAGCCAGTCGCCGATCTTGTCTTTCGGGGCAAAGACCGGCCAATTTGGCGGGAACGGAAGATAGGGCAGATGATCATACCAGACCGGGTCATGCAGACAGAGCGATTTGTAGCGATTGCGCCAGCTGTCGCCGGGGCGGTCGTTTTTCTCCAGGATGATCGTCGGCACCCCCAACTGGCGCAGGCGCGCACCCAACGCGATGCCCCCCTGCCCGCCGCCCACGATCAGGACATATGGCTGGGTGGTATACCCGAGCGAGGCCGCTTCATCCTCGCGGCTTTCCTTCCAGGTCTGGCGGGTTTTGCTGGCGCCGTGGACGACACCCATCGGGCGATCAAAGCCTGCCGGTTCTTCATGCCCCTTGAGTTCGACCATAGAGGTGAGCAGCGTCCAGATCAGGCCATCACGAACCCGGATCAGGCCGTAGCCGCGCGCGACGTTGGTTTCAAAACTGATCCATGCCGTCAGCACGCCGCCATCTTCGGTCGCCGTCTCGCCCTCAGCCACGCGCCAGCCGGACGGCATCACGCGCAATAGCGTGGCATCCAGCATGTCGGCTACCGCCTCGCGCCCCTCGACGGTTTTGATGTTCCATGTGAAGGTCACAAGGTCACGCCAGTAGCAGTCGATTGCAAACAGACCCGCCGCTGTTTCAATATCACCGGCAGCAAGGGCTGCACCCAGCCGGTCGAGAATTTCGGTCACCTGATCAGTCGCGGTCGAATCGAGCATCGCATTCCTCCCTGATATGCGGCGGCGCCGGAAAATGCCGGGGTTCCGCAAGGGCAGGCTAGCGCAGGTTTTGTGTGGCGTGTGAGATTTTTTTCAACCACAGGCGGCGTTGCGCGGAACCGTCACACCAGCGGCATACGGCGCATCAGGCCGGGGGCATAGGGATCGTGGTACTTATTAGGCAGGCCACGATCCACCAGCAATCTGGCGCAATGGGCCAGCCTTTCGGGATCGAGCGTCACACCAAGGCCGGGACCATCAGGCAGCGCGATCATGTTCGCTTGCGGCGCAAATGGCCCTTCGGCGATCACATCGAAGGGTTGCTGACGCAACAGGGATTGGTTCGGTTCGCGGATATGCGGGTGGGCGGCACAAAGGTGCAGGTAGGCCGCCGTTTCCAGCCCCGACCCGCCCGAATAGCACCAGAAATCCACCCCGGCCCCTTGGCAGGCGGACACAAATCGCATGGCAGCCGAAAACCCGCCAAAGCCTGCCACATCCGACACGATCGCATCGGGGGCGCCGTAGGCCACTGCCTTGGCAAGATCGGTGTTATGCCCGGAAAACGGGATGGACGTGCGGGTGCGCAGGCGGCGCATGTCCGTCCAGTCGGGCGTGGGGTCTTCCCAGTTGCGCACACCCGCCTCTTCGAACGCGGGCGCAAGATAGGTGGCCGAGGGCACGGAAAATGCCTGATTGCTGTCGATACGGATCATCGCGTCCGGCCCGAGTGCTGCGCGCAAGGCTTGGACAAGGCGGATGTTGGCACCCAGATCGGGGTCGCTGATCTTGCCTTCGAAAAACGTGGTGCCATGGTTTTCGCGCAGGGACAGGCAATAGGTCACGACGTCCTGAATGCTGGCCTCGCCGCCCTTGCCATCTTGCGGCAACCGGTAGCTGAAGTAATCGGTGAACGGGATTTCACGCCGCTGGATACCGCCCAGCAGATTCGCGACAGGCTGCCCCCAGAGCTTGCCGCGCAAATCCCAAAGCGCGATCTCTACCCCGCCCCACGCCCCGCGCGTGGCGTAATCCGTGACAGAATGCGCGGCTGGCATCGACGGCAGCACACGCCGTTCAAGGCCCGCGATATCCAGCGGGTCTTGCCCGATCAGTTGATCCTTGAACGCGTCGATGATGCGGGCGGATGCGTGGCTTGGTGCCTCGCCGATACCGACAACGCCGTCAGTTGTTTCCACCTCGACCACGCATTTGGTGAACCCGTCCAGCGCGCCGTAAGACCACAGATAGGGCGCCTCGAGCGGGATCAGGACGGGGGTGGCGCGGATGGATTTGATTTTCATGTGTCGCTTTCAAAACCCGATTTTTGTTGGTCGTAGCGAGAGGTCCGATGTCTGTCGCGTAGCTTTTGGACAGGCGTGTTGTCGTCTTTTGACCGGCTGATTACTTCAAACAAGGGCCAATCCGGCAAAATTGACGGCTGTCAATTTCACATTTTATACATAAAAAACAATATATTACAAAGTTATCCACAGGGCATTTTAATCTTTCGTTAACCTATGTGCAGCCCCCGGCTTTTCCATCTGCACGCGTTGCAGATCATCCAGCAGATCAAGCAGTAATTCCAGCTTTTCGGGCCCATAGGTGGCCGCAAGCCCGGCAAAGACGGCGCGGCTGGCCGCGGCATGGGCGTGGATCACGTCGCAACCAGCGGCTGTGATCGTGACCACTGTCTTGCGGCGGTCGGCGTCGGGGGTGGCGCGACTGACCAGACCTTCGTCTTCCATGGCGCGGATCATGCGGGTCAGGCTTGGCAGTTGCAGCACGGCGGCCTTTGCCAGCAGGGTCAGCTCTAACGGGCCGCTTTCGTCCAGCACGCGCAGCACCCGCCATTTCTGCTCGTTCACGCCCGACGCTGCCAGCATGTCGCGGATCGGGGCCATCACGGCTTCGCGGGCGCGCAACAGCGCGATGGGCAAGGAACGCTGGGTCTGGCGCAGCGGGGGCGCGGGTTCATCAGTCATGGGATTTTCATCGCGCGTTCGGCAGCAAAGCTCAAGCCAGGATTGACAGGTGACGCAAAACTATTTAACAAAGCAAGTAAATCGGGGGGTTTGTTCATGGCTGATCTGGCAACGCATCTGGCGACCCTGCAAGGGCATCTGGCGCGGTTTCGCGCGGATGGTATCGTGAACCTGATTGGCGGCAAGGATGCCCCCGGTGCGGCAGGCACGTTTGAGACAAGATCACCCGTTGATGACAGCCTGATCTGCACCGTGGCGCGCAGCGATGCGCAGCGACATTGACCGCGCAGCGCGCGCCGCCAAGGCGGCGTTTCCGGCATGGGCCGCATTGGATGGTGCCGCGCGCAAGGCCATTTTGCACCGTATTGCCGATGCCATCGAAGCGCGGGCCGAAGAGATCGCACTGTGCGAATGCTGGGACACCGGACAGGCCTACCGGTTCATGTCAAAGGCCGCCTTGCGCGGGGCCGAAAATTTCCGGTTCTTTGCCGATCTTGCGCCAAACGCGCGCGACGGGCGGGCCTTGCCGACGGCCACGCATCTGAACGTGACATCGCGCGCGCCCATTGGCCCCGTGGGCGTCATCACGCCGTGGAACACGCCCTTCATGCTGTCGACATGGAAAATCGCGCCTGCACTGGCGGCGGGTTGCACCGTTGTGCACAAACCCGCCGAGTTCAGCCCGCTGACCGCGCGCCTGCTGGCCGAGATTTGCCGGGATGCCGGGTTGCCCGCCGGGGTGTTGAACCTTGTGAACGGATTTGGCGAGGATGCGGGGCGCGCGCTGACCGAACATCCCGACATCAAGGCGATTGCCTTTGTTGGCGAATCCAAGACCGGCAGCATGATCATGCGGCAAGGGGCCGCGACGTTGAAGCGGGTACATTTCGAACTGGGGGGCAAGAACCCGGTCGTGGTGTTTGACGATGCCGATCTGGACCGTGCGCTGGATGCCGTGATCTTCATGATCTATTCGCTGAATGGTGAACGCTGCACATCATCAAGCAGGCTGTTGGTACAGGACACGATCGCCGATGATTTTCATGCAGCCCTTGTGGACCGGGTGAATGCGATCAAGGTGGGGCATCCGTTGGACCCGGCAACGGAAGTGGGCCCTTTGATCCACAAGACGCATTTCGACAAGGTGATGGGCTATGTCGGCATCGGGCAGGCCGAAGGGGCCACATTGGCGGCAGGGGGCGCGCGGGTGGGCGATGCGGGTTATTTTGTGCGCCCGACCCTGTTCACGCAGGCCACGCCCGATATGCGGATCGCGCAGGAAGAGGTGTTCGGGCCGTTCCTGACCAGCCTGACGTTTGCCGATGAGGCCGAGGCCCTGAACATCGCCAATGGCGTGGGATACGGGCTGACAGGGTATGTCTGGACCGCTGATCTGACCCGCGCAATGCGGTTCTCAGATCGGCTGGAGGCGGGGATGATCTGGGTCAATTCGGAAAACGTGCGGCATTTGCCCACCCCCTTTGGCGGGGTGAAGGCATCAGGCATCGGGCGTGATGGCGATCCGTGGTCATTCGACTTCTACATGGAGACAAAGAACACGGCCTTTGCGACGGGCCAGCACAAAATTCAGCGGTTGGGGGTATAGCACATGGCCTATCAAGCAAACCTGTATCCGCCTTTCAACATCGTGCGGCTAAGCCATGTGGAATTGCGGGTGACCGACCTTGCATGGGCGCGGGCGTTCTACGTCGACACGCTGGGATTGCAGGTGACGTTCGAGGATGCCAGCCATATCTATCTGCGCGCCATGGAAGAACGTGGGCACCACTGCGTTATTCTGGTGCAGGCCGCGGCGGCATCGGTCGGGGTGCTGGGGTTCAAGCTGTGGGACGAGGGCGATCTGGACAAGGCGCATGCCTGGTTTGCCGCGCGCGGTCTGCCCGTGGCGTGGGTGGAACGCCCGTTCATGGGGCGGGTGTTGCGGACCTGCGATCCGATGGGCATTCCGTTGGAGTTCTATGCGCGGATGGACCGCCTGCCGCCGATCCATCAGCAATACAAGCTGTATCGCGGGGTCAAACCGCTGCGGATTGACCATTTCAACATGTTCAGCCCGGATGTGGATGCAAGTGTGGCGTTTTACGGCGACATGGGGTTCCGGCTAACGGAATACACGGCAGATGAGGGTACGGGGCGGACATGGGCCGCATGGATGCACCGCAAGGGCGGTGTGCATGATGTGGCCTTTACCAACGGGCGGGGGCCACGGCTGCATCATCTGGCGTTCTGGGTGCCGACACCGTTGAACATCATTGATTTATTGGACCTGATGGCAACGACGGGCTATGTCGCCCACATCGAACGCGGGCCGGGGCGGCATGGTATTTCCAACGCGTTTTTCCTGTATATCCGTGACCGCGATGGCCACAGGACAGAGATTTACTGTTCGGATTATCAGACCGTTGACCCCGATCTGGAGCCGATCCGCTGGTCGCTGACCGACCCGCAGCGCCAGACCCTGTGGGGGGCGCCCGCGCCGCGATCGTGGTTTGAGGAAGGGTCGGAGTTCGCGGGGGTGGCGTTGCGGGACAGCGATTTGGCCGCACAGCCGATTGTAGCGCCGTGAAGAACAAGGGGGCCTTCTGCCCCCCTCTTGGCGCATGACGCGCCAATTCACCCCCCGAGGATAGTTGAAAACAGAGGAAGCTGCGGATGACAGGTGCAAGGTTTGCGACATTCACGGCGGAGGAGCGGCAATTTTATGGGGTTGCCATTGACGGTGGTATGATCGCGCTGTCCCCGGATTTTCCGCAGTGGCCGAGCCTGCGGGCGGTGATCGCGGCAGAGGGGTTGCAGATCTTGGCGCAGGCGGCTGTTGGGCGGGGGATCACGCATCCGGATGGCAGTTTTGTCTGGGATATTCCGGTGCCTGATCCGGAAAAGATCATCTGCGTAGGGGTGAATTTCCCCGACCGCAATGCCGAATACAAGGACGGGCAAGAGGCACCGCCGAACATGTCATTGTTCATCCGGTTTGCACGGTCTTTCGTGGGGCACGACGTGCCACTGGTGCGCCCACCCGAGACGCCGCAGTTGGACTATGAGGGCGAGATTGCGGTGGTGATCGGCAAGGGCGGGCGGCGGATCGCAGAAGGCGCGGCATTGCGGCATATCGCAGGGCTGACGCTGTGCAATGAAGGCACGCTGCGCGATTGGGTGCGT
>CAWAPA010000077.1:0-8096 GCA_963783595.1 uncultured Alphaproteobacteria bacterium | reverse complement strand
ATACGATGTCGTTGCGCCGTCAGTTGCGCGAGACGCGCATTGCGGTGCTGGAGTTGGCGCCACCCATGGTGCAGACCGACCGGATGCCGGGGCAGGCGGCAAACCCGTATGGGATGCCGTTGGCAGATTATACGGCCGAGGTGATGGGCATTCTGGCGCAAACGCCGACGCCGAACGAAATTTGCGTCGGGCGCGTGCAGTTCCTGCGGCGGGCCGAGGCGGATGGGCAGATGGCGCAAGAGTTCGGAATGCTGAACCCGGCCGCCTGATCGCTTGCGCAGGTGGTCTTGACGCGCGGCCAAGCAACGCTTACGCCGCCTCTTGCGCGGATGGCTGGATGATCGCGGGGCGGCAACGCCTTGAGGAAAGTCCGGGCTCCATGAAGGAAGGGTGCCGGGTAACGCCCGGCGGGGGTAACCCCAGGGAAAGCGCCACAGAGAAGAGACTGCCGTGGTGTTGCAGGTTTACCTGTGACGCCAACCACGGTGATGGTGAAAAGGTGGGGTAAAAGCCCACCGGGCCGCTGGCAACAGGGGTCGCATGGCAAGCCCCACCCGGAGCAATGCCGAATAGGGGCCTCACGCGGGCTGGTCCGATGGCCGCAAGGCCGAAGGATACCGCCGCAGGGAACTTTCAGCCCAGAGGTCCGGGTTGGCAGCTTGACCGCCGTGGTAACACGGTTGGCAGAGGAATGGTCATCCATCCCCGGATCACGGTCCGGGGGGGACAGAACCCGGCTTATAGGCCATCCGCGCACTTGCGACACTGTATTGCGCAGATTGCTTCGCTTGCAGGCTGATGATGGCGTTTCACGGTTGACTCTGCCCGTGCCATCCGTAAAAGGCAGGCTTCTAGATTTTCGCGGGACAGCCATGCCTTTCCCGACGCAGGAGAAACGACCATGGCCAAACCGGCAACCATCAAGATCCGGCTGAATTCAACCGCCGGGACCGGGCACTTTTATGTGACCAAGAAGAACGCCCGCACGATGACGGAAAAGATGACGGTCAACAAGTATGACCCGGTCAAACGGCAGCATGTGGAATACAAGGAAGGCAAGATCAAGTAAGATCCTTGCCAACCGCCGCAAATGGGCCGCGCCGAAAGGTGCGGCCTTTTTTTGGTCGGGGTGTCTGGCCGCCCCCTTGGGCATTGCCCATGAAAAAGGCCGGGGTTTCCCCCGGCCCGATCCTTGTTGTGTGGTGCCTGACGGCTTATTCGCGGTTGCCCATGAATTGCAGCAGGAACATGAACATGTTGATGAAGTCGAGATACAGGTTCAAAGCCCCCATGATCGCCGACTTGCCCAGCCACTCGCTGTCCATTGCTTGTGCATGGGCGATGTAGTTTGTCTTGATGGTTTGCGTGTCGTAGGCCGTGAGGCCTGCGAAGATCAGCACACCGATGAACGGGATCGCCATGGCCAGGCCTTCGGACTGGATGAACATGTTGGCAATCATCGCGACGATCAGGCCCACAAGACCCATGAGAAGGAATGTTCCCATCCCGGACAGATCACGCTTTGTCAGATAGCCCCACAGCGACAGTGACGCAAATGCGATGGAAGTCACAAAGAAGGTGGTTGCGATGGATGCGCCGGTGAAGACCTGAAAGATCCACGCCAGCGACAAGCCCATTACCGCCGCAAAGGCATAGAAGAACAACTGTGCCGCGGCGGCTGACAGGCGATTGATCATGGCGCCGAAAGCAAACGCCATCGCAAGCGGGGCGAACATCACGATCCAGCCAAGCATATTCGGCCGCAGGTCGGGGCCACGGAAAATGCCAAGCAGTTCAGGCGAAGACCCGACGGCCCATGCCACCCCACCGGTAACAACCATAGCCACGGACATCAGCCCGTAAACCTTGTTCATGTGGGCGCGAAGCCCCGCGTCGATTTCCGCCGTCCGTGCGCCTACACCGACCGAGCGGATCGTCTGATAGTCAGCCATATGCAGCCTCCGATTTGATCCCTGGGGATGCATGAAAACGCTTCACACACCTATGTGTGTCAACATTGGCATCACTTTCGTGCTTTTCAAGGATTTCCGTCAGAAATAGCGGAAGAAATCAATGAAGTTTGCGCGTTGGCCACGGCAAAGGAGTCGCGGCTGTCTGCGTGGGGCAGCGGTGTTTCCCTGTCAATCGGTGTGTTGGCGTCGTCTGCCACCGCGCGGGTGTTGGACTGGCCGCCGGACCCGCCCTGCAGAGCGATCATCCTTGCGCGGTGCAGATGTGAACAAAATTCGGTAGGAAAGATGATTGTTGCCGTGGTGATAACGCTGCGCAAAAAAGGGGTCAGGAGCGGTTCAACCGGGTTACCGCACCATGAAAACACGAGTCCACCGCAAAATGCGAAAGACGGATTGCTGCTATTCGCAAAATGCATTGCGAAATGCGAAACACGTATAGGTAGAGCATTATCCTGTCGGTCATCCTGATGCGCGAATGGGATGCACTTTTGCGATCTTCTTGTTCAATTGTATAATTCACCATATCTAAAAAGACAGGTTTCTCGCTGCTGTCAGGATTATCTTTCCAAAAGTCAAAATCGGGCCGAAATGGCACAAAAATTGCTTATAGTTGTTCAGTAGAGTAAAGGTGCCGAGGAGGCCATTAGATGAAACACCCAGTTGATGCCCATGTGGGAAAACGTATCCGCCATCGCCGTTGGATGGTGGGCATGACCCAGCAACAACTGGCCGACAAAGTCGGCATCAAGTTCCAGCAGATCCAGAAATACGAGACCGGCATGAACCGCGTCAGCGCATCGCGGTTGTGGGATATTTCTGATTCCCTCGATGTGACGATAGCGTTTTTCTTTGAAGGCCTTGGCGATGCGGAAAACGCGGTGAAAAGCGGACATGATCTTCTTGCCGACAAAGAGGCGCTTGAACTGGTGCGGTCTTATTATGCCATTCCCGAAGCACAGCGCCGCCGTCTGTTCGACCTTGCCCGCGTCCTGAGTGACGCTGCCTGAACACCTGCGACTTGACCTTGGCGTCTTGGAGCGATAGCGCCCCTATTGACAGCGATGGCAATCGGGGCGGTGACGACATGGCGCAACAACGACGTGCCGATGCGGACGAATTGATTGCGGTTGCGCATGCGTTGGCCGATGCCGCCCGGATTGCGACGCTTGCGCATTTCCGGTCGGATGGCTTGGTCGCGGATACGAAAGAACAGTTGCGCTTTGATCCTGTGACGATCGCGGACCGCGAGAGTGAGCAGGCAATGCGCGACATTCTGGCGGCGCGCCGCCCACAAGACGGCATTCTCGGTGAAGAATTTGCGGCGGTTACCGGTACAAGTGGCCTGACATGGGTGCTTGATCCGATTGACGGGACACGGGGGTATTTGTCCGGGACACCGACGTGGGGGGTTCTGATTTCTGTCGCGGACGCGACGGGTCCGATCTATGGCATCATTGACCAGCCATTTATCGGCGAGCGGTTTGAGGGTGGGCTTGGCCGGGCCGAAGTCAACGGACCGATGGGGCATCGCGGCTTGCGCGCCCGTCCACCGCGGCCGATGGATCAGGCGATCCTGTTTTCGACATTCCCCGAGGTAGGAACGGCAGATGATGCAGCGGCGTTTCGTCGCGTGGTTCCGAAGGTGCGTCTGACGCGCTATGGCACGGATTGCTATGCCTATGCTTTGATCGCTGCCGGGCAGATTGATCTGGTGATTGAGGCGGGTTTGCAAGCCTATGATGTGCAAGCCCCGATTGCCGTGATCGAGGCTGCAGGGGGTATCGTCACCGATTGGGATGGACGGCCTTGCCATCAAGGCGGGCGGGTGCTGGCGGCGGCGAACCGCGATATTCATGAACAGGCGATGGCATTGTTGAAGTAGCGGGTTCTTTGACCCCTTTGCGCCATGCGGCGCTTACCCGCACGGATATTTCAAGACAGAGAATGGAGCGGCGCGTCATGCAGGAAGTTCTCATCCGCGGGGCGGCAGTCGTCGTGACGATGGATGCAGGCAGGCGCGAGTTTGCTGGTGCTGACGTGTTGATCCGGGGCGGTGTGATTGCCGCCGTTGGGCCGGGGCTGACTACAGCCGGGCGTGTCGTCGATGCGGCGGGCTGCGTTGTGACGCCTGGGTTGGTGAACACGCATCATCACCTTTACCAGACCCTGACACGGGTTGTTCCAGGTGGGCAGGATGCGCTGCTGTTTGGCTGGCTTAAGACCCTGTATCCGATCTGGGCGCGTTTTGGCCCTGAAGAGATGTTTGTGTCGGCGCAAATCGGGCTGGCCGAGCTGGCCTTGTCTGGCTGCACGTTGACATCCGATCATCTTTACCTTTTTCCCAATGGCGCGCGGCTGGACGATACGATCGCTGCTGCACAAGAAGTGGGTTTGCGGTTTCACCCCACCAGGGGGGCGATGAGTATCGGCGAAAGTGCGGGGGGCCTGCCGCCTGACAGTCTGGTGGAACGCGAGGCGGATATTCTGGATGATTGCATCCGCGTTGTGGACGCGTTTCACGATGCGGGCGAGGGGGCGATGTGCCGGGTCGGGATCGCACCCTGTTCGCCCTTTTCGGTCAGTCGCGACCTGATGCGTGATACCGCCCTGCTGGCGCGGGACAAGGGCGTGATGCTGCACACCCATCTGGCCGAAAATGACGAAGATATTGCCTATTCGCTGGCAAAGTTCGGTTGCCGTCCGGGGCAGTATGCCGAAGATCTGGGTTGGACCGGGCCGGATGTCTGGCACGCGCATTGCGTCAAGCTGGATGGTTCGGAAATTGCAAGTTTCGCACGGTCGCATACCGGAATTGCGCATTGCCCGTGTTCGAATTGTAGACTCGGCTCTGGCATAGCACCGATCCGCGCGATGCGAGATGCGGGGGTACGGGTTGGGCTTGGCGTTGATGGATCGGCATCGAATGATGCGGGAAACCTGATGGGCGAGGCGCGTCAGGCGATGCTGTTGCAGCGGGTGTCGCGTGGCGCAGATGCGATGAGCGCGCGTGAGGCGCTGGAGATTGCGACGCGGGGCGGTGCGGAGGTTTTGGGGCGTCGTGATTGTGGCACGCTGGAACCGGGCAAGCGCGCCGATATCGCGATCTGGGACATGCGCGGGATCGAGGCGGCAGGTGCCTGGGACCCCGTCGCCGCCCTTGTGATGTGCGGGCCGGGCCGGGTGCGGGACCTGTTTGTCGAAGGCCGCCCGGTGGTGGCGGACGGGCAGGTGGTGACGGTTGATCTGGCCGCCGTGATTGCGCGTCAGAACACGCTTGCCCGGCGCTTGATGGGGTAGGGAAAACCTGAATGGTCAAAGGGCCTTCAATCGGCCAGATTGCAGGCCAGCCGACCGGAGACGATGATGCAATTTGCCCTTCTGACTGCGTGCCTGACCGTTTGTGCGATGCCCTTGCGGGCCGAGGAGGTCTTGTCACAGGCGACGGGAAACTGGGGCGGCACTGACAATCGACGGCTTTTACTTCCGGGCTGCGTTGACGCAGAATTCAACGACCACGCGCCTGCGGATTTGGAATGCGCTGGACAACATTCCGCAAGATGGCGATGCGCAGTTCGACAATCCGGAAATCGGTCTGTCGGCCTATACCATCGAAAACGGTCAGCGGCTGGAGGTTCTGGCGGCACCGGGTGGCACGGTGTTGCAGGTGATCACCGAATTTGCCGACGAAGCCTATGAGGGCCGTGTGACCGTGGATATTCAGTATCTGGACAACCAGTTTACGGTGATCGGCTATCATCACCATGATGTGGCATACGAGGGCCAGGTCGCCTTTGATTGCGATGCTGATCTGTGGAATGGCACCGTGACGGCCAATGGGGTGACAACCGACCTGCCGCCGCGCGATTTTGAGGCGCTGAATGCGTCTGGCTGGACCTACACCACTGCGCGAGAGATGGGCATCTGTCCGGGTCTCGACTGAGGGTGGCGGCATCGGGGCCCTTGCGGTAGAACGGCGCGAAAGAGGGTCCGGATGTCACATAACTATGAAACCCAACGCCGCGAAACCTATGCCACGTTCAAAGAGGCGGGCAAGGCGGTGAAGCTGCCGAAAGAGGCGGTGATCGACTATCTGTTCTTCATCGAGGAACTGGATGCGAGCTGGACGTCACTGGAAAAAGCCCTGCAGGGTGAGGGGTTCACGACCCGCCGCCACAAGGATGGCATGACGATCATCGCGAGTTTCGGCCCCATTCCGGTGACGCCCGAGGATATCTGGCAGCACGAGCGGACCGCGACGACGATCGCGCTGAAGCATGATTTTTACCCGGACGGGTGGGAGCTGGCAGACTGAAGCGGTTTGCCGCCAACCCACACATCCCTGACCGCCCGGTCATCGCCCATCATGATCGTCGGGAACAATGCCTGCCACAGATCCTCCGCCCGCGCGGCAGCCTGTGCAATGGCGGGGGTGCTGGCGAGGTCGATCACCGCGATATCCGCCTCCATCCCGACGGCCAGATTGCCGATCAGCGTCTCGGCACGCAGGGCGCGGGCGGATCCGCAGGTGGCCAGCCACCACAATTCGGCCGGGTGCAGCGACTGGCCGCGCAGTTGCGCCACCTCATAGGCGGCGGCCATCGTGCGCAGCATGCTGAATGACGACCCGCCCCCGGTATCGGTGGCAAGGCCCACGGGCAGGGTGGCGGTCAGGCTCATGTCAAACAGGCCTGACCCGATGAAGGTGTTCGATGTCGGGCAATGCACAACGCTCGCCCCCGCCTCGGCGAGCCGCGCACGTTCGCGCGGGGTCAGGTGGATGGCGTGGCCAAAGACCGCCCCGTCGTGCAGCAAACCTTGCGCCTCATACGTATCCAGATAATCGCGTGATTGGGGGAACAACGCCTTGACCCATGCAATCTCATCGGGTTGTTCGGACAGATGCGTTTGCATCAGGCAGTCCGGATATTCGCGCCAGAGCGCACCCAATGCGGCGAGTTGTTCGGGCGTCGAGGTTGGCGAAAAGCGCGGGGTGATGACGTAGGATTGCCGGTCCACCCCATGCCACTTTTCCAGCAAGGCCTTGCTGTCGTCATAGGCTGATTGTGCTGTATCGCGCAGGTTTTCGGGCGCGTTGCGATCCATACAGGTTTTGCCCGCAAAGACCCGCATGCCGCGCGCCTGTGCGGCGGTAAAGATGGCATCCACGCTGGCGGGGTGGATCGTTGCATAGGAACACACGCTTGTCGTGCCGCGCGCCAGCACGATATCCAGATAACGGCCCGCGACAACCGCGGCATAGGCGGGATCGGCAAAGCGCGCCTCTTCGGGGAAGGTGTAGGTGTTGAGCCAATCAATCAGACGCTTGCCCCATGATGCGATGATGGCAGTTTGCGGGTAATGCACATGGGCATCGACAAAGCCCGCCGAAATCAGGCAATTGCCGTAGTCTGTCACGCGCGCCCCCGGATAGGCCGCGCGCAAGGCGGTACCGTCGCTGCGAGCGACGATCCGACCGTGATCCAGCAGCACGCCACCATGCTGCAAGTGCCGCGCCGTTTGTACCCCGTCGCGAAACGGATCGCCGTCAAACCAGATAAGCTGTCCCAGCAGAAGATCGGCCATGACGGGCATCCTATTGTCTTTTATCCGAAAGGCAAACTTCCCATCGCCCCTGTTTTCCAGACGCGGTCTTGGCTATGGTCGGGATCAGAAACGGGGTGGCTGATGGTCGACAAGGACATGACGGACCACGAGAACGACCAGCACGCAGGCCGGGTCGAGGCGATCAGGGAGGCCGTCTCGGCGGGCGATGCGGCGCGCGTGACTGCGCTGATGGAACCCCTGCATGCCGCTGACATCGCCGATATGCTGGAACAGATCGGCAAGGCAGATCGCGCCGATCTGATTTCACTATGGTCGGGTGAAATTGATGGCGAAATTCTGTCGGAAATTTCGGATGGCATCCGCGAAGAAGTGATCGCGCTTTTGCCCCGCGATGTGCTGGCCGATGCCATGCGTGAGCTGGACACCGATGATGTTGTCGACATCCTTGAAGACCTTGAGGATGACCAGCAGGAAGCAATCCTTGAGGCGCTTGAGGATGTTGACCGTGTCGCTGTTGAACAGGCGATGGGCTATCCCGAATATTCCGCCGGCCGCCTG
>CAWAPA010000076.1:0-64455 GCA_963783595.1 uncultured Alphaproteobacteria bacterium | reverse complement strand
ATGCAGCGCGAGGTCGTCGTGGCCCCCGGACATTGGACGGTGGGCGAGGCGATTGATTTCCTGCGCGGATCTGATCGGTTGCCCGACCAGTTCTATCACGTCATTCTGGTTGACCCGCGGATGAGCCCGAACGGCTATGTTACGCTTGGGCGCATCCTGTCTGCCAAACGCGCCACCAGCCTGCGGGATCTGCAGGAAGACTCATTTCGCACCGTCCGTGCAACAGATCCCGAGGCCGACGTTGCGTATATCTTTAACCAATACCACTTGATTTCATGCCCCGTGGTCGATCAGGCAGGTCGCCTTGTGGGTGTCATCACGATTGATGACGCGATGAATGTGCTGGATGAAGAGCATCAGGAAGACATGTTGCGCCTCGCCGGGGTTGGTGATGAAAGCGCGATTTCTGACCGAGTACTTGAAACCGCGCGGCAACGATTGCCGTGGCTGTTTGTCAATCTGATGACCGCAATTCTGGCCAGCCTTGTGATTGCGCAGTTCGAAGATGCGATTGCGCGGCTGGTGGCGTTGGCGGTGCTGATGCCCATCGTTGCGTCGATGGGGGGCAATGCGGGGACGCAGTCATTGACGGTTGCCGTACGCGCGTTGGCCACGCGCGATCTGACGCAGGCGAACATGGGGCGGGTGGTCTGGCGGGAAACCGTGGTGGGACTGTTGAACGGTGTGTTGTTTGCTGGTGTGATGGGTACTGTCAGCTGGTTCTGGTTTGACGACGTGATGCTGGGTGTCGTCATCGGTGCCGCGATGATCGTCAATCTGCTGGTGGCCGGAATGGCGGGAATTCTGGTGCCCGTCATGATGGAAAAAGTAGGTGTAGATCCGGCACTGGCATCAGGCACGTTCGTGACGACGGTCACGGATGTGGTCGGGTTCTTCGTGTTTCTTGGCCTTGCGGCTTTGGTCTTGTTATGACCGACACCAAAGCCGCCGCCCGCACCTTTGCCTATGCCAACCGGAAGGCAGCCTTTGCCATAGGTCAGGGAAAGGCGGCTGCGAATCTGGCCGACTATCTGGTGCAATTCCGCGGCATGGCCCTTTCCGGCTACATGCCGATGCGCACCGAAATTGATCCCGTGCCAGCCATGGCCGCCCATCAGGGCCCGGTTGGCGTGCCTGTCATCATGGCACCCGCCACGCCGTTGCGGTTTCGCGAATGGTCACCAGGCTGCGCGATGATGGAGGGAGCATTCAAGGCGTTCATCCCGGTTGAGGGGGCGTGGATCGAGCCTGAGGTGCTGATCGTGCCCCTGCTGGCGTTTGACGCGCGCGGCTATCGATTGGGCTACGGCGGGGGCTTTTATGACCGCACCCTACAAGCCCTGCGGGCACAACGCCCGACGATCGCCATTGGTTTCGCCTTTGCCGCGCAACAGGTGCCCGAAGTGCCAGTCGATGCTTTCGATCAGCGGCTGGATGCCGTGGTGACAGAGGTTGGCGTCACCCGCTTCTAATTGCGACTTCCTCTGTTCACAACTATCCCACGGGGGTCCGGGGGTGTGAAACCCCCGGCCTTTTGCCCCTAACGCGCGATATTCTCTTCGCGCACGAACATGTTGCCCCAGGCCTTGTCGATCATCTCGGGCGTCATCTGATAGGGGATACCTTCGAATTCACACATCGCGATCATCTGGTCAATCAGATAGGTCGGCTGATAATTCGCGAAGTTCATCTTGATCGTCGGATATTTCACCTTCAGCAGATGCATCAGGGTACGTTCGTCCAGCGGCATCTTCTTCTTTTTCGCAACCATCGCGAAAATCTTCAGGAACATGTCCTGACTTGGCCCGTCGATCTTGATCTTGAAGAAGATACGCCGCAAGGCCGCGCCGTCGAAGATTTCGTTCGGATGGAAGTTGGTTGAAAAGATCACCAGCGTATCAAACGGCGTCGTGAACTTTTCGCCCGACTGCAGGGCCAGAATATCATGGCCTTCTTCCAAGGGCACGATCCAACGGTTGACGATCTTTTGCGGCGGCTCCGCCTGACGGCCAAGGTCGTCGATGATGAAGATGCCGCCGGTTGATTTCAACTGCAACGGCGCCTGATAGGTCCGGGCCGTCGGGTTGTAGGTCAGGTCCAGCATGTCCAGCGACAATTCACCCCCGGTAATCACCGTCGGGCGCTCGCAATAGACATAGCGCGCATCATAGCGATTGGACGACCGGCGCAGCACATTGGGGTCATCAACCACATCTGTTGCGGCCTTGTGCACGATCGGGTCATAGACCGTGATGACCTGCCCGGAATATTCAAGCGCACGCGGGATGTAGACCTTGTCGCCCAGTGCCGTGCGCAAGCCGTTGGAGATGGAAGATTTTCCGTTGCCAGGCGGGCCATACATCAGGATCGACCGGCCCGATGTCACGGCAGGGCCGAGGTTGTCAATCAGATCGTCCGGCAGGATCAGATGCCCCATCCCCGACATCAGTTGTGGCCGAGTCAACCGGATATCACGCACCGACTGGCGTTTGACCTGTTCTTTGAACGCATTCAGCGGGATCGGCATTGCACCGTAGTATTCCGACTGCGACAGCGCATCCAAGGCGCGCGCTTTGCCAGCTTCGGTCAGCTGATAGCCCATTTCATTGCCGGATGTAGCGTGCAATGTTCCTGTCGCCTCAAGCAGACGCTGGCCGCGGGCAAGATCGACTAGTTCCTGCGTCAGCATCACCGGCAGACAGATCACCCGCGAGATATGCGTGACCAGATCAAGGTTCATACGGAACATGGTTTTCAGCAGGATGTCCCGCATCATCACCATGGAAACGCCAACCTCGGTCAGGGTCTTTGGTGTCGGCGGGGCGACGACGCCACCAGTTGGCGCTGCTTGCATATTCATTTGGGCAACCTCTGCTCAACCACATTATGGCTGAAAGAAGGCCGGGTTACCCCGAATCACTCAACAATCAGCCGCCAAATCAGATAAAAGACCAGCATTCCGGCAAGAGTGAGGCCCATAGGGAATTTTTTGTTGCTCCAGCTTTCCCAACCGGGAACTGTTGCGCGAAAGGGCCCAAGCATACGGGCGAAACGATGTGACGTAAACGCGCCCAGCAGGCAGGCGGCCATCAGGGCCATCACCAGACGTGGGTCAGCGCCGACAAAAAAAGGCGCCATTGCGGCACCGAATTTGGCGTCACCCGCGCCGACAAGCCCCGCCGCATTGGCAATGAAACCAGCGACCAGCGTCATGCCTGCCAACGCAAAGCCCCAGCCCCACATCCGCCAATCCATCATCCCGGCAACAACCAAGCCGCCGCCGATCACCAGCCAGACCAGACCGAGGCCGATCACGGCCTTATTCGGAATCTTCATCGTCGCCATGTCAGACCAGGCGACCCAGACACAGATCGCAAAGACGAATGGCGCAAAGACGATTGCCTGAGAAAACGCCAGCATCACTCAGGCCTCGAGCGCGGCAAGACTGCGGGTTGCGGCCTCGAAGTGCTGCGGATGGGTTTCGATCGCTTCGCCGAGCAGCGCCTTGCCGACAGAGACATCGCCCTTTTTGATTGCAGCGAGCGCCATTGTATAAAGGAGTTCCGCGCGTTCCGTCTGGGTCATCTGCACTACGGGCAGATCATATTTGTTTTGCGCAGCACGGGCCAAAACAAGGTTGTTTTTCGCTGTGAAGAGGCCCGCGTCATAGGTCAACGCCTGCACAAACAGCTTCTCCGCCCCAGCATAATCCTGTCGCGACAATTTTGAGTAGCCCCAGTTGTTCAGCACAGCTGCCGGGGTTGTCGTCAATCCGGCGGCGATTTCATAGAAACTGTCTGCCTTGGCCCAGTTCTGCTTACTGTCGGCTACAATCGCCTCCAGCCGGTAACGGTCAAAAGTTTCATGCGTTGGTGGGATTGATGACAGGGTCGCCTCGGCCCGGTCCCATTCATTGGTACGAATGAAAGCGTCCGCCAGATCGACCATGTCGTCGGGTGTGCTTTCGGGGCTTTGGGTGATGGCCGTCAGGATGGCAATTGCCTCTGTGGGTTTGCCCGCGCGGATCAAAGACTTGGCCAGACCCCGCTTCAGGTCGATGCGATCGGGGTTTTCAGCCGATGCCCTCTGAAAATAGCTGACGGCCTCGTTTGGATCGCCCGCCGTCAGATAAAGATCGTTCAGATTGGATTCATCGACGACATTCAGGCTTTGGACCGCACGCTGAACCTCTGCGTCGGAATTGCCGTTGCCGCATGCTGAAAGCGCTGCTGCGCCCCCCACCAGAAGGGCTGCTTTGACTGTGTGGCGCATTTTTGCGTCCTTTTTTCTGCTCGCGTTTTACCTAGAAACCGCCACTACAGCTCGGTCAAAAGCTCGTATTGCCCTTGGCCGCGCCGCACCAGCGACATCGTCGGTTCCTCTTGTGGATCAGAGTAGACCACGCCTTCGGTTCGCGCGATAGCCAGACGCAGATTTTCGCGAATGGAGTCAGATTCGCCACTATCAACGGCGAAAGCTTGCTGAAATGTTGTGCGCGCCTCGCCGTATTTTCCTTGCTCCATGAGCACGACGCCGAGATTATTCAATGCGGGTGCGAAGTCGGGATCAGTTTCTACCGCGCGGCGCAGGATCTGTTCGGCCTGTCCCAGACGCCCAAGTGCAAGGTTAGCCGAGCCAATGGCAGACAGCACATCCACGTTGACCCCTTGTTCGGAGGCGGCGCGCAGATAGGCTTTCAGCGCGAGCTCTGCCTCACCTGCGGCAAGGAGGCGGTGCCCCACAAGCAGGCCGTCGACGCCTTCCCCGTTTGCGTCCACACCGTAAGGCGTGTTACGTGTTACGCCGCCCGTGGAACCACAGGCGGCGAGAAGGCTTGCGCCAATCATCAGATGCAACAATCCGTGTCGCAGTCTTAGCCCCCTCCACCGAAGGCAGTTGCAATGCCATGCAGCGAGGGGCCAATCAGAATGAGAAGCAACGCCGGCACGGTGAACAGCATAGTGCCCAGTGTCAGCTTGGTTGGCAACTTGTTTGCCTTTTCTTCGGCTCGCATCACACGCTTGTCACGCATTTCGGCAGAATAGACACGCAAGGCTTCGGCAATCGAGGTACCGAAGGTTGCCGACTGGATAAGCGTCGTCACGAATGACGAAACATCCGCGATTCCAACACGTTCTGACATGTCTCGCAGAACTACGACACGTTCCTTGCCAGCCTTCACCTCGTTTGACACCATGTCAAATTCCTCGGCGAGCGCTGGGTAGCCGGCCTGTGTTTCACGCGCCACACGAATGATGGACTGGTCAAGCGATTGGCCAGCCTCAACGCAGACCAGCATCATATCCAGCGCATCGGGAAAGCCTTGCACGATTTCCTCTTGCCGTTTGCCAAGGCGGCTGTTCACCCAATACTGCGGCAGATAATAGCCGATAGCGCCCGGAACCACGGTCCACAGGATGAGCGACTGCGTCGACAGTTCGACCCCTGATGTCAGTGAAGTGACCAATGAATAGACCACACCCAGAACCAGAAACCCGATCCCCAGAATGAACTGGGTAAAGTGAAACATCCGCACCGCATTCTTCGAGCGGTAGCCTGCGCGTAACATCTTGAGTCGCGCCGCAGACAGTTGATCCGCGTTCTGTGGTTCCAGAAAGTTGGCAAAGCGTTCCAGTTTGTCGGTCTTTTCGGCGCGCCGCAGGGCGGCGCCTTTGCTGATGGTGCCCGGCGCATCTGAACGTTGACTACGAATTCGCGCAAACTCATCAGGCTTTTTCTTCAGCATGGTGGGCAGTGCGATCACGATCAGCACGATACCCAGACCTCCAACGAGCAGAAGCGGGGCATACTCGCCCAGATTACTTGTCAGGAAGGCATTCAAATCACTTAGCATTTCCGTCACGCCCCCTTAGACTTTGATGTTCACCATCATCTTCATGAAGATGATGTTGATGGTCAGCAGCACACCCACAATCAGGCAGGCCGGAATGAACGCAGATGTGGTCGACACAGCGTCGTAGTAATCAGGCTTGATGATCAGGATCAGTGCCAGCGCCCCAAGCGGGAAGAACGACAGGAACATGCCTGACCATTTCGCCTCGGCGGTGATGGCCTTGACCCGGCGGAACAGTTTGAAGCGCGCGCGCACCACTTTGGCCAGACCGTCCAGGATTTCGGCAAGGTTGCCGCCCGACTGCTGCTGGATCGTCACGGCCACGGCAAGGAAACGCAAATCCTGACTGTCCATCCGTTCGGCAAAGGATTTGAGGCTGTCCGACACGTTGCGCCCATAGGCCGCCTCGTCCGAAATCATGCCGAATTCAGTGCCAAGCGGATCGGCGACTTCTTTGGCCACGATGCCGATGGCCGCTGAAAACGGGTGACCCACCCGCAGAGACCGCACCATCAGTTCCACGGCATCGGGCAGTTGTTCTTCCAGAAGCGCCATGCGTTTCTTGGCTTTGCCGTTCACCCAGAAATAGACCCCGCCAACACCCATCCCAATCGCGAGCGCGACGCGGATCGGCTGTGATGCCGACGTGCCGACCGTGAGACCCAGATAGGCAAACACAGTGACCAAGCCCATCACACCGATCAGCGCTTTCGGCGAAAAGGCGATGTTGGCCTTCTGTGCTTTTGACGCCAGGATCGAATACAGCGGAATGCCCTTGGATGTCAGGTGCTGGCTCATCTCCTTGCGGAGTTGTTCGAGAACCTGTTCGCGGTTGCCGTTCTTTTCCAACAGAGCCAGACGGCGGCTGACGCGGTTGTTCAGACTGATGGATTTTCCGAAAGCCGTGAGGTAAATGCCTTCGACAAGCACCACCACGGCGACGAAAATCAGCACATAGATGATAGGCGCGGCGCTAAGTTGCATGATGACCCTCAGACAATCGGTTCATAGATGGACGCAGGCAGTTCAAAGCCCCACTGCTTGAAACGGTCGGAATAGTGCGAACGCACGCCGGTTGCGTTGAACCGCCCGATGATCTTGCCATCCGGTGCAAGGCCAAGGCGTTCGTAACGGAAGATTTCCTGCATTGAGATGACGTCGCCTTCCATGCCTGTGATTTCGGTGATCGACACCATCCGGCGCGAGCCGTCCTGCAAGCGTGAGGCCTGCACGATCAGGTTCACGGCCGATGCGATCTGCGCGCGAACGGCTTTCAGCGGCATTTCGATCCCGGCCATGGCGACCATGTTTTCCAGACGGCTGATGCCGTCGCGCGCATTGTTGGCGTGGATCGTGGTCATCGACCCGTCGTGGCCGGTGTTCATGGCCTGCAACATGTCGATCACCTCTTCACCCCGGGTTTCCCCCACGATGATCCGGTCAGGACGCATCCGCAGCGCGTTGCGCAGACAGTCGCGCTGTGTCACGGCACCCTTGCCTTCCACGTTTGCAGGGCGACTTTCCATCCGCCCCACATGCACCTGCTGTAACTGGAGTTCGGCGGTATCTTCGATGGTCAGCACGCGTTCGGTATTGTCGATGAAGGATGACAGCGCGTTCAGCGTTGTCGTTTTCCCTGAACCCGTACCGCCCGACACGATGATGTTCAGACGGCATGACACGGCGGCCTGCAGATACGCGGCCATCTCTTCGGTAAAGGCACCGAACTTGACCAGATCGTTGATCGCGAGTTTTTCTTTCTTGAATTTACGAATAGATACGAGGCTGCCGTCCACGGCGACCGGTGGCACCATTGCGTTGAAACGCGATCCATCGGCAAGACGGGCGTCAACGTAAGGGTTGCTTTCATCCACCCGGCGGCCCACGGCCGACACGATCTTGTCGATGATCCGCAAAAGGTGACGTTCGTCCTTGAACGTAATGTCGGTAAGTTGCAGCTTGCCCGCGCGTTCGATGAAAATCCGGTGCGGGCCGTTGACCAGAATATCGTTGACGGTGTCGTCCTTCAGCAGCGGTTCCAGTGGCCCAAGACCCATGACTTCGTCATAGAGTTCCTGATTCAGGGTAAGACGGTCTTCCTTGTTCAGCGCGACCGACATTTCATCCAGCGCTTCGGACACGATGGACTGGATTTCCTGCTTCAAGCTGACTTCGGACGCCTTTTCAAGCGCGGCGAGGTTGAGGTTGTCGAGCAAACGTTTGTGAAGTTCGACTTTCAACTCCATCAGGCGGTCTTTGCGTTTTTTTTCCTTGTCGGCCGCGACTGCATCGGCGGGTGCGCGCGGGGCAGGGGCCGCAGCAACGGTCGTTGTCGCGCGCACAGGGGCTGCGTTTTCTGGCACCCTTGCGGCGGCTGGCCCCACGGCGACCATGGCGGGGCGCGCGTTATCAGTGTCTTTTTTGAAGCGGCTGAACATCTTGTCGTCCCTTTATGAATTTTACCGGATCAACCGCGTCCGGCTTCGGCCGCCGTGTTTGTATCCACCAAGGATTTCGCAAGTTTTTGAATTTCACGACGCAGCGGGTTCTTGGCGGCCTGTTCGGCCAGCGGCAAACCGTGATCATTCGATTGCGTCACTTGCGGCCCGCCGTCCGGCAATTGCACTTCGATTGCGATATCAAGGCTTTCAGCCATGCGTTTGACCCGGCTCTTGCTGGACAGGTCTGTGAACTTCGGTGCCCGGTTCAGCACAAAGCGCATCTTTTCGTGCGGCAGGGCCTCAGCCTTCAGCGCGCGTACCATGCGCAGGATGTTTTGCGCCGACCGCAAGTCCAGCTCCATCATCGCGAAGTAGACATGGCTGCGCACCAGCACAGCCTCGGTCCACGCCACGATGGTTTTCGGCATGTCAATGACGACATAGTCGAAGTTGGCCTGCGCCATGTCGATGATGCGGTTGATGTCGGCGGGTGTCACAATATCCAAAGGCAACATGTCTGCCGGAGCAGTCAGAACGTGGAGTTTTTCGTTGAAGGTGAGCATTGCCTGGAGAAAGCTGTCGCTGTCGGCCGATTCGGTATCTGAATACAGTTCGAACACCGCCTCGCGGCGCGGCAAATCAAGATAAGTTGCCGCCGACCCGTACTGAAAATCAAAATCCAGCAGGCAGACGCGTGGCCCATCTTTGGGCTGCGATGTTGCAAGCTCCCATGCAAGGTTCGTCGCGAAGGTGGATGCCCCGGTCCCGCCAGCAAGGCCGTGAACCGGAAGAACGACGCCGTCGCGATCACCCTTGGCCTTGAAGGTCGGGGCCGCCACGCGGGCGCCTTCCTCGATGACCAGGCGTGCCGTTTCGGCGGTTTGGGCGGCTGCCGCCTGTGCTACGGCTGCTGACCGGATCCGTTCAATGGAATCGTGCAGGGCGCCGTCAGGCAGGGGATAGGGCACAAAATCATCACCACCAAGACGCAACAATTGGTGCAGCGCAATCGGGCTGACCTGATCGGCGATCAGGATCACCTTGATATTCTTGGCTTTTGCGGCCTGAATGATTGCCGTGATCTGCGCAAGATTGCTTTCGTCTTCCTGGTTGACAGCAATAGCCACAAATTCCAAGGTGGCGGCATCCGGCTGATCAAAGAACACGACAGCGTCGTCAAATCCCAGATCGCCCCAGCTTTCACCGAGTTCGCGCTCCATATCATCGATCAGCAGATCGAAGTTCTGCACATCACGCGAAATCGTGCACGCAAGGATCGGTGCCGGTTCCGGTTGGAGTGTTGCCACGCTTGTCATTGCCTTAACGTCCCCTATAGACGGCCCCTCTGGTGTCGCGGCGGGAGCATAATCCCGTTTTTCCGCTTCGGTCCAAAGGGCCCATGCACGGCCCGAAGGCCGCCCGACTGTTCCCATTGCAAGGAACATGGCCGGGAATGTTGGCGAGATTGGGGCTAAAAGATCGTCATTCTTTGATTTTTACCAAATCGGAAACAGCCAGAATGCAGAAAGGCCCGCACGACGGCGGGCCTCTCTGACATTTGTTTGATGGATCAACCGCCAGAAGCGGCACCATCTCCTTCAACCGAGCCGCCTGTGATGGTGGCGTTGGTAATGTATTCGCGGAAGATCACTTCGGCGTATTTTCCGTTCAACAAGGTCGGGTGTCCCCGCACAAAGCCGCGCACCTCGGTCACAGTGCGGCGGTTGCGCATTTCAGGTTGATCGGTCGCGACCACAGGCTGCGTTTCACCGAACGAGGCTACTGCCTCAAGCCGGGATGTGTTGACACCCTGGCTGCCAAGGTACGCAACGACAGCCCGTGCGCGTCGCAGGCCCAGAGCTTTGTTATAGGCGTTTGACCCGACAAGGTCGGTATGTCCGTAAACCCGGAACTTGATTTCAGGGAACTGACGGATCCAGTTTGCCTGTTCCCGCAGCACGGTCTGTGCTTCGGGCGTCAGCGCGGAAGAGTTGAATTCGAATGTGATCGTGCTGTTCACCTCGGACGCAAACCTTGCACCCAATGCTTGCGTCGCCGAAATCTCACCCGACTGGATAAGGGTATTGTTCATCGTTGCGTTGCCAAAGTAGCCGTCATCGACCCCGCGTCCGACGGGGCGGTCAAAATCCGAACCGCAGGCCGCGAGGGCAAGAAGACTGACTGACATGAGGATGTGTGTGCGCATCTGCCTTACTCCATCACATAGCCGTAGGAGCCGTTGAAGTCCTGCCGGGCCACTTCGCCCGCAGCACCTACCTGACCACCCGAGGTATTGCCGAACAGGAAAAGGTCCCGTTCCGTTGGCAGGCGCACCCGGTCTGTTGGCAAGGCCAGTGCTTCGCCTGATGTTGGCGTCACAAGATGCGGCGTCACGATGATGACCAGTTCCGTTTGCGAACGTTGATAGTCGGCCGACCGGAACAGGGCACCAATGATGGGCAGGTCGCCGATCCATGGCACTTGGGCGGTATTGTCGCGGAATTCATCCTGCAATAGCCCAGCAATCGCAAAGCTCTCACCATCCCGCATTTCGACCGTGGTCGTTGTCCGGCGGACACGGAAGCCTGGAACGGTGATCCCGCCATCGGTGGTGATCCCTGTGGTGGGGTCCACGCTTGAAACGGCGGCGTTGATGATCAGGTTGATAACGCTGCCGTCGACAACCGTCGGGACAAAGTCCAATTGCACGCCAAAAGGCCGATATTCGATGCCGACGCCGTCAGAGCTGGCGATGGGCACGGGGATTTCCCCGCCGGCAAGAAAGCTTGCTTCTTGGCCAGATAGTGCCGTCAAGTTGGGTTCCGCCAGTGTCCGCACCAACCCTTTGGATTCAAGAGCTTCGAGCAGAACCGCAAATTCCAGTGCACCAATATTGAAGCCAAGGCCCAAGCCACCCTGGCTTGCGTTAGAGCCGCTCGGCCCCACTATGCCCGACCCGTTGATCGCCGAGATGGCCGCCCCAGTGCGGATACCGCCAGCGCCCAGACCAACAGCGCCGTCTGAACCCACCGAGCGCAAGCCCACCGATCCGTCCAAGCTTTTGGACACCGATCGCGACATTTCCGCAAAGCGCACCTTCAGCATGACTTGCTGCACGCCGCCAACGCTCATCAGGTTCGACACCCGTTCCGGCGCATAACGATTGGCGAGATCAAGCGCGCGGTCCAACTTGGCGGTTGATGACACTGTACCCGAGAGCACAATCCCGTCGTTTGCTGTGCGCACCTCAATGTTTTCACCAGGAAGGATTTGCTGCAGACGTTCCTTGAATTCCGCAATATCGGGCGTGACTTGCACGTCGACGTTGGAAATCAATCGCCCGTCTGGGCCAAGCAGCGTCAGCGTTGTACGCCCTGGTGCCTTGCCCAATACATATATTGACCGGTCCGACAGCGTGGAGATATCCGCGATGCCCGGGTTTGCGATGGAAAGTTCCGCAAATGGCACGTCGCTTTCAACCACAACGGCGCGATTCATCGGGACGTTCAGAGAAGAAGAGGGCGCACCCTCCATCACCCGCAGCGTTTCTGCACGCACAGGTGAAAGGCTCGTCGTTGCCAGGGCAATGCCCAGCAATCCAACGGCCATGAAATCTTTCATATTCATAGTGACCTGCCCTTCTGATCACGCCTCGTTACGGGTCTTTTTTCGCCCGTTCACTTATGCACTGTGCCGGAGTTGACGATTTATTGCAAGAATCAACCGTTTATACGGTGTTCCTTATGTGGATAACTGGCAACACGCAGCTATCCGTGGCGCAAATTAAAGGGCGCGACCCCCAGATAAGGTGGCCGCGCCCTGAATGTAACCGAAATCAGTTGGTGCAAGGGATCGGAATTTCGACCATCTCGCCACCTTTGCGGGTGCGGACCGTGCAAACTTGCTCTTGTTGAACCTCGACGATCTCTTGGGCAACCTCACCCGTGATATCGCGGCTGTTGACCTGAACACCATCAGCGGCAATGGCATCATTGTTACCCACCAGCGACAGGGCCAGTTTGCCGGTCGCCTGCGCCTGAGCAAGGCGCCCAACCTGTTCGGGGCTGACTGAAACAGTGACAGTGCGGGCGATCGACGCCTCGGCAGCGCGGTCGCTGGCAAGTTGATCAACCGCGACGATGTTAACGGCACTCTCGATCAGTTTGGTGAATGCGCCGCCCGACGAATCCGAAGAGCCTGTCCAATACACGTCAACCCGGTCGCCCGGTTGCAGAAAACCTGACACGCCGGACGACACATCAACCTTGATGGTAAACGCACGCATTCCAGGTGCCAACTGTCCGGTCAGACCGGCCGGTTGACCCGGAGCAGTAACCTTCATCGCAAGAATTGGTTCAAACGTTTCCATCTGTCGCAAAACATAACGCGGATCGTTGTCGCCTTCGGCAAACAACTCCACCCGGCCGTCGGGGAACAGATCAACGACTTTGTCGTCCAACTTGTCTGTTGCAACGCGATATACCGACTGCGGCAGATACTGCTCTTGCATCCAGACACGCTGAACATCATCACGGGTCAGGACGTCGCCATAGCCCTTGGGCTTGTTTACAACATAGACCTCGACCAAGCGACCAATGCGCGCGCGTGCCTCTTGTTCAGCAGCCAATGCGGCCTCTGTCTGCGAAATATATCCTTGGGCAAGATACACAGCGCCACCAGCGAGCGCCACACCTGCGACCAAGACCAGTCCGAATACCCCACGCATTCTTCCGTCCTTTTCAAACCGGGCACGCGGTTCGCGTGGCCCTAACGTATCTAATCCGCAACGGCGTTACGGATTGCCAAACTCAGTTGCGGTTTCAACGCCGCTTGCGATTGCTGCTGCGGCATCAGTGTAGAGCGTCTCGCGCAACACCTGAAAAACCGAAAGCACCATGAAGATGACGCCCGCTGTCAAAACCACAAAGTCAACGGTTACTGCGCCAGACTCGTCTTTTCCAAAACGCTTGAACAGGTTCTTCAGCATCGTCACATCTCCTAGCAGCATCGATCCCCGCACCGCATTTCTTCTGTCGTATGGTTGCCGAGAATTCTGATGGCACCCAATGGTCTGAACAGACCTCTCAAAAATTGGGGAAAGTCCGCAGATCTTCCGATCTGCGAACTTTGCCAAGGCAAATGCCTCGCTCCGCGAACGGAGTGAAGATCAGGGCTGACCGAAGTTGCCGGCTGCTGCTTCTGCCAGATCGTCAGCGATCGAGTTGGCAGCGCCTTCGATACCCGGACGGATGGTGGTCATGACAACCAGGCCCAGACCAACGATAGCTGCGGTCAGAACGACCCAGTCAACAGTCACGGCACCGTCTTCGTCTTTTGCGAAATGCTTGAAGATGTTCAGGAGTTTCATAGTGTAGTCCCTTTCCCAGGATTTGCTCAGTTTACGTTTCACCGCGACGGGTCTTCTCGGATCGGCCTCTGTTCCGTCCGATCTCCGTTTCGGCTTGAACACATATGGCCCCCCAAACGTGGCTGGAATTTGGACAAAGCAGGACATTTTGACAGCATTCACGATTTCTTTGGATTTCCCTTTAAAGTTCTGAAATGAAACAATTAAAATGTCTCCTGCGGGAAGGGACGGCCTATGCAAAGCGTGTCTTTGTGGCCGATTTGGGCGAATTTGAGGCAGAAGTGACCCTAAATTGCTGGTCGGACGCGCGATTCTTTGCGATTCTTTCGGGAAGAAAAAGAAAATGTCAGGCAACCGCACAATGCGGATATCAGCGGGAATAATCGCCGTCGGGCTGTCGCTCGCAGGGATAATGCCCTTGTGGGGCGAAGTGCTGACTGATGGCAGCACCGGTTCGACCTTTCGCAGGGTCAAGCCGCCCGTGGCAGGTGCGCCAAGGATTACCGTGCAGATCGACCCAGTCGAACAGGCCCGTGTGCTTGCGGCCTTGCCGCCGGTTGAACCCTATCGCGCGCCTGATACTCCAGCGGCCGCTGCCGCTGGCCAGCCATCAGGCCCGGTTGCGCATACCTATGACTGGTTCTGGGACGTCATCCCACCGGCAAAAGATGCACCGAACAACCGATTCCCGAATGCGCTGGCGGCCTTGTCGCAGGGGCCGGGCGGCAGCCGGGTCGGCGCGCCGCGTCTGCAGTCGATGCAGGAAATCGCAGATGCCTATGGCACGGAGATTCTCAAGGCGACGGTGGGGACCGATGTTTCGCCAGCCTTGGTGTTGGCCGTGATCGGCATTGAAAGCGCCGGAAGACCGAATGCTGTTAGTTCTGCGGGCGCGCGGGGCCTGATGCAACTGATCCCTGCGACAGCAGAGCGCTTCGGCGTGACTGACAGCAGCGATCCCGCGCAGAACATCAAGGGCGGCGTGGCCTATCTTGACTGGTTGCTGGATGAGTTCGACCGCGATCCTTTGATGGTCATCGCGGCCTATAACGCTGGCGAGGGCGCTGTGCGCACGAATGCGGGCGTGCCACCCTATGCGGAAACTCGTGACTATGTGCCCAAGGTGCTGGCTGCTTGGCAGGTGGCGTCCGGTCTGTGCCTGACCCCCCCTGAGCTGGTGACAGATCCTTGCGTATTCAAGGTCATTTCAACTGGCGGCTAAGGTCGACCGTGTGGTCACTACCGTCAGGTATCGGGCATTTGAAGCGCGATCAGGCGGCCACCTTTTTGGTAGCGGACTTCGTTGGCGGTGATCGCTGCGATCGTTCCACCGTCAATGCGGTCGCCGACCGTCACCTTCTTGTAGCGTCCATTTCCCTGCCGGATAAGCGCGTAACGGTTGGATTGCGTGCCATAGACGCCGATCAGGTTGATCCGCGACAGGTTGATTGCATTGGCGAAGGTTGCCCGTTCCGCCACGGTGCCGCTGGTTGGGGCCGTTGACGCGGCGCTTTCAACCTCAGGCTCGGCGTCTGCCTCGGGTGCTGTCTGCACCGCTGCTGCCGCTTGTTGTGGTTCTGGTTCAGGGTCCGGTTCCGGTGCGCGCGTTGCTGCAGCGAGTGCGGCGGCGACGGCGCGTTCCAGATTGCGCGGACGCGGGGCCGGAATGCGTGACACGCTGACAGCAAGCCTGCTTCCCGACGGAGTCGCAATGGGTGCATCTGGTTCGGCAACAACAGCCAGAATCGCAGCCTCAGCGGCGCTGCCAGCCGCAGCGGATGCCGTTGCTAGGGACGCAGCCTCTGTTGCACGGCGCGCGTCCTCTCCGGCGGCAAGTATGGTTTGGGGTCTGGTTCGTGGCCGTAGACTGGCGGCCAGAACCGGCCGGTCTGTCGCTAGGGCCGCATCATCATCTGTAGCGGGAACTTCCAGTGTGGCCGGGCGGCTGCGCGGGCGTGCGTCTGCAAGGGCGGGGTCTGCTCCGACCACGGCAGGCCCTGTCTGCAACGGCGGAAGCACCGCATCGACCGTGGGAAGTATCTCTGGCGAAATTGGCTCTGCGACGGCTGCAGCGGCAATCGCCGCCGGTCTGTTGGGCGGCCGGGCATCGGGCTGCCCGCTGACCAGCCATACTCCTTCGGGGGTTAGGATGCCGTCGGCTGTAGCTTGGATCGTTCCGTTCGGATTGAAGGTGTATTCGGTTCCAAATGGCGGCGGTGGCAACTGGGTCGCGGGCAAAACATCCGCTCCTGCAACCGGAGCCGCAAGGCTCGCGACCTCGGTAGCAATGCGCGGCAGGTCTGCGGTAGACAGGAATAGCGCATCATCATCTGTGTCTGCTGCTACTGACGCAGGTCCAGCAGTGCCTGCATCAAAGACATCAACGCCGGTCTCGGGAGCGGGACCGGCGGATTCTGTGGCGGCAACTTCTTCTGTGATCTGATCTTGCGAGTCATCGACCGACAGTTCAGTCTCACCCGGTGGTTCGGCGACTGGCACATCGGCGGGGACCGTTGCTGCGACATCGCCTGCAACCGCGTCCTCGGACAGTTGACCGTCTGCCAGCATTTCATCGTCTACTGCCGGAGCATCAGGAGGTGGTGAGCCGCCTGCGACCTGTGTCGCATCACCTTCATTCTCGATCGAGGCCACATAGAACGATGACACTGCGGCGACCAGTGCCAGGAACAGGATGAGAATCCCCGTCAAGATAAGACCCAGAAAACGCGGCTTGCCGCGCACGGGCTGTGATGACGCAAACGTTCCGCCTGGTTTTGTCAGCGGCTTGCGGGGTGCGTCGGGTGCGGCCACTGCATGCGCGGCTGTTGGCTTGCGCTTTTTTCCACCGGGAAGGACAGGCGAAATGACTGTCGCTGCCCCACCAACCATAGACGGCATTTCACGTGTAGGCATCGGCTGCGGCAAGAGAGTTCCGGTCGACTGCGCCCGTGCTGCCAGCCGATCGGCCAGAAGCCCCGGCATCCCAGGCGTAGTTCCACGCGCCGGGGCGGGGCCCACAGGCTTGCCAACCGCGTCGGCGGCAGCACGGCGGCTGGCAAAGGCCATAAGGGCCGCTGTTGAAGGCACGGGCGGCAAGTCGTCATCGTCCTGGCCGCCGACACCCGCGTTCAGTTCGGCAACTTGATCGGAGACATCGGCAAAAGGGGCTTCATCGTCCATATCCGGCAGCGTCGCCGAGACCACACTGGACGTCTGATCGGCGACCGGCGCGATGGTAAAGCGCGGGGCAGGGGGCTTGGGTGTGTCTTCCTGCACATCTGCCACGGCGGTGTGAGCGTCACCATTGGTTGCTGTGGTTTCTTCATCAGCGACGTGGACCGTTTCGGGAAACACTGCTTCAACCGACATCGCGACGTCAGTGGAATCGGGTGTGAGGTCGGCCTCGCGTTCATCTTGGGCCTCAATCACTTCGGTGACGGCATCACGAGGTGGTGTCTCGACGTCATCCTGTTCGTCGCGAATTTCAGGTTCTTCCGCAGCGGGCACATCCGTGTCCGCGCCTATGATGCGGATAGGCACCAGATCGCGTTCCAGGCGTCGCCCTTTGCCAAGCGCTGCAACCGAAAATGCCGTCGTCCCAAACTGTGGTTCGCCGTCGTATTTGCCGTCCTCTGGAATTGCCACGAAGGAGATCGGCCGAAACGCATTGGACACCGCAAAACCCTCAGCCTCATCCAAGGTCTCGCGGGCGACGACGGCGACCTGCACCTCTGGCCCGTCGCCAGCCCAGTCGAACACCAGATCATCGACCGCATACGGCGTCTTGCCGACAAGTGCCGCACGAATTTCATCACGTTTTGCGGTATCAGTCGCGGCCGACACGGCCACGGTCGTATATAGAATTTGTGAATTCGGGATCACCAGTTTGGTGGATATACCACGTGGCGCGCGGCTTGCAGCTTTCTCGCGCAGGGCCGTGAGTTGATCTGGCATGTCGTCGGCCGCAAACATGACTTCACCCAAAGGCAGCCATCCTTTGCCGGTCCGTTGCAAAAGGCCGATGCGATCTTCGGTCAGGTTCAGTGCGAAATTAGGTTTCATGTCGCTGGTCTAGCACAGGGGGAAAGCCTCGCGGAACGCATGGCTTGTGATTGGCGTCTTCCTACAGCAGCTTTTCGCCCAATGAAAGGAAAACACCCAAGAATTGCATTGTCTGTTGCGTCATATCGGTGAATGTCCGCCCGATCCAAGGAGGAAACTTATGCGCATTCTTACAACGTTCGCCATTTCGACGGCTCTGGGACTTGTCATGGCGGCACAGGCGATTGCCGATACTGACCAGACGATCACCGTTACAGGTGAAGGCATTGTGCAGGCGGCACCCGACCAAGCGACGATTTCGCTGGGTGTGACGACCACGGCGGACACAGCTGTCGCGGCGTTGGCCGAAAATTCAACCGCTCTGGCAAAGGTGATTGCCCAATTGAAAGCGGCGGGGGTCGCAGACGGAGACTTGCAGACATCGAACCTTTCACTGAATCCAAATTGGTCGAATTACGAGAGCGTGTCGGGTTCAGCAATCTCTGGCTATACGGCGACGAATCAGGTCGCGGTGCGGGTGCGCGATCTGGCAGCCCTTGGCAACATTCTTGATGCCGCCATATCGGATGGCGCAAACACCATGAACGGCATCACATTCGGTCTGTCCACGCCGACGCCAGTTTTGAATGAAGCCCGCGCGCTGGCCATCGCTGACGCCAAGGCCCGCGCGACCGTGCTCGCAACGGCGGCAGGCGTGCAACTTGGCCGCGTTGAGACCATCGTCGAAGGTGGCGCATTCACCGGCCCTGCACCGATGTTTCGCGAAGCCACTGCATCCGTTCCGATTGAAAACGGCGAGGTGGGTATGACCGCATCGGTGACGGTGACGTTTGAAATCGCGGACTGACCTTAAGATTGACGTCGCCTGGACCTTATGTGCGCTCCAGGCGGCCGAAATAGCGCCCTTGCGCCGAGTTGTGGTTGCAAGCTAGCGTTCTGGCGGAAAGGCCAAGGCGGGTCTCAAGCCCTGCAAGGTATCGTCATGGAACGCAAGCTGGTCGCCATTCTTGCCGCTGATGTCGTCGGATACTCGGCGCAGATGGAACGGGATGAGGCGGGCACGTTTGTCCGCGTGACCGCGCGGCGCAAGGAAGTTTTCGAACCCGAAATAGCCCGCCATCAGGGCCGCATCTTCAAACTGATGGGTGACGGCATACTGGCGGAATTCAACAGCGTCGTGCAAGCAGTCGAATGCGCCGTTGCGCTGCAAAAAGTCCTCACTGAACGCAATCGCGATGTCCCTGCAGATCAGGCTATTTTGGTCCGCATCGGCATCAATCTGGGCGAGGTGATCGTGGATGGCGATGACCGCTACGGTGAGGGCGTGAATATTGCAGCCCGGCTGGAGCAACTGGCGCAACCCGGTGGCATCTGCGTATCTGAAAAGGTCGCGCGCGAGGTCGAACGCAAGATGGCCTTCGGATTTGAGCCGATGGGTGCGCAAAAGGTAAAGAACATTGCCGAACCAGTTTTCGCGTTCCGGGTCAGCTCGCATGGAACTGATAATGTGAAACACCGGACCAAGACCGTTACAGTCAGGCGGCGCATTGGCGCGGCGTTGGCGGGGCTTTCGGTTGGACTGGTGCTGGCTTGGGGCGCCTACAGCTATCTGACAAAGACAATTGAAAGGTCGGGTCCGCCCGTTCTGGCTGTGCTGCCGTTTGAAAACATGAGTGGCGATGCAGCGCAGGACTATCTTGGGCCGGGTGTGTCCGAAGACATTGTCACCATGCTTTCGACCTCGCCGTTGTTGCGCGTTTTGTCGAAGTCATCCAGTTTTTCGGTGGAAACGCGTTCAGACCCCATAGAAGTCGCGCAGGCACTAAACGCCGACTACGTCTTGGAAGGCAGTCTCAGGCGGCAGGGCAATGTTTTCCACATCTCGACGCAACTGGTGGATGGCCGCAACGGACAAAACGTCTGGACCGCGCAGATGGAGCAAAGCGGCACCGACATTGTCGCGATGCAAGAGGCGATTGCCCAAAAAACCTACGCCACGTTGGCCGGAATGCGGGGTGAAGTCGCGGGTTTGGAACAGGATCTGACCTGGAGCAAGGCTTCGCCTTCGCTCGAGGAGTATGATTACCACCTGCGTGGTAGTTCAGAGTTTCTGAAATGGACGGATGCGGCAAAAGAGAATGCCAGAAAAATTTGGTCAGAAGGGTTGGAAAGGTTTCCCGACTCGGTGTTGCTGCGGATTGAACTCGCGGCATACTACAATAATCGGGCAGTCGACGGCCCAACCCATGACCCATGGCAAGACATCCAATTCGCAATGACGCTGCTGCGCGAAGCCGAGGCTACGCCGGATAGATCACGCATGGAGGATTGGCTGCTTCATTATGTATCGGCAACGGTACTTGTTTCAGCTACAGGGGACTTTGATGCGTCCGTGCGTATGGCCGAAGCCGCCCATGCAATGGTACCGTACGATCCCCTGTCGAGCGTCGATCTGGCCTTTGTTATGGCAAATGCGGGGCGCACAGATACAGCGGTTGAGTGGGCGGAATATGCGGTGGCAAATGAATCTGTGGTCCCGGATTGGTATCGTGACAATCTGGCCTGGGCCTATCTGTTGGACGGTCGGTCAGAGGATGCCGTGCGCACCTATGAGGGGTTGGATTACTACTGTGTGCCATGCAAGGCCGTCGCACTCGTGCGGGTTGGACGAGTTGCCGAAGCAAAAGTTGAAATCGAACGTCATCTAGATTTCTATCCCAAATGGAGCATCAACGACGTGCGAACGTTTCCGTCGCGCCGCCACGATTTTCTCGTGGATCACCTTCTGGAGCCCTATCTTGATGATCTGCGCGCGGCGGGGCTGCGATAAGATCAGCGCCGCCGCATGCCGTCTTCGGCGCTATGCCGTTGCCGCATCCAGCGCCTGATTGAGATCGGCGATGATGTCGGCCACATCCTCGATCCCGATGGACAGGCGCACCACATTCGGGGCAGCCCCCGCCGCCACGCGCTGTTCATCCGACAACTGCCGGTGCGTGGTCGATGCTGAATGGATCACAAGGCTGCGTGTGTCGCCAAGGTTGGCCACATGGGAAAACAGCTTGAGCGCATTCACAAACTTGACGCAGTTGTCATACCCGCCCTTCACCGCAAAGGTGAACAATGCCCCCGCCCCCTTTGGCGTGATCATCTTGGCCAGGTTGTGATAGGGCGATGATTTCAGGCCCGGATAGGTCACAAAATCGACGCGTGGATCTTTTTCCAGCCATTCCGCCACCACTTGGGCGTTTTCCACATGCCGTTGCATCCGCAGCGACAGGGTTTCGATCCCCATAAGTGTGTAATGCGCGCCTTGCGGGTTCATCGTCATGCCCAGATCGCGCAGGCCGACGGCGATGGAATGGAAGGTAAACGCCATCCCGCCAAGGGCCGCGTGGAAGTTCAAGCCATGATAGGCGGGTTCGGGGGCGGCAAGGGATGGGAACTTGCCGGATGCTGACCAGTCGAACTTGCCGCTGTCCACAACCACGCCACCTGTGACGGTACCATTCCCCGTCAGGTACTTTGTCGCCGAATGCACTACCAGCGTGGCCCCATGTTCAATCGGGCGGCACAGATACGGCGTCGCTGTCGTGTTATCCACGATCAACGGAAGCCCGTGGTGGTTTGCCACCCGCGCAATCGCATCCAGATCAGAGATCGCGCCGCCGGGATTGCAGATTGTCTCGCAGAAAAGTGCGCGCGTACTGTCATCAATCGCCGCCGCAATCGCCTTTGGATCATCGAAATCTACCAGCTTTGCCGACCAGCCAAACTTGCGAATCGTATTGGTGAACTGCTGCACCGTCCCGCCGTAAAGTTTGGACGACGCGACCACATTGCATCCCGGCTGCATCAATGGGAACAGCGCCATGAGTTGCGCCGCGTGCCCTGATGAACAGGCAATGCCTCCCACGGCACCTTCCAGTGCCGCCACCCGTTCGACCAGAGCCATGACCGTCGGGTTGGTCAGCCGTGAATAGATAAAGCCGACTTCTTGCAGGTTGAACAACTTCGCCGCGTGATCGGCATCGCGAAACACGTAGGCTGTGGTTTGGTAAATCGGAATTTGCCGCGCGCCCGTTGCCGGATCGGGCTTTGCGCCCGCGTGGATCTGCAATGTATCAAAGCCCATCGGTTTGGTCATGAAAGCCTCCCTTTGTTTGATCGGCACGTTAGGCTAAGGTTTGCCGCCTGTGAAGGGTCTCGCAACCAGCACTCGTCGGCTAGACACGTTGCAGTTTGACAGGCTCGGACCGACAGAGTTTCAGGAAATGCGCCATGAAAGGTTTCATAGCGTCGTCATCGCGCGTGGCGGCATAAACGCGTTTGGTGATGGTCGCGGGGCCCAGCGGGCGGGTCACGTAGTCTGCATTGCATTGCACATCGCGCAGCACCCAATCCGGCAGGACAGCGACACCGCGATTGGACCCGACAAGCATCAGGATCACGGCTGTCAGTTCTACTTGCCGCACGCCGCGCGGTTCAACCCGCGCAGGTGTCAACAACTCAGAAAATACATCCAATCGGTCACGGCTGACGGGATAGGTGATCAACATCTGATCACGGAAGTCGTCTGCCCCGATATAGGGTTTGCTGGCGAGTAAATTCTGCGCTGAGGCCACAAAGACCGGATGGTAATCAAAAAGTGGATTGAAGGTGACGCCGTCGATCGTGACGGGATCGGATGAGATCACCAGATCGACCTCTTCGCGGTTCAGGGCGGGCAGCGCCTCGAACGCCAAACCCGCGCGGATATCGACATCGACATCGGGCCATGCATGTCGAAACTGTTCCAGCACAATGAAGAGCCATTCAAAGCAGGCATGGCATTCGATGGCAATATGGAGACGGCCCGTCTTACCTGACTTGAGCGAACGAAACTCTTCGGCCAACGCGTCAATCTCGGGGAGGATGCGTTCGGCAAGGCGCAGCATGCGCAGGCCAGCCGCCGAAAGCCGCATTGGTTTGGATCGGCGCACGAACAATTCAACCCCAGCCTGATCCTCCAGCCCCGCAACTTGATGCGACAGCGCGGACTGCGTCATGTTCAGAATGTCGGCTGCCTTTGCCAGGCCGCCGGCCTGATGAATGGCGCGGATCGTGCGGAGGTGGCGGAACTCGATATGCATCCTATGGTTTCATTCATGTTCATGTTGAGGATTATGAATTTGTCTCACATCCCAAAAAGTGTGACAAGGGGTCGATTGAAGGAGAATACCATGACAAGCCCGCGCATCAGTTTCGAGTTTTTCCCGCCCCAGACGCTGGATGCGTCTTTCCGGTTGTGGGATACGGTACAGGTCTTGGCCCCACTGAAGCCGACCTTTGCAAGCGTGACATATGGCGCAGGGGGCACGACGCGCAAATTGACGCATGAGGCTGTGACGACCATCGGGCGGAACTACGGGCTGAATGTTGCTGCGCACCTGACCTGCGTTGACGCGACGAAGGCCGACACGCTGGCGATTGCGGCGGAATATGCTGCAGCGGGCGTTACGGAAATCGTGGCATTGCGCGGGGATGCTCCGCACGGCGCGGCGCGGTTTACGCCGCATTCAGACGGGTTTGCATCGTCGGTTGATCTGATTTCGGCGCTGGCGGACACGGGCAAGTTCAAACTGCGGGTCGGCGCGTATCCTGAGCCGCATCCCGATAGTGCAGATACGCTGGCCGATGTGCGCTGGCTGAAGCAAAAGATGGATGCAGGTGCGTCTTCGGCGATCACGCAGTTCTTCTTTGAGGCAGAAACCTTCCTGCGGTTCCGCGACCTGTGCATCAAAGAGGGCATCACCGCGCCGATTATTCCGGGTATTCTGCCGATACATGACTGGAGCGGGACCAAGCGCTTTGCTGCCCGCTGCGGCACGCAAGTACCTGTCTGGCTGGATGACGCATTTGCGGCGGCTAAACGAGACGCCCGTGAAGAATTGCTGTCCGTAGCGCTGTGCACTGAATTGTGCGATGCGCTGATGGGCGAAGGGGTGAAGGACTTGCATTTCTACACCCTGAACCGCCCACATCTGACGCGCGAGGTATGCCATGCGCTGGGCATCACGCAGGATGCGGCGCTGGAAAAGGTGGCGTGATCGTGCGGGTGTGATGGGCGATCCCAGCTGCTCTGGAACCGCCCATCCTACTTGCCCCGGCCATGTGATCGGGTAGTGTCGCCCTAAACGCGGGGGATGCCATGCCGAAACCAATCTACATTCTTAACGGTCCTAACCTGAACCTGCTGGGGCAGCGCCAGCCCGACTTATATGGGCGGGAAAGCCTGGAAGATGTTGCAGACGTTTGTGCGGCGCTGGCCGAGGATTTGGGCCTGACGATCCGCTTTCATCAAAGCAATCACGAGGGCGCGCTCGTGGATTGGATCCACGAGGCGCGCGGGCAGGGCGCCGCCATCATCATCAACCCCGGTGCCTACAGCCATACATCAGTGGCCATTCTGGATGCGTTGCTGGCATTCGAAGGCCCGGTGATGGAGGTGCACATCAGCAATATCCACAAGCGCGAGGCGTTCCGGCATCATTCATACGTCAGCCAGCGCGCAGACGGCGTGATCGCAGGCTGCGGGACGGAAGGTTATCTGCTGGCACTACGGCGGTTGAATACGGTGCTAGCATGATGCCAGTCAATGCGTTCAAGGCGGGCCTGATCGCAAGGCGGCAGCAGATCGGTATCTGGAACACTGTTCCGGGGCCTGTGGTGACCGAGGCGTTAGCGTGTTGCGGGTATGACTGGGTTGTTGTTGACACCGAACATTCGTTGACGGATGTGCCCGATACAATGGGCATGATGCAGGCCCTTGCGGCGCACGGAGTGCAAGCCGTGGTGCGGCCCGCAACAAATGACGTGGTGCTGATCAAGCGGTTTCTGGACCTTGGCGCACAAACCCTGATGATCCCATATGTGCAAAATGCAGCCGAGGCTGAGGCCGCAGTGCGTGCCATGCATTATCCGCCGCGCGGTGTGCGGGGTGTGTCGGGGATGACTCGGGCCAATCGCTATGGCGGGGTGCACGGATACTTTGAAAGTGCGGGGAAAGAACTGTGCCTGATCGTGCAAATCGAGACACTGGCAGCAGTGAAGCAGATTGCAGAGATTGCCGCAGTTGATGGGGTGGATGCCCTGTTCATCGGACCCGCGGATCTTGGCATGTCGATGGGCCGCGCTGGCGGGATGGCAGACCCTGACGTGCGTGCCGTTGTAAAGCGTGCGATCAGCGCCATAACGGCGGCGGGTAAACCCGCGGGCATCCTTGTGACGGATCCGCAAATGGCGCAGGACTGCATAGACTGGGGTACGACATTCACAGCCGTGGGGGTGGATCTTTCGCTATTGGTAGGGGCCGCGCGTCAATTGCGGTCCAAGTTTTAAAGTCGTGCACATGGGCGCTTTCCGCTGGCACCCCGCGGCGCGCTTATTCGGGCCGGATGGGGAGGTCTTTGAACCAACATTGCCTGCCGCGAGGGCGATTGCTGATCGGCCGGTGGCAATGGCACTGGCGCGGGCTTTGGCGCATCGCAGCGGGTTTCGGATCGGTAGTGGTGATCCCGTTCAGGCGCAACCGGGGATGTTCGAGACGCTAACCGGCGGCAGCACCGGGGTGCGACGGCGGATCATGCGAAGCGTGGAAAGCTGGACGACGTCATTTGCGGTAAATGCTTCGGTATTTGGTATCGGGCCGGGGATGCCGGTGGGCGTGGTGGGACGGTTGTCGCATTCGCTTGCACTTTATGGGGCGATGGAGGGGATGCATCTTGGGGCTGATGTGCATCTGTTTGATGGATTGCGCCCGGACCGGGCAGCGCGGGCGCTGAAAGACCGGCGTGTTTCCTTGATCTATGCGGCGCCTGCGCATCTGCGATTGATGGTTGAGGCGAACGTGATATGGCCAGATTTGCGGCAGCTGGTCGTGGGCGGTGCAAAGTTGGACGCGGGGTTGCGGGCACGTTTGGCGATAGCCGCACCCGCCGCACGCGTGACCGAATTTTATGGCGCCGCCGAGACGAGTTTCATTACGATGGCGGATGATGCGACGCCGGACGGTTCTGTGGGGCGTGCGTTTCCGGGGGTGGAAATTGATCTCCGATCCGGGGTAATCTGGGTGCGTTCGCCATATCTTTTCGCGGGGTATGCCGGGAGTTCTGGCGGAGCCACCTGGGATGCAGGATGGCTGTCAGTGGGCGAGATGGGGCGGCTTGTGTCGGGCTATCTGTTCTTGTCTGGACGGGCCGGACGGATGGTGACAATTGCGGATCAAAACGTGTTTCCGGAAGAGATCGAGTTCGTTTCTTGCGAGCCTTCCGGGCGTACGCAATGTGGCGGTGATCCCCCGACCAGATCATGCACGCGGCCATGTGATCGAGGCGGTCATACAAGGTGATCCGGCACAGACCGCGGCCATTTTGGCAGCGGCACGGGTACGACTGGGGCCCTTGGCAACGCCTCGCGCCATCCGCTGGGTTGCCGATTGGCCCGTGTTGCCATCTGGCAAGACAGATCTTTCGGCGCTGACATGACGGCGTTTGTCATCGCCGCGCGGCGCACCGCGATCTGCCCGCGGAACGGTGCGTTTTCACCGCTGTCGATTGAAAACCTGGCAACCCCTGTTGTGCATGCCCTGCTGGCAGATGCCGGGATGGGACCGGACGTGGTTGATGAGGTGATCCTGTCCAATGCCTTGGGAGCAGGGGGAAACCCTGCGCGACGCGTGGTGCTCTCGGCAGGGCTGCCCGACCGTGTGGCGGGGCTGACAATTGACAGGCAATGCGCGGGGGGACTTGATGCAATTCGCATTGCGCAGGCGATGATTTCTTCGGGCCAAGCCAACATCGTGATTGCCGGTGGAGTGGAAAGTTATTCACGCAGGCCCCTGCGCTTTGTCACAGATCCGGTCGGCGGTGCGCCAGTGCCCTATGAACAGGCAGCATTCACTCCATGGCCAGACCGAGATCCGGATATGGCGGTTGCGGCCGACATGCTGGCATTGCGATTGGGTATCAGCCGGCGCGCACAGGACGCTTGGGCAGTCGAAAGCCATCGCAAGGCATTGGCCGCAGAGTTTCCGGAGATCGTGCCCTTGGAAGGCGTTTCGCGTGATACTTTCGCGCGTGTGCTGACGCCATCGTTGGCAGCGCGTGCAAAGTCGGTCACAGGGTCCATCACCGCTGCGAATGCGGCGGTCGCTGCAGACGGTGCAGCGTTCTGTCTTGTGGTCTCGCCACGCATAGCAACCGGGTTTGCGGACAAGTTGCAGATCGTGCGGGGCGCGACGTTCGGAGGCGATCCGCTGGAACCGGGTCTTGCACCGGTCGCCGCAATCAGGGCTGTCATGCACGGAATTCAGACACTGCAGTTGGCTGAGGTAATGGAGGCTTACGCCGTGCAGGCCATCGCCTGTGTCCAAGCGGCAGGGCTGGAGCCTTTGCGCGTCAACACTGGCGGCGGGGCGCTGGCTCGTGGTCATCCGATTGGCGCATCAGGTGCAGTTCTGGCAGTGCGTCTGTTTCACGCGTTGCATGATGGCAAAGGACTTGCCGCTATTGCCGCAGCAGGGGGGATCGGCACGGCCATGTTGTTCAGTCGAAGTCAAAGTTGAACGGTGGCGGCGCCTGAAATTCCATTTGTCAGACTGATCGGCTGCCACATCGCTACATTAGGCTAAGCTAATGCAAGCGACTGGTCGTGCCTTGTTCCATCTTCAGCGAATGAAATGGGCAAAACCTGTGCAAAAAGGCAGGCGCATCTTTGTGCGCCTGCCTGAGTGATTTATGGGCAAGCTGCCAGATAGGTCTGGCCCGTTGACGTGTTGCGATAGGTGCACTGACCCTGCGCATTGGCCGGGCGCACCAGCGTTGATGCTGCAACGCCAACTGCCGCACCAATCAGCGCGCCACGGGTCTCGTTGTCGGACACAGCAGCACCAATTGCGGCACCGCCAAGCCCACCAAGGGCCGCGTTCTGGCCTTCGGTCTGGCAAGCTGCCAAGCCAAGCGTCAGGATCGGTAGTACCATCATAATCTTTTTCATAGTCGCCTCATTGAAAACCAAGTTGGATGCAAATGTTAACGCAGTCTGAAGCCTTTGGTTCCACCATAATCAACATTAGGCGACATATAGCCAGCGCGGTTCATGTCGCCCTTCCTATCAGCGAAATCGCTTCGGCCCAGCCTTTGCATAACCAAAGTTTGAACGCAGCATTCAAGCGCGGGCGGCGGATACGGCCTCTTCCAGAATGTCCATTGCTTCGGCGAAATGCGCGTCAGGAATGGTGATCGGTGCAAGAAAGCGGATCACGTTGCCGTAAACGCCGCATGTCAGCAAGATTAGACCACGCTTGAGCGCCTCTAGCCTGACACGGCCAGTAAAGCCTGCGTCAGGCTCATGGTTCGAAGGGTTTGCAAATTCGACGGCAACCATAAAGCCGGGTCCGCGAATGTCACTGATTTCAGGGGCGGTGGAGCGGATAGCTTCAAGCCGCTGCTTCAGACGAGAGCCGAGTTCATTGGCGCGGTCACACAGCTTTTCATCTTCAATCACATCAAGCACTGCGTGGGCCGCTGCGATCCCCAATGGATTGCCGCCATAAGTGCCACCCAAACCACCGGGGTTGGCGGCATCCATCATTTCAGCCCGCCCCGTCAGTGCAGCCAGCGGCAGCCCCCCCGCAAGTCCCTTGGCCATGCAAGTGATGTCGGCGGCAACGTCGTAGCCGTGCATGGCGAACAAGGTGCCGGTACGCGCAAACCCAGTTTGCACTTCATCAGCGATCATGACGATACCGTGTTCATCGCACAGTTTGCGTACGGCGCGGACAAGATCGGCAGGGGCGGGATAAAAGCCGCCTTCACCTTGCACCGGTTCAAAGATAATGGCGGCCACGCGGCCAGGGTCCAGATCGGCCTTGAACAGCTTGGTCATGCCCGCCATCGCATCTGCGGTCGATATACCATGCACATCCTGCGGAAACGGCACATGCCAGACATCGGGCATCATTGCGCCAAAGCCCTTCTTGTATGGTTCCACCTTACCCGTAAGCGACATCCCCATAAACGTCCGGCCATGAAACGCTCCGCCAAAAGCGATCACTGCGTTGCGACCAGTAGATACGCGCGCGATCTTGATTGCGTTCTCAACAGCTTCGACGCCGGTCGTGACGAACACTGTCTTTTTCGCAAAATCGCCGGGTGTCGCCGCATTCAGACGTTCGGCGAGTCTGATGTAGTTTTCATAGGGCAGCACCTGTGCACAAGTATGTGTAAAGCGTGACATTTGTTCGGTCACTGCAGCCATTATGCGCGGGTGGCAATGCCCGGTATTGACCACCGCGATACCGGCCGCAAAGTCGATATAGCGTTTGCCCTCGATATCCCAGATTTCAGAATTCAGGGCGCGGTCGGCATAAATCTGCGTCATCATGCCGACACCGCGCGACACGGCATCATCACGGCGTTTGGCGACTTCGGCATTCAGCATGGCACGCTCCGTTCAGGGGGCGCCGCATAGGGCGCATTGCTGCGCCCTATTTGATCAAAAATTAGCGTGAATTCAAGTGCGAACCGACCTGCTACTTGTCAAGGTTAAGCAGAATCGTGTCGGCAAATGCCGTAACAAGCGTCTCGTAGTAAACGGAGCTATCTGCCGACAGGTCGGCCAGAACCGTGCCTTCTGGAAAATAAGCCTTGGCGGCATCAACGTCGACCACAAGGTCATAGCGTGTAGAATCCGGGTTGTCGGCAGTGCCGAAGACCTGCACCGTCCCGGCCAAGCGCGAATCTGCCATGTTGAAAACCTCGGTGAACCCGGTGCTCAGTTCGATTTCGGAAATGTCGACTGTGATTTTCACGCCGTTTTCTTCGTCTGTGCGGTCAACAAGGCGTGCTGCGATTGCGTTTTCAAGATCGGTCTTGATGTTGGCAAAACGCGTTGCAGCCTCGGCATTGGTGACATCTGCCAAGGCCACGTCAACCTCGACTGACTTGACCATGACGGGACCTGCTGCAAACGCGGAAAGTGGTAGCAACACAAGCGCGCTGGTCGCAAGAATGCGGGAAAATGTGTGACGGTTGAACATGTTCGTCTCCTGTAAAGGTTTGTCTCATAGTGGATGCCGACCCAGTTCTGTGCCGCAGCGATTTGTCGCCGGGCAGAACCAAAGCCATCCACCGACACAACGCGTCGTCCGTGATCCGGTTCCCTTTGACCTTCCCCAACGGATCTTTCGTCGAGTGAATGCATCTTCACGGCTTGTTAACCGTCTCTGGTCCAATCTCCAAATCGCGAATGAGGCGAGGCGTCGATGGCGGGCTTTCTGTCTAACCCCACACCCCACCCCACACCCCTGGTGGACGGCGATCCGGTACATCGCCTCCGTCTCATTCGCTCCCGCAGGGTCGGTGCGGTGACATATCACCGCTTGATTGCTGAACATGGGTCGGCAGCTGCGGCGCTTGAAGCCTTGCCGCACATTGCCGCCGCAGCGGGGGTCGAAAACTACAATCTGTGCCCGATCGATGTGATCCGGCACGAAATGTCACAGGGACGCGCGGCAGGTGCCAAACTGCTGTGTCACGGGATGCCGGGGTATCCAACGACGCTGATGGATCTTGCTGATGCCCCCCCTGTTTTGTGGGCCCTTGGAGATATTGGGCTGTTGGAGCGCCCGATGGTGGCAATGGTGGGCGCGCGCAATGCATCATCACTTGGCCTGCGAATGGCGCGGCGGCTTGCGGAAACGCTTGGGCAAGCCGGGCAGGTCGTCGTATCTGGCCTTGCACGCGGGATTGACGGGGCTGCGCACGAAGCGTCACTTGCGACAGGGACGGTCGCCGTGATGGCGGGTGGGGTAGACGTCATATACCCCACCGAAAATGGTGCACTTGCTGCCGAGATTTCACTCAGGGGATGCCGCATTTCCGAACAACCCATGGGGTTGGAGCCACAGGCGCGGCATTTTCCAGTCCGCAATCGCATTGTTGCGGGCCTGTCGCGTGCCGTCATTGTGGTTGAGGCCGCGTCACGGTCAGGCAGCCTGATTACCGCGCGTGATGCGCTTGATATTGGCCGTGATGTGCTGGCGGTGCCAGGGCATCCGTTTGACGCGCGGGCAGCAGGTTGCAACCAATTAATCAGAGACGGGGCAACGCTTGTGCGAAGCGCTGCGGATGTGATGGAGGCAATTGGTGCCATTCATGTTCCAGCAGCAGAACCGGTAACAGCTACCGCCCCACTTTTGCCGGGGCCAGTGCCACAGCAGCGCACGCTTGCGGATATGTCCGTGCTGCACGGTCAGATACTGTCACGCCTGGGCCCCAGTCCACTGGCCGAAGATCAGCTTATCCGCGATCTGGCCCTTCCATCATCGGCCCTTGCTACAGAACTTCTGATGCTTGAACTGGACGGGCGCATTTTGCGGCACGCCGGCGGCTTGCTTAGCCGGGTTGACTGATCCCCGCGTCCATCGCGCATTGACAAACTCGTTGGCCTCCCCACATGGTGCCGCGCCCTTCCAAGGTGCAGCCGCAAAGGAAACCCATGCCAGTTGTCGTTGTTGAATCTCCCGCCAAGGCCAAGACGATCAACAAGTATCTTGGGTCAGACTATGTGGTTTTGGCCTCATACGGGCATGTGCGTGACCTGCCGCCAAAAGACGGTTCGGTAAACCCGGACGATGATTTTGCGATGACATGGGAAGTTGCGGCAGACAGCAAAAAGCATGTTCGCGCCATTGCGGAAGCATTGAAAACAGACCAAAATCTGATCCTTGCAACTGACCCCGACCGCGAGGGCGAGGCAATTTCTTGGCACCTGCAAGCAGCGTTGGCGCCTTCGCTGAAGAAGGGTGCAAAAGTCAGCCGCGTGACGTTCAATGCAATCACCAAGGCTGCGGTAACTGAAGCAATGCGAAACCCGCGGCAAGTCGATCAGCCGCTGGTCGATGCCTATCTTGCGCGGCGCGCGCTGGACTATCTGGTAGGTTTCACGCTTTCACCGGTTCTGTGGCGCAAACTGCCGGGATCGCGATCGGCAGGACGGGTGCAATCAGTATGCCTGCGCCTGATCGTGGAACGCGAAATGGAGATCGAGGCCTTCCGCAATCAAGAGTTCTGGACAGTCGAGGCGACACTAACAACGCCACGCGGGCAGGATTTTTTGGCCAAACTGACCGTCCTCGGTGGTAAAAAACTGTCAAAATTCGACATCCCCACCGCAGAATCTGCCGAACTGGCCGTTCAAGCTGTCACAAATCGAACATTGACGGTGCGGTCGGTCGAGGCAAAGCCTGCAAACCGCAACCCGTATCCACCCTTCATGACATCAACCCTGCAACAAGAGGCGTCGCGCAAGTTTGGCATGGGCGCCAAGCAGTGCATGAACACCGCACAGCGCCTGTATGAGGCGGGCCATATAACCTATATGCGGACCGACGGTATCGATATGGCACCTGAAGCTGTGACCTCTGCACGGGACGCGATCAAGGCGAAGTTTGGTGCCGCCTATGTGCCGGACGCCCCACGTATCTACAAGAACAAGGCCAAGAATGCGCAAGAAGCGCACGAATGCATCCGCCCGACGGAAATGATGGCCGCCCCCGAAACCCTGCGGCTGGAGGATGATCAGCGCAAGCTCTATGATCTTATCTGGAAACGCACGATTGCCAGCCAGATGGCGGCGGCGCGGCTGGAACGCACAGCCGTTGACGTTGGCAGCGCCGATGGGCAGATCGTCTTGCGAGCCAATGGGCAGGTGGTCCTGTTTGATGGCTTCCTCAAGGTCTATGATGAAGGTCGCGATGACGAGGATGATGACGAAGGTCGTCTACCTCAGATCATGGAAAGCGAACCTGCAGAAAAGAAATCTATCGCGCCCGAACAGCATTTCACACAGCCGCCACCACGGTATACAGAAGCCACGCTAGTCAAGCGGATGGAAGAGTTGGGCATCGGGCGTCCGTCGACCTATGCTTCCGTGCTGACCACGATCGTGGACCGCGAATACGTCCGCAAGGACAAGAACCGCCTGTTCCCCGAGGACAAGGGGCGGCTTGTGACGGCGTTTCTGGCGAATTTCTTCCATAAGTATGTGGAGTACGATTTCACCGCCGATCTGGAATCGCAACTTGACGATGTCTCGGCAGGTGAGCGGAATTACAAGGAAGTCCTTGCACGGTTCTGGCGTGATTTCGCGGCAGCGGTGGCTGAAACGGCAGACTTGCGGATTACTGAAGTTCTGGAAAAGATCGACGATTTCCTGTCGCCACATCTCTATCCGTCAAGGGCAGACGGGTCGGACCCGCGCATCTGCCCGACCTGTGGCACGGGGCGGCTGCACCTGAAAACGGCGCGGTCAGGCAGTGCGTTCATCGGCTGCAAGAATTATCCCGAATGCCGCTACACGCGTCCGATTTCAGTGAACGATGAAAACGGGGCTGTCAGTGTCGATGGCAAGATCCTTGGCCATGATGAGGATGGACAACCGATCAGCCTGCGCGCGGGCCGCTTTGGCCCCTATGTGCAAAAGGGTGAGGTGACAGAAGAAAACCCCAAGCCGCCGCGCGGCAGCCTGCCAAAGGGTTGGGTGCCGGATGAACTAACTTTGGAACGGGCGCTGCAACTCATCAATCTGCCGCGCCAGATCGGACCGCATCCTGATGATGGGCAAATGATCGAGGCCGCGATTGGCCGGTTTGGCCCTTACGTCAAGCACGGGACAACTTACGCGAACATTTCAGACGTCGAAGAGGTGTTCACAATCGGCATGAATCGCGCAGTGGAAGTATTGGCGCAAAAGGCCCTGCGCGGCGGGCGGGCTCCGGCCGCAGCCCCGCTGCGCGAATTGGGTGCGCATCCGGACGGCGGCGTGGTGCAAGTGATGCCGGGGAAATATGGCCCCTATGTGAAGTGGGAAAAGGTCAATGCGACCCTGCCCAAGGATCTGTCCCCGGAAGAGGTAACCCTAGATGAAGCGTTGATCCTGATTGCCGAAAAGGCCAGCAAAGGCGGCAAGAAACCTGCACGCAAGGCCCCCGCTAAGTTAGCGGCGAAAAAGACTTCGGCAAAGAAAACAGCGACCAAAAAGCCTGCAGTCAAGAAAGCCGCTGCGAAAAAGGCCGCAGAATAGGCGTCAACTGCCACGAGGGTTGATAAGTTTCGCCATGACTTCCGGCCCGTTAATGGTTCCACACGGCTTGCCATCATCGGTCACGGCAATATCTGTGGTTCCGTCGCGGATCATTTCCATCACGCGGCGCACGGGTGTCTCGGCATCAATCGAAACGCCGCCTTGTGATCCCGGAATCATCACATCGCGTGCGGTCAACACCGACAGTGGGTTCATATGTGCCACGAATTCGGCGACGTAGTCACTGATCGGGTTGGCGATGATTTCGCGTGCGGTGCCGCATTGGACGATACGTCCGCCCTCCATCAAAGCGATGCGGTTGCCGATCTTGAACGCCTCGTCCAGATCATGCGAAACAAAGATGATCGTGCGTTTCAGTTTGGCCTGCAGGTCCAGCAGCTCATCTTGCAATTTCGCACGGATCAACGGGTCGAGCGCCGAAAACGGCTCGTCCATCAACAGGATCGGCGCCTCGGTCACAAAAGCGCGGGCAAGACCCACCCGTTGCTGCATGCCCCCAGACAGTTCACCCACCAGCGCATCGGCCCGTTCCGTCAGGTTCACCAAAGCCAACTGAGCATCAACCCGCGGACGGCGGTCGTCAACACTTACCCCCGCAAGCTCGAGGCCAAGGCCCACATTTTCACGCACAGTCCGCCAAGGTAAAAGTCCGAACTGCTGAAACACCATCGCGATCTGAGACATCCGCATTTTTCGCAGGGTTTCGGGGTCCGCCTTCGTAACAGACACCATTTTCGTGCCGTCATTCACCCGCACTTCGCCTCGCACAACGGGATTCAGCGCGTTGACCCCGCGCAGTAGGGTCGATTTGCCCGACCCTGAAAGCCCCATCAGAACAAGGATTTCACCTGTCTCCACAGTCAGCGAACAGTCATGCACGCCAAGGATTTGTTAAGTCTGTGCCTGCACCTCTGCCCGGCTAAGACCTTGATCCATCAACGGCAGAGCGCGGTTCGGATTGTCGCCAAAGACGATGGAGACGGCGTCGAATTCTACGGCAACGGTCATCGGCTTACCCTCAGCATGCGGTCAAGTAGGATGGCGACGACAACGATAATAAAGCCGGATTCGAAACCAAGTGCTGTGTTGACCGAATTCAGCGCCCTCACTACCGGCACGCCAAGGCCGTTTGCGCCAACCAGGGCTGCGATCACCACCATCGACAGCGACAGCATGATGGTCTGGTTCAGACCTGCCATGATCTGCGGAAAGGCATAGGGCAACTCCACTTTCCAGAGGCGCTGCTTCGGAGTGGCACCAAAAGCAGTTGCCGCCTCCAAGAGAGCCTGCGGCGTGGACGAGACACCAAGATGGGTCAGGCGGATCGGGGCGGGAAGAACAAAGATTACGGTCGCAATCAGGCCGGGCACCATGCCAAGGCCAAAGAACACGATTGCAGGGATAAGGTACACGAAGGTCGGCAACGTCTGCATCAGGTCAAGGACCGGCACCATGGCGCGATACAGCTTTGGGCGGTGCGCGGCGGCAATACCGATGGGCACGCCCACGCCCATGCAGACGACGCAGGCGGACAGAATCAGGGTTAGGCTTTCGGTGGTTTCCTCCCAATAGCCTTGGTTCAGGATGAACAGGAAACCCAGCAGAACGCCGAGGCAAACCTTCCAGCTTTTCTGCAGAAGCCACGTCAATACGATGAAAACAGCAATGATGACAAACGGATGCGGGGTTTGCAACAACCACAGAATGCCCTCAATCATAGCCTCGAGTGCGGTCGCGATGGCATCGAAAACGTCGCCCAGGTTGTTGTTCATCCAATCGAACACAGACTTTGCCGTCTTTCCGACAGGAATCTTGTAATCAGTCAGCCAGTCCATTCAGCCTCTCCAATTGATGGGGCGGCCCCGGAACAGATCCGGGGCCGCTTGGCTTTACTGCAGGGCTGCGGTCACAGCGGCAACTGCGTCGCCGCCGTCCTTGGTGGTTACGCCGTCAAGCCAAGCCGTCCATGTATCGGTGTTGGCAGCAAGCCAGGCCTTGGCGGCATCTGCGGGGTCAGCGCCGTCATTCAGGATCGCCCCCATGATCTCGTTTTCCATGGCAAGGGTGAAGCCCATGTTCTGCAACAGTTTGCCAGTATTCGGGCATTCCGTGACATAGCCTGCACGGGTGTTGGTGGCGACCGTGGCCCCGCCAAGGTTCGGCCCAAAGTAATCATCGCCACCCGTCAGGTAGGTCATCTTGAAATTGGCGTTCATCGGGTGCGGTTCCCAGCCAAGGAACACGATGGGCTTGCCGTCTTCCGTGGCTTTTTGCACTTCGGCGAGCATACCTTGCTCCGAAGATTCCACCACCTTGAATCCGTCAAGGCCAAATGGACCCGAGGCGATCATGTCGATGATCAGGCGGTTGCCATCATTGCCGGGTTCGATGCCATAGATCTGGCCTTCCAGCGCATCCTTGTTGGCTGCAATTGCGGTGAAATCGGTGATGCCAAGGGCTGCGCCTGCTTCGTTTGTGGCAAGCGTGTATTTCGCGCCTTCCAGATTCGTACGGACAGTGTCGACCGTTCCCGCATCGCGATAGGCAGCGATATCGGCCTCCATCGTGGGCATCCAGTTGCCAAGGAACACGTCGATGTCGCCACCAGCAAGGCCGGCATAAGTGACAGGCACGGATAGAACCTTGGTTTCGGTTTCATAGCCCAATGCCTCCATCACCACGGTGGCGGCGGCGGTTGTGGCAGTGATGTCGGTCCAGCCAACATCCGAAAATATCACGTTATCGCAGCCTTCTGCAAAGGCAGGGGCTGCCATCAAGACCACGACAGTCGTGGTCAAAAGGTGTGTGCGCAAGCGTGTCATCTGTCATCCCTGTTGTTGTCGAAGTTTGTTGATTGACGAGTCAATAAACTTCACGTTACGTCGTTCTGGCAAGCTTTATTTCATCGGGAACCCGTCAATGCCAAAGCTAGGTATGCAGCCTATCCGAAAGCAAGCGCTCGTCAACGCAACGATTGTTGAGATCGGTCAGGCAGGGAGTCTGGATGTCACTGTCAGCCAGATCGCAAAGCGGGCGGGGATGTCATCAGCGCTGGCGCATCATTATTTCGGGTCGAAAGAGGATATGTTTCTGGCAGCGATGCGTCATATCTTGACCCTGTACGGTGCCGAAGTGCGGGGTGCGTTGGCGGTGGCGAATGGGCCGGAGGCGCGTCTGCAGGCCATTCTGTATGCGTCGTTCAGTCCAGGAAATTTTCGGCGCGAAGTGGTGGGGGCATGGCTGAACTTCTGGGTGCTGGCACAAACGGTGCCTGCAGCGCGCCGATTGTTAGGCGTGTATCAGGGCCGACTGCGGTCAAACCTGCGGGCCTGTCTGCGATCGCGTGACGATGCCGTGGCAATTGCCGATGGGCTGGGCGCGCTGATTGACGGGTTGTATCTGCGCGAGGTTTTGAAGGATGGCGCGCCAGATGGCGCGGCGGCTGTCGCGACGGCGATGGCGTATTTGGATGCGCACCTTGCCAAGTGATGATTATGTAATCGTGGGTGCGGGCAGTGCGGGCTGCGCGATGGCGTACCGGCTGGCTGAGGCTGGGCGCACGGTGACGATTATCGAACATGGTGGAACGGATGCGGGGCCGTTCATCCAGATGCCCGGGGCGTTGTCGTTTCCGATGAACATGGCGATGTATGACTGGGGGCTGAAGTCAGAGCCTGAGCCGCATTTGGGCGGGCGGCAGCTTGTGACGCCGCGCGGCAAGGTGATCGGCGGGTCATCGTCGATCAACGGCATGGTTTACGTGCGTGGCCATGCGCGGGACTTCGACACATGGGATGAGATGGGCGCACAAGGCTGGGCTTTTGCCGATGTGCTGCCGTATTTCAAGCGGATGGAAAACTGGCACGGGGATGAGAGCGGGCCGGGGGATGGCGCCGCGTTTCGCGGCACCGAGGGGCCATTGCACATCACGCGGGGGCCGCGCAGCAATCCGTTGTTTGATGCCTTCATTCAGGCGGGGAAGCAGGCCGGGTATCCGGTGACGCCGGACTACAACGGCGCCGCGCAAGAAGGGTTCGGCGCGATGGAGGCAACGATCTGGAAGGGGCGGCGCTGGTCGGCGGCGAATGCATATCTGAGGCCCGCACAAAAGTCGGGTCGCGTTCATCTGCTGCGCGGCCTTGCGCGGCGCGTAGTATTTGAAGGCAATCGCGCCGTAGGGGTCGAGGTGGACCGGGACGGGCAGATTGAGGTGATCCGCGCGACGACCGAAGTGATCCTTGCCGCGTCGTCGATCAACACGCCGAAACTGCTGATGCTGTCGGGGATCGGGCCTGCGGCGCATCTGGCCGAACACGGGATTGCGGTGCGGGCGGATCGGGCGGGCGTGGGCGCGAACCTTCAGGACCATCTGGAGGTTTATGTCCAATACGCGGCCAAGCAGCCAATCACCCTGTACAAATACTGGAACCTGCTGGGCAAGGGGCTGATCGGGGCGCAATGGTTGCTGACCGGGCGGGGTCTGGGGGCGAGCAATCAGTTCGAGGCATGCGGGTTCATCCGGTCGCGGGCCGGGGTGGATTATCCCGACATCCAATACCATTTCCTGCCGATCGCTGTGCGCTATGACGGGCGCGCGGTTGCCAGCGGGCACGGGTTTCAGGCGCATGTGGGACCGATGCGATCGCGCAGCCGGGGTGCAGTGACACTGCGGTCTGCAGACCCCGCAGCGCCTCCGGTGATCCGGTTCAATTACATGAGCGACCCGCAGGATTGGGAGGAGTTCCGCGCCTGTATCCGCCTGACACGTGAGATTTTTGCGCAAGCGGCGATGGAGCCGCATGTCAAATATGAAATCCAGCCGGGTGCGGCAGTGCAAACCGATGCAGAGATCGACGCCTTTATCCGTGAACACGCGGAAAGCGCCTATCACCCGTGTGGGACGGCGCGGATGGGGCGGGCAGATGATCCTCTCGCCGTCGTGGACCCAGAGTGCCGGGTGATCGGAGTGGATGGACTGCGGGTGGCGGACAGTTCCATTTTTCCGCAGGTCACCAATGGCAACCTGAACGGGCCGTCGATCATGGTGGGAGAGAAGGCGGCGGATCACATTCTGGGCCGGGTGCCATTGCCACGTGAAAATCTGGAGCCGGTGGTCAATCAGAATTGGCGGGTCAGCCAGCGTTAGGCAGCACAATTGACGGCTGTCAATTTTCAGGATTAGTTTTTATAATCAATAGTTTAAAAAGTTATCCACAGGGCGGGTTAAGACTTTTGAAACATTTCGTGATCAGGAGACTGGCAAAAGTGCCTCTCTTGTCGCGCCAGTCAAGCCGCCCCGATGGCCCGTGCGCGACGGATGACCCAAGCCACGCAAAGCACTGATGCCGCAGAGGTCGCCAGCATCAGCAGGATCAGCGGCATTGACCCGCTACCCGGTGTCAGCACGACGCTGGCCAGCACCGACAACGCCGCCCCGCCACCAATGGTGATCGCCCCGCCAAGGCCCGCCGCCGACCCCGCGAGTTGCGGGCGCACCGACAGCATGCCCGCGGTGGCGCTGGGCAGCATGATGCCATTGCCAAGGCCCACGAAAATGATGAGACCAAAGAACAGGTTCGCGGACATGAAGCCCAGAAATACCAGCACCGCCAACAGTCCCAGGCCCGCTGTGGTGGTCAGAGCGCCGACAAGGATCATGCGATTGATACCGTAGCGGGTGGCATAGCGACCAGAGATGAAGTTACCCAACAAATAGCCGATGGCGGGGGCTGCAATGTAAAAGCCCAAGGTGGCCGGGTCCATCCCATAGAGTTGCGAACCGACGAACGGCGCGCCCCCCAGAAATGCGAAGAATGCGCCGGAGGCTGTGGCGGCGGCGAGGCAATAGCCCCAGAACCGCTGCGACGTCAGCAGAACCGGATAGGCCCGCAACTGCGCAGTCATGCTGGAAGACCGATCTTTGGCCGTTTCACCCTGATCAGCCCAGACGAGGGCAAACAGCGCCACCCCGCCGATGGCCAACACCCAGAATGACGGCATCCATCCGTTGAGTGTTTTGTCGAGAAACCCGCCGAACAACGGACCGACCATGGGCACAAGTGACATCCCCATCGTGACATAGCCGATCATCGAGGCGGCCTGATCCTGTGGAACCATGTCGCGCACAACTGCGCGCGACAGCACAAATCCCGATGCGATGACGGCCTGTGCCATGCGGCAGGCGAGGAAGATCTGAAAGTTTGGTGCAACGATTGCGCCGACTGTGGCGAGCGTAAAGATCGCAATGGCCGACAGCAGCACAGGGCGGCGGCCAAACCTGTCTGACAGGGGGCCGATGAAAATCTGGATCAGCGCGGTTGTGGCAAGATAGGCCGAGATCGACAATTGCATCCGGTCATAGGGCACACCGAAATGGGTGGCCATCGACGGCAGCGAGGGCAGGAAGATATTGAGCGACAGCGCCGCAAGCCCCGCAATCAGGATCAGCGTGGCAATATGGGGGGGCGTCGTGCGGTCAAGAAAGCGAACAGGTGTCATGGGATGGGGCTATGCCCTTCGCAGGCGCGTGTCCATGGCCTGCGATGAGCATGGACATCACGTCCATTTGTGAAAGATGAAAAATGCGCCACAGATGATGAATGCAAAGCCGACGAAATGGTTCCATGTCAGCGGCTCTTTCAGGAAAAACACGGAAAATAACGCAAAGACGGTCAGGGTAATGACTTCCTGAATGGTTTTCAGTTCGGCTGCGGAAAAATAGCTGTGCCCGATGCGGTTGGCGGGTACCTGCAGCACATATTCAAAGAAGGCGATGCCCCAACTGATGAAAATTACGGCCAGCAACGGGGCGGACTTGTAGTTCAGATGGCCATACCACGCGAAAGTCATGAAGACATTCGACAGGATCAGAAGGCCGATGGTCACGACGGGGACGGGGATGGCAAACATGATGGTCCTTTCAGTTGCGGTGTGGCCTTAGCGCGGGCATCCGCGGCTGTGCAATGGCGTTTGATGCGCCGGGACAATGCCGCTAGGCTGGCGAACAACAAACGGGGGGCGGCGATGAAGGACATTCTGGCAGAGCTTGAAGCGCGGCGCGGCGTGGCACGGGCAGGCGGGGGCCAAGCGCGGATTGATGCGCAGCACGCCAAGGGCAAGCTGACGGCGCGCGAACGCATCGAGTTGCTGCTGGATGAAGACTCGTTCGAAGAGTTTGACATGTTTGTCGCGCACCGGGCGGTGGAATTCGGCATGGCCGAGGTGCGCACGCCGGGCGACGGTGTCGTCACCGGCTGGGGCACGATCAACGGGCGGCAGGTCTATGTGTTCGCGCAGGATTTCACCGTGTTCGGCGGATCGGTGTCGGAAACGCACGGGGCCAAGATTTGCAAGATCATGGATATGGCGATCCAGAATGGCGCACCCGTGATCGGGATGTGCGACAGCGGCGGCGCGCGGATACAGGAAGGTGTGGGCAGCCTTGCCGCCTACGGCGAGATTTTTCAGCGCAACGTGCTGGCATCGGGTGTGGTGCCGCAAATCAGCCTGATCATGGGGCCGTGCGCGGGGGGGGCGGTCTATTCACCGGCGATGACGGATTTCATCTTCATGGTGAAAGACAGCAGTTATATGTTCGTGACCGGCCCCGATGTGGTGAAGACAGTGACGAACGAGGTGGTGAGTGCGGAGGAGTTGGGCGGGGCCGCGACCCATACGCGCAAATCATCCGTGGCCGACGGGGCGTTTGAAAACGATGTCGAAATGCTGGCCGAGGCGCGGCGGCTGATTGATTTTCTGCCGCTGAACAACCGCGAAAAGGCACCGGTGCGGCCGTTCTTTGATGATCCGGGCCGGGTGGAGGCAAGCCTTGATACCCTGATCCCGGACAACCCGAACCAGCCTTACGATATGAAAGAGCTGATCCACAAGGTTGCCGACGAGGGCGATTTTTTTGAAATTCAGGCGGCGTTTGCGGGGAATATCATCACGGGCTTTATCCGGCTTGAAGGGCAGACGGTGGGGGTGGTCGCCAATCAGCCGATGGTGCTGGCCGGGTGTCTGGACATTGATGCCAGCCGCAAGGCCGCGCGGTTCGTGCGGTTCTGCGATGCGTTTGAAATTCCGATCCTGACATTTGTGGATGTGCCGGGATTTCTGCCGGGGGTGCAGCAGGAACTGGGGGGGGTGATCAAGCATGGGGCCAAATTGCTGTTTGCCTATGCGGAAGCCACGGTGCCGAAGGTGACGGTGGTGACGCGGAAAACCTATGGCGGGGCCTATGTGGTGATGTCGTCAAAGCATCTGCGCGGCGATTTCAACTATGCCTGGCCCACGGCAGAGGTCGCGGTGATGGGCGCCAAGGGGGCAACGGAAATCCTGTATCGCAGCGAGTTGGATGACCCGGAAAAGATCGCAGGGCGCGTGAAGGAATATGAGGACCGCTTTGCCAACCCGTTTGTGGCGGCCGAGCGCGGGTTCATCGACGAGGTCATCATGCCGCATTCGACGCGCCGCCGCGTGGCGCGGGCCTTTGCGAGCCTGCGTGGGAAAAAACAGGTGAACCCATGGAAAAAGCACGATAATATTCCACTATAGGTCAAGCGCAGATGGACGAAATCTTTGACGGCGATGTCGCGATTGCGGGCAGCGCGGACCTGATCCCGGTGCCGTCGGGACAGCCCGTGGTGCTGCAGGATGTGGTCTGGAACGTGGTCGGATCACAGGGATTCACCCTGCGGTTCCGGTTTGTCGCGCCGGAAATTCGCAGCGGCGGGACGGTCGATTTTGACACCGCGGTGACCGACATGCAGGCGCTGTGTGTCGACTTTGCGCGGGCGCGGGTGACGGATTTTGGCGGGCTGCCGGAACAGATCATCATTTCAATGGCAGAAAAGCCCGTTGTTTTCGGCGAAAGTTTGCCGGATGTCGTGCAGTTTTTCGAGGCGTTCCGGATCGACGGAGACACCTGCATTTGGGAGATTTATTGAAGTTTGCACAATATGTTGCGGGCGAATGTTCATGCGTTCACGCGATTGCGACTTCCGAGTCACAGGGGCGAGGTTTGGCGAAGTTGCCGTGTCCAAACCCTGCGGCATCCGTTATTGTAATCGCAGGCCGAACCCAAGCGGCCTTAACCTCGCGAGTAGGGCGGGGGTACCCTGTTGGTGCCCACGCCTTCAATGAAGAACCAAGGAGTAGAGGATGTCGAAGAGCACGCGGATTATTCTTGCTCTGGGCCTTGTTGCGTTCGCCGCAGCATGCAAACCCAAGCAAGAAGAAGTGGTTTACGTGGACGAGCCCGTTTCGGTTGAACCGACCTACAACGGCAAATACGGAAACTGATCTGATCGGGCGGGCCACTGGGGTGATGCCCCGGCCCGCCCTTTTTCTGTCTTGGGGGACAACATGCAGAAACATCGCGGCTTTCCTGGCCGACTTCCGGGGACCGACTTTCAGTTTGTCATCCGCCGCGCCAATCAGAAGACCGGGCCGGCAAAACTGGTAAAGCGCGAACGTTTCCGCGACCGCAAGGCCGCGGACCGGCGCGCGGATGAAGGGTTCATGGCGGCACTTTGGGCGCAGTTCGGCGAAGACGCGTTTGAACGGGGCAACCTGGATGCCGGGCGCTTGTCATGGCTGTTTGGCCGCGAAGTGATCCCTGCCGAAGACCCGTTTGACGCCGCAAGCTATGACGCACTGCTGCGCATTGATGTCCGGCGCGCAGAGGCCGCTTTTCCGGCGGTTTTCGCCAAGGATGCGCCGGTCTATGACTGGGATGACGACGACGAGAGGATTGATCATCGCGCCTGCTTTGGCGCGCATGAGCGCAAGATTTCATGCAATCCGCGCTAGGCAAACTCTCGCCGGTTGAATTACCCTTTTGGCAAGGCTTCGCGCATACAAAATGCTGGCGCAACAAAGGATTTGCAGGGCGTCGCAGGCGCGGGCATCCTGACTGCGACACCTGCGCTCTCTGTCGCGCAGGCTGGTCTGCGACGACTGTTACCCTTCCCCAATCTTCGGCCTGACCGCCTCTGGGTCAGGCCTTTTTTCTACAAACAGTGCGCGCGCAATTGCCGAAGGGGTCTGAATCACAAGAAATTCGCTTGGCGATTTCGGCAATTGTTGTCATAATCGAACCAATAAAAACAATACAACGAGGCAGTAGCACATGAATTTCAAATCTCTCATTCTGTTGGCCGTGGTCACGACATCGTTGGCCGGTTGCCTGCAGGACCCTGCATCGCGCGGGGTTGGCGGCGCACTTGCGGGGGCGGCCATCGCAGATGCGCTGGACGAAAATCTGATTGCGGGCGCGGCCCTGGGTGCAGCGGGTGGCGCGGCCACATGCTATATTCCCGGCGCTTTGCAGTGTCAGCAAGGCTACTGATACGCACCTGATCCGCGCAGGACATGCCCCATCAACGCTGACGGCGTTGGTGGGGTTTTGTCGTGTGCGCCCGACCGGACCTGCGGTTTTGGGCTTGCCTTGCGGGCGGCAGGCTGGCTTGTTGGACAGGCAAGAATGATATTGCCCGTCTGGTCTTTCTTGGCCGCACACGCGCGATACAGACGCCGGGGGGGCCACAAATGTTTGACAAGATCCTGATCGCCAACCGGGGCGAGATTGCGTGTCGAGTTCATCAAATCGGCACGCAAGATGGGGATCAGGACGGTGGCGGTGTTTGCGGACGCCGACCGAAATGCACTGCATGTCCAAATGGCGGATGAGGCGGTACACATTGGCGCGTCACCTGCCGCGCAATCCTATATCGTGATTGACAAGATCATGGCTGCTGTCCGCGCGACGGGTGCGCAAGCGGTGCATCCTGGCTATGGTTTTCTAAGCGAAAACATGAACTTCGCAGCCGCACTTGAAGCGGCAGGAGTAGTGTTCATTGGCCCACCAAGTCCTGCGATCGAGGCGATGGGCGACAAGATCACGTCCAAGAAGCTGGCGATGGCTGCGGGGGTTTCCACTGTGCCGGGGCACATGGGGCTGATCGCCGATGCCGATGAGGCTGCAAAGATCGCGGCGCAGATCGGTTATCCGGTAATGATCAAGGCCTCGGCGGGTGGGGGCGGCAAGGGGATGCGGATCGCCTGGAACGAAGGCGAAGTGGCCGAAGGGTTTCAATCATCCAAGAACGAGGCCGCGGCGAGTTTTGGCGATGACCGGATTTTCATTGAGAAATTCGTCACGCAACCCCGGCATATCGAAATTCAGGTTCTGGCCGACAGCCATGGCAATTGTGTTTACCTGCACGAGCGGGAATGCAGCATCCAGCGGCGAAACCAGAAAGTGATCGAAGAGGCACCGTCGCCGTTTCTGGACGCGGCCACGCGCAAGGCGATGGGTGAACAGGCCTGCGCCTTGGCCAAGGCTGTGGGGTATACGTCGGCGGGGACAGTCGAGTTTATCGTCGACGGCGACCGGAAGTTCTATTTTCTGGAAATGAACACACGATTGCAGGTGGAACATCCGGTGACGGAGCTGATCACCGGGGTGGACCTGGTGGAACAGATGATCCGCGTGGCGGCCGGGGAACGTCTGCCGTTCACGCAAAGTGATTTGAAGATCAACGGCTGGGCGATGGAAAGCAGGCTTTATGCCGAAGATCCGTATCGCAACTTCCTGCCCTCCATCGGGCGACTGACACACTATCGCCCCCCTGTTGAAGGCCCCACGGCACGCGGCATCGTGCGCAATGATACGGGCGTGTATGAGGGCGGCGAGATCAGCATGTTCTATGACCCGATGATCGCCAAGCTGTGCACCTGGGGGCCGGACCGCGCCACTGCGATTGAAGAAATGCGCGTGGCCCTGGATACGTTCGAGGTGGAGGGGATCGGGCATAACCTGCCCTTTGTGGCCGCCGTGATGGATCATCCGCGGTTTGTGTCGGGCAATATCACGACGGCCTTCATCGCCGAGGAATATCCGGATGGGTTCCAGGGGGCGGTTCTGGATGCAGCCACCTTGCGGCGGGTGGCGGCGGCGGCGGCCGCGATGCACAGGGTGGCGGAAATCCGGCGGACGCGGATTTCGGGAACGATGGACAATCATACGCGCCGTGTTGGTGTCGACTGGGTGGTGTCGATTGACGGGGTGGATCATGCGGTCACGATTGCCGCTGACACGGCGGGTTCAAGCGTGCGCTTTGCGGATGGTGCAGTTTGCCGGGTTGAGAGCACTTGGACACCGGGGCAACCCCTTGCGCGGCTGATTGTGGATGGCGCGCTCTTGGTGATGAAGGTCGCGAAAATCCCGATGGGGTTCCGGCTCCGGCACCGGGGGGCGGACTTGCGCGTCCATGTGCGCACGCCGCGTCAGGCGACGCTGGCGGCCCTGATGCCCGAAAAACTGCCGCCCGATACATCGCGGTTCCTGCTGTGCCCGATGCCGGGCCTGATCGTGCGCATCAACGTCGCCGTAGGGGATGAGGTGCAAGAGGGCCAAGCGCTGGCCACGGTCGAGGCGATGAAGATGGAAAACATCCTGAAGGCCGAGCGCCGGGGCGTGGTAAAGGCGATTGCGGCGGTGGCGGGGGCCAGCCTGCGGGTGGATGACGTGATCATGGAGTTTGAATAGCTATCGCCCCGCCGGGCTCCGTTCCAGCACCTCTTGACGGCGGGAAGGAAACTTGTCGATGGCGGCGGTGATTTCGCGCATTTCCCATGGCAGGGGCTTGCGGATCACGGCGGTGCCATCCTTTTCGACCAGCACGAGCGAAAAGCCGCGCGGGCGGAACTTGCGGCGCGCCTCGCTTCGGGCTGCGGGGTCGGTGTCCACGATCCACAGCGCATCGCGTTCGGCAAGGGCCGTGGGGTCGCGGGCCAAAAGTTCCATCTGGCGGATAAAGTTGGGGTCTTGCGGGCTGTCGGCAAAAACGATGACGGCGCGGTTCACATATAACAGATCGGCGAGAACAATCGCAGCGGCATCAACAGGCCCTTCGGGCGTCGTGGTTTGCGCCATGGCAGATACAGGGCACAACATCGCGAGAATGAACGTCAAAATCAGTTTCATGGCACCTCCGTCACGACATGATATAGGGGGGATGACGGGCGAGGGGAAGGACGCGGTATGACAGATGATCTGGCAGCATGGCAGGCCCTTGCGGCGCGCGAGTTGAAAGGGGCCGACCCGGACAGCCTGATCTGGCACACGCTGGAAGGGATCGCGGTCAAACCGCTGTATACCGCCGCCGATGTGGCGGGGCTGGCGCATATGGGTGGCGTGCCGGGGGTTGCCCCGTTCACGCGCGGCGTGCGGGCGACGATGTATGCGGGCAGGCCATGGACGATCCGGCAATATGCGGGCTTTTCGACGGCCGAGGAAAGCAATGCATTCTACCGTGATGCGCTGGCGGGCGGGCAGCAGGGCGTGTCTGTCGCCTTTGATCTGGCGACCCACCGGGGCTATGACAGCGATCATCCCCGCGTGGTGGGCGATGTCGGCAAGGCGGGCGTCGCGATTGATTTCTGTCGAGGATATGAAAATCCTGTTCGACGGCATTCCGTTGGACAAGATTTCCGTGTCGATGACGATGAATGGCGCGGTGATCCCGGTGCTGGCATCCTTCATCGTGGCGGGTGAGGAGCAGGGGGTACCGCGCAGCGCCCTGTCAGGCACCATTCAGAACGATATTCTGAAAGAGTTCATGGTGCGCAACACCTATGTCTACCCCCCGGAACCCAGCATGAGGATCGTCGCGGATATCATTGAATACACGGCAAAAGAAATGCCAAAGTTCAACTCGATCTCGATCAGCGGCTACCATATGCAAGAGGCCGGCGCGAACCTTGTGCAAGAGTTGGGGTTCACGCTGGCCGATGGGCGGGAATATGTGAAAACCGCACTGGCGCGGGGCATGAAGGTGGATGATTTCGCGCCGCGCCTGTCGTTCTTTTTCGCCATCGGCATGAATTTCTTCATGGAGGCGGCAAAGCTGCGGGCGGCGCGGTTGCTGTGGCACAAGATCATGTCAGAGTTTGGTGCAACCAGGCCCGAAAGCCTGATGCTGCGTACCCATTGCCAGACAAGTGGCGTCAGCCTGCAGGAGCAGGACCCTTACAACAACGTCGTGCGCACGGCCTATGAGGCGATGTCGGCGGCATTGGGCGGCACGCAAAGCCTGCACACCAATTCGCTGGACGAGGCGGTGGCGCTGCCGACCGATTTCGCTGCCCGCATTGCGCGGAATACCCAGTTGATCTTGCAAGAGGAAACCGGGATCACCCATGTCGTCGATCCACTGGCGGGGTCGTATTACGTGGAAAGCCTGACCGCGCAGATGGCGGCCGAGGCATGGAAGTTGATCGAAGAAGTCGAGGCGCTTGGCGGGATGACAAAGGCCGTGGCATCGGGCATGCCGAAACTGCGGATCGAGGAATCTGCGGCGAAACGGCAGGCGATGGTTGACCGCGGGGACGAGGTCATCGTCGGCGTCAACAAATACCGGCTGGACGAACAGGCGGAGCTGAACATCCGGTCCATTGATAATGATGCCGTGCGCGAGGCACAGGTGGCGCGGCTGGCGCGCATCCGCAAGACCCGCGACCCGGTGGCCTGCGATGCCGCCCTTGACGCATTGACGCGCGCCGCACGCGATGGCGGCAACCTGCTTGCGGCGGCGGTCGCCGCAGCCCGCGTACGCGCCACCGTGGGCGAGATTTCGGATGCGATGGAGGTGGTGTTTGGCCGCCATGCCGCGACAGTGCAGACCCTGTCGGGCGTTTATGGCGCGGCCAGCGACGGCGACGCCGAATTCGCCGCAATCAAGGCCGAAGTGGCGCTGTTCACCCAGACCCATGGCATGCCGCCCAAGATGCTGGTGGTGAAGATGGGGCAAGACGGGCATGACCGGGGGGCCAAGGTGATCGCCTCGGCCTTTGCCGATATCGGCTTTGCGGTGGATGTGGGCCCCCTTTTCCAAACCCCGGAAGAGGCGGCGGCAGATGCCATCGACAAAGGCGTGCATGTGGTGGGGATTTCATCCCAGGCGGCTGGCCATATGACGCTGGCCCCGAAACTGGTGCAGGCGTTGGGCCGTGCGGGTGCGCAGAATACGCTCGTCATCTGTGGCGGTGTGATCCCGGCGCAGGACTACAACTATCTCAAACAGCACGGCATTCGCGCGATCTTTGGCCCCGGCACCAATATTCCGGCGGCCGCAAAGGACGTGCTTGCGATGATCAAGGCAACGCTGGCCTGACCTTCCTCTGTTGAAAACTATCCTCGGGGGTGAATGCGCGCAGGCGCAGAGGGGGCTGAAGGCCCCCTTTCTTTTCCTAAAGTTCGATCTCGGGTGGCGGGCCGATTTCGCCGGGAAGTTTGCGCCGGATGATGATATCGCCGTTGGGCAGCATTTCGGGCGCATGGTAGTTCTGCACCTCGCCCATCAAGGCCATCAGATCGTCAAGCATGGGCTTGGCCTCATCCAAGGCACGGGCCATGTCATCAAGGGCAGGTTCCATTTCCGCCATCATGCCGCGCAACAGCATTTGCGCGCCCTGTTCCAGCAGGCTCAGGCCTTCGTCAACATCATCATTGGGCGCGTCCTGCGCCTGGGCGGCGGCAAGGGGCAGGCAGATTACCATGATGCAAAGCAGGCGTTTCATGCTGGCAATATAGGCTTGTGGCGCGGTGTTTTCAATTCGGGAAGGTCAGATCGACCGTGACGGGGAAGTGATCAGAGGCGGAAAGCAGCGCATCGCGGAAGGGCGCGCTGTCGGGGTCGTTGAACGGATGCCAGATGTGCCAGCGTGGTGCTGCAGCGCACAGGCCCTGCGACAGCATGATGAAATCCAGCAGCGCCTCGAAATACCGCTTTTCGGGCGCAAGCCAGAACCGCGATGTGGTGGGGACAATGCCGATCCGCTGGATCAGGGCCATACGGGCGTGTGGATCGTTCAGATGCATTGCGGCGGGCTTGGCGGGGCCCATGACGATTTCAACGCCGGAGACGCCAAATTCGGCCTCATATTCATCAAGACCCGGCCCGTCGTTGAAATCGCCAAGCACGATCAGGTCATGCCCGGCGGCGAGGTGCTCCTCCACACGGCCCCTGATCCAGCGGCATTGCGCAATCTGTTTGCGCCGGTTTTCCAGCGCGATCCGGGTATGATCGGTAACGTTGCGTGCGCCGTGGGGGGCCTTGGATTTCACATGCACGCCAATCAGATGCAGGGTGCGCCCCGCGATGTCGATGATCAATTCCAATGGTGGTTTGGAAAAGCGGACCGGGCCGTCCGGGCCACGCAGGGTGGCATCAAAACCGGGGGTTGTGGTACTGCGTTGCGGCGTATGGCGGGCGTGGACGCGTCTGGGATCAAACAGCAGCGCGATTTCCTGTTCGGTTTCGCTGGGAAAGCCGATAATCGCGCGATTTGCGCGCAGGCCTGCGTGGGCGGCAAGGGTTTCAAGCGCGCGGATGGTCGACCGTTTGCCGTTGGTATCAGGCGCCTCCACCACCAGAATGATGTCGGCATCAAGGGTGGACAGGACTTGTGTGATGCCTGTCAGTTGCTGTGCGCGGGTGGTTTTGTGGCGGGCCGAGGGTTCGGCATCCATCAGCATCGCCCCTGCATCATCAAACAGCATGTTGGCCCATTCGATGTTCCAGGTCGCGATGCGCAGGTCCATTCAGGCCGCAATCCGGGTCTGGATGTCGTGCCATGCCTTGTTGATGTCGATCAGGCGGCGTTCGGCAAGCTTCACCGCCTCGGGCGGGATACCGCGGGCGATCATCGCGTCGGGGTGGTTGTCTTTGACCGCCTGCCGCCAAGCCGCACGCACCGCATCAATGGGCGCATCGGCAGCGATGCCCAGCACATCATAGGGATCGCGCGGCGCGCCTTCGACAAAGCGGGCACGTATGGCGCGAAAACACGGCTCGCCAATGCCGAAGATCCGGGCCACTTCGGCAAGGTAGGTGTCTTCATCGGCATGATAGCGGCCATCCGAGACGGCAATCTGGAACAGCCCTTCCAGAAGGTCGGTCAGCACGTCGCGGTGATCTTCACCGAACATGCGGCGCACCTTGTGCGCATAGGCATCAAAACCCGCCACATCCTGCCGGGCAAGGTTGTAGACGCGGGCGGCATTGGCCATTTCATGTTCGGGGATCGCAAAGATCTGGCGAAAGGTGGCGACCTCATCGCGCGTAACCTCACCATCCGCTTTCGCGAGTTTTGCGCCGAGGGCAATGACGGCAATGGTAAAGCCAACCGAAGTTTCGGCGGACCCGCGCAGACGGTCGAACACAACTGACAGCGGCTCACCGGAGGCGAGGGCTGCGAGAGCATCAGCAATGCGGGTCCAGAGCGACATATGCAAAGGATAGCGCAGCGATGGTCCGTTGTCAGGTGCGAAATTGCTGCAATTGCAAAGCGTTCAGTCGACAGTCCGTGTGCCGTGCGGTGTTGCGAAGGTCGCCTGCATGGCGATGTGGGGCGCATGTGTGATGCGGATGCGCGGGTCGCTGATCCGGCCTGCGAGTGCGTTTTGCACAGCGTCGGCATCGGGATGGGCGATGTCGAACCAGGTCAGTCGCACGCCAACATCGGGCAAGCGCTGCGCGGGATGCGCCTGCCCATGCCAATGGATCAGGGCAGGGAATGCGCCGTCAAAAGGCAATCGGCCATCGTCCGGAACTGCCATATCCCAGCGAAAATCACCCCTTTGCAGGGTGACCGGATGCCCCGTGCCGGGGGGCGACAGGGCCAGTTCGCCATCCAGATCATCAACACGCGCGACCCAGTTCGTCAAACGTGGCGACCCTGTGAAATGGTCCAGATCAAACCAGCGTGGCCACGCGGGCGGGGGCAAGGACGGGTCCGGCGCAATGACCTCAAGATAGAGATCACCCAGATTTAACAAGCGGTTGTGGGTGGCCATGTGGGGATGCTGGCCGCCCGGCGACAGGGCCACGCCCAAGGCCGCCTCGATCGCGGCCACGCCATCGCCAAGGGTTTTGCAAGACACGGCCAGATGATCGAAGGTCAGCATTCAGGCGTTGCGCGCGGTGATTTGCGGCACCGCTTTCAAGGCAATTGTCAAGGCGTTGAACCGGGCGCGGGCCACTTCGCCAAAGAGATCATTGCCGCGCGGGGTCAGTGATAGTTCAAGCGTGCGCTTCTTGCCGTTCCAGATCAGTTTACCCGCCTCATCCGGGTCGTGGATCGAAAACATCGCGCCGAAACGCATGGCTTTGCCCAGCACTTCGGCCTCTTGCATTTCATCTTCGGTCAGCAGACGGAACAGAGACTCCATCCGGCTACCGGCGCGGCTGTTCTTGTAGCGGTGCAAAAGTGCCAGCCCCAGAAAGACCCGGCCCGGATGATCCAGCCCGCCAAGGTTGGCGCGGGTGGCGTTGTCAAAACAGGCCTCGGCCCGGTAATCGGGATGCGCGCGCCAGGTGGTGTCGTGCAACAGGCAGGCGGCCTTGACCAGACGCAGGCGGCCAGGGGGGGCATCGGCAAACAGGGGTTCCAGAAAATGGAACAGTTTCTTCCCAAAGCCGGGCATCCGGGCAAAGGCCTTTTCGGCCATGCGCGCAGCCTCGATCAGCGGGTCACGTACGCGTAGCTTTTCGGGCATTTGTTCATAAAGCAGTCCTTCGCGGATGCCATAGGCTGATATGTTGATAGCCGAGGGTTTCAGCATTGCAATCACCTCGCGCAGCACCTCGGCGGCAAGGGGAACGAGTTCCATGCGTTCGGCGGAGGTGCCGGTCTTGCCGCGCAACACGGGCAGGTCGCTGGAGGCGATCCAGTCAAGCGTGTCGATGATGTTCTTGGGCGTCATGCGGTATTCATGCAGCACGGTCAGCGGGTAGTTGCGGCGTTCCATGTCCAGCCGCGCGATGGTGCGCCACGAGCCGCCGACAAGATACAGCGGTTCACCATCGGACTTCATTTCGCCCTGTGCGGATTTCAGAATTTTCTGGATGTGCGCCTTGTGTTCGTGGATGCCACCGGGGATCTGCAACACCCGGAACGGGCCCAATGGCGTGCTGACCCGTTTACCGACCTTGCCTGCCCCGATGCGTGCAAGTTCCATCGAATTGCCGCCGATGTCACAGACGATGCCCCGCGCCTCGGGCCAGCCAAGAAGGACGCCTTGGGCGGACAGGCGCGCCTCTTCATCGCCGTCGATGACCCAGAGCTTCAGCCCGGTTTCGGCCAGCACCTGCGCCTGAAACTCCGGACCGTCGGTAGCCTCGCGCGTGGCGGCTGTCGCAACGACAGTCAGCGGCGCGATGTCCATCCCTTCGGCCAGAAGCGCGAAACGTTTGAGGGCGGAAAGCGCACGTATCCGGCCTTCGGGATTCAACCGGCCGGTTTCGGCGAGCCCCTTGCCAAGTCCGCACATGATTTTTTCGTTGTAAAAATAAGCGGGTGAGCGGGCTGCACCATCAAACACCACCATGCGGACTGAGTTTGACCCCACATCCACGACCCCAACGCGGCTTAGCGCGCGAGACGATAGATCTTCGAACAGCGGGCGGCCAAACGGCCCCCATTCATCATCACCGTGGGCGGCGTCAGCGTTCATGGATGTGGTCCCCCGGATCGGCAGTTCTGGGTGTGTTGGCGGTAACAACAGACGCGGACACAGGTAACGGGCGGTGGCGGGATGGTCAATGCAAAGGCTGCGCAAACATTGCCACGCAGGTGCAGACAGCGCGTTAGACGGGTGTTGCCTCATCCCGCGGTCGGGCCAGGCGGGGCACGTCCTTGGCCCCGGCAGTGCCGCGGCCGGACAGCGACGGGTTTTCCATGAAAAACCGATGACAGTTGAACGCCTCGCCATCCGCCGGAACCAGGTCGCGGTGATAGGCGCCGCTCGCATCCAGCACCCAGCTTTGCGCCTCGTCCGCCATGTTTGCGGCCATGATCTGCGACATGATCTGGTTCTTGACGGTCGCGTTCATCGCCTCAACCAGCGTTTCAACCCGGCGGGTCAGATTGCGGCCCATCCAGTCGGCCGAAGAAAAGAACACGCGCGCCTTTTTGGCAGGCAGGCCATAGCCGTTGCCGAAACAGACAATGCGCGAATGTTCCAGAAACCGCCCGACGATGGATTTGACGCGGATGTTTTCAGACAGGCCCGCGATGCCGGGGCGCAGCGCGCAGATGCCGCGCACGATCAAGCTGATTTTCACGCCCGCGTTTGATGCGGCATAGAGGGCGTCGATGATGTCAGGTTCCACAATGCTGTTCACCTTGACCCAGATTTCGGCCGGGCGGCCTGCGCGGGCGTGGTCCGCCTCGGCTGCGATAAGTTCGAGCAGGCGCGGCTTCATGCCCGTGGGTGCGATGGCAAGGTTTTCCAGCCCTTCGGGCTGCACGTAGCCCGACAGGTAATTGAACACCTTGGTCGCATCGCGCCCCAGTGCGGGATCGCAAGTAAAGAACGAAAGGTCCGTATAGATGCGCGCGGTGATCGGGTGGTAGTTGCCGGTGCCGTAATGGGTATAGGTGACGATACGGTCACCTTCGCGGCGCACAACGGTGCTGATTTTCGCGTGCGTTTTCAGATGCATGAAGCCGTAGACCACATGCGCGCCCGCGCGTTCCAGACGGCGGGATTGGCGGATATTGGCGGCCTCGTCAAAGCGGGCCTTCAGTTCGACCAATGCCGTCACGGATTTGCCGGCCTCGGCGGCCTCGCAGAGCGCGCTGACCACGGGGCTGTCATAGCTTGTGCGGTAGAGCGTCTGTTTGATGGCCAGCACATGGGGGTCGCGCGCGGCCTGTTCCAGAAACCGGATCACCATGTCAAAAGTTTCATAGGGGTGATGCAGCAGCATGTCCTTCTGGCGGATGGCCGCGAACATGTCGCCTTCGTGGTCCTGCACGCGTTCGGGGACGCGGGGCGTGAAGATGGGCCAGAGCAGATCCTTGCGCGCGCCGACGACCAGTTCCTTGACGTCGGCCATGCCCAGCAGGCCGCGCAGTTCCACCGTATCGGTTTCTGTGACGTGCAATTCCTCCATGATCATGGCGCGCAGATCGGCGGGGGCACCGGCCGAGATCTTCAGGCGGATCACCTCGCCCCGGCGGCGGCGTTTCAGCGCGGTTTCAAATTCGCGCACCAGATCTTCGGCCTCGTCCTCCACTTCCAGATCGCTGTCGCGCAGCACGCGGAAGGTGCAATGGCCACGGTCGGTATAGCCGGGGAACAGCATGTCGAGATGCAGCAAGAGCAGCTCTTCCATCGGCAGAAAACGGTGTTCGTTCGGGCGCGCGGGCAAGGCCACAAAACGGGCAATCTGCTGGGGAATGGGCAAAAGGGCCTTGAGGCTGCGATGGTCCGTCTTGCGTTCCAGTTCCAGCGCGAGGCAGAAGCCCGCGTTGGGAATGAATGGAAACGGGTGTGCCGGGTCAATGGCAAGCGGCGACAGAACCGGAAAGACGCCGTTGATGAAGTGATCTTCAAGGAATTTCAGATCGCGCGCGGCCAGCTTTGACCGGGTCAGGATGACGATGCCTTCGGCCTCCATTTCGCGTTTCAGCTTGTTCAGGGTGGTTTGCTGCATCTGCATCAGACGCCGGGCATCTGCGTTGATCAGGTCAAGCTGGGCGCCGGGCAGGCGGCCGTCTGCCGACGGCGTGGCATTGCCCGAGCGTTGCAGGGCGCGCAGCCCAGCCACGCGCACGGTATAGAATTCGTCAAGGTTGGTCGCCGAGATCGACAGAAAGCGCAGCCGCTCCAACAAGGGGACAGCGGGGTTTGCGGCCTCGTCCAGCACGCGCCAGTTGAAGGCCAGCCACGACAATTCGCGATTGAAAAAGCGTGCGGGCCCCGTCAATTCGGAGGCGTTGATCACGGTTGGCGCGGGAAAAGACGCCTTGAGGAAATCTGCATGTGTCATGATCTGCGGCGTAGCACCAGTTCTGTGAAGGTTTGGTGACAGTGGATCATGCTTTGCCTCTGGCAGCCAGAAAATCTATGGCGAGATTGCGGGTGATCGGCCTGCGAAGGCCAAGTGCGTAGGCATCTAGTCCTGCGACCAAAAGCGATGCGGCATGCAAGGACCGCTCCATTCGCGGGATGAAATAGGAAATCACGGTTGGCGGCACTGTGACCTGGCGATCGGCGAACAGTTTGACCAGCACCGCGGCGAGCAAGGCATCATCGGGTGCGTCAATCCGGGTGACGGCGATGGCTTGCATCCGGCTTTTCAGATCGGGAAGGGTGATGCGCCAGTCGCGGGGCGGGGATTTGGCTGTAATCAGCAAGGGCAATACCCCTGCCATCAGATTGTGCAGGTGAAAAAGCGCGGTTTCTGCGGCCGGTGGCAGGGTATCGGCATCTTCGATCACGACAGGGGCCAACGCAATCTTGGGAAGGTCGGCCGATGCCAAATCGGCCGCGTCGATCAGTGTGCCGTGGTTTTCGGCCGCCCACAGGTGGGCAAGGTGGGTCTTGCCCGACCCGGCCGGGCCAATCAGGATCATCCTGCCATCAGGCCAATGCTGCGGGTCCGACATGGCGGCAAGGGCCGCGGCGTTGGCAGGCGACGGAAAGAAATCAGCGCGCAGATAGGCAGGCCTGCCGGGCAGGTCAAAGGCGAGCTGGCCAGTCAATCTTCGGCCTTGGTCGGGTTGGGCTGACCGGAGCCTTTGTAAAGCAGGCTGTTTTCGTATTGACCCAAGCCGAAACGGGTGATCACGCCGATAGCGGCGGCCACGGGCACGGCAATCAGCATGCCGACAAAGCCGAACAGTGCGCCAAAGACAGACAACGCAAACAGCAACCATACCGGGTGCAGCCCGACAGATTGGCCAACCAGCTTGGGCGTCAGGATATTGCCTTCGACAAACTGCCCAACGGCAAAAATTGCGGCGATGATCCCGATCGACAGCCAGTCACCCCAGAACTGAAACAGCGCAAGGCCGATGGCCAGCATACCGCCGACCAGCGAACCAACATAGGGAATGAAGGTGATGGCCCCAGCAATCGCCCCGATCACCATGCCGTATTGCAGGCCCGCAACCATCAGCGCCACGGAATAAAACGTGCCAAGGATAAGACAAACCGACACCTGCCCGCGCACAAAACCCGCAATCACCATGTTAATGTCGGTGGCAATCTGGCGCACGACGGGGGCATGATCACGCGGGATCAGGCTATCAACGCGGGCGATCATTTTGTCCCAATCCATCAGCAGATAGAACGTCACGACCGGAACCACGACAATGAAGATCACGGCGTTCAGGATGCTGAGCGCGGATGTCAGCAGACCATTCGCCAGCTCAACCCCGCGCGATTGCACGGTTTGCGCGATCTGCGACAGGGTCTGGCGCGCGGTCGAGGTGCTGTCAGACAGTTCGGGAAAGCGTTCCAGCAAAAACCCCTGCAGCCGCGCGGCAATCTGGGGCGCGGCATTCACAAGGGCGGTCAGTTGCGAGATCAGAGACGGGATGATTGACAGCACCAGAAGAACAACAAGCAGAAGGGCGCAGACCGTGATCACCGTGGTTGCCATCACGCGCGACAGGCCAAGCCGTTCCAACCGGTCGGCAACAGGGTCAAGAAAATAGGCCAACCCGCCGCCAACGAGGAAGGGCAACATCACATCGCCCATCAGAAACAGCAAAAGCAGAAACACCAACGCCGCTGCGCCCCAGTATTTCGCCTGTTCACGCAGCGGTAGCGCCATGGGTGACATCCCTGTTTCCATTGCAAAACATATCGCCCTTCGCGGCTGTGCTTGCAAGGGGCGGGCGCGGGATGTGCCCTTTCAACAGAAAAGGCCCGGACACCATGAACGGCATCCGGGCTTTCTGGTCCCATTCAGGGCCGAAGTTTACAGGGCTGAAATGTTCAGCGCATGTGTGCCGTCAGTGGCAAGCCGGACGGGTGCCGGGCAGCAGCACCTTGTCGATCACATGGATCACGCCATTGTCGGCTTTGATATCGGCGATGATCACAGTCGCCATCTCGCCCGTGCCGTCGGCGATGGTGACGCCACCGCTGCCGGAGGTGATGCACAACCGCTGTGAGGTCAGCAACGGTTTGAAATAGTTTGACCCTGCAGGAATTGCTGCGGCAGGCAGGTTGCGATCGTCGACATGATACAGCAGGATATCGGTCAGCTGACCCTTGTTTTCCGGCTTCAACAGCGTCTCGACTGTGCCTTCAGGCAGGGCGGCAAAGGCATCATTCACCGGCGCAAACACAGTGAACGGGCCGGGGCCCGACAGCGTTTCGGCCAAGCCAGCAGCGGTCACAGCTGCAACAAGGGTTGAGAAACGTTCGTCAGCCGCGGCGATTTCCACAATGTTTTCGGCGCGGGCAAAGGTGGTCGACAAGGCCAAAGCGGCCAGTGCAAGTTTCATTTTCATCTGTGTCCCCGTTGATGTGACAAAGCGTGAATGCCATGTCGAAAGTGGTTACGTATTGTTCGGCGGGGTTGGATGAATTCGTGTCATGCCCATGACGCAACCGTGATTGCGCGTGATCTGGAGGTCGGATGTTCTTTATGATCCGATCAGGCTCGCAGGGTGAAACCCCGTGCGATGTGGTTGCGGACGAAAAAGATCATCCCCACGCCGGGCAGCAGCGACAGCACGTCATCGCCATCACGAGGCCGATATCGGTCTGAAAGCCGAACATCGCATTGATGGCCATCGTGATGGGCTTGCCTGCGGTCACGGTCAGGATTTGGGCGAACACGACCTCGACCCACGAAAAGATGAAGCAGAAGAACGCGGCCACGCCGATACCGGGGGCGATCACCGGGATCAGGTGGCGGAAAAAGAAAGACGGGCCGGAATGGCCGTCAAGAAAGGCGGTCTCGTCAAATTCGCGCGGGACGGCGGCGATGAAGCTTTCCAGAATCCAGATCGCGACCGGCAGGTTGAACAGGCAATGCACCAGCGCGATGCCGACGGGCGAGTTCACCAGGCCGAGCCGCGAGAACAGGATGAAGACGGGAAGGGACAGGACCACAGGAGGTGTTACCCGAAACGCGAGGATAAGCAGCAGAAAGTGCCGGTCACCCACGAAGCTGTAGCGCGCCAGCGCATAGGCGGCGGGCAATCCGACGAGCAGACACAAGGCCACGTTCAGCGACACGTAAACCGCCGAGTTGAGGATCGAGGCGCGCAGTTCCGGGTCGGCCAGAACAGCCGCGAAATTCATGAGGCCAACAGTTCCTTGCGCGACCGGACCTTGCGGCAGCGTTGCCGTGAAGGCGAGGATGATCGTCTGTGCCAGCGGCAGCAGGATGAACAGGGCAAGCGCCAGCAGCCCAAAGGCACGAAGGGCCGGGTCATCATGACCGCGCCTCGCGCCGCCGGTTGACGGTCACGAATGCCCAGACGACCGAAAGCACAATGACGAAGTAGAGGCTCGCCCGTGCTGCGGCCTGCCCGTAGGAAAAGCCCTTGATTTCTTCGCCCAGTTCAATCGACAGGAACCGTGTCGCATCATTCGGCCCGCCTGCATTGATCGTGAACGCCTCGGTATAGATCATGAAGCTGTCGACGAACCGCAACAACAGCACGATCAGCAGCGCGCCCGCAATGCGGGGCAGTTCGATATGACGGAACACTGCCAGACGTGATGCGCCGTCAATCGCCGCTGCTTGAAAGTAGGCGGGCGGGATGGAGGACAGCCCGGCATAGGCCAGAATGACAACCAGACCCAGCCAGTGCCAGGTATCCATCGCAAGAAGCAGGGCCCATGTGTGCTGGGCGGTGAACTTGTAGTCAAAGCCCGCGGCCGCCAAGGCGGGCCCGGCCAGCCCCAGATCGGCGTCAATCAGGTTCAGCCACATGATGGGGATCATGTTCCACGGCACGACCAGCGGCAGCGCGCACAGCATCAGGCCCCAGACGGCGTGCTTGCCAAAGCCCAGCAGGAACAGGGCCACCAGTACGCCGAGGGGCACCTGAATGGCCAGAGCAAGCGCCGAAAACAGCAGACTGCGCCCAAGCGACGCCAGAAAGGACGGCGATGTCACGATATCGCCATACCACTGCAACCCGACCCAATGCAGGTTCCGTAACGAAAAGATGTCATGAAATCCGTAGTTGATGACGGTTAAAAGTGGCAAGACGCCGACGACCGCAAGAACGACAAGCGCAGGGACCAACAAAAGCCAGGCCCGGTTTTCATGTGGTTGCATTGGGATGCGCGTTTGATTGCATCGGGCCAGACGAAGGTGGAAATGCTGGTGTGTCAAGGGGGCGCGCTCGTCTTGCGACCGGATCGGGGCAGTTCAGTTCACTTGCCCTGCGCGCGCCAAGCCGCTAGGAAAACCGCGTATCATTTGGAAACGAGCCCCCCATGCGTCTGACCCGCTATTTCCTGCCCGTGCTGAAAGAAAATCCGGCCGAGGCGCAGATCGTCAGTCACCGCTACATGCTGCGCGCAGGGATGATCAAGCAGCAGGCGGCGGGGATTTATTCCTGGCTACCAATGGGGTTCAAGGTGCTGAAACGCATCGAGCAGATCGTGCATGAGGAACAGCAGCGCGCCGGGCACATTCCCTTGCTGATGCCGACGTTGCAACCGGCGGACCTGTGGCGCGGAGTTCGGGCAGGTATGACGACTACGGGCAGGAGATGCTGCGCATCAAGGACCGGCAGGATCGCGAGATGCTGTATGGGCCCACGAACGAGGAGATGATCACGGATATCTTCCGCGCGCATGTCAACAGCTACAAGGACCTGCCGCTGACGCTGTATCACATCCAGTGGAAGTTCCGCGATGAGATGCGCCCCCGGTTCGGGGTGATGCGGGGGCGCGAGTTCCTGATGAAGGACGGCTATAACTTTGACGTCGACCGCGCGGCGGCGCTGCATGCCTATAACCGGCATATGGTGTCCTACCTGCGGACCTATGAACGCATGGGGCTGACGGCGATTCCGATGCGGGCAGATTCTGGCCCGATTGGCGGCGACGACACGCATGAGTTTCTGGTGCTGGCGGCGACGGGCGAGAGCGAGGTGTTTTTCGACAGCGCAGTCACGGAACTGAAGCTGGGCACGCGCGCGGTGGATTACGATGATCCGGTGGCTGTGGCGGATGTATGCCGCGAGTTTACGACACTTTATGCCCGCACGGACGAAACCCACGATCCGGCGCTGTTCGATGCGATCCCGGAGGAGCGCCGCAAGGTTGCGCGGGGGATCGAGGTCGGGCAGATTTTCTATTTCGGCACCAAGTATTCCGAGGCCATGGGGGCGAGCGTGGTGACGGCGGATGGCAACAAGGTGCCGGTCGAGATGGGGTCGCACGGGATTGGCGTCAGCCGCCTGTTGGGCGCGATCATCGAGGCGTCGCACGACGACAAGGGCATCATCTGGCCGGAAGGTGTGACGCCATTCCACGTGGGGATCGTGAACCTGAAGCAGGGCGATCAGGCTGCGGATGCGGCCTGTGCGGGGCTGGAGGCGGCGCTGATCGCGGCGGGGTTGGACCCGCTTTATGACGACCGGGACGAACGGGCCGGGGCGAAGTTCGCGACGATGGACCTGATCGGGCTGCCATGGCGCATCACGGTGGGGCCGCGCGGATTGGCCAATGGGGTGGTGGAGTTGACCTCGCGCCGCACGGGTGTGAGTGAAGAAATGACAGCCGATGCCGCCGTCAACCGCATTGTGCAAATCTATGCGGGTGTCTGATACTCCGGGCCGTGCCCTGACCCGACGCGCGGGCCGCACCGCGTAAGCCGATAGATCCCGGACGGGACGGCGACCGCGAAAATCGTGGTCAGGAAGCCCAGCGTGCGGATCAGGATAAATTAGGCAAGCGCCCACAGGCTCTTCAATCACTGGACATTTCGTCACTGTGCACACAAGAGATGCTATCGGGGAATGCCGGAAAGCGGCAACCATCGAACGCAGTCAATAAGGGGGTCTCTTGCAGGGTTGGGAATTCTGGTGCGTGGCTGTGCTGGTCGCATGGATCGTGGGCTTTTCCAAAGGTGGTTGGTCGGCGATCGGCAACCTGAGTGTCCCACTGCTCAGCCTTGCTGTTGACCCGCTGACGGCGGCGGGACTGCTGTTGCCGGTCTATCTTGTCAGCGATGGATTTGGACTATGGGCCTATCGTCATTCTTACGACCGACGCGTTCTCACAATCTTGATTCCGGCCGGACTGCTTGGCATCGGGTTTGGGTGGGCGATCATTCCTTGGATCAATGCCAACCTTCCAAGCGGTGGCAACATCATTACCGGACTTGTCGGCGGCATCGGTATCATTTTCGCGATTTACATGCTGACGGGGCGCGGCAGTGCGGGCCCGGCACGAAAACCAAAGATGCTTCCTGGCCTTGTCTGGGGAAGCCTTGCCGGCTTCACGAGCTACATCAGTCACGCTGGTGCCCCCCCCTACCAGACTTACGTGCAACCGCTGCGGCTGGATCGGCTAAGTTATGCCGGGACAACGACCATCCTGTTCGCCATCCTTAATCTGGCAAAACTTGGTCCCTATTGGATGAACGGGCAGGTCAGCCTTGGCAGCATGAAGATCGCAGCCTTTCTGATGGTCCCGGCTATTGTGGGGGTTTATGTTGGCAAGAAGACCGTCGGAATGGTCAGCGAGGCGACCTTTTACAAAATCATCACTTGGGCACTTTTGCTGGTGGGGGGTGAGCTTTTGGGCAAGGCGCTTTTCGGCATTGATCCGTTTCTTGCGTTGATTCAGAACACATTTGGGCGATGAACAAGGTGTAGCATGATTGCGCTTGCGCAGACCAATGGCGTTCATCATAGAAACCAAGTTGATCCACATTGACCGAAACGCGCATCCAGTCTTAGCAAAACTTGATGCTGACGGTCCTGTCTTTTGTGCGTGCTGGGCAATGGGGATGGGCGCGGATATTTGTGGATGCGACGCAGTTTGTCATGATGCCGCTTTGGCGTCACGCATGCACATTCATTAAGAAACGCCGCCCGAGGGTGATCGTGCAAAGCTATACGGGGGTAACCGCACTTGGGCTATTCCCACGTCGGGTGGCGGCGTAGCGGCCTGAGTTCATGTCAGCCCAAAGGCTTTGCCCGCCAGATACGCTCGGTCGTATCTTTCTCATAGCCCAGAGATGAGAAACTGGCGATTTCAAGCGATTGCCCCCACGGGGCGTTGAAATAAATCCAGTTGAAGCCAGCCAATGGCCCTTCTGTCACCGTGTTGGGACCGTCGAGAAATTCGATCCCCTCGGCACGCAGCCGTTCGACGGACGCAAATACGTCTTCGACTTCGAAACATAGATGCGTGCCGCCGATCTCGGAATTTCGCCGGGGCCGGGCAGAACTGTCCTCGCCACTGTATTCGAACAGCTCGACATTGGTGCCGGCGCCACAGCGCAGGAAAACCAGATCACGGATGCGGGTATGGGCAGGGGTTCCCAGACGGCGTTGCATGAACGCCTCGTCCACATCGAACGCGCCGGTGCGGAACACTTCGACAGCCCCGAAAACGGCTTTGAAAAAGGCGATGCCTTCGTTGATGTCCGGCACCGTGATGCCAATGTGGTGCATGCCATAGACGCGTTCGGCCATGATCGATCTCCTTTTTCATGTTGCAGTTTGTTGCAGACTTGATTTCGTGCCTCAGACCCGTTCCAGCGCAGTGACAGAATTTTGGCCGACGCGAGACTCAGCGCGGCTGGCCCGTCATTCACACCGCTTGCATTTCCCGCCGTCACCGATGCGCCGTTGCAAAAGCGTAGGCGAAGTTTCGTCAATGCCGGCACTTGCGTCGCACGCGGAACAGTTGGATTGGCGCGCCGCACCCGCCGAAGCGGCCGATCAGGACAGCCATGACATCGCGGGTTCCCGCAACTGCGATGGCCAGATCAGAAAGTGCCTTTTCCATTCCGTATATTCCTATTTCAAGGCGAGATAGGTTTCGGGGTCGAGCGTGGTAACCCTGATGGCAACATGGCTGCCGGTTGCAGCGCCGACCATTTCCCGGAGCTTTGCACAGACGGCCAGCACAACAGCCCGCGTGCGGTCCGGATGCGGCATGATCTGCATTTCCACATTCACTGTCGGCAGGCCAGGCATTGCGAGCACCGGCATGACGGCAATCTGGCAGGCAGGCCGATCAACCGTCAGATCGTGGCACAACATGACCAGGATCTGTTCCAGCGCATCAGGCAACCTGTCGCGGCAGGAGGGATAGATCGTCTCGTCCACAAAGATCTTTAGGTTCGGCATTCTTGCCCCTGATCCTGTCCGGGTCGGCGCAGACCCTCTGTCTTGTCGCTTGCAATCATGGCTTAGGTGCCTGAGTGGCCTTCTGTCAGCAGATCGACGTTTTCCGGGCGCGGGGTCAGTTCGCCCGCCTCGATTTGCAGGGCGATCTCGACCACACCCTAATTCACCGGTGCGGTGCGGCCATGTGCATGCAGGGTCCGCACGACCCATCCATTTACCTCTTCCACTTCGGCGCGACGGCCCTTGCGCCAATCCTGCAAAGATGTGGTCAAGGTATCCTCACGCGAGAAGGTCCGAAGCACCTCGTCAAAAATTTCATCGACATAGCGCTCGGGGTCGTTGCTCATCGTGGGTGGCATCCCGATGATCGGCATGATCGTTGCCCCATCAGCAAGTGCTGCAGCCATCGCTTCATACCCGGCTTCGCGCATTACCTT
>CAWAPA010000075.1:0-27151 GCA_963783595.1 uncultured Alphaproteobacteria bacterium | reverse complement strand
TACCAATTGCTGCCGCGCACCCTCAGCGAGCTCACCACCGCCGAAGCCCGGCGCGGCGCCGTCGACGAACTACGTGAGCTACAGGTGTTCTACGTCAACATCGGCGGCGGCGAGCCGCTGGTCCGACGCGAACTCCTCCAGATCCTCGAGTACTCGGTCGACAACCACGTCGGCGTGAAGTTCTGACCAACGGCTACCTCCTCGACCAGGCCAAGGCCGATGATCTGGCCACCCTCGACAACGTCGACATCCAGCTCAAGTCTCGACGGCGCCGACGCCGCCACCAACGACCCCATCGGCGAGGCCTGGACGCCGTGGTACGCCGGGCGATGGACAACCTCGGGAGGGCCGGCTTCGAAGAACTTCAAGATCAGTGTGGTCGCCACCCGTCACAACGTCGGTCAGCTACATACGCCTTCGAGCATCTCGCCCTCGATCACGGCGCCAGCTGCGCATTACCGACGCCAATCTCGTCGGGCCAGGCGCCGATGTGTACCACGAGTTGCGCCTCACCCAGCCCCGAACAGGTCGACCTCTACCACTGGTTGCTCGCCCGCCCCCACGCCCTCACTGGCGACCTGCTTCATACCTCCTGGTGCTCGGTGAGCCCTTGCCGGACTGAACCTCTGCGGCGCCGGACGGTGGTGTCGATCGATCCGGTGGGCGACGTCTACGCCTGTCCGTTCGTGATCGACGACGAGTTCCTCGCGCAACGTCCGCGCCCACCGGGTGGTGTTCGGCCGTGTGGAGGGAGTCCGAGCTCTTCCGAGCGTTGCGCGGGCCCCATACCTGGGGCTTGCGCCAGCTGTGGGTCCGACGACGTGTGCGGCGGAGGGGCGCCTCGCCGCCGACGAAGTTCTTCACCGGCCTTCCTCTCGACGGCCCCGACCCGCATCGCGAGGTTCGGCAACGCCGACGAGGCGCTGGCCGGCGTCGACCCTCTGGCCGTGCCGAGGGCCTCGGTGAGGCAGTTCATCGAAGTCCTCGGCGGCCTCCCACGTTCATCGCGGAAACAGGGCGCAATCTGGAAATACCGATCAAACCCCGCCACCATGATCAACTGCTTGAACTGCTGCGGCGCCTGCGGCAGGGCATAGAACTTCCCCGGATGCAGCCGCGACGGCACCAGAAAATCCCGCGCGCCTTCAGGCGATGATGCCGTGATGATCGGCGTCTGAAACTCGGTGAACCCCTGATCCCACATCCGGTTGCGCATCGACCGCACGACGTTCGACCGCAGCATCATGTTGGCATGCAGCTTTTCACGCCGCAGGTCCAGAAACCGGTAGGTCAGCCGCGTCTCCTCGGGGTAGTCCACATCGCCGAACACCGGCATCGGCAGATCATCCGCCGCCCCCAGAACGGTGACGCCCGTGGCATACACCTCAATCGCGCCCGTCGGCAGCTTGGGGTTCACCAGTGCCGCATCCCGCGCCTTGACCCGGCCATCGACGCAGATCACGCATTCGGCGCGCAGCTTTTCCAGATCGGCAAAGGCCGGACTGTCACTGTCGGCAATCACCTGCGTGATGCCGTAATGATCGCGCAGGTCAATAAACAGCACCCCGCCATGATCGCGCACCCGGTGCACCCAGCCCGATAGACGCACGGTCTGCGCCACGTGATCCGTGTTCAGACCGGCACAGGTATGGCTGCGATAGGCGTGCATGACGTTCCCCTTGCCCGAAAGGGCCCAAAATTCCATCCGCGCCGAATGACCGCGCGGGGGGCCGGATGTCAAGAGATCACGCTCCTGTCACACAAAGACATGGAAACTAGACGCAGCCTTCGCGCGTTTATAAACTGACGTCGCACGCAATGACCTTGGACCTGAGGTGAGGGCTGACAGTGTGGGCAAAAATTTTACAAAAACTGTTGGGCGCAGTCGTGCGTCAGGGCAACCTGCTGGTGGTGTTCCCAGATGGGTCGGCGCAGCATTATGGCGACGGCACGGGAAACCCCGTCCGCGTCACCATCCATGACCCGCGCCTGCCGGGTCGCTTTGTGCGCAGCCCCGACATGGCGCTGGGCGATGGCTACATGGAGCAGGGTTACACGGTCGAAAATGACGATCTGCCGGGGTTTCTGGCCCTGCTGCTGTCCAACGCCGCGCAAGGCCGCGCCGATTGGTGGCGCTATCCGCTGGAACGGGTGCAGCGCCTGTTGCGCACCATGAACCAGATCAACCCGGCGGCGCGATCACGCGCCAACGTCGCGCATCACTACGATCTGTCCGGCGCGCTGTATGACCTGTTTCTGGACGCCGACCGGCAATATTCCTGCGCTTACTTCAAGACGCCCGATGATACGCTGGAACAGGCGCAGGCGCAGAAGAAAGCGCATATCGCGGCCAAACTGCGTTTGCAGCCGGGGATGCGCGTGCTGGATATCGGCTGCGGCTGGGGTGGCATGGCGATCACCCTCGCGCGCGACCACCGCGTGCATGTGACGGGCGTGACCCTGTCCGAAGAACAGCACCGCGTGGCCACCGCCCGCGTGCGCGAGGCGGGTCTTGCCGACCAGATCGACATCCGCCTGCAGGACTACCGCGCCGTCACCGGCCCGTTCGACCGGATCGTATCGGTGGGCATGTTCGAACATGTCGGCCGCCCGCATTACGCCGCATACTTCGCCAAGGTACAGGCGTTGCTCGCCGCCGATGGCGTGGCGCTGATCCATACCATCGGGCGCGCGGGCCGGCCCAGCATCACCAGCCCCTGGATCACCAAACACATCTTCCCCGGCGGCTATTGCCCCGCCCTGTCCGAAGTGATGCCCGCGATCCAGAATACCGGCCTCTGGACCACAGATATCGAGGTGTGGCGCCTGCATTACGCCGAAACCCTGCGCCATTGGCGCGCGCGGTTCGAGGCGAATATTGATGCCGTGACCGCCCTGTATGACACCCGGTTCTGCCGGATGTGGCGCTATTATCTGGTCGCGTCAGAGATGACCTTCCGCCACCACCGCCAATGCGTGTTCCAGATGCAATTGACCCATCATCAGGATGCCGTCCCCCTGACCCGCGATTACCTTTACGAACCCACGAACGTCGCTGGGATCAGTCCGCGCAAAGCATTGCCCACCCAAAGACGCGCAGCAGGCAGGTCGGACGCGTAAAGCACCTCCTCCGGGCACCCCATTTCCGCCCGCAACACCCCCGGCAGCAAGCCACAGATCAGGGGCGGGGTGCGCATCCCCTGACCCCGGTCAAAGAACACGGTCGTGATCGTGCCGTCGCACACCTCGCCGCGCTCGTTCTGAAAGATCACCTCATCCAGCCCCGCAGGCAGACCCGCCCGCGCCGCATCATAAGCCGCCCGCCGGGTGGATTTGATCCCCAGCCAAGGATCACCCGACGCCAGCCGCACCCCTGCCAGCCCCACACGCCATGCGGTCTTTGCAGGCGGCAATGCCGCAACCGTGACATCCACATCGCCCAACCGGTCCACCGTCAGACGCAGACGCGCTGGCCCCCTCAGTCCCAATGCGCCCAAGGCCGCACCGATATCCGGGACATCCCACCCCAGCGTACGGCACCCCGCCGCCAGCCGCGCGCCATGCAACGCCAGTCGTGGCACGGATGCCCCATCCCACAGCATGGTTTCGATCAGCCTCAGTCCCGGCTCTGCGCCGCCTTCACGAAGCGCGCTTTCCACAACGCCTCCTCCCATTCGCCTGTCGCCGTCGATCCGTGCACCACCCCGCCGCCCACATTCATCACGATGCGCGTCCCAGTGACAGACAACGTCCGGATCGCAACCGAAAAATCCGCCCGACCATCCGGGGCCATCCAGCCGATCGCCCCACAATACACCCCGCGCGGATACGGCTCTACCGCGCGAATGATCTCCATCGCACGGATCTTGGGCGCACCTGTCACCGACCCGCAGGGGAAAAGTGCGGCCATCAGCGACACCAGCGTCGCAGGTTCCGCAAGCTGGCCCTCGATGGTCGAGGTCATCTGATGCACGGTCGCATATTTCTCCATCGCGAACAGGGCAGGCACCTTGACCGACCCCACCTTCGCCAGACGGCTGATATCATTGCGCAACAGATCGACGATCATCAGATTCTCGGCGCGATCCTTTTCGCTTGCCTGCAGCGCCGCAGCGATTGCCGCATCCCGAATGGGGTCCGGATCGCGCGGGGCAGTCCCCTTCATCGGGCGCGTGACGATCCGCCCGCCTGCCTCGACCTTGAAGAAAAGCTCTGGACTTCGCGACACGATTGCAGGCCCACCGCCAAGATCGACAAAGGCCCCATGCCCCACCGGCCCCGTCCGCCGGAACGCGCCATAAAGCCCCAGCGGCGTCCCCCGGACCAGCCGCGATGCCATCGGAAAGGTCAGGTTCACCTGATAACAATCGCCCGCCGCAATGTAGCTCAGCACCCGCGCCATCGCAGCATCATAGGCATCACGGCTCACCATCGGTTCCGGCACGGTCATCCTCGTCCGCAACCCCTCTTCCACTGCGCGCGCCAGCACCCTGTCCGCAGCCAACGGCCCGCTGAACACGCCAAACGCCAGAAGTGGCCGTTGCGCGTGTTCAGGCATCAGACCCGCCAATCGCGGTTCCAGGGCGTATCCGACCTCGTAATTCACATAGCCCGCAATCCAGGCGCCAGCCATCCGCGCTGACTCGACTTCAGCCAATGCCACCGCGACCTCTGCCGGGTTGCGGGCCTCGATAACATCCTCCGCGCTGTCAAACAGCGCAGGCACCCCATCCGGCCCATGTTCGCACAAGATCATCGCCACCGCGCCCCGCAACCTGTCCGCTGACCTACGGCCTTCATCAGCGTCCCGCCAGAAGAATTGCGCCGCTCTGCCCCCCGCTTTGCGACGCAGGCCCTGCAATATCGCGCGACCCGTTGCCGCATCCCTGTTACACCGCCCCTGGCAGACGCAATTACGGGGGGCAGTTGCATGACCTATCTTATCATCAAGGCGGCCGTTTCCGGCATCCTGATCGCCCTCGCGTCCGAGGTCGCGCGCAAGTTGCCCGGCTTTGGCGCACTGATCGCATCACTGCCACTGGTGTCGGTTCTGGGAATGATGTGGCTGTGGCGCGATACGCACGATCCTGCCCGGCTGGCCGATCATGCGCAGGCGACACTGTGGTTCGTGGTGCCGTCCCTGCCGATGTTTGTGCTGATCCCGGTGCTCCTGCGCCGTGGCATGGGGTTCTGGCCTGCGCTGGCCGTTGGCTGCGCGTTGACGGTGGCGCTTTACCTCATCGTCGTTCTGGCCGCCCGGAGGCTTGGAATTAACCTGTAGCCCCGCCGCCAATCGCCCCTTGCACCCCCGCCCGCCATCGCTATAACCCCGGAAGTTTTGCGCTATAGGTGGGGGCTCAGATGCCAAAGCGGACCGATATCAAGTCGATCATGATCATCGGCGCGGGCCCCATCGTCATCGGGCAAGCGTGCGAGTTCGACTACTCGGGTGCCCAAGCCTGCAAGGCCCTGCGCGAAGAAGGCTACCGCGTCATCCTGGTGAATTCGAACCCCGCCACGATCATGACGGATCCGGGGCTGGCCGATGCCACGTACATCGAACCGATCACGCCCGAGGTTGTGGCCAAGATCATCGAAAAGGAACGCCCCGATGCGTTGCTGCCCACGATGGGTGGGCAGACCGGGCTGAACACGTCGCTGGCCTTGGCCGATATGGGCGTGTTGGAAAAGTTCAACGTGCAACTGATCGGGGCCAATCGCCAGGCCATCGAAATGGCAGAAGATCGCAAGTTGTTCCGCGAAGCAATGGACAGGATCGGTCTGGAAAATCCCAAGGCCACCATCGTGGCCGCGCCCAAACTGCCATCCGGCAAATACGACATCGCGGCTGGTGTGCGCGAGGCTATGGCGGCAATCGAATACGTGGGCCTGCCTGCGATCATCCGCCCCGCATTCACGCTTGGCGGCACTGGGGGTGGCGTCGCCTATAACCGCGATGATTACGAGGCGATTGTGCGTTCCGGGCTAGAGGCAAGCCCGGTTGCCCAAGTGCTGGTCGACGAATCCCTGCTCGGCTGGAAAGAATTCGAGATGGAGGTGGTGCGTGACCGCAAGGATAACGCGATCATCGTCTGCGCCATCGAAAACGTCGACCCGATGGGCGTGCATACCGGCGACAGCATCACAGTCGCCCCGGCCCTGACGCTGACGGACAAGGAATACCAGATCATGCGCAACGGCTCCATCGCCGTGCTGCGCGAAATCGGCGTCGAAACGGGTGGGTCCAACGTGCAATGGGCGATCAACCCCGCCGACGGCCGCATGGTGGTGATTGAGATGAACCCCCGCGTCAGCCGGTCATCGGCGTTGGCGTCCAAGGCCACCGGCTTTCCCATCGCGAAAATCGCCGCCAAGCTGGCCGTCGGCTACACGCTGGACGAGCTTGACAACGACATCACCAAGGTCACGCCCGCCAGTTTTGAGCCCTCCATCGACTATGTCGTCACCAAAATCCCCCGCTTTGCGTTTGAGAAATTCCCCGGCTCCGAACCCAACCTCACCACCGCCATGAAATCGGTGGGCGAGGTCATGGCCATCGGCCGCACCATCCACGAGAGCCTGCAAAAGGCACTGGCCTCGCTGGAAACCGGCCTGACGGGCTTTGACGAAATCGACATTCCCGGCGCCCCCGACAAATCCGCGATCTTCAAGGCGCTGTCCCTGCAAACCCCCGACCGCATCCGCGTGATCGCCCAGGCCATGCGCCACGGCCTCAGCGATGACGAAATCAACCACGCCACCGCCTTCGATCCATGGTTCCTCGCCCGCATCCGCGAAATCATCGACGCCGAGGCTGACATTCGCGGCGCGGGCCTGCCCGTCACCGCCCCGGCGCTTCGCCACCTGAAAATGCTCGGCTTCACTGACGCCCGCCTTGCCAAACTGACAGGCCGTGACGAAGGCCAGGTCCGCCGCGCCCGCCGCAACCTCGGCGTTGTCGCCGTCTTCAAAAGGATCGACACCTGCGCGGCAGAGTTCGAGGCGCAGACCCCCTACATGTATTCCACCTATGAGACCCCCGTCATGGGCGATGTGGAATGCGAGGCGCGGCCCTCAAACGCCAAGAAGGTCGTCATCCTCGGCGGCGGTCCCAACCGCATCGGCCAAGGCATCGAGTTCGATTATTGCTGCGTCCATGCCTGCTATGCCCTGACGGCTGCGGGCTATGAAACCATCATGGTCAACTGCAACCCCGAAACCGTGTCGACCGATTACGACACCTCGGATCGCCTTTATTTCGAACCCCTCACCCTTGAGCATGTCCTCGAAATCCTGCGCGTGGAACAGGACAACGGCACGCTCCACGGCGTGATCGTGCAGCTTGGCGGCCAGACCCCGCTGAAACTCGCGCAAGCCTTGGCCAACGAAGGCATCCCGATCCTCGGCACCACGCCCGACGCCATCGATCTGGCCGAAGACCGTGAACGCTTTCAGCAGCTTCTCCACAAACTCGGCCTGAAACAGCCCCACAACGGCACCGCCCGCAGCCGGGATGAGGCTTTCGCGGTTGCCAAAGACGTCGGCTACCCCCTCGTCATCCGACCGTCTTTCGTCCTTGGTGGCCGCGCGATGGAAATCATCCGCGACGATGCGCAACTGGAACGCTATATCCGCACCGCCGTGCAGGTCTCGGGCGACAGCCCCGTCCTGCTCGACAGCTATCTGTCCGGCGCGATCGAGGTGGATGTCGATGCCCTGTCTGATGGCACGGCGGTCCATGTCTGCGGCATCATGGAACATATCGAAGAGGCGGGCGTGCATTCCGGCGACAGTGCCTGTTGCCTGCCACCCCATTCCCTGACCCCCGCCACCATCGCCGAGCTGAAACGCCAGACCGTCCAGATGGCCCTTGCCCTGAACGTCGTCGGCCTGATGAACGTGCAATTCGCCATCAAAGGCGACGACATCTATGTGCTCGAGGTGAACCCCCGCGCCTCGCGCACCGTGCCCTTCGTTGCCAAGGCGACCGACTGTGCCATCGCCGCCATCGCCGCCCGCCTGATGGCCGGCGAACCCTTGTCGAACTTCCCCCTGCGCCCCCCCTATGCGCAGGGCGTCGGCCCCGACACCGACCTGCCGCTGATGGACCCCAACACCCTCGCCGACCCGATCACCCCGTGGTTTTCCGTCAAAGAGGCCGTCCTGCCCTTCGCCCGCTTCCCCGGCGTCGACCCCGTGCTGGGGCCCGAAATGCGCTCCACGGGTGAAGTCATGGGCTGGGACCGCACCTTTGCGCTCGCCTTCCTCAAGGCGCAGATGGGTGCAGGCACCACCCTGCCCGACGGCGGCCGCGTGTTCCTGTCGATCAAGGACATGGACAAAACCGCCCCGATGGCCGCCGCAATGGCCGATCTGGTGAGTATGGGGTTTGAGATTGTCGCCACCAAAGGCACCACCCAATGGCTCGCCGCGCAAGGCATCGCCGCCACGCTGGTGAACAAGGTCTACGAAGGCCGCCCCAACATCGTGGACAGCCTGAAGAACGACGAGATCGCGCTGGTGATGAACACCACCGAAGGCACCCAAGCCATTTCCGACAGCCGCGACATCCGCCGCGTGGCGCTGATGGACAAGATCCCGTATTTCACGACCGCCGCGGCGAGCATCGCCGTGGTGGCGGCGATGAAGGCGCGGGGCGAGGGGTATGGGGTGAGGACGTTGCAGGGGTGAGGCGCGGCCCCGGTCTTGCCGGGTCGAAAACGCTCCTCGTATCGCTTTCAGCAGCGAACGCCTGTGAACCTCTCGCGGACTGGGCGACGACGAGAGACTTGCGGCACAATACTCATCGATTGTCTTATCAGAATATTACTTCGCTGTGGAGTAGCATGACTAGAATACCAGTTGGGTCTTTCGAAGAGCTGTTTCGTCCGGAGCTTCGCGTCACTGGCACGAAAACATCGGCGTAACGACCGAGCATTGCGTGACGCGCTTGGTTGGTCAGACAGCGATCTCGCAAAGTTCGAGAAGACTTAACCCGGAGAACAGTGGATGTCCCTTACGCAGATCAGTGCGGCAAACCAAAATTTGTTGCCCTGCAAAGACAGCAAAATCTGCAAACGAAACATCCCAACGGTCGACTGTCAATATCTCGCATGCAGATCGATAAGCTCAACGGACGCGTTATTGTGAATGCGAACCTTAAGCCCTTGAAGCGGCTTAGGCCGATCCGAAGGACTGGTCAGAGTCGGCTGATCCCGGGCGGCTTGATGACTGGAGCAAGGAGCAACTCCCAGATCGTGACCTAATGCTGCTCCTCGATAGTGTGGATTTTATCAATTCACAAGTACTGGTCGAATCGAACTGCAGAATGCGCTTGATCGGCACAGCAACAAAACGGTGTCGGATCGACCCATAATCCTGCGCAGTTGCAATGTGGAGCCCATACCCCGTTCGGGGAATCCTATGCCTGCCAAAGGATTGGAAAGCCGTTGCTCCGCTGCTTGGAACAACGTGGATCAAGCTCTCGCAATGTTGCGAGGGCTTGCAGCGAACTCGCAACAGATGGTTTTCAACCCGGTATCGACGAGTCGTGACTGCCCGCCCGATTTGTCCCGCGACAAATCGGGCACGCGCCTGCCTGCCCCGGCAGGCGCGTTGCCGCGCCAGCCTAGGCAGCCGCGTCCCGATTTCCAACTGTCCGGGAATGTGGAATTCCCTTGCCCTCCGCCTTGCGGCTCCGGCAATCGGGCCGGGCGACTGTCCACGGCAGTCACCTTCCGGCCCTCTGCACCCACCGTAGGTCGGGGTTCACCCCAACTCTCCCCACAGGGCCGCGCCCGACCTCGGGATGACGCGCCGACGCTGGTTCTGCAGCGCTTTATCCCTCAACCCCTCCCACCGACATTCTGCTGGCAACCGTTGCAACCGCGCCCTCCCTAAGGGGAGGTCGGGCGCGGCCCGGCGGCGTATGCCCGCCTTGACACCGGGCAAGGGGAGGCCCTCCCCCACCACAAACCCCCGCCCGACCGCAAGGTGACGCGCGGCTGGATCACCGCACAAATACAGCCCCCCGTTGGCTTCAGCACACGCGGCCTTCAGCCAAACGCCAGCGTCGCCGCAATCGCCCACATTGTCGCGCCCACGACCACCTCCAGCACCACCCATGCGCGCGGCTTGGCAAACAGCGGTGCCAGCAGCCGCGCCCCGAACCCCAGCGCCGCAAAGAAACTGAAAGACCCCGCCGCTGCCGCAATCCCGAACGCCAGCCCATAGGGCGCATATTGCGCCGAGATCGACCCAAGCAGCACCACCGTATCCAGATACACATGCGGGTTGGCCCAAGTCAGGATCAGGCACGTCACCAGCACCTGCCGCAAACTCGCCCCCGTCCCTGCCGCAGGTCGCAGCGCCTCACCGCCCTGTAGTGCCGCCCGGAACCGCATCGCGCCGTACACCAGCAGAAACGCCACCCCGAACCACCGCATTGCATTGCCGAACCACGGCAGATGCGTCGCAATTGTGCCGAACCCCGCCACCCCGACCCCAATCAGAACCGCGTCCGATGCGGCACATGCAATGACCACCGCGCCCACATGTTCCCGCCGCAACCCCTGCCGCAGCACAAAGGCATTCTGCGCGCCAATTGCCAAAATCAGGCTGATCGCGACCAGATACCCATGTAGAATCGCGTCAAACATTGCACAAATCCTGCAATGCCGCGATCACACGCGCGCCGGTGCCAACACCCGCAAGCACCGCCAAGTCCCGCTCTGCCATCCGACCCTCCAACTTTTGGTTGACCTGCCCGCATTCCGGCGCATTAATCCAGTTAAAGTTTCTCTACGCGGATAAGCCTCGCTAATGCTCGACCCCGCCCAGCTAGCCGCCCTCACCGCCGTCCATCGCCGTGGCAGCTTTGATCTGGCGGCTGCAAGCCTGCATGTCACGCCGTCCGCCATTTCCCAACGCATCAAAGCGTTGGAGGAATTCACCGGCACCCTGCTGATCCGCCGGGGCCCGCCCAGCACCGCCACTGATGCGGGTCTGCGCCTGATCCGCCACCATGATGAAATCGCCCTTCTGGAACGCACCTTGGCCGATGACCTGCCCGGCCTGTCCCGCAAGCCCGCCACCCTGCGCATCGCCGTCAACGCCGACAGCCTTGCCACATGGGTGATCCCGGCCCTCGCCGCCACCAGCGGTTTCCTGTTCGATCTGGTGATCGACGATCAGGATGTCAGCCAGGATTGGCTGAAACGCGGCGAGGTTGCCGCCGCCATCACCGGCCATGCAGGCCCGTTGCAAGGCTGCGATACGGTGCCGCTGGGTGCACTCCGCTACCGCGCCACCGCATCCCCTGCCTACATGAACCAATGGTTTGCCGCTGGCCCCACCGCACAGGCGCTGGCCGAGGCCCCTGCACTGACGTTCTCGGATCAGGATCGCCTGCAGGAACACTGGGTCAAGCGTCAGACCGGTAGCCACGCCCGCCGCGCGGCGTTTCCCAGCCACCGCATGGCGTCAAGCCAGGCCTTTGTCGATGCCTGCCTTCTGGGCCTTGGCTGGAGCCTGAACCCCGAACCGTTGGTGTCGGGGCACCTCGCAACCGGCAGCCTCGTGGAAATCGCGCCTGAAACCCCACTCGATGTGCCGCTGTTCTGGCAATTTACCCGCCTTGCTGCCCCGGCCCTCGTGGCCCTGACGGCGGCGATCCGCGCGGCGGCCCAACAGACGCTGGTGCCACCACCCGGCCCGTGACGCCTTACCAGCGCACCCGCGCTGGCCATTGGAACGTCGCTGTTGTGCCCGGCCCGTCCGGCCCCGCCATGTCATAGGTCAGCGCCCGCAACCATCCCGCAATTGCCGTCTTGTCCATGCCTTCGCAGGCAATCGGCATGCCCACGGTCACCTGCACCGTTTGCCCGATCCGCCGCACCGTCTCACGGAAGATCATCGCCACCCGCAACGGATAGCTGTAATGGCTCGCCATCTGGAACAGGCGCGAATTCTGCCCATGCACGAACAACGGCAGGGTCCAGACCCCCCGCCGCGCCGCCAGCCGTGCCACAAACGGATGCCAGGTCGCATCCACTGCCTGCCGGGCAAGCGGGCGTGGCGCGGTCGAAACCCCGCCCGCCGGAAAGATCACCAGCACATGCCCGGCATCCAGCCAGTCGATCGCCGCGCGCCGCGTTTCCGCCGAAACCCGCCGCGCCGCCGCCGTATGGCCGAAATCCACTGGCAGCAATGCATTCTTCGCCTCGGGCGGCTGGCATAACTGACTGTTGACCATCAGCTTCACATCCCGCCGCCGCGATGACACCAGATGCCCGATCAGCAACCCATCCACAATGCCATAGGGATGATTGGCCACCACCAGCACCCCGCCCGTGCGCGGCAGCCGCGCCATATCACCCGCAATAACATCGGCCCGCAGATCAAGGGCGCGCACCCCTGCGGTAAAGATCGTCTCTGCCGGATCGCGCAACTCGGCCCGCCAGCGCCGGTAAATCCGTTCCAGCCGGTTGCGTCCCGCAGCCATTTCCGCCGCCCGGATCAAGGCACGCCGCATCCGCGAATGACCCGGATGGGCATAGCTGAACACCACATCTGACCGGCCCGTTCCCTGCACTGTCGGCGGCCCGAAAGTATCTGTCCGTTCAACGCGCATGATGCACTCCGCCTCTGCCGACCCCGATCATGGTCGCTTAGCACGGGTGCATGACACCCCAATGACACGCTGCTGCAGATTGACTTTGCCCGCCGCTGCGGGATGCTGGGGCGATGACACACCCGCTGCGCCCCTACCACCAGCTTGCCCGCAACAACCTGCTGGCCAACCGCCGCCTTGCAAACGCGGTGGCAGCCTTGGGGCCCGGTGAATGGCAGGCCCCGCGCACGGGCTTTTTCCCCAGCCTCTGTGCGACGCTGAACCATATCTATACCGTGGATCTGTTCTATATCGACGCCCTGCATGGCGGCACGCTCGGTCATGCCGCCTTTGCCGACCGCGAACCCTTTCCTGACCCCACAGCCCTCGCCACCGCCCAAAAAGCAATGGATGCCCGCGTGCTGTCGCTGGTGCTCGGCCTGATGCCGGAAGGCCTTGCGCGCCCCGTTCATATTCACCGGGGCGACCGGGTGCAGGTGGAAACCATGGCCGATACGCTGATGCACCTGTTCCTGCACAGCCAGCATCATCGTGGCCAGGCCCATGCCATGCTGTCAGACACCAGCGTTCCGCCACCGCAACTGGATGAATTTTTCGTGGCCGACGACGCACGGTTCCGCACCGCAGACCTCGCCGCCATGGGCTGGTCCGAGGCTGACATGTAGAATGGGCAATCTGCCCAATCCGTCACATCACTCCAACAGCGCCGCCACATCCTCGGGGATGTCAAAGTTATGCGTCACCGTCTGCACATCGTCATCTTCATCCAGCAGATCAATCAGCCGCATCAACTTTTGCGCCGTATCAAGATCAACTTCCGTCAGGGTTTGCGGCTTCCAGATCAGCTTGCTTTCCGTCGACTCACCCAATGACTTTTCCAGCCCATCCGATACCGTCGCCAGATCCTCGACCTTGCAGTAAATCCAGTGGCCATCCTCATCGGACTCCACATCATCCGCACCAGCGTCCAGTGCGGCCATCATCACATCATCCGCGCTGCCAGCCGCCGCCGGGTATGAGATTTCGCCCACCCGGTCAAAGCTGTGGCTGACCGAACCCGTCGTGCCAAGGTTGCCGCCGGCCTTGCTGAAATAGCTGCGCACGTTGCTGGCCGTGCGGTTCAGGTTGTCGGTCAGCGCCTCGACGATGATCGCAATGCCGCCCGCGCCATAGCCTTCATAGCGGATTTCCGTGTAATCGGCCCCATCGCCCATCTGGGATTTCTTGATGGCCCGGTCGATCACGTCTTTCGGCATCGACACCGCCTTTGCGGCCTTCACCGCCAGCCGCAGACGCGGGTTCATGTCCACATCGGGCATGCCCATCTTGGCCGCGACCGTGATTTCCTTTGCCAGCTTGGAAAACATCTTTGACCGCAGCTTGTCCTGCTTGCCCTTGCGGTGCTGGATATTCGCCCATTTCGAATGGCCTGCCATGACCCATTTCCCTTTGAATTCAGGTGATCGCACGCCTATACACGCAGCCCCCCGCAGCCCGCAACCCCACCCCGCGCGATATCGGCAGACGCACCTTGCCGATCACGCAATGTTTCAAAAGGGTTAACACAAGCCCCCCAGAAAAATCTAGTGACTTGATTTTGCTGAATAAAGCTGAAAATTGACAGCCGTCAATTTCGTCAGAACGGAAAGAAGATCGGGATCAGAAAGCTCATCGCGACAAGCAGGATCAGGTTCAACGGCAGCCCGATCCGGATGAAATCGGTGAACCGGTATCCACCGGGGCCATACACCAGCGTGTTGGTCTGATAGCCGATGGGCGTCGCAAAACTCGCGGACGCCCCGAACATCACCGCCACCACAAACGGTCGCGGATCAACACCCAGTTGCGCCGCAAGGCTGATGACAATCGGCGTCAGGATCACCGCAACCGCGTTGTTCGACACGATTTCCGTCAGAAACGACGCAAGCCCGTAAACCATGAAAATCAACACAAACGGCGGCAGGCCGATCATCAAGGGTGTCGCAAACCCCACAACCGTCTCAACCGCCCCCGAATGATCCAGCCCCGCGCCCACCGCCAGCATTGCGAAAATCAACGCCATCAGCCGCCCGTCCACCATGCTGAACGCCTCGTCCGCGTCGATGCACCGCGTCAGCAGCACAACCGCAACCCCCATCATCGCCAGAAACAGGATCGGTGCCACGTCCAGCGCCGCCAGCCCCACTACCGCCACCAGAACCGCCACCACAATGGGCGCGCGGCCGCGCCGGTAAGCCCGATCTGACGGCTCGCTGACATCAACCATCTCCATCTCGGTCGCCAGTCGTTGAATATCGGCCGGGGCACCTTCCAGCAGCAGCGTATCGCCCACCTGCACCACCAGATCATCCAGCTGCCGCCCGATGTTCTGGTTCTTGCGATGCACCGCCAGCGGATAAACCCCGTACCGCCGCCGCAGCCGCATCGACCCCAGGCTCCGCCCGATCATGTGGCACCCCGGCGTGATCAGCACCTCCACCGTGTTCGTCGCCACCGATGACAGCTTGTCGATATCGCGGATCGCCTTGCGGTCTTTCAAGTCCAGTATCTCGCTCATCGGGGTGCGCAGCACGACCCGGTCGCCTTCCTGCAGCACAACCTCGGCCAGCGCCCGGCGCAGCGACAGATCACCCCGCAGCACATCCACCACACGGATGGAGTCGCGTTTGAACAGCGCGACCTCATCCACCTTCTGCCCGATCAGCGCAGAGTCTCTGCGGCACCGCAACCTCGGTAAAGAACTTCATCCGCGAGCGGTCGGTCAGCATCGCGGCCATGCTGTCGCGGTCCGGCAACAAGCGCCGCGTGAACAACGCAAGGTAGGTCAATCCGATGGCCGCACAGCACAGGCCCAGCGGCGTAATCTCGAAAATCCCGAAATGCGCCAGCCCCTTGTCCCGTGCCACCCCGTCCACCACCAGATTGGTCGATGTCCCGATCAGGGTGATCGTCCCCCCCATGATCGTCATATAAGACAGCGGGATCAGCAGCTTTGACGGCGACACATTCAACGCCCGCGACAATTTCATGAACACCGGGATCATCACCACCACCAACGGCGTGTTGTTCATGAACGCAGACAGGCCCACCGTGCCCACCGAAAGCCCCGCCAGCCCCCGCCGCGGCGCCCGCGCCACCAGCTTCAGCGCAAGGTTGCTTGCCCATCCCAGCGCGCCCGTGCGTACCAGCGCGCCCGCGATGATGAACATCGCCGCAATCGTCCAGGGGGCCGCGTTCGACAGCGACTTGATCAACCCCTCCTCGGGCAGAATGCCAAGGACGAACATCACAGCCGCCCCGCCAATCGCCGTCACCTCAACAGGATAGGTTTCCCGCACGAAAAAAACGAACATCACAACCAGAATGGCCAGCGCCACATAGGGCTGCAAGTCCATCGAAAGTTCGAAGCCGAACATGTCCTGATCCCTGTCGTTATGGCTCAGCCGGTTGCAGCCGTCTCGCCCCGGCGGCGCGGCTGCACCAATGCCACACCCGACAGCATCACCACAAGGGCAAGCCAGACCCATGGCGAAAACCGTTCACCCAGCAAGGCCATTGCCCAGAAAACACCCGTTGCCGTCACCAGATAGGAACATTGTGCGGCAAACACCGATCCCGCCCGCGCGGCCAGCCACACATAGGCCGCGTAGACGACTGCATGAATGCTCGATGATGTGATCAGCGCCCATTCCGACCGCCCCCACGGCGCATCGAACGGGCTGAAATACTGCCCCGACCCTAACGCAATCGGCAGACAGATCACCGCCCCCACCACCGACGCACCAAACATCGCCTGAATCGCATCCAGCCCCGCCGTGCCGCGCCGCGCGACATAGGTCGCCTCCAGTGCGTAAAACAGCGGTCCGATCAGCGCAATCGGCAGAAACGCCGCCATCGCCGCCTGTGGCAAACTGCCCCCCGGCAGCGCGATCAGCCCAACGCCCAGTAACCCCAATCCCAGCCCGCCAGCGCGCGACAGGGTAAAACGGTCCATCCGCAATGACAGCGCAACCACAAAGGCAATCATCGGCACGGTCGAAATGATGATCGACATGATCCCGGCAGGCAGATGCCGCACCGACAGATAGAAGGTAAAGTTCGGAATGATCGTGCCCAGCAACGCCACCACGACATAAAACACCATCGCATCGCGTCGCAGCACCAGCCCCTTGCCACGCGGCAAGGACAGCGCACCCAGCACAATGGAACAGATCACCAGTTGCCAGAAGATCAATCCGAACGGCTGATGCCCGCTTTGCGTGGCGATTTTGCCCAAGGGCTGCGTCGCCCCCCAGCCCACGCCAAGGACGCACAAGGTGCCGACAAACAGAAGGCGGTCGTTCATGGATGCGCTTGCTCCAGCCGCCCGCCGACCCGGATCATCCGCACGCGCAAGGCTTTGCCCGTCTTGTCATCGGTTTCCACATAGACGCCCGAAAGGGTCGCATCCCCCTCCGCCGGCTCGAACCGCGCCTTCGGCATCCCCGTGATGAACCGCCGCAACGGCTCCATCTTCTCCATCCCGATGACCGAATTGTAATCGCCGCACATCCCGGCATCGGTGAGGTAAGCCGTCCCCTTGTCCAGAATCTGCGCATCCCCCGTCGGCACATGGGTATGCGTGCCGACGACCAGGCTTGCCTGCCCATCGCACCAATGCCCCATCGCCATTTTCTCGGACGTGGCCTCTGCATGCACATCGACAATCGCCGCCTGCACCGCACCCGCCAAGCGGATTGGTCTTCAGCACGGTTTCAATGGCCGAAAACGGGTCATCAAAGGGCCGCTTCATGAACACCTGCCCCAGCACCTGCGCCACCAGAACCTTGCGCCCCTGCGTCGCCGTAAACACCCGCGCGCCCCGCCCCGGTGCCACCTTGGAAAAGTTGATCGGCCGGATGATCCGCGGCTCGCCCTCGATGAAACTCGCCATATCCTTCTGGTCAAACGCATGATCGCCCAGCGTCACACAATCGGCGCCCGCATCCAGCAACAGCTTCGCGTGATCCCCCGTCAGCCCGGCGCCCGCAGATGCGTTCTCGCCATTGACCACCACGAAATCGAGACCCCAATCAACCCGCAACTTCGGCAGCCGCTCCGCCACCGCCGTCCGGCCCGTCCGACCCATTACATCGCCAAGAAAAAGGAGTTTCATGCCATCCCGCATAATCCCGCCCCCGACACCCCGCAAGCGGAATCCGGTCGTAGGATGGGCAGTTCCGCGTGCCCCGCGCGGGTTTGCCCGTCGCCCCTTCATCGCACGGATGGGCGAACCTGCGCTGGCGCGCAGAACCGCGCCATCCTACATTGCCAGCCATGATCCTGCCCCCTACCCTCACCACATGGTTCGCCGCCAAAGGCTGGTCGCTGCACCCGCACCAGTTGGACATGCTCGCACGGGCGAATGACGGCGCGACCCTGCTCATCGCGCCCACGGGCGGCGGCAAGACACTTGCCGGTTTCCTGCCAACCCTCGCTGAACTCGGCCCCAAACCCGCCCCCGGCTTGCACACTTTGTACATCTCGCCGCTCAAGGCGCTTGCCGCCGATATCCGCCGCAACCTGCGCACGCCCATCGAAGGGGCCGCCCTGAACATCCGGGTGGAGGATCGCACCGGCGACACAACCTACACCCAGCGCCGCAAGCAACGCGCCGATCCACCCCATATCCTGCTGACCACGCCGGAATCCCTCGCGCTTCTCCTCACCTACGAAGACGCCCCCCGTATCTTCCAGGGCCTGCAACGCGTGATCGTCGATGAAATTCACGCGCTGGCCGAATCCAAACGCGGCGACCAGCTCATGCTCAACCTCGCCCGCCTGCAAACCATGCACCCCGCCCTCCGCCGCGTCGGCCTGTCTGCCACGGTGGAGGACCCCCCCGCCCTCGCCCGCTTCCTCGCAAAAGACACGCGCATCCTCATCGCCGACCCCGGCCCCGACCCCGATATCACCATGCTCGTCACCGACACGCCCCCCCCTTGGGCGGGTGGCGGTGGCCGCTATGCCATCCCTGACGTGCTGGCCCTTGTGAAAGCCCACAACACCACCCTCATCTTTCACAACACCCGCGCGCAGGCCGAGCTGTTCTTCCGCGACCTCTGGCTCGCCAACACGGGCGACCTGCCCATCGGCATCCACCACGGCAGCCTGTCGCGCGAACAACGCGAACGCGTCGAATCCGCCATGGTCGCCGGACACTTGCGCGCCATCGTCTGCACCGGGTCACTCGACCTCGGCATCGACTGGGGCGATGTCGATCTGGTCATTCAGGTCGGCGCACCCAAAAACGTCAAACGCCTCGTCCAGCGCATCGGCCGCGCTAACCACCGCTACAACGCGCCGTCAAAGGCCATCCTGATCCCCGCCAACCGGTTCGAGGTCGTCGAATGTCAGGCAGCACTACAAGCCGTCAAAGACCACGCCCTTGACGGCGAACCCCGCGGCCCCGGCCCCCGCGACGTGCTCTGCCAGCACATCCTCGCCACCGCCTGCGCCGGGCCATTCGACGCCGATCGCTATACGCGGAAATCACCACCGCAGGCCCCTACGCCACCCTCACAAAACCCCAATTCGACGCTTGCCTCGATTTTGTCGCCACCGGCGGCTATGCCCTGCGCGCCTATGATCGCTGGCAACGCCTCATGCTCCGGGATGGCAGATGGACGCTGCGCGACCCCCGCGCCGCCGCCGTCATCCGCCAGAACCTTGGCACCATCATCGACATCGAAACCCTGAAGGTCCGCCTGAAAAACCGCTTTGGCGGCACCCCCCTGGGCGAGGTCGAGGAAACCTTCGCCGCCACCCTCACCCCCGGCGATACCTTCCTGATCGGGGGCGAGGTCGTGCGCTACGAAGGTTTGCGCGAAATGACGGTGGAGGTGACGCGCACACCGGGCCGCGAACCGAAAGTCGCCACCTTCAACGGCACCAAATTCGCCACTTCCACCCTGCTGACCCACCGCATTCTGGATATGTTCCAGCAACCCGCATGGCCCGACCTGCCCGCCCACACCGCGCAGTGGCTGTCCCTGCAACGCGATGTCTCGCGCCTGCCCGAACATGACCGCCTGCTGGTCGAAAGCTTCCCGCATGACGGGCGCGAACATCTGTGCATCTACGGCTTTGCGGGCCGCAACGGCCAGCAGACCCTCGGCCTTTTGCTGACCAAACAGATGGAGGAGGCGGGCCTTGCCCCCTTGGTTTCGTCTGCACCGATTACGCCACGCTGATCTGGGGCCTTGATGCCGTGACCGACCCCCTGCCGCTGTTCGACATCGGCAAAATGCGCGACGGGCTCGAAGGTTGGCTTGCCGGCAACATGGTGATGAAACGCACCTTTCGCGGCGCGGCCATCATCGCGGGCCTGATCGAACGGTCGCATCAGGGCCGCCGCAAATCCGGGCGGCAGGCAACGTTCTCATCCGATATCCTCTATGACACGCTGCTGAAATACGACCCCGCCCACCTGATGCTGCAGATCACCCGCGAAGAGGCCGATCGCGGCATGATCGACTTTGGCCGGGTCGAGGAAATGTTCACCCGCGTCGCAGGCCGCATCGACTGCGTCCGCCTGCCCCGCGTGACGCCCCTCGCCGCCCCCCTGTTTCTGGAACCCGGTCGCATGCCCGTGCAAGGGCAGGGGCGCGAACGCATGCTGGCCGATGCGGCAGAGCGGCTGATGCAGGTGGCGGGGCTGGCCTGACACGCGCGCGATCGCGTCGGCAACTAGGCACCTCCCCTCCCCCTTTGTGGGGAGGGGCCGGGGGTGGGGGCATCCGCCCTCCCCCCTCGCACCATGCCGCATCTTGCACACCCACCCGAAACCCGGCAAGAACAAGCCATGAACGGTTACGCCTTCACCCTCGCAGGTCTGCCCCTTGTCGCGCTGCCCACCGGTGCGCTCTATGCCGCCGACCGCGGCGTGCTGGTTGTCAGCGACCTGCACTTGGGGAAATCCGAACGCCTCGCCCGGCGCGGCGGCGCGCTCGCTGCCGCCCTATGAAACCCGCGAAACGCTCACCCGCCTGTCCGATGATCTGGACCGCACCGCCGCCCGATCATTGATTGCCTTGGGCGATTCCTTCGATGATCTGGCCGCCGTCACCACCCTGGACGACGCCGATCTGATGACCCTCGCCCGCCTGATGGCCGGTCGCGACTGGACATGGGTGGAAGGCAACCACGACGCCGGCGCCCACGCACTTGGCGGCAGCCACCGCGGCGCGGTTGCCCTCGGCCCCATCACCTGCCGCCATATCGCATCCGTCCAGACACCTGAAATCTCGGGCCACTACCACCCCAAGGCCCGCCTTGGCGGAACATCGCGCCCCTGTTTCCTGATCGACGCACAGCGCATCATCATGCCCGCCTACGGGGCCTATACGGGCGGGCTTTACTGCGACGATCAGGCGCTGTCCGGGCTGATGGCCGCAGACGCGATTGCGGTGCTGACGGGGGCAAAAACCATCCCCTGCCCCATGCCCCGCACCGCCCCGAAACCCAACACCCGCCCCTTCGCCTTGCGCTGAACCATACCCCCAATCGCGCCCCATCCAGTCTTGTACCCCCCTCCCCCCTCGTGGGGGAGGGATGGGGTGGGGGGGGGCCGCGCAGACGCAACCCGATCACGTAATATTTCAGAATCGTTAACGCAGATCAGCGAAAAAATACCAAGCCACTGATATATATCATAAATGTTGGAAATTGACAGCCGTCAATTCACGCCGTCAAACCCTCCGGCTCCGCCAACCCGTTCGCCCGGCAGCACGCCGTCAGCGTATTGGCCAGCAGGCAGGCAATCGTCATCGGCCCCACCCCACCCGGCACCGGCGTGATCGCCCCCGCCACCGCCGCAGCCGATGCAAACTCCACATCCCCCACCAGCCGCGTCTTGCCATCGCGTTCAATGCGGTTGATGCCGACATCAATCACCGTCGCCCCCGGTTTCACGTAATCGCCCGTAATCATCTCAGGCCTTCCCACAGCCGCCACCAGAATATCCGCAGCCCTGCATACCGCCGCCAGATCCTTCGTGCGCGAATGCGCAATCGTCACCGTACAGCTATCGCCCAGCAGCAGTTGCGCCATCGGCTTGCCCACGATGTTGGACCGCCCCACCACCACCGCATTCATCCCCGACAGTGATCCATGATGATCGCGCAGCATCATCAGGCAGCCCAAGGGCGTGCACGGCACCATGCTTTTCTGCCCCGTCCCCAGCAGCCCGACGTTCGAAATATGAAACCCGTCCACATCCTTGGCCGGATCAATCGTGTTGATGATCAATTCCGAATTCAGATGGCCGGGCAGCGGCAGCTGCACCAGAATCCCATGCACCGCCGGGTCCGCATTTAACCGCCGCACCAGCGCCAGCAGATCAGCCTCGCCCGTATCCGCCGCCAGCCGATGCTCGAACGATGCCATCCCCACCTCAACGGTCGAGGCATGCTTGTTCCGTACATACACCTGTGACGCCGGATCCTCGCCCACCAGCACCACCGCCAGCCCCGGCTGCAACCCGTGCTCCTCGCGCAGCCGCGCCACATGCTCTTGCACCTGCCCCCGCACCCGCGCCGCAAAGGCCTTGCCGTCGATGATGGTCGTCATTCTGGGTCGTCCTTCTTGGTAATCGGCTTCAGACTATGAGCCTCGTATTTGTAGTAGCGCAGAAATGCGCGCCAAAGCGGAGCCGATAGAAGCAACCCCAATGCAATTGCCGCACCTGATCCGCCTGCGGATAGCCATGCGACGACTGCCACCGCTCCCATAATGAGTGCCACTGTGGCACCCACCAAAAGTAAAAGCACCAACAACTCCAGCCCCCGCCCGCCAGGCCGTCCGTGATGCGTCACGCCTCAGCCCTTCCGCAAACTATCCGGCCCAAGGCGGCTTTCCTCGCGCGCAATGGACCAGTCGATCAACCGCCGCCACAGCTTTTCCACAAGGTCCGGCGGCAGCCCGTAAACCTCCGCATGGCGGCGCACATTGCGCACCACTTCCTCGACCCGCGCATCAATCCGCGCGGGCAGATCGACCACCGCCTTGATCTCGCCCGCCCGGTCGATATAGCCCGCCCGTTCCGCAAACAGCCGCACAAGCTGTTCATCAAGCGCGTCGATCCCCGCGCGGATATCGGCCATCGTGGTGCAGTCTTTCGGTGCTTTCATGCGCGTCTCCATCATCTTGTCCCCGATTTAACAGACCGGGGGGCCAAGACAACAGATGGGCCCAATTCAACGTCAGAACAGCCCCTCGACAAACCCAAGATCGTTCAGCCGGATCACCTCCGCCGACGGCACCTTGGGCAGGCCCGGCATCGTCATGATCTCACCACAGATCGCGACAATGAACCCGGCACCTGCCGAAAGCCGCACTTCCCGCACGGGGATCGTATGGCCCGTGGGCGCCCCGCGCACTGTCGGGTCGGTGGTAAAGGAATACTGCGTTTTCGCGATGCAGATCGGCAGATGGCCGTAACCCGCCGCCTCCCATGTCTTCAACTGATCGCGGATCGCCTTGTCGGCAATCACTTCATCGGCGTGATAAATCCGTTTGGCGATAGTTTCGATCTTCTTGAACAGCGCCAGGTCATCGGGATACAGCGGCGCAAAGTTTGACGGCCCTTCGGCCAGACTGACGACCTTGTGCGCCAACTCCTCGATCCCTGCCGATCCATGCGCCCAATGCTTGCACAGAATGGCTTCGGCCCCCTGCTCGGCGACATAGGCCTTCACGGCGGCCACTTCGGCATCGGTATCGCTGAAGAAATGGTTGATCGCGACCACAACCGGCACACCAAAGCCTTTGACGTTGGCAATATGGCGGCCAAGGTTCGGGCAGCCTTTCTTGACCGCCTCCACGTTCTCGGCCCCAAGATCGGCCTTCGCCACGCCGCCGTTCATCTTCATTGCGCGCACCGTGGCCACGATCACGGCGGCAGATGGCTTCAGCCCCGCCTTGCGGCACTTGATGTCAAAGAACTTTTCTGCCCCAAGGTCGGCCCCGAAACCTGCTTCCGTCACCACATATTCGCCCAGCTTCAGCGCGGTCTTGGTGGCAATCACCGAATTGCAGCCATGCGCGATATTGGCGAACGGCCCGCCATGCACGAAGGCCGGGTTATTCTCCAGCGTCTGCACCAGGTTCGGCTGCATCGCGTCTTTCAACAGCACCGTCATCGCGCCATCGGCCTTGATGTCGCGCGCATAGATCGCCTTTTTCTCGCGCGTGTAGGCCACCACAATATCGCCCAGACGCTTTTGCAGATCGTCCAGATCATTCGACAGGCACAGAATCGCCATCACCTCGGATGCGACCGTGATGTCAAACCCGGTCTGGCGCGGAAAACCGTTGGAAACCCCGCCCAGCGACACCACGATATCGCGCAGCGCGCGGTCGTTCATGTCCATCACGCGCCGCCAGACGATCCGGCGTTCGTCGATATCAAGGCTGTTGCCCCAATAGATATGGTTGTCAATCATCGCCGAAAGCAGGTTATGCGCCGATGTGATCGCGTGGAAATCCCCTGTGAAATGCAGGTTCATTTCCTCCATTGGCACCACTTGGGCATATCCACCACCTGCAGCCCCGCCCTTCATCCCGAAGTTTGGGCCAAGGCTCGCCTCGCGGATGCAGATCACCGCCTTCTTCCCGATGCGGTTCAGACCGTCGCCCAGACCCACCGTTGTCGTCGTCTTACCCTCACCCGCCGGGGTCGGGTTGATTGCAGTCACCAAGATCAGCTTGCCGTCCTTCTTGCCCGACAGCGATTTGATGAACTCCTGCCCGATCTTGGCCTTGTCATGGCCGTAGGGCAGCAAATGTTCGGACGGGATACCAAGCTTGGCCCCAATCTCCATGATCGGCTTTTTCTTGGCTTCGCGGGCGATTTCGATATCGGTCTTGACGGCCATGGCATGTCTCCGGGGGATGTTTGCGACGTGATACCGGGGGATCGGGCCATTGCGAGGGGGGTTTGCGACACGAATCCCCCCAAATGCGCCTCGCGCCGTTTCCGATGGGAAACGGACCCTTGTTTTCGTGGAAATGCGGGCTAACTGCGGCGCGCTTCTGCCAGATGCGCCCAGACCCGCTGATCGGGCACATGCAGCGTGACCGTCATGCCCACGCGCAGCAGACCCTCCCGCTCCACCCAGGCCGTGACCCCGCGCCGCCCGCGTGCCGCCGACTTGAACGCGGCACCGTGCCCCGGATGGCGGGCCTCGATGCCGCATTCAAGTCTGCTGGGGAGGGTAGCCGCCTAGGATCTGTGCGCGTGGGCATAGCGCGTCACGCTGCATGTGCCTGATCAGGGTCCCTGGGCGCATCTGGCAGAAGCGCGCACCCGCATTTGCCACGAAAACAAGGGTCCGTTTCCCATCGGAAACGGCCCCGCGAGGCGCATTTGGGGGTATTCGTGTCGCAACCCCCGCAATGGCCCGATCCCCCGTATAGCATCACCGAGTTATGCCATGGCCGTCAAGCCAATCAAAATGGCCGCAAAGCCAAAAAAAAGCCGATCATGGAGATTCGGGCCGAGCTTGGTATCCCGTCCGAACATTTGCCTACGGCCATGACAAGCAAAATCGCACATCATCAAATCGCTGTCGGCAGAGAACTGGCCAAACTTCTTCGTAATCAACCCGACCCGGCGGGTGAGGGTAAGACGACGACAACGTGGTCTGGGCGACGGTCTGAACCGCATCGGGAAGAAGGCGGTGATATTGCATCCGCGAGGCCTTTGGCCCAAATTTCGGGATGAAGGGCGGGGCTGCAGGTGGTGGATATGCCCAAGTGGTGCCAATGGAGGAAATGGACCCTACATTTGCACTGCCACGCGATCACATCGGCGCATAACCTACTTTGGCGATGATTGATAACCATATCTATTGGGGCAACAGCCTTGATATCGACGAACGCGGAATATATAGGCGGTGGATGGACATGAACGACCGCGCGCTGCGCGATATCGTGGTGTTTTCAAACGGTTTTCCGCGCCAGACCGGGTTTTTGACATCACGGTCGCGTCCGAGGTGATGGCGATCTTGTGCCTGTCGAAATGATCTGGACGATCTGCAAAAGCGTCTGGGCGATATTGTGGTGGCCTACACGCGCGAAAAAAGGCGATCTATGCGCGCGACATCAAGGCCGATGGCGCGATCGGCGCTGTTGAAAGACGCGATCAGCGGCCCGAAGGTGCAGACGTTGAATAAGTTCGCCTTCGTGCATGGCGGGCCGCTCGCCAATATCGCGTCATCGTTGCGATTCGGTGATTGCCACCAAGCCGCGCTGAAGCTGGGCGATTGTGTGGTAACTGACGGAGGACGGGTTCGGGGCCCAAGGCCTTCTGGGGCAGAAAAATTCTTTAAGGACGTCAAGTGCCGCAAGGCGGGGCTAAAGCCATTGCCGCCGTGATGGTGGCGCAACTGAAGATGAACGGCGGCGTGGCGAAGGCCGATCTTGGGGCCGGAGAACGTGGAGGCGGTCAAGAAAGGCTGCCCGAACCTTGGCCGCCATATCGCGAAGCGTCAAAGGCTTTGGCGGTCAGTCTCGTGGTCGCGATCGACCATTTCTTCAGCGGCGATTCCGACGCCGAAGTGGCCGCCGTGAAGGCCTATGTCGCCAAAGACAGGGGCCCCGACCATTGTGCAAGCACTTGGCGCATGGGTCGGCGGGGATTGAAGAACTGGCGCACAAGGTTGTGCAACTGGCCGAAGGGCCGTCGAATTTCGCGCCGCTTTATCCCGATGACATGGGCGGTCTCAAAAAGATCGAAACTTATCGCCAAGCGGATTTATTAGCGCGAGATAAATGATACCGAGACAAGGCTATCCGCGATCAGTTGAACATGGGAGGCGGCGGGTTACCATGTGCCGATCTGGTCCGCGAAAACGCAGTATTCCTTTACCACCGATCCGACAGTGCGCGGGGCGCCCACAGGGCATGCAATTGCCGTGCGGAAGTGTATTTAGCTCTAATGTCAACTACGTTTATATCACTGTATTTGAATTGCTCACCATTCACCCAATTTTCTTGAATCAAAGCGCCATCTTCGAAAATATTTTTACTTGTGATAATAAAATTTGCCAACATCCCTTTTTTCAATGACCCAATTTTATCTGTCATGCCAAGCATTAAGGCAGGGGTAAAGGTAAGTGCTTTTAAAGCATTTTTTCGCTCAGTGAGTAAGCAATGGCTTTACGAAGATTTTTTAAGAAAACTTTTTTGTCTTTCAAATCGCTTGTGCTTAATGCAAAAGGAATATTCATTTCAGCAAATGCAGCTGGATTAGAAGGCGCCATTTCCCAGTGTTTCAAATCATTTAAAGATACAATTTCAGCATCGAATGGATCTTCTACATCATATGCATCAGGGAAATTTAGTGGTAAAATGTATTTACAATTTGTGTTAAAAGCATCTTGTATTAATTGATATTCGTTACCTCCAGCCTTAATAATAAAATTCACTTTAAATTCATCACCAATTTTATCAGCTCTTACTGCATTGAACTTATAGATT
>CAWAPA010000074.1:0-46343 GCA_963783595.1 uncultured Alphaproteobacteria bacterium | reverse complement strand
ACCGGGGCCAGCGGCTTTGCGCCAAGGACACGGGCACCACGCCCAAACTCGTCTGCCCTTATCACCAATGGACTTATGAACTTGACGGCAAACTCGCCTATGCCCGCGACATGCAAGACGGCTTTGATCCCGCCGCGCATGGATTGAAAAAGGTTCATTGCGTCGATCTGGGCGGGATGGTGTTCCTGTGCCTTGCGCAGGTGCCGCCACCGATTGCCGATCTGGCCAAACATCTGATGACCTATCTCGCCCCATCCGGCCTGAAAGAGGCCAAGGTCGCCCATACCTCGACCATCGTCGAAAAGGGCAACTGGAAACTGGTGATCGAAAACAACCGCGAATGCTATCACTGCGGCGGATCGCACCCATCGCTCTGCCGCACCTATTCCGACAACCCGCGCATGACCGCGATGGAAGGCCCTGACAAGGCCAGCCCTGACATCATGGATCACTGGGCGCGCTGCGAAGCGGCGGGCCTGCCGTCACGCTTTGTCCATCATCCGCAGATGCAATGGCGGCTGGCGCGCATCCCGCTGCTGAACAACGCCGAAAGCTACACGATGGACACCAAGGCCGCCGTTGCCCGCCGGATGGGAACCATGCCCTTCAACGATGCGGGCAGCCTCTTGTTCTACCACTACCCCAACACCTGGAACCATTTCCTCGGCGATCACGCCATCGTCTTTCGCGTTCTGCCCATCTCCGCCACGGAAACCGAGGTGACGACGACATGGCTCGTCCACAAGGATGCCGTGGAAGGCGTGGATTACGATCTGCAAAACCTGACCACGGTCTGGATGGCCACCAATGACGAAGACCGTCAGGTGGTCGAGGAAAACCAGAAGGGCATCCTGTCGCCCGCCTATGAGCCCGGTCCCTATTCCACCCTGCAAGAGGAAGGCGTCATCCAGTTCGTCGACTGGTATGTCGGCCTGATGACCGACCGCCTCTCCCCCCTGCACGCCCAAGCTGCGGAGTAACCCCATGACAGCCCTCACCCGCATCGGATCCGGCGCAGCGTGGCGCGATGACGAACCGCTGGAATGCGCGATGATCGTGCCGGAAACGGATGACGTTGCCACCTTCACCTTCCGCGCGCCGTCGGGCGCGTGGTTCGATTACCAACCGGGTCAGTTCCTGACGCTTGATCTGCCCGTTCCCGGCGGCGCGGTGCAGCGCACCTATACCATCTCGTCCAGCCCCTCACGCCCGCTGTCCATCTCGATCACGGTCAAGGCGCAACCGGGCAGCATCGGCACGCGCTGGATGCTGGATCACCTGAAACCCGGCATGCGCTTGCGCGCCTTTGGCCCCTCGGGCATCTTCAGCTTTCACCGCCATCCGGCGCGGAAATACCTTTTCATCTCAGCCGGCTCCGGCATCACCCCCATGATGTCGATGACGACATGGGCCTGGGATTCCGGCGAAATGCCCGACATCGTGTTCGTTCACGCCGCGCGCCGCCCGTCCGACATCATCTTCCGCGAACGGCTGGAACAATTCGCCAACCGCGTGCCGGGCCTGCAACTGCGCTTCACCGTCGAAGAACCCGATGCGTTCCGGGTCTGGCACGGCTATCACGGTCGCCTGTCCCAGATCATGCTGGGCCTGATGGCCCCCGATTACCTTGAACGCGCGGTATTCTGCTGCGGCCCCGAACCGTTCATGCGGGCTGTGCGCGAAATGCTGGCGGCGCTTGGCTTTGATATGAACAACTACCATCAGGAAAGTTTTCAGGCCCCCGTGGGAACCGAGGCCGAAGCCCCCACCCATGACGACATCACCCCCGATGCCGATGCCGCCGCGCAGATCACCTTTGCCACATCCGGCATCACCACCGCCTGCACGGAAACCGACACCGTTCTGGCCGTGGCGAAATCCAGCGGCCTGAATATCCCCTCCGGCTGCACCTTTGGCCTGTGCGGCACCTGCAAGGTGCGCAAACTGTCGGGCGATGTGCATATGGTGCATAACGGCGGCATCACCGATGACGATATCGCGGATGGCTACATCCTGGCCTGCTGTTCGCGCCCTCTGGGCAAGGTCGCCGTGGCGGTCTGACACACTGGCGGCGGCGCGCCGTTTACCGCGCCGCCGCCGATCGGGCGCAACGAATTCGGCCCACGGCACGATAAGCCAGCATCCGGCAAAGTCCGGAACCCGGCCAGATTCCATTTGACAGCTTCCCAACCCCTGCGCGTAACCTGACCCGGTAGACATGCCCGCACGGCCCCGCCGCCCGGACATCTGCCCAAAAACAAGCCCAGGGAGTTCACGATGCGCCGTTCCATCCCGTTCCTTACCGGTCTTCGCCCGTTCGGCCTTGCAGCCCTTATTGCCACCAGCTCTGCCCTTGCCGCGATGGCACAGGAATCCACAGACCCGATCAAGCTGACCCTGCATGACTGGACCGGTCAGTTGATCACCACCCAGCTTATGGGCGAGGTGCTGAAAAAGGCGGGCTATACCGTCGAATACGTGCAGGCCGATTACCTGGCACAATTCCCCGGCCTTGAATCCGGCGATCTGCATGTCGCGATGGAACTGTGGGACACCACGGCGCGCGACGCGCTGGATGCCTCTGTCGCCACCGGCAACATCGAAGTGTTCGGCCCCACCGGCATGCAGGCCAAGGAAGAATGGTGGTATCCCATCTACATGAAGGAACAATGCCCCGGCCTGCCCAATTGGGAAGCGCTGAAGGAACCCGCCTGCGCCGAGGCGTTTTCCACCGCCGAAACCGCCCCCAAGGGCCGCTATCTGGGCGGCCCCGTCACCTGGGGCGGGTATGATGAGGAACGTATCGCCGCGCTCGACCTGCCGTTCGAGGTGATCCATGCCGGCACCGACGCGGCCCTGTTTGCCGAACTGGAAAGCGCCTATCAGCGCAAGGCGCCGATCATCCTGTGGATCTATGATCCGCACTGGGCACCGGCGAAATTCGAAGGCGAATTCGTCGAATTCCCGCCCTACACCGCCGAATGCTACACCGATCCTTCCGTCGGCCTGAACCCCGACGCCGCCTATGACTGCGGCAAACCCTTTGGCGAAATCTGGAAGGCCGGCTGGGTCGGGCTAAAGGACAAATGGCCCGGCGCGCACAAGGCCATTCAGGCCTTCACCTTGGACAACAAGGAAATGGGCCTGATGATCACCGAGGTGGACCTGAACGGCAAAGCCATCGACGCCGTCGTCGCCGACTGGATGGCCGCGAATGAGGCACGCTGGAGCGCGTGGATCGCGCAGTAACCCTGCGACCACTGAACAATCAGGGGGCGGCTTGATCGTGCCGCCCCGCTTTGCCACGCCCCGACAGACGGCCCCCCTTCGCATGACCATATCCCCGCATTCGCCGAAGCCCCCGAAAAACTGGTCTGCCGCAACGTCTGGAAAGTGTTTGGCACCCGCGCGGCCGAGGCGTTGGCCTCGCTGGGCACCGATCCCGTCGTCGGAACGCCTGATCGCGGCGGGCCTTGTCCCCGCCGTGCGCGCCGTGAACCTGTCCGTCCGGCAGGGCGAGATTTTCGTGATCATGGGGCTGTCGGGTTCGGGCAAGTCCACCCTTGTGCGCTGCCTGTCGCGCCTGATCGAACCCACGGCGGGCGAGATTCTGTTCAACGGCCAGAACCTGCTTGCCGCCTCCGATGCCGAAATGATCGAAATCCGCCGCCACAAGATGGGCATGGTCTTTCAACACTTCGCCCTTCTGCCGCATCTGACCGTGCTGGAAAACGTGGCCTTCCCGCTCGAGGTGCAGGGAACCGACCGCCGCACCCGCGAAGCGCGCGCCCGCGACATCATCGGTCTGGTGGGCCTTGCCGGGCGCGAAACCAGCTATCCGCGCCAGTTGTCCGGCGGCCAGCAACAGCGCGTGGGCATCGCCCGGTCGCTGGCGGTAGAGCCGGAGCTTTGGTTTCTGGATGAACCCTTCTCGGCCCTTGATCCGCTGATCCGCCGGGAATTGCAGGATGAATTCCTCCGCCTGCAAACCGCGCTGCGCAAGACCATCGTCTTCATCACCCATGATTTCGACGAAGCCATCCGTCTGGCCGACCGCATCGCCATCATGAAGGACGGGGTGATCGAACAGATCGGCACGCCCGAAGACCTGGTCCTGCATCCGGCCACCGATTACGTGCGCGAATTCACCCGCGCCGTGCCAAAGGCCAAGGCCGTCCGCGTGGCCTCGCTTGCCCAACCCGAACCGCCCCCTGCCGACGCGCCAGGCATCGCCGCCCGCGCCACCGTGGCCGAGGCGGGCACCGCCTTTCTGAAGGGCCATGATGTGCTGGCCGTCACCGATGACAGTGGCCAGATCATCGGCAGCCTGCGCCGCGATGACGTGATCCAGCTTATCCTTGGCGGCGCGGGATGACCGCGCTCTCCGCCCCGGAAACCCTGTCCCCCCGCCCCAGCCTGATCTGGGGCGCGGCCCTGTCGCTGGCCGCGATCCTCTGGCTGTGGGGGCAGACGCTGGCCCCGTTTGCCTTTGAATATCCGAAGGCCTGGCAAATCCCTGCCGCCCGCTGGATCGGCGGCGCGATCGACTGGCTGGTCAAGGACGCCGCCATCGGCCCCATCGCCTTTTCCGATGTCACCCGCTTTGTCGCCGCCCTGATCGAACAGCCCTATTCCGCCGTCCTGTCGATCCTGTCCACCGGCCTTTTGTCCGGCGAAGGGTCCAGCGCGATGCAGCTTTGGCCACCGCTGCCCTGGATCGCCGTCCTCGGCCTGTTCGCGCTGCTGGGCTTTTATGCCGGCGGTGCTTCGCTGGCGCTCACCGACGGTCATCTGCATGGGGTTCATCGCGGTCTTCGGCCAATGGCAAAGCGCGATGGATACGCTCGCGTCCATCATCGTGGCGGTGCCGTTGGCCGTGGCAGGCGGCTTTGCCCTTGGCCTTGCAGCCTGGAAAACCCCTTGGCTCGACCGGGCGCTGAAACCGGTGCTGGACCTGATGCAAACCATGCCGGTCTTTGCCTACCTGGTCCCGATCCTGATCCTCTTCGGCTTTGGCCCCACCTCGGCCATCGTCGCCACCCTGATCTTCGCCATGCCGCCGATGACGCGGATCACCACCCTCGCCCTGCACCGCGTGCCGGATGAGGTGCACGACCTTGGCCGCATGGTCGGCTGCACGCCACGCCAGATGACATGGCGGGTGCTGGTGCCCTCGGCGCGCGAACCGCTGATGGTGGGCGTCAACCAGGTCATCATGCAATCGCTGAACATGGTGATCATCGCCTCGATGATCGGTGCGGGCGGCCTTGGGCTTTGTGGTGCTGAACGCCCTCGGCGGCTGGATTTCGGCACCGGGCTAGAGGCGGGCCTTGCCATCGTGGCCCTTGCCATCACGCTGGACCGGCTGTCACAGGCGCTTGCCCGCCGCAGCCGGCGCCGAATTGCGACAGGGCAACCTGATCCAGCGCCATCCCTTTATCGCCGCCGCCCTTGGCATCATCCTGCTGTCGGTCCTGTTGGCCAGGCTCTTTCCCGCCCTGCAAACCTATCCCGATGCCGCCCGCCTTTCGACCAGCGCCTTCTGGGCGGCGGCGGTGGAATGGATCAACATCACCTTTTTTGACACGCTGGAGGCGATCAAGAACGCCATCCTTCTGGGCCTCTTGATCCCGGTCAAACGCTTCATGCTGTCCCTGCCCTGGGTCGCCGTCGTGGCGTTGCTGGGCCTTGCGGGCTGGCGGCTGGGCGGCTGGCGGCTGGGGGCGCTTTGCGCCGGCCTGTCGTTTCTTATCGCCGCCACCGGCCAATGGGAAAAGGCGATGATCACCGTCTATCTCTGCGGCATCGCCAGCCTGATCGCCATGGCCATCGGCGTGCCCATCGGCATCGCGGTGGCCAACCGTGACCGCGCCTGGACCGTCACCCGTGCCATCATCGACACGCTGCAAACCCTGCCCTCTTTCGTCTATCTCATGCCCGTGGTCATGCTGTTCCGCGTGGGCGACTTCACCGCCCTGATCGCCGTCGTGGCCTATGCCGTCGTCGCCTCCATCCGCTACACCGTCCTGGGCCTGCAAGGCGTGGACCCACGGCTGATCGAGGCAGGCCGCGCCATGGGCTGCACCGATCGGCAGATCCTCACCCGCATCCGTCTGCGCCTTGCCCTGCCCGAAATTCTGCTGGGCCTGAACCAGACGATCATGTTCGCCCTGTCCATGCTGGTGATCACCGCACTGGTCGGCACCCGCGATCTGGGCCAGGATGTCTACATGGCGCTGACCAAGGCCAATCCCGGCAACGGCCTTGTTGCGGGCCTTGCCATCGCCTTCATCGCCATCATCGCCGACCGCCTGATCCATGCCGCCGCGGAAACCCAGCGCGCCAAGCTGGGCCTCGGACAACAGACATGATCCCTGCCCCAATCCCGCCGCCCTTCGCGCCCTTCCGTGGCAGGGCGACATCACCGCCGAACCGCTGCTCGGCGGCCTGTCCAACGAAAGCTGGAAAGTAACCGATGCGCGCGGCCCCCATGTCGTCCGCTTTGGCCGCGACTTTCCCTTCCACCATGTCGACCGCACGCGTGAGGTGATGACAGCCCGCGCCGCCCATGCCGCAGGCTTCGGCCCCGCCGTCGAATATGCGGCCCCCGGCGTGATCGTGGTCGAATACCTGCAACGCCCGCACCTGGGGCGCCGCCGATCTGCGCGCCAATCCCGAACGCGTGGGCGATCTGCTGCGCCGCTTCCATCACCAGATGCCCGCGCATGTGTCGGGCGCGGCCTTCCTGTTCTGGCCCTTCCACGTGATCCGCGACTATGCCCGCACCCTGCGCGCGGGCGACAGCCCGTTTACGCCCGACCTGCCCGCGCTTCTGGACCTGTCGGCAGAACTGGAAACCGCACAGATCCCCCTGCCCCTGATCTTTGGCCACCATGACCTGCTGCCCGCCAACTTCCTCGACGATGGCACCCGCCTCTGGCTGATCGACTATGAATATGCAGGCTTCGGCACCGCGCTGTTCGATCTTGCCGGCGCCGCCTCCAACGCCGGCATGACGCCCGATGAAACCGACCGCCTGCTGACCGCCTATTTCGGCACCCTGCCCGACGCCCCCCTGCGCCGCGCCTTTGACGCCATGCAATGCGCCAGCCTATTGCGTGAGGCGATGTGGGCCATGGTATCCGACCTGCACCTGTCCGCCCCTGGCGCGGATTACGCCACTTATGCCCGCGAAAACCTGGACAGGCTTGACTGCGGCCGCTCACCCAATTTCATTCCCTGCACGGACCCAAGACATGACCCTTCCCACCCATGCCCAGATCGTCGTCATCGGCGGCGGCATCATCGGCTGTTCCACCGCCTATCACCTGGCGCGCGACCACAAGGCCGATGTGATCCTGCTGGAACAGGGCCAGATCACCTCCGGCTCCACCTGGCACGCGGCGGGGCTGGTGGGCCAGCTGCGCTCCTCGGCCTCGATCACCAAGGTGCTGAAATACTCGGTCGATCTCTACAAGGGCCTCGCCGCCGAGACGGGCCTCGACACCGGCTGGAAGATGACCGGCTGCCTGCGCCTTGCCACCAACCCCGACCGCTGGACCGAATACCGCCGCCTTGCCACCACCGCCCGCAGCTTCGGGATGGAGATGCATCTGGTCTCGCCCGGATGAGGTGAAACGCATGTGGCCGCTGATGGACACCTCCGATCTGGTCGGCGCAAGCTGGCTGCCGACCGATGGGCAGGCCAGCCCGTCCGACATCACCCAATCCCTTGCCAAGGGCGCGCGGATGCACGGCGCGAAACTGCACGAAGGCGTCACCGTCACGGGCTTTGCGCATGGACGGCCGCCGCATCACCGCCGTCCACACCACCCAAGGCACGATCCATTGCGAAAAGGTCGTCAACTGCGGCGGCATGTGGGCGCGCGAAATCGGCGCGATGGCCGGGATCAACGTGCCGCTGCAACCCGTCAAACACCAGTATATCATCACCGAAAAGATCGACGGCCTGTCCCCCGACGCCCCCACCCTGCGCGACCCCGACCGCCGCACCTATTTCAAGGAAGAAGTCGGCGGTCTGGTCATGGGCGGCTATGAACCGAACCCGCAGGGCTGGGTCACGGGCGACATCCCGAAGAACTGGGAATTCCGCCTGTTCGACGATGATTACGACCATTTCGGCCAACACCTTGAACAGGCCATCGCCCGCATCCCCGCGCTGGAGAAAACCGGCGTGAAACAGATGATCAACGGCGCGGAAAGCTTCACGCCCGACGGCAACTTCATCCTTGGCCCCGCGCCGGAATGCGCCAACATGTTCGTCGGCGCGGGCTTCAACGCCTTCGGCATCGCATCGGGCGGCGGCGCGGGCTGGGTGCTGGCCGAATGGGTGATGCGCGACGAGGCGCCGCTTGACCTCTGGGTCGTCGACATCCGCCGCTTTTCCGACCTGCACCGCGACCGCGACTGGGTCTTTGACCGCACGATGGAAGCCTATGGCAAACACTACACCATCGGCTTCCCGCATGAGGAATATACCAGCGGCCGCCCCCGCATCACCTCGCCCCTCTACGACCGCCTGAAAACCCACCGCGCGGTCTTCGGCTCCAAACTCGGCTGGGAACGCCCCAACTGGTTCGCGCCGCAGGGGATGGAACCGCAAGACATCTATTCCATGGGCCGCCAGAACTGGTTCGTCCCGGTGGGCGCAGGAACATGCCCATGTCCGCGAAAAGGTGGGGATCTTCGATCAGTCCTCCTTTGCCAAATACGAACTCGCCGGTCCAAAGGCGGCCGAGGCGCTGGAATGGATCTGCGCCAACCGCGTCGCCCGCGATGTCGGCCGCCTGACCTATACCCAGCTTCTGAACACCCGCGGCGGGATCGAGGCCGACCTGACCGTCGCCCGCCTGTCGGACGACCTGTTCTACATCGTCACCGGCACCGGTTTCCGCACCCATGACATGGCCTGGATCGCCGACCACCTGCCCGCCACGGGCTGCACCCTTGACGGACGTGACCGAAGACTGGGGCACGCTGTCGCTCATGGGGCCGCTGGCCCGCGACGTGCTGGCCCGCGTCACGCGATGCCGATGTCTCCAATGCCGCCTTCCCCTTCGGTCATGTCCGCAAGATCACCATCGCCGGCGCAACGGTCCGCGCCCTGCGCGTCACCTATGTGGGCGAACTGGGGTGGGAATTGCACACCCCCCTTGCCCAGACCGGCGCGGTCTTCGATGCGCTGATGGCCGCAGGCGGGGCCGACATCCGCCCCGTCGGCTATCGCGCGCTGGAATCGCTGCGGCTGGAAAAGGGCTACCGCGCCTGGTCCTCCGACATCACCCCCAATGACACGCCCGTTCGAGGCGGGTCTTGGCTGGGCGGTGAAGCTCAAGGCCAACACCCCCTTCATGGGCCGCGCCGCGCTTGGAGGCCGCGCAGGGCAAACCGCTGACCAAACGCTTTCGCAGGCTTCACCCTGTGCCGATCCCGATGCCGTTCTGGTGGGCCGCGAAACCATCCTGCGCGACGGGCAGCCTGTCGGCTACCTCACCTCGGGCGGCTACGGCTATACCGTCGGCCAAAGCATCGGCTACGGCTATGTTCGCCACCCCGATGGCGTGAGTGATGACTGGCTGACGGCAGGCACCTACGAACTCGTCGTCGCCGGGGATGCCCTTCCCGCAACTCTCGCACTCGGTCCATTGGTCGATCCCGAAGGCCGCCGCATCAAGGCCTGATCGCTGCGCCGGGTTGCACCGTAAGATGGGTATTTGAACCAAGGTGAACCTGCCATTTCATCTTGGCACAAATACCCATGCAACCCTCATCACAGGCGCAGGTTGATGCGCCCTTCACACCCGCCGCAGCACAACCGCAAGCGACGGCACCGTGCCGGGCTCCCCGGGCATGGAGATATAGGGGGCCGTTTGCTCCACGATATGCACATCGGTATGCACGCCCTGCTGCACAGCCATCTGCACCGCCTGCGGCACACCATTCCCGGTCAAGGCTGCACCAAAACCAGCCTCCCACAGCGTCGTCTTGACCGTCAGTACAATCACCCCGCCGGGCCGGGTGATGCGGATCAGTTCCGGCAATCCCTCTACCCCCACATGGCCGGTGGTGAACACCCCGGTCGAAATCACACCCGCGAACTGCCCGTTTTCAAACGGCAATTCCCGACCCAATGCCAGGTTGTGCAGCCGCGCATAACTCCCCTTGCGCCGCGCCTGTTCCAGCATGCCAGGCGACAGATCCAACCCCTCAACCGGGGCGAACCCCAGGATGCCCAGCCAATCCCCCAAAAGCCCCGTCCCGCACCCCGCATCCAGCACCGGCCCCGCCCCCCGCGGCAAATGCCGCGCCAGAAGCGCCAGCCCCACTGCCGGATGGCGATACCCCGCCTGCGCCATCTCGGCATCATAAGTGCTTGCCCAGGCGTCATAAATCGCGGCCACATCCTCTGGCGCATGCGCATCATAGACCGCGCCCAGATGCCCTTCATGCTTGCCCTGTGCCATGACACGCACTCCCCACTTTGCCTGCGCGCCAGCTTGCGGCAGACTGGTCGCAGACGCAACCGCAGGGGCCAAGATGACCGATGACATAACCGCCATCGCCGCAACAATCCCGGCAATACAAGGCTTTACCGGCACCCCCCGCCGCCTTGGCGGGCTGACCAACCGGGTCTGGCAATTGGGCGATCACATCCTGCGCATCCCCGGCGAAGGCACCGCCGAATATATCGACCGCGCGAATGAGGCCGTCGCTGCCCGCGCCGCCGCCGCCGCAGGCATCGCGCCCGCGGTGCTGCACGCCGACCCCGCCACCGGCCTGATGGTCACCCGCTTCATCCCCGACACCGTCACCATGACGCCCGCCCTGTTCCGCACCCGCCCCGGCAGCCCCACCCGTGCCGCCCGCGCCTTTCGCCAGTTGCATGACAGCGGCCAAACCTTCCCAGCGCGCTTTGACCTGTTCGCCATGATCGACGATTACCGCCACCTGCTTGAGGCGAAATCCGTCGATCTGCCAGAGGGTTACGAAGAAGCCCTTGCCGATGCCCAAACCGTGCGTGCGGCCCTTGCCGCCCATCCCCTGCCGCTTGTTCCCTGCCACTGCGATCCGCTTTGCGAAAACTTCCTCGATACCGGCACCCGGATGTGGATCGTCGATTGGGAATATTCCGGCATGAACGATCCGATGTGGGACTTGGGCGATCTGTCGGTCGAGGCGGGCTTTGACGCAGCGCAGGATGAAGAACTGCTCACCGCCTATTTCAACGGCCCCGCCCGCCCCGCCGACCGGGGCCGCATGGTGATCTACAAGGCCATGTGCGATCTGCTGTGGACGTTGTGGGGCCTGATCCAGCACGCCAACGCCAACCCCGCCGATGACTTCATGGCCTATGCCGAAGGTCGCTTCGCCCGCTGCCGCGCCCTGATGACCAGCCCCGACTTCCCGGCCCATCTGGCCGCCATTCGTGCTGGGGCGTGACAGGACGAATCAAGAATCCGTAAACCGCCGTTCCGGCCAAAGACCCACCCATTCACGCGACGTCACGGCCCTGCGATGCACGTCAGGGTAGCAAACCGCCGCAAATTCCCTGCCAAAGTCCGGCTTTTCAGGCGTTTTCCTTGGTTTTTCACAGAAAATGATGCACCCGACGCCAGATTGTGTCATTAATAAGTCTTAAGTTTGGCCACATATTGGTGTAGGTCCGATCAGCGCGGCTTGGGGAGAATGGGTTATGTTGAAATCACTTTCAACTATGGTTATGGCCTCTGCGGCAAGTCTGCTGATTTCAAACGCGGAAGCGCAGCGACCGTTAACTTCACGGTATCCGAAGCGACTGTGACCTTCGGGACTCCGAGTGATGGACTTGCAAACATTGCTTATTCCGTACTGCCTGCTCTTCCGCTGAACCTTGAAGCCATCAGTGAGAACCGCATCGTTGACCTGTTTTTGTTTACTGGAAATGGACGAGACCAGGAGCCAGACACATTTTCAATCACTGCGACGCTGGTGATCGACATAGTGGAGGACTTCATTGGACCGATCGCATACACCTTCTTAGGAACTGTATCCGGCTGGGGGTTCGCAGGAAATAGCCCCACCTTGAATTCGGGTGCGATCGATTGGGGCAATCCCTCGGTGTTCCCAGGCTCTGAAATGTTGAACCTTGCACTTTCGGACATCAACATATTTCTCAGAGGCGCAACCGAACGGGGTTGTTACGTCTCTTGTTTATCGCGCTCGGGACATCAGCGTCGTCCCACTGCCGGGCGGCATCCTGCTTCTCGGTTCTGCCCTGCTCGGCATCTTCGGGCTCTCCCGTCGTCGCAACCGCAAGCTTGCGGCGGCCTGAGGGACGGACCCCATCGCAATCTGGGGCGCTTCGGCGCCCCTTTTTCTTTGGCACACCACGAGAAGGTGTCCAATGCTTCGTCAGATCAAGGGCCAAGTCCAATCGTGCGGAACAGCTGTGGATGCGCAGGCCGATGAACAGACGAATCAGTCGCAACATGTGCGTCTGAAACCTCGACTGCGCCCATTCAAGGTATTGATCCTGTTGTCACTTTCACACCGAAACACGATAGCCGCCGCACAGCCGCCCGCCCAAAGACTGCGTGCCTTGCGTTTTCGCATGGGGCCACGCTGAAATTTCCGGCAGACGGCCTGAAAACCTGAATTCACCATTCCTAATTCCTCGGACTGTGGCATAAAGCAGGCCATAATGTGACGCGCATAGAACTGCTGCTGCCAACAGTTGACCCAAAGGATTTTTCAGATGTTTCGGTTCGCCAAGTCGCTTTTTGTGGCCATGCTTTTCGTCGGGGCCACCTCGCACATCTCATCTGCGGCCACCGTGGGGTTCCAGGTGAACACCGCAGGGTCGTCTGTAAGCATAAGCAATTGTGATGATCTTCTGTGCCCAGCGAACGTGAGCCTGGCCCCCATCGCGGGCAACCCGATCGTGAATGTGACACCCGGTGGCCCTGCAACCGTATTCGACTTTCTGCGGTTCACACCGGTGATTGATGCGTTTGGCCCCGACAGCTTTGATATTTCCGCGACCTTGGCCTTTTCGAACGCCGGAGGGTTCTCCTTTGGCACGGGCGGTGAAGGAACCAACTTCACCACGGTGTTCAATCCTGCGTTCACCCAAGTGTTTCCCTTCATCACACTGGTCGGTCGCTTCACTTCGGGAACCTTGGTCTGGGATACGATTGCGCCCCGGCAGATCCCTGGCATCGGCTTGGTCACTGTCGCTTTCCTGAATTCGCCCGTAGGTGCCTTTGGCGATGGCAGCGCACCAAACCCGCGCGCGGTGATCACCCAGGCCAGCATCAGCGTTGTCCCGCTGCCGGGTGGCATACTGCTGCTCGGCTCTGCCATGCTTGGTATCTTTGGGCTGTCCCGGCGGCGCAACCGCAAGCCTGCTGCGGCCTGAACAACGAACCCTACGTGACCAAGGGGGCGCTTCGGCGCCCCTCTTCTTTTGCGGGTCAAACTGAACGAGGCGGCACAACAGGCCGGTCAATACCCTGTAATCGCACCCGCCCCGCGATACTTGTTCAAAACGATCCCCGCCAGCGCGGTGCGGTCCGAAATCTCACGCACGCAGGCCTCGATTTGCGTGGTCGTCGTGTGTTCGGCGGTCGTCACCAAAAGCGCGCAATCCACGTTGCCCAGAAAGGCCAGCGTGTCATCCGCCTCCATCAACGGTGGCAGGTCAAAGATCATGACATCCGGCTGATAGGCGCGTTCGATTTCCGCCAGCACCGAAGGAACCATGCCGCTGTGCAACAGTTCGGCTGAATCCGGGCTGCGCGCCCGGTTCGCCAGAACCGCAAGATTATCGCGCACCCGCACCAGCGCCTTTGGAAACGGCACTTCGCGCCGCAAGACCTGCGCCAATCCCGCAGGCGGAGTGATCCGCAGCACCTTGGCCAGCGACGGGCGACGAAGGTCTGCCTCTACCAGAATGGCCCGCAATTCGCTCTGCCGCGCCAGACTGAACCCAAGGTTCAGTGCAACCGTGCTTTTGCCACAGTTCTTGTCCGCCGAGGTGATGGCAATGCGCTTCCATCCCTCGGCCTTCATCCGCTGCAACACCTTGGTGCGCAGCATGTCAAAGGCGGTGGCATTCTTCGACACCCCGCCCGTCACAATGCGCGCCCGATCAAGGATGCTGGCGGTCATGCCGGACTTTGGCAAAAGGTTCCAATCCTCACGCGCGACTGGCTCGATCACCACATCGTCGTCATCCGGCATCGGGATGTCATCGGCATCGAACACTGTCTCAAGCCCCGCGCGTTTGGCGCGGGCGCGGGCGATGGCCGATTGAACACGTTCCACGGCCATGGCCTATCGTCCTCCAATTCCACCAGAAGGCAGCAACGTCTGTATGCTGTCCAACAGCCCTTGCAGCAATCGGCCCAGACCGGCCGCATTCTGCCACCCGACAAGGGCGATGACCACGGCCGCAGCAAGGATGACCCCGCCCAAGGCCCACATCATGGTCACTTCGTTGCGCGTTCGGATATAGGGCAGGGTCATGACCATCCGGTCCCCCGCCGCCGCGAGGATATCTTCCGGGCGGCGCACGACATTGCGCAGCATTTCCAGCGCAAGGATAAGACCGCCAGCACATGCAAGCGCCGCCAGCACCCCGACAAGGGCGATCTTCGGTCTGTTCGGGCTGTAGGGACGGTCGGGACGAACGGCCTGTTCAATCACGCTGATGCGCCGCCCTTTGGCCAGGCTTTCAATCAATTCCCCAATCTCGGCCTTGGCAAGGTTGGAAATCGCAAGATCATACTGGCTGCGCACATTCTGATAGTCACGCTCCATCGCCTCTAGGCGGATGGCAACGCGCGGTGTCTCTGCGATGGTCGCCGTCAACGCATCCGCCCGCGCCTGCAACTGCTCACGCTCCTGATCCAGATAGGACAGTTCCGTCATCAGGTCACCGCGCCGCACGTCGCGCGTGGTGATCTGCCCCCGTTCCACCACAACACCTTCGCCCACCGCTCCGGCAGTGTCGGGCGACGCAGGCTGCGCACCGGTCAGGCGATCGATCCTGTCGACCTGATCCAGCAACACACGACGATCCCGATCCAGTTGCACAAGACGTTCTTCAATCGTTGTCAGATCCTGACGGCGAAACATCAGGCTGTCTGGCAAGGCGTTGATGTTTTCTTCCTTGTAGGACTGTATCTCTTGCGACTGCGTCGAAAGCTCCTGCTCCAGGCGGGATACTTCCTGTTGGAAAAAGGCCTGCGTCTGCCGGGCAAGCTGGATCCGCGTTTCCACATCCTCTTCCAGGATCAGCGTCACCAATTCATTCGTGACGGCCGCTGCCACATCGGGGTTGGGCGAATCAAATGCGATCCGCACCAGCAGCGCCTCGACATCCCCGGCCGGGCGCTGCCCCTCATCCGATGGCCCGATCCGAATGCGCGACCGCAAATCTTCGACAATCGCTCCCGATGACAGTTCCTCCGGCGTCTCGGCCCCTTCACCCTGATAGATCCGCAAACGGTCCGCCAAGCTAAGCAGAACATCGCGCGACAGAACGCGCTTTTCAATAATCTGGAGTTGTTCGCCAGCGTTCGTCCGCACTGTGGATTGCGCCAGATCGTCGGGTATCTGTTCCGATTCAACGACCAGCAGCGCCTCTGCCCGAAAGATCGTCGGCAAGGCCAGGGCGATAACAAGACCCGCGCCAGCCACGCCTAGAAACACGAAAAGGAACAGAAACATCCATCGCCGCGCCCGCGACAGCAGAAACGGAAGGTCAATCTGAACGGGTGCGTCTTCCATAATCACGCCCCCATCCTGCGCAACCTGCCCGTGCATTCCATCACATCGCAAGTTGGGATCGTCATCCGCCGTATTCCAGAGCCATTCATCAGCCGGTCTTCCAAATTGGCGCGCCGCGCCCGTAATCATCACCCGCCTGCATGACCCAGGGCGTCGCGTTCTGCCAGTGCTGACATTAATACTAGTTGACTAGGTTTGGTCCACCCGGCATCCCAATGAAATTAGGTGCTGTGTGCAAAGTGATGAACAGTTGATCAGGTCCAGTGGTTTGCGCGCAGCAATTTGCCCCTGAACCGACAGTCCTGAACCGGTGGCCGAACGCAGGCAACGCACGGGGCGGGCATGTCGGTCACGCTGATTGACCGTAAAGGATTTGGTATGCCGATTGCGTCAGGTTTGTTTGCCCGCTTGCCTCGCACCTTGCCCACAGCAGTCCTGGTCGTGCTGCTGCTCTCTGCCTGCCAAAGCGAAGACGACCGTGCTGCGGATCATCTCGCATCGGCGCAAACCCTGCTGACCGAAGGTGATGCGCCGCGCGCATTGGTGGAATTGCGCAATGCCTTGGCGGTGAAATCAGACCTGCACACAGCCCGAAAGTTGCTGGCAGATACGTTGCTGGAAACCGGCGATCTGGCGGCGGCCTTTCAGCAGTATACCGAACTTGCCGAACTTCAGCCTAGCGATCTGGAATCACGTGTTGCCGTGGCGACCATCTTGTTAAGCCAGTCGGCATGGGCCGATTTTGATCAGGCCACTACCGCTGCGGCCTCGATCGCCCCCACGGACCCAAGGGTCGTGGCGCTTGTTCTGGCGCGCGATTACCAACGGGCGGTTGCAGACAACAATACAGCCCTGCGTGACCAACTGGCAGCCCGCGCTGCCGACCTGCGCGCATCACGCCCGGACGACCCAGCCCTGATCCGCATCGCAATCGATCAGGCGATCAACCAGAACCAGCCAGATACCGCCCTGCCCCTGGTCGAAGCGGCGCTTGTCCAGCAACCCAAGGATTACAGCCTGCAAGAGGTGAAACTCCGGCTTCTGATCGAAAGGGATGAACCCGATCTGATCAGCGCGCAATTCCGCACCATGATTGCGCTTTTCCCGACCGACACCCAACTGCCTACCAGCCTTCTGCAATGGTATCTGTCACGCGATGATCTGGCGGGGGCCGAGGCGTTTCTGCGGGAACGTGCCGGGGCAGCCACCGCCGAGGTTGAAGGCCATGTCGGCCTGATCGAATTCCTGCGCGCCACAAAAGGCCCAGATGCCGCAATCGCCGAACTGACGCCGCTGATCGCCGCCAATGACGGCGAACCAAAGGCCAGCCTCTACCGCGCGATGCTGGCGTCCATCACTTTTGAATCCGGCGATCCGCAACAGGCCATTTCGGATGTCGCGGCCATCATTTCCGGCGCGCCGCCTTCGAACCAGACCCGCCGCATCAAGGCGCTTTACGCCAACATGCTCAACTCCATCGGTGACCAACCAAAGGCTGCCGCAGTCGTTTCCGAAATTCTTGCGGAAGATGCGTCGCATGTCGAAGCCCTGCTTTTGCGCGCAGGTTGGCGAGTCGCCGAGGATGACGCGTCCGGCGCAATCGTCGATCTGCGGGCCGCGTTGAACCAGGAACCGAACAACCCCAGGATCCTGTCCGCCCTCGCCAATGCCTATCTGCGCGACGGATCGGTCGACCTTGCCGCCGATACGCTGGGCCGCGCAGTCGAAGTTGCCCCGCTGGAACCGGCCTATGCCCGCGATTACGGACGGTTGCTGCAAGAACAGGGTCGCGGCGATGTCGCCCGGTCGGTGCTGTATCGCGCATGGCAGGCAAATCCTGCCGATGTCGGATTGGTTGAAATGCTGTCTGCCATCGCGCTGTCCACGGCTGATTGGCAACTCGCCGCTGAACTGGTTGGCCTTTTGCGGTCGTCCGATGCGGCGCAAGCCAAATCTGCGGCAAATCAATTGGAAAGCGCGGTCCTCGTCGAACAGGAGCGGTTTGAAGAGGCGATCGCCATCCTTGATGCCGAAATCGCCAAGGCCGAAGATCCGTCGTCCTGGATCGTGCTGAAGGCGAACACGCTGATCCTTGATGATCGGGCAGCCGAGGCCGAAACCCTTCTGGCAACCGCCCTTGCCGACCGTCCCGACTCTCGCCCGCTTTTGTACCGACAGGCGGCGCTTGATCTGGAACAGCAACGCCTGGATCAGGCGGCGGCACGGTATCGCGCCTTGCTGGAAATCGACCCCGCCGATGAATTGTCCGTTCGTCAGCTTTACGGCATTCTGGAAAGCCAGGGAAAATCCGATGACGCGGCAAATCTGCTCGAATCCGGCCTGAAGGCACGGCCTGACTCTGCCGATCTTCTGTGGATCAAAGCCTCTCGCCTGCAAGCGCAGGGAAATCTGGCCGAGGCGGTCGCGGTGTATGAAGGCATCTATGCCCGCAATGGCGCAAGCCCGGTGATCGCCAACAATCTGGCCAGCCTTCTGTCGCAAACGGCGGAAAACCCAGAGGCCATCGACCGCGCCTTCCGCATCGCCCGCCGTTTTCGCGCGTCCGAGGTTCCGGCCTTTCAGGATACCTATGGCTGGCTTTTGCACCTGACCGGCAATTCCGCCGAGGCATTGCCGCTGATGGAAACCGCGGCAGCGGCCCTGAACGAAGATCCGTCCGTGCAATACCACCTTGGTGCCGTCCTTGCCGCAACTGGCCGGACAGAGGACGCAAAGGCTGCACTTACCCGCGCCATCGACCTCGCCGCCGATCTTGCCCCCACACCCGAGATGGATCGCGCCCGCGCCTTGTTGCAGGAACTGACCGCACCCAAACCAACGCCTTGATCATTTTCACGGCAAGGTGATTCTCTTTGATCCTGCCAATTTGGGGCAAAGTTTTCCCCAAGAACTACTCTCGCGGGAAGTTTGTGCAAAATTGCATGCCAATAGGCCGTGTCTTTCCGGCTCTTGCAGGATCCGACGGGCCAATCCGTTGGCCCTGATGGGCGCAACTCCGCGCAAAATGCGCCTATCTTTGTGATAATCCCCTAATTCGCACCAATCTTGCCTGATTTTTTCCACATTCTTGAAACCGCGCGGCGTTTTACACACCCCCTTCATTAACCTTTATGTATATTCACTGGGTGGGCGCTCACACCCCTTCTGCTGCCACAGACGCCGGGAGCCGTACGTGAAATTGGATGATGCATTTGATATAATGGGGGCAGACTTTGTTGCCCCGGCAGGGCTTTACCCGGCAAAGGCCGGAAAAGCGCGCAAGGGAACCAACCGTCGGTTTTCCCGTATTCTGGATGTGGCTTTCGCACTTCTTGCTGCGCCCATTGTGGTTGCAGTCGCGCTGGTGCTGTTGGTGCTGAACCCGATCTTCAATCCCGGCCCGCTGTTCTTTAGCCAAAAGCGCATGGGCAAGGATTGCAGCGCGTTCCGCATGTGGAAATTCCGCACGATGTTGCCGTCTCCGGTTGCTGTCCGATCGCATGACGCGCCGCTTGACCGGCACCGCATCACCCGTCTGGGTGCCCTGCTTCGCAAATCGCGGCTGGATGAACTGCCAAACCTGATCAACGTGCTGCGCGGCGAAATGGCGCTTGTTGGTCCCCGTCCCGATGCATGGGAACATTCCACGGCCTATATCCGCACGATCCCGTTCTATGATCGGCGTTTTGCGGTGCTTCCAGGCATCACCGGTCTGGCGCAAGTCCGGTCCGGCTACGCAGATGATTACAAAAGTGTCTGCCGCAAGGCCCGCCTTGACGCCATCTATGTGCGCAACCGGTCACTTCGCATGGATGCCGGTATCGTCATCGCAACGGTCGTTGTCATGCTTACAGGATTTGGCGCAAGATAGGATTTGATGCAGCGCGGCACACAACCCCGGCTGCCCCCCTGTCCGCGGAACCATAGGCCAATCCTTCGTGCAGATCATTCGCACCGCACTCGAAGGCCTGATTGTCAGTCTTCTGTTGCTGGCAATCGTGATTGTCGCGGATTTTCAGCGGCGCCTTGATCCCGTCATGACAGGCGCCGACACAGCCAGAACTGCCGTTGTCTTTACGGGTCAGTTCGACAGGATCGACGCCGCCTTGGCGCTTTATGAACAGGATAAGGTGGACCGACTGCTGATCAGCGGGGTCGGCCCCGGCTCTGGCCTGCGCCCCACGACACTTGCCGATCAATTCAACTTCTCATCCCGTGCGCGCGCCGCCCTCGCCTCTGGCGAAATTCAACTGTCAGCCGATCCTCTCGATACGTTCCAGAACGCGGCTGAAACGGCCTGCTGGTTGGGCAATCCCCCCCCAAAAGGCGGAGTGATCCTTGTCACATCCGTCTCGCACATGCCGCGTGCCTCCATCACACTGGAACGCGCCCTTCCCAAAGGGACCATGATCTTCCGCACCACCCCGGCCCGAACCGCCATCGACGATGCGGCGCTGCGGATCGAATTCGGTAAATTCGCCTATTCCTGGATCTATTCCTTGCTGCCCGCCGCACGCCAGCCTGCACCACATCTAAAGCTCTGCTCCGCACCACCGGCGGATACGGCACCCTAGCTGCCGGGAACACCCAGGATCCAGGTGCGATACGGCAGATAGCATTGCTGGAAATGCCATGACAGCATGGCCCATGTCACCAGCACGACAAACAGCCCCAGATAGGGCAGGGCAATCGCCATAGCCTTGCCCTGCCGCATCGGCAGATATGGCAAACGGGCAAGGATCATGGCCTGGATCGGAATGAAATAGTAATTCAACCGATCACCGATCACGCTGGATGCCACGACCAGCACGATCAGAGACAGCATCATCAACGATCCGATCACCACAAACTTGTAGTCAGCCGCAAAGGTCATCAGCCATTTTCGCCGCAGGAAAACCAGAAACCAAAGCGCCGTCAGAACCGACAAGGCGACACGAAACGCCCCCCCCACCGCATCGACACCGGTATTCACATAACGCAAAGCCGCAGTTTCGGCGGCATCCGTGGAAAGCAGGGCAACAGCCCCCGGTATCGCCAGCAGCGCGGCCAGCGCCATTCGCCCGCGTGACAGCCCGCCATTCACCAAGGGCGCCAGCAGCAGAAAGACGACGGCACTGGAATGGATGGCCGCCGCCACCAGCACCAGCGCGACATAGCGGATCAACCGCCGATCCATAAAGGCAAGAAAGGCCAGCGCCATGATCCCGACAGCCGTTCCCTGCCGGATGCCTGACATCGGCAGATTCAGGATCAGGATCGGGAAAAGCATCACCAGAAACCCCAACCGATCGGGCTGCCGCTTTGCCAATTGGTGAATGCCCAAAAAGAAGATCGCGGACGATATGACGTTCAACCACGGATAGGGCAGGCCAAGCTGCACCTGCGCCACGATGATCGCCGTCCAAAGCGGCTCACGCGTGGCAAGGATGTCTGCGAAACTGTATCCACCATAAATCCCGTACTGGTTCAGATAGCCGGACCAGTCACATCCCACCTCGTGGCGAAAGGCGGAAAACAGGAACAACACCGCCATCAAAAGCCCATAGCCGTATTGCGCCCGCGACAGGCGCAGCAGCATCATGCCGACATAGCCCGCCACATAGATCATGCCGCACCCCTGCCTGCGGCCTTGATCAGGATGTCGGCCACACGCGGCCCCCAGACCTGCAGGCTGTAGCGCGCCTCAACCTTTGCCCGCCCGGCCTGCCCCATGCGGCGCCGCAGATCCGGGTCGCGCAAAAGCCGCGTCAACGCCGCCTGCCACTCCGCCTCGGTCTCGGCCAGAAAGCCGTTCACCCCGTCCTCGACAATCTCGCAATTCACCCCGACAGGCGATGCAATCACCGGCAAGCCACAGGCCATGTATTGAATCAGCTTGTAGCCACATTTCCCCCGCGACCAGGGCGTATCAGTCAACGGCATGATGCCGATGTCCATTTCCTGAATCCGTGCCACCTCCGTTTGTTCGGTCCAGGGTAGGCGATCCAGCACCGGATGCGCATCCCCCCCAATCCCGGAACCCACCGCACGAATGCGCGCCGCTTCGGCCTGCGCGACGCCCGTCAGTAAGGGCATCATCGGCACCATATAGGCATCCCAGGTGCTGGGCGACCCGATCCAGCCGATGACCGGCGTCCCCGTCCGGCGATCCAGCCCAGACGGGGAATAGGCCGCAGCATCGACAACGGTCGGCACGATTTCAACCCAGGCTGCCCCCGCCCGCCTTGCGCGATCAGCCAGATACTCATTTCCCGCCGTTACCAGCGTCGCAGCCGCCATCAGCCGATCCAGCTTTTGCCCAAGAAGCGACCGCACAAACCGTGATCGATGCAGATCATACCGGTGAAAGACCGCATCATCGAAATCCACCGCAAAAGGCACTCCACGCGGCAAAACCAACCGCTCGATCGCCCAAGGAATCCAGGGCAAAGCCTCCTTCTCGATCCAGATCAGATCGTGCCCCCCAAAAGCACGTCTCGCCTTGATGCGCAGACCGTAGCTTCGGGAAACGCCCGACAGCGCCTTTCCTTTCTGTTCATAAAGGTTGCCCAGGTATTGATCCGAAAAGAGCGGGGCACGCTTGCACTCTACGCCTCTATCCAGCAAACACCCTTCATATTGAAACAGCCGCAGCCGACTGGATGCTCCAAGGCGATCATATCTGGAAAACAAACCAAATTTCACTGCGACCGCTGGCGCCACGCCATCAGCATCAAGACAATCCAAAGGCGGCGGGACCAATCCCGCGTACCAGACAGATGCTCATCCCAAAGTTTGCGAACAGGAACTGGGTCAACAAGGCCGTAACGCCCCAACACCTCCACCGACAGCAGGTCTTCCGCCCATAAGCGCAGGGGGCCGCGGAGCCACGCGCCCAAGGGGATGGAAAACCCGGTCTTAGGTCTGTCAATCAGCGCGTTTGGCACATGTCGATCAAGCAGTTTGCGCAAAAGCCATTTCCCCTTTCCATCCCTGATCTTCATTGTCATCGGCACTCTTGCCGAAAAGGCAATCATGTCGGGATCAAGGAACGGAACCCTTGTTTCAAGACCAACCGCCATTGACGCGCGATCCACCTTGCAAAGAATATCGTCCGGCAAATAGCTTCGAAAGTCCTGTGCCATCATCCGCGCGGCAGCATCCTTTGCAAGCATGTCAGGCAACGGGTCGTCAAGAACGGACACTGTCTTCCCCCCTTTGCCGATCACCAGATCCTGCGCCGGCCATTCACGAACAAGACTGCGGTATAAAGCATCAAGATCGTTCACCGCTGCAAAACGATCTGCAACCCGATGAACTTTCTCACCAAGATGTCTGACCTGCATCGACATTGGCGCAAAAGCACCCAATCGGTCCCAACCGCCAACGCTGACCGCCGTCAATGCGTGACCAAGCATTTGACGCACAGGTTGCGGCATCCAACCCATTTGCCGCCATATCCTTTCGCTCCAGATATAGCGATTGTAGCCACCGAATAATTCATCCCCAGCATCCCCACTCAAGGCCACGACGACATGCTTTCGCGCCATCGCACAAACAAGATGCGTAGGAATTTGTGAGGAATCTGCGAAGGGTTCATCATACATCTCTGGCAAAAGCGGAATAACGCCCCGTGCATCGTTGTCTGTAACGTAAAGCTCCGTATGGTCCGTCCCAAGGTGCGCCGCAACAGCGGCTGCATAGGGGGCCTCGTCGAAACTGGCCTCTTCAAATCCGATTGTGAATGTTCGCACGGGCTTGTGCGCCCTCGATTGCATGGTCGCCACGACAAGCGAACTGTCGACACCACCCGATAGAAATGCCCCGATGGGGACATCCGAAATCATCTGCCGGTCCACCGCCAGGCTCAATCTCTGATCCAACTCCGACAAGGCCTGGTTTTCATCATGTATCGTCGTATTGACGCCTGTCTTGATGACCTCGTTCATTGACCAGTATCTGCTGATTGTAATGGTCTCGTGGTTGTCTCCCGGTCGCAGAACCTGTTCTGGCGGATGGCTTGGGGGACGGCCTGTCATGCTCAGGATGCAGCCCGGTTCAAGTTTATAGATGCCGGGATGGATGCTGTAGGGTGCAGGCACATAGGAAAACTGAAGGTATAAAGACAACGCCTCTCGGCAGACTTCGTTTGGAAATGAAGGGTGTTTCCTCAGCGCCTTCAATTCCGATCCGAAAACAAAAACCTCGCCCGCCCATCCCCAATACAGCGGCTTCTCGCCAACCCGGTCCCGCGCCAGAAAGAGCTGCTTTTCCTGCCTGTCCCACAAAGCCAGCGCAAACATTCCTGCGGTCTTGCAAAGGGTTTTCTCCAACCCCCAATGTTCTATGCAAGCCAGCAAAGTCTCTGTATCGGAATGCCCTCTCCACGCAGGGGCATCACCCGAAACTTCCAATTCGTGGCGCAGGTCCAGATGGTTGTAGATTTCTCCGTTATAGACAATCGCAAAGCGGCCCGAAGGGGAATGCATGGGCTGTGCGCCCGCCACCGACAGATCCTGGATCGAGAGGCGGCGATGACCAAGACAAATGCCATCCTCTCGCCATATGCCAAAAGCATCCGGCCCGCGGTGGCGCAATTGCTCGGTCATCGCATTTACCGTCGTCTCAAGGGCTGACAAATCACCCGCCCTGAAATCAACCAGTCCAGTCAGACCACACATGAACAAACCGTGGAAACCCGGTGAAACCCCCAAAGGCCCGCGCGGCCCCCCTCAGGAAGCAAGTTCATCATAAAGACGCACATATTTCTCTGTCCCCACCTTCAATGAAAAGACATCCTCGGCCGCCTTGCGACAGCGCAGGGCAAGGTCGGGTTCGCGCAGCAGGGCATCCAGTTCGGACAGCGCCTGTTGCATCGCCGCATCCGATGGCCCCTCAACCAACACACCGACGCGGTGATCGCGGATGATCCGCGCCACGTCACCGACGCCCGCATTCGCCACCACAGGCAGGCCACAGCCAAGGATTTCGGCCATCCGCGTGGGTGAACTGCCCAGCTTTCCAAGCCCTTCCTCAAAGAACATAACCGACGCGGTCTGCCGTTGCAGCACCTCTTGCACCCGGTCCGATGCGGCCGGCGCAATCTCCAGCCGCGCCCCAAGCCTGCCATCAGGATCAACCGCCGCCCGCACACCGCCCGGATCATCCCGCGTCGTCAGCACGAAAACCGTATCCCGGTTGTGCTGCGCCGCCACCCTTAGGAAAGCCGCCAGCCAATCCGTCTTGAACCACCCGCTCAGCACCGTTCCCAGACAGCCGATCTCGTGCCGGTCCGGGGGGGATGGTGCCGGCACAAAGCGGTCCAGATCAGCGCAGGTCGGGATCACGGCCACCGTCTTTCCCGCCATCTCTGCCGGATAGACATGCCGCAGGTGAACCACCGCCGCATCCGTCAAGGACACAACCACCGCCGCGCGGCGCAGGCAGGCCCGCTCCAGCCCCACGATGGCCCTGTGCATCAACGACCCGCGCCGCAACCGCCCGGCGGTAATCATCTCCTCTGGCCAAAGGGCGCGCATGTCGAAGATGAACGGCACCCCCGTCAAACGGCCCACCACCATCGCCATCGCCGCGGGCAGATAGGATCGGGCGTGGATCAGCGCCGCACCCTGCCGCCGCTGTTCCCGCCACAAAAGCCAGCCCATCCGCGCCATGCTGATGGCCGGGGCAATCAACCTTGGCCGGGGATGGAACCGCTGCGGCAACCACCTGATCCCCAGCCGCGCGCATTCATCGCGCAGCGCCGCCACACGCGCCGCATCAGACCAGTCTGCGGCCTTTTCATGGGTGATCAGCGTGATCCTGTAGTGTTGCGACAGCCCGCGCAGATAGGCCAGAACCTGGCTTTGCCCCAGCGGTTCCAGCAATCCGTTGCGGGTGACATACAGCGTTGCCCTCACGATGCCTCCAACAGGTCAAGATAGCGGCGCGCCGCAATCTCGGGTGCAAAATCTGCCGCCCGCGCCCGCAGCGCGCCCCGGTCCACCGGCGCGGTCAGGGCCGCGGCCATCGCCTCGGCAAGCGCCGCCGCATCGCCAACCGGCACCAGACGGCCCCATCGCCCCTGCCCCAAAATCTCGGCCGGGTCCGGATGGACAATCGGTCGACACCACAGGCAGACCGAAAGACAGCGCCTCGACGATCACATTGCCAAACCCCTCATGATCCGATGACAGCACAAACAGATCGGCCGTCGCATAGAACGGCGCCGGATCGGCATGAAACCCCGCAAAGACAACCCGCCCGTCAAGGCCAAGTTCCCGTGCCAAAGCCCGCAACCTCGCCTCATTCTGCCCCTGCCCCACAATCATCAACCGCGCCTGCGGCAAGGGCAACCGCGCAAAGGCCCGCAACAGCAGCGCGTGGTTTTTCACCGGCTTCAGGCTCCCCACGGTAAGAAACCTTGGCCCACCCTCGCCCCAAAGACGTTCCACCTGCGACACTGTTGCCGCTTCTGGTGTTGCCAATTGTCGAACGGGATTATGCACGCAGCGAAAACGCGCAAGGCGGATGCCTGAAAGGGTCGCCATATCCGCCGCAACGCCGCCAGAGACGCCAACCCGAACATGCGCCAGCCTGTAGCCCACGGCCATCGTCGCCCGCATCACCCAGCGATGCAGCATTCCCCGCGTCCTGTATTGCGCGGATAAAACACCATGCTCGGCCACGATCACGCGACAGCGATGCCCACTCAACCGCTGTGCGACCGGGGCAAGGACAGTCAGCGGCCACATCGCCGCAATAATGACATCCGGGCGTCGACTGCGAATATGGGACACGAACCGGGCCAGCAGATGCCGAATGCGCGGTGCGTTCAGATCAACCACCTCGAAATCAGCCGCCGCTTCGGCCAGAAAATCGCCCTCCCGTCGCATGACTGCGAACTCAACCTCATGCCCCATCGCCCCAAAAGCGCGGCCAAGGTCCAGACAAACCCGTTCCGCGCCGCCACCGCGCAGGTCTGGAAGCAAGACGGCAATCCTCATTCTGCCGCCCCCCGGCCCAAAAGGCCAAGCATGCCGCACACATGCAGCACGTCCTTTGCGCCGCTTTTCCACCCCAACGCTGTCATCGGCCTGCCCACATATCCACCACGAACCGCGATCCGCAGCAGACAACCCATGCGTGTCAGTGGCGATGCGGCCCGATACAGCCGTGCCCGTTCGCCTTGAATGATGGCCATCCGGTCAAATCCCGATGCCGCCCGCTGCAATGCGGCCGCAAGTTCGGGCCTGACCGGTCCCGCGATCCGGCGCAGATAGCGGGCGGTTTCCTCGGCCACCCCGGCCAGAAAGGCATAATGCTCTGCCCCCACGGGCAGCGCCTTGCCAATCCGCTGTTTCCAGCCTTGCTGTGTATAGCTGCCCGTCAGCGCCGCATCGTGCCGCCGATACAGCGCCGATGGTTCATCCAGAACCAGAACCCCGCCGATCGCATTGGCAATCAGACAGGTCCATTTGTCATGCGTCAGGCGGTCATGGCCGGGAAAATAGTTCCGCGGCAGGTCGCGTGTATCCAGATCATGCAAAAGATCCGCACGGAATGTCTGTAAAAAGCCAGGCCAGACCCAGAACCCGAACTGTTCCCCCGGCCCATAGCGGCCCGGCCTAAGCGCCGCCGGAAACAGCCGCCCATCATGGGCAAGTTGCGCGTCGCACAAATAGGCATTCTGCACCACCAGCGCCACATCGCGGTGGCGTTCAACAGCGCGCTGCACAGCCTCCAACCTATTTGGTAGCCAGACATCATCCTGATCACAAAACGCAATCCAATCCCCGCTGCACAGACGGGCAGCCTTTAAGAAATTCTCGGCAAACCCCAGATTGACGGGATTGCGATGAAGTAGAACAGGAAACGGCGCGCGGGTGGCAAAGCCCTCGACAATCTCAAGGGTCGCATCGCTGGACCCGTCATCGCAAACAACCAACTCAATCGGCAAAACCCGCTGCGCGGCCAGGCTGTCCAACTGTGCGGTCAGATATTTGGCACCATTGAAGGTTGCCATTGCGACGGAAATTCGCATCAGTCAATGATCCGCAAAAGGAATTTTGCCTCGGCGAAAATCGCCCTCAGTGACCAGTATGTATTGCGTGAGAGCAGACCCCGCAGAAAAGCACCTCTGTCGGTGTAAAGATGCTGACGCGCCAAAGCCCTCAGAATTTGGTCGTCCAATACGCTTGAAATTGCCTGGAGGTCAGGGTGATCCACCTTCTCCAAATCTGCGCGTCTTTGCCGCAAAGTGCCAAGATGCCTACGAATGGATTTGATCCGTCGTTCGGTCCGCTTCACCTGCTTGTCAAGATGCTGGTAGGAAAGGCCAACGCCCACACGATATTGGACAAGGGGTTGGTCAATGTAGCGTATCCCTTGCACAAGAGCGGCGCGAAACCCCAGAACCAAATCCTCATAGGTATCTTGTTGGGCGATCCTACCGAATTGCCGATAGAAACGGGTCCTGAACGCTGCCGTGGCACCAATATAGATACTTGCAACTCCCGCCATTCGGATCGGATGGGTATCATTTTTCCTGTCTGGCGGTCCGTAAGGGCCAACAACCGTTCCGGCTTTATCAATCGCCGTGGTCGAAGAATGAACGAGAACCGCCTCCGGCTCTTGCATCAATCGCGCGACCGAAACGTCCACCCTGGACGGCAGCGAAACATCATCGCCTGCTGCCAAAACTATGACATCCGACGACACATTCTCCCAAACCGTATTACAATGTTCAACAAGCCCTAGATTGCTTGAGTTCCGCCGCACCCGCACCTGATGCGGTCCGCGATACTCTGCCGCCATCTCCTGCATGATCTCAAAGGTCCGATCCGCCGAACAATCATCCGACAGGATGATCTCCAGCGGCGAATAGGTCTGCGCGAACGCCCCTTCCACCGCCTCGCGGATATAGTCCTCCTGGTTGTAGGCAAACAGCGCAAAGGTCACCAAGGGGCGGTCCGCCCCGCCCGCAGGCGGGGGTGCCGCGCCAAATCCCCCCTTGCCGCGCGGATCAGTCATGCGGCCTCCCCCGGCCCGTCGTTTCAAACAATCCGCACGACATGGTCGATCACCTTTCCTGCGTCATCCAGCGTCAGGTGCGGGCCGATCGGCAGGCTCAGCACCTCATCCGCGAATTTCCGGGCCATCGGCAGGGCGTCCGGGGGCAGCGACAGGTCGGCATAGGCAGCCTGCATATGCGGCGGGATGGGATAGTGGATCAGCGTGCCGATCCCCGCCTCGCCCAACTGCCGCTGCACGCCGTCCCGATCCGCCACGCGCAGCACATACAGATGCCACGCCGGTTCCGCCCAATCCGGCACATGCGGCAGCACCAGCCCCGCGCCCCGCAGACCTGCGGCATACAGCGCGGCAATCGCGCGGCGGCGGTCGGTCCAGGCGTCCAGATGCGGCAGCTTTGCCCGCAACACCGCCGCCTGCACCGGATCAAGCCGCGAGTTCACGCCCTGAACCTCGTTCACGTATTTCACGCGGCTGCCATAGTTGCGCAGCACCCGGATGCGGTCTGCAACATCGGCGCGGTTTGTCGTCACCGCCCCGCCATCGCCCAGCGCGCCAAGGTTCTTGCCGGGATAAAAGCTCCAGCAAACGACATCGCCATGCGCCCCGATCCGCCGCCCCCTATAGCGCGCACCATGTGCCTGCGCCGCATCCTCCACCACGGCCAGCCCATGCTGGCGGGCGATGGCCAGGATCGGGTCCAAATCGGCCGGCTGCCCATACAGATGCACCGGCAACACCGCCCGCGTCGCCGGGGTGATGGCCGCCGCAATGCCTGTGGGGTCGATATTGTGGGTCTTTGGGTCCGGCTCCACCGGCACGGGCCGCGCGCCGACCGCCGTTACCGCCAACCACGTGGCGATATAGGTGTTGGACGGGACGATCACCTCATCCCCCGGTCCCACCCCGACCGCCCGCAGCGCAAGGATCAGGGCGTCCAGCCCGTTGGCCACCCCCACCGCATGCGCCGCCCCGCAATAGGCCGCCCATTCCGCTTCGAACGCTTCCACCTCCGGCCCAAGGATATACCACCCGCTGTCCAGCACCCGCTGCACCGCCGCATCAATCTCGGCCTTCAATTCCCGATACGCGGCGCCAAGGTCAAGGAAGGGGATCATGCGTTCTGTCCCTTTGATAACTCGGACAGGAAAGCATCATAGGTGCGCAAATAGTCATCTGCCTCATAGGGCCGAGAGGCAAAAACCAGTAGAACCGCATCGGGGCTGTATCGATACTGCGTTCCCCAGATCATCGGAGGCATGTGGACGCCAATATCAGGACGGTCCAAAGATACCTCGCAACGGTTCACACCGTCATCAAGAAGGACACGACAAGAACCGTGCAAGCAAACAAGAAATTGCTCGCACTGCCGATGCGCATGTTCACCGCGCAGTTCCACTGACGGCACGTCAAACACGGCGAAATACCGTGCAGGCGAAAACGGCAGTTCGTCCGGCAATTCGCCTACAGTCAGCGCACCCCGCGTGTCCGTGACCCGACGCATCAAAAAAAGACTGCTTTTCCCAACGTCCAACGGGATACGCGCAGGCCGCGGCATCCCGTCATAGCTTTGCGGGGTAACAAGTCTGGGGTCTGGACGCTTTGACAAATCTGTGCGGTTCACATATCCAACGACTTGAGCCGGATTGCCTTCGATGATCGCGTTGGGCGGGACTGACCGCAGAACAACCGCCCCGGCCTTGACCCATGCGCCTTGCCCGATAGTCACGCCTTCCCCGATCACACAGGCAGCATCAAGCCGGACATTCTCTCGTATAACGATGTCTGCTCCAGCCAGAACAACCCGCGATCCCAGGGTAACCCCGTCAAGGATTGTCGTTCCCTCAGGCACAACACAATCATCCGGTATGTCGATCATATCCTGCCCTCCGATTGCAAAACGTCCATCAACCCAGCCCGGTCCGCCTCGAACCGCGCGCGGGGGTAGATGAGGAAGATGTCCTGATCCGTCCGGTCCATTTCGGTCATGCCCAAACGCCGATAGAACGCGGCGGCATGGGTGTTCGCCACCCGCACATCCACCTTGGCTGTGCTGCGGTCCAGTTGGTCGAACCCCACCCCAAAAGACAAAATCGCGCTTTCCAGTGCGGCCTTGGGGGGCTTGTTCGCATCAAGGATCCAACTTCCCCACGTAAAGCTGTCATCCTCCAGCCCGTAAATCCGCACCGTTCCACACGGCGTGCCGTCATGCCGCGTGATGATGAAATAGTATTCCAGCCCCGCTGCCTCGCGCGCTTTGTAGGCGTTGATCCAGTTGCGCTGATCCTCAACCCCGCCCTGAACGGGTGACAGGTGGCGCGACAGCACCGGATCGGTGCGCAGGCCGTGGACATAGGCCGCGTCCGACGGTTCGATCAGCCGCAACACCAGGTTTGGCCCGGTAACAGGTGAAAGAGGCGCCACCCCGCTCATAGCCGCAGATCGCTTTCGCTGCGGTCAAACACGCTTTTCAGGTCACAAAACACATGCGCCTCGCGCCCATAGGCGCGCAGCGGCGCCGCGCCGGCTGCGCGAAACGCATCATGCGCCACCGCAAGGATCACACCGTCATAGGCCCCGGTCTCTGGCGCGGCCACCAGCCCAAAGCCGTATTCCGCCCGCGCCTCATCGGGATCGGCCCAGGGATCATGCACATCCACCGTCACGCCGTAATCGCGCAGTTCTGCCACCACATCCACAACGCGCGTGTTGCGCAGGTCGGGGCAGTTTTCCTTGAACGTCAGGCCCAGAACCAGAACCCGCGCGCCATCGACATGGATACGCTTTTTCAGCATGGCCTTGATCATCTGGCCCGCGACATAACTGCCCATGCCGTCATTGATCCGCCGCCCGGCCAGAATGACCTGCGGGTGATAGCCCATCGCCTCGGCCTTGTGGGTCAGGTAATAGGGGTCCACCCCGATACAATGCCCGCCCACCAGACCGGGGCGAAACGGCAGGAAATTCCATTTCGTCCCCGCCGCCCGCAAAACGGCATCGGTATCAATCCCCATCCGATAGAAGATGATTGCCAGTTCGTTCACCAGCGCAATGTTCAGGTCGCGCTGGGTGTTTTCGATCACCTTCGCCGCCTCGGCCACCCGGATCGATTCCGCCTGATAGGTGCCTGCCGTGATGATGCTGGCATAAAGCGCATCCACCCTGTCGGCAGCCTCGGGCGTGGACCCCGCCGTCACCTTGCGGATCGTGGTCAGACGATGTGCCTTGTCGCCGGGATTGATCCGTTCCGGGCTATAGCCGCAAAAGAAATCCTTGTTGAACCGCAGGCCGGATTCCCGTTCCAGAACCGGAACACAATCCTCTTCGGTCGCACCAGGATAGACTGTGGATTCATAGATCACCAGATCACCGGGCTTCAGCACCCGCCCCACCGTTTCCGATGCCCTGAGCAGCGGTCGCAGGTCCGGGCGTTTGTGGCTGTCGATTGGCGTCGGCACGGTCACGATAAACACCGTCGCCGCCCGCAACGCCTCCGGGTCCGAGGCAAAGGTCAACTGCCCTGCCGCCGCCATCTCTGCGGCATCCACCTCACGCGTGCGGTCCCGCCCGGCCCGCAGGTCCGCGATGCGGGCTTCGTTGATGTCAAAGCCGATCACAGGCCGATGCTTGCCAAACTCTACCGCCAACGGCAGGCCGACATAGCCAAGGCCGATGATGGCGATCCTGTCGGTCATCTGGTCACTTGCCATAATAGTCCCGGAACCAATCCACGAAACGTCCTATGCCATCGCGGAAATCGGTCTGTGGCCGGTATCCCGTCAGACGTTGCAACAGCGTGGCGTCGGCCCATGTTGCCGGCACGTCGCCCATCTGCATCGGCATGTAATTGCGGACCGCCTTCAGCCCCAGCTTGGCCTCGATCGCATCCACGAAATCCAGCAACCGGACCTTGTCGGAATTGCCGATGTTCACGATGCGGTAAGGGGCAACCGGGGACAGACTGTCACCGTCAACGATATCCGCCGCTGTTGCGGGCCGCTCCGGCACCGCGTCGATCAACAGCCGGATCGCGCGCACCAGATCGTCGACATAGGTGAAATCACGATACATCTCGCCGTGGTTGTAGATGTCAATGGGCCGCCCCTCCAGGATGGCATCCACAAACTTGAACAGCGCCAGATCGGGCCGCCCCCACGGGCCATAGACGGTAAAGAACCGGAACATCGTCGTGGGCAGCCCCCACAGATGGGCATAGGCGTGACCCATGCTTTCCGTCGCCTTTTTCGTCGCGGCATAGATCGTCAGTTGCGTGTCGGCCTTTTCCGTTTCTGAAAACGGCATGTCCTCGTTCGCGCCATAGACCGACGAAGTTGACGCCATCAGCAGATGGCCCACCTTCAAACGACGCGCCGCCTCCATCACGTTGAAGGTGCCGATGACATTCGCGTCCAGATAGGCGCGCGGGTTTTCAAGGCTGTAGCGAACCCCCGCCTGCGCAGCGAGGTGGATGATGACGTCTGGCGCGAAACGGTCTGCCACCGCATCGAACCGCGCCTGATCCTCCAGCATCGCCTCATCGGCAGAAAAGTCCGGGTGCTGCAACAAAGTGGCATGACGGCGCTGTTTCAGGCGCACGTCGTAATAATCGGTCATCCCGTCATAGCCATGCACACGGAACCCTTCGGCCAACAGCAACTGCGCCAGATGAAACCCGATGAAACCCGCCGTTCCGGTAATCAGCACTCGTCTCTTTTTTACTTCCACGCGCTCCCCCGGACCCTTCTTGTCATCGCAGGCCAGCAGGGCCGCCAACCAAACAAGGCGCATCGGCGCGGCCCTGTAACATGGTGGCAAAGCAGCCCTTTTTGCGTGCAGATCGACGTCATTTCGGGGCTGACGTTAATTTGCATTAACGTCAGTTGAAAGACATCTTTGCACATGCGGCATGTCGGGCGGCATGTCGGGCGGCCTATCGGGCGGCATGTCTGGCAGCCGCATCTGGCCATCGCATCTGGCGGCCGCCTGATTTCAAGCACTCCGCGTGCAGATCAGCCTCACCAAACCAGTCCGCGCCAGATCATCGCCCCAAGACCCGATAGGCAACCCGCCCGACCCATTCCCGCACAGCGATGTTCAACAGTTCGATATTCTCGGCCATAGCCAGGCCGATGCCGTCAACCAATCGTGCACTGCGGTAATCCACCGGATAGGGAACAAGACCTGTCCAACCCGCCGCCTCGAAACTCTGCAGGGCGCGCGGCATGTGATAGGCGCTGGTGACCAGAACCCAGACCTCGCCCCCGCGCGGCGCTGCATCAACCAGCGCCAGACGGGCGTTTTCCGCGGTGTTCCGCGACCGATCTTCCAGCATCAGTCGATCGGCGGCTATGCCCTGTTCCTCCAGGAACCAGAACGCAACCTGCGCTTCGGACAGCGTGATGCCCCCCAGATCCCGCAGCCTGCCACCGCCCCCTGCCAGCATCACCCGTGCCGACGGAAACCTGCGCGCCAATTCCGCGGCGGCGGTCAATCTCTCGGCGGATCCGCGCAACTGGACCTGTCCCCAGGCCTGGCTTGCGGCCACATCCTCTGACCCGCCCAGCACGATGATCCCGTTCACCGCAGGCAGCGATGGATCGGGGGCATGGATTGCCTCGATCGGCCCAATCGCAAGGCTGCCAATCGGAAGGACAGTCAGCGCAATCAGCGCCGCGGTCAGCCCGCCAGTCAGCCGAATGGACAACCCGATCCGCCCCCGCAGATGCGCAAACAGGGCCAGCATACCCAGCAGCACCAGCCAGCTTTCCACCCGCAATCCCGCACCAACCACCTTGCCCAGAATGAACAGCGCCGTCTCCATGCTGCGTCACCCTTTCGCGGCAACCGATTGGATCACCGCCTGATAGGCCGCCAGAACGAAGCCTTGGTCAAATTCACGCTCCATCTTGGCGCGTGCCGCCGCACCCATCGCGGCGCGTTCCACATCCGACAGCCCCAGAAAGCGGCGCATCACAATGGCAAGGCTGTCCGCATCGCGGACCTTGCACAAAAACCCGGTCACATCCGGTTCCACCACCGCACGGCATCCCGGAACATCCGTTGCAATGACAGGCCGCGCCATTGCCGATGCCTCGATCAAGGTGCGCGGCGCACCCTCACGGTAAGATGGCAAGACAACGGCGCTTGCCGCCCGCAGAAAGGGTCGCACGTCATCATGTGCGCCAAGATACTCCACCACGCCGTCCGACACCCATTTCTGCACCTCATCAGGGTGGATGGCTGTCCGGTTCTCTGCGCCCGCAGGCCCCAGCAATTGAAACCGCGCAAAGGGCAAATCAGCCTTGATCCGCCGCGCGGCATCCACGAACTCGACCACGCCCTTGTCGCGCAGCAACCTTGCCACCATCAGAAAAATCGGGGCCTCTCCATCCGCACCGCCAATCGCGTCAGGCATAGGGGACGGCGTGAAATAACCAAGGTCGATCCCCGACCCCGGCAATACCTGCGCCTGCGCCGCACGAACCAATCCACGCCGCACGAACAGCGCCTGATCTTCATCATTCTGGAAAAACACAACCGGCAGCGACCGAAACGCCACCCGATACAGACTTTCAGCAACGCGCTGCAACGGCCCCCCTGACAGGAATGCCGTGCCAAGCCCGGTCACGTTCGGCACGAATGGCACAGACAGGGAATTCGCCGCCAAGGCCCCAAAGATATTGTTCTTGATCGTGAACCCAAGCACGACATCCGGCCGCTCTTGCCGAAAGATCGCCCGAAATCGCCACAACAGTCCAAGGTCTGCAAACGGGTTCAACCCCCGCACGTCCATCGCCAATGACACGACGCGACAACCTGCCCGTTCCAGTGCGCCTACCGTTTCATCAGGCGGGGCAAGAACCGTCACACGATGCCCATCCCGGATCAGGGACATCACCAGGGATCGACGAAAGTTCCAGATATTCCAGGCCGCGTTGACCGTGATCAGAACATGCATCGGCATTCCGGCCAGGTATCGCCCACGCCGCTGGGCCGCAGTCCTGTCTTGCGCATGGTTATTCCCGATGTGCCGGTCTGGCGCGAAACATCGGCAACTGCGCCACGTCTTCGTCTGTGGCGGGCGGCAATATGGCCTGCCCGGCAAAGAACACGCCGTCATTGATCACCTGCATGACCGTCATCCTGTCGATCTGCGGATTTCCCTTGCTGAAGGCATAGACCATCGAAAAATCACAAAGCTGGTTCACCAACCGCGCCAGCCCGCCCGTCCGTTCATGCACCAGATCGACGGCTTCATCGGTGAATATCTCATCCCGACCGCCCACAGCCCGCAGACGATGACGGACATATTCACCGGTTGTCGGGCCATCCATCGCGGGCAGATGGCAGGCCGCGCCGATTCTCTGTGCCAATGGTTGCAGCGCCGAATTGACGATTCGCTCCCGCAACCCGGACTGCCCGACCAGAAACACCTGCAACAATTCGTCCGTGCCAGTGTTCATGTTGGTCAGTGTGCGAATCTGTTCCAGCGCCTGATCCGAAAGGTTCTGCGCCTCGTCAAACACCAGAACCACCCGTCGCCCGGCCGCATATTCCTGGATCAGCCGCTCCTCGAACCGCGAAAAAAGCTCGACCATGCTGTCATTCGGCTCTGCCGGTTCGCCCAGCGCCAACAGGACCCAAGGCAATACATCCTCGGCCTTGCCACGCACCTGTGACACCAGACCAAAGACCACGTCATCCCCGACATTCCGCAGCAAATGCTGCACCAGCAGCGTCTTTCCCGCCCCAACCTCGCCGGTCACAAGCGTGATGGGCGCGCGCGTGACGATGGCGTATTCCATCAAGCGAATAGGCCCGGCGATGCGTCATGGACCAGAAAAGCATGTCGGGATCAGGCGCGATGGCAAAGGGCCGGGCGCTCAGGCCAAAATAGCCCGTATAGATATCGAGGATACTCCCCATCCGCGAACTCGCCCCTTCCAATTCATGACACAGGCTACGTCAACACTGGCGACCTGTTTACTTCACCGCACTTCTGCCCTGTAGTATCGTAAATTTAAACAAGTTTAATCAAGCACGGCCGCCACATGCACAGCCCCGAAAGCACCCAACCGCTTCCCGATCGCTTTATAATGCTGTCGGCAGGGCTGGTCTGGCTGGCGATTGCCCTGATCGGGGCAACAGTCTTGTTCTGGCCCAGCATCTATTTCCTGCTCGAAGTATGGCACAGCCCCGATTACAGCCACGGCCCCCTGATCCCCTTGCTTTCCGGCCTGCTTTTCCTGCGCCAACTCAAGGGCGAACCCATTGTGACCGGACCCGTCAACCGCTGGCCCGGACTGATCGTGATGGCGCTGTCCGTCGGTTTCGGCGTCCTCAGCCGGATGGTGGAAACCCCGATCGTCGGCGCTATTGCGATGATCTTCTGGTTCGGCGCAATCCTGCTCATCTGTTTCGGCTGGGAACAGGGGCGGCGCTTCTGGCCGCCGATCCTGCACCTGTTCTTCATGCTGCCGCTGCCGCCGACCATGTATTACAGACTGTCGATATCGCTTCAGCTGATCTCGGCGGAACTGGGGGTCTGGCTCTTGCGGCTGGCGGACATTCCCGTCTTTCTCGAAGGCTACATCATTGATCTTGGCGTGATCAAACTGCACGTCGCCGAGGCCTGCTCCGGCCTGCGCTACCTGTTCCCGATCCTCAGCTTTTCCTACATCTTCGCCGTGCTGTTTCGCGGCTCCATGCTGATGAAAGCGATCATGCTGCTTTCCGCCGCGCCGATTGCCGTGGCGATGAATTCGGCCCGCATCGCCATCGCGGGCATGATCGTCCAGTATCAAGGGGCCGACCATCTCGAAGGTTTTTCGCATTTCTTCGAAGGCTGGGTCATCTTTCTGCTGTCGATCATCTTGTTGTTTGTCCTCGCCCGCGTCCTGCTGATGTTCCAGCGAGAAAAGCTCACCCTGATCGAGGCGCTCGATCTGGACTTCTCGGGTCTTGTGCCACAGGCCCGCCGCATCGGCCTGATCGAGCCATCTGCCGCACTTGTCGGCATGGCGGTCCTTACGCTTGGTACGGCCTTTCTCTGGCAGGTTTTCCCCACCATCCGCACCATCGAACCGGCCCGCGTGGAACTGACCGCCTTCCCGCCGGAAATCGGTGGCTGGGTGGGCGAAGAGCCAAGGTTCCTTGACGCCGAAATTGCACGCATCCTGAAGTCACAGGATTACACCCTCACCACCTACAAGAAACCCGGCATGGGCGAGGTCGAGGTGTTCGCCGCCTGGTTCCGCGACCAGACCGTCAGCGGCGCGCATTCACCCGAAATATGCCTTCCCAACTCAGGTTGGGAATTTGCCTCCTTCGACCGACGCGAAATTTCTGCCGATCTTGGCACGGAAAAGGCATTCCCGATCAATCGCGCCGTCATCCAGAAAGGCGAAGAACGCCTGCTGGTCTATTATTACTACCTCCAGAATGGCCGCCAAATTTCGTGGGATTTCGGGTCAAAGATCTGGTTGTTGTGGGATACCGTCCGTTACGGGCGCAAGGATGGCGGGCTTGTCCGCCTGGTCACACCAATCGGCCGTGACGAATCCGAGGCGTCTGCCGACCGCCGGCTGCAGGATATGGCACTCGAACTTGACAGTCGGCTTTCCCGCTTTTTCCCGGGTCGCGTCGTTTCCGACGGCTGACATGGTGTTCTGGCCATTTGATCACGGCCGTCACATGTGATCCTGTGGTCCGGCGCGGTGAACCGCCCGATGGGCGGTAGGCCGCACCCACCCCGATCAAGGGTTTGAACCGTGTCCCGCCTCAACAGTGACCGCCTTTTCGTGGCCGTTATGGAAACCGGCAGTTTCGCCGCCGCCGCCCAGCGCCTTGGCATGTCGCCGGGTCAGGCATCAAAACTCGTGACCTGGCTTGAAACCGAACTGGGTGTTCGCCTGTTGAACCGGACCACGCGCGCCCTGTCGGCAACCGAAATCGGCCAGGCCTATTACGACCGTATCCGCGCCATTCTGGATGATCTCGACACGCTGGACGCGCAGGTCAAAGACCGCGCCGCCACCCCGCGCGGGCGTCTGCGCCTGACCGCGCCGCTGACCTTTGGAACCCTGCGCCTTGTGCCGGTATTGAATGACTTTGCGCTCCTTTACCCGCAGATCGAACTGGACGTGTCCTTCAATGATCGAATGGTCAATCTGGTGGATGAAGGGTTTGACGCCGCCATCCGCGCAGGCCGCATCGCCGATAGCAGCCTGATTGCGCGCAAGCTGTGCGACATGCAGACCATCGTTGTCGCCTCCGCTGCCTATCTCACGGCGCATGGCACCCCGGCGCATCCTGCCGATCTGGCCCGACATAGCTGTATCATCGACACCAACTTCCGCGATCCGTTGATCTGGCGCTTTCAAGACCAGGGCGCGCCACTCGCTGTGAACCTCACAGGAAGGCTTAGCTATTCCAACGCCGAGGCTTGCCTCCAAGCTGCCGAAATGGGCCTGGGCGTGGCCCATGTGCCGGATTTCGTAGCGCAGGCCAGCCTTTCCGCCGATCGCACACAAGCCCTGCTGCGCGGCTTTGAAGAATCTCCCGGCGGCATCTACGCGCTTTACCCACCCGGTCGGCACCTTGCCAACAAGGTTCGCATTCTGGTGGATTTCCTTGCCGCACGTTTCGCCACCCGATCAAACGACAGTGCGGCTTCCCCACAGCCGCCAATTCATTCCTTTTAGGCGGGAATATTGTGCCAAAATAATGGATTAAATCTCTGATGGAATTTATCCATTCTTGTCCCGTCAGCGTCACGCCGACGCATCGCACCCCAACGGTTCAGACAAGGACAACCGCAATGACCACCTCCATCACCTCTTCCGCTTCGGCCAGCCATGCCGATCTTGCTGCCACCCTTCTGCGCGTGACCTCGGGTATCTGGTTTCTGCTTCATGCCGGGCTCAAGATCTTTGTGTTCACCCCCGCGGGAACAGTCGGCTTCTTTGAATCCCTCGGCCTTCCCGGCTTTCTCGCCTATGTTGTGATCCTGGCCGAACTTGTCGGCGGTCTGGCCCTCATCGCCGGGTTCAAGACCCGCATCGTCGCGCTTGGCCTGTCGCTTATCCTGCTCGGATCAATCTACACCCCGCATTTCGGCGCGGGCTTCTTCTTCTCGAACGAAGGCGGCGGCTGGGAATTTCCGGCTTTCTGGGCGCTTACCCTGTGGGCACTGGCCCTGCTGGGCGATGGGGCCTACGCTCTCACCCGGGCCTTGCGGCATGCGAGCCTTCGACCACCAGAGGATCGACCTATCGCGATCCAGTTCAATATCCCCGTGACAATATTCGGGTTATAGCCCGGTTGTTGCGAATACTGGCTCGTCACCAGCTCGAGCCACTTTCCCGCATTGGGCGGTGGGCAAGTCACGATTGACGGCAGCACACAGCCAGGTGGACGAACGGATGGTCCGCCGATCATCATCTGGATGGATGATTGTCGATCGCAGATTGAAGGGCCAGAGACCGCTATTAAAAACATGGCGTTCCAGAACGTTGGGTCGAATGACCGCGATGTAGTGCGAACTCGACCATCATCGACATCTGGGCTGGGCAAACTTAGCGATGATGGGCAAAGCCTTGCTTTTCCGCGAGCCAGGAAACGAGTTTCGCATGGCCTTTGGCGGCATCCGCTTTAGCTCTGATGGGAATGTCATTCGTAACAGCGTATTGACCGGCGCATTTGGACGTGCAGTGGATGTGGATGGTGGCGACAACAACATCATCGAAGACAACTGGATTGGCACGCGAGCGGATGGCACAGTGCCGATGGTTGACCCAGAAATTCGCTGTGTGGTTGTGGTCGATCCCGAAGATCCATTCCAATTCTACTATGACGAAAATGACTGGTATGGCGGATGGGGTATCTCCCTGAGCGGCAGCAACAACATTATTCGCAACAACTATGTGGTTGGGATGAACAATGTCCGTTCGGGGAAATGACACGCCTGCCATGGCGATCGAGGTCTTTGGTGCAGGACATCAGATTATCAGCAACACCATCGGCATGGATGTCAACGGCTACGAGCTTGGCGTCTGTGGTCAGGCGCTCAAGTTGTCGGGCAGCGAGATGGATGCGCTGGACAACGTAATTGTTGGTGCCAGCCGATTCAATCCAGATGATCCAAACAAGACGGCGATCTTCACCAATGATGGCTCGCCGCTCTTCGACCGAGTGACCGTGCTGCGCAACATCGTGCGCGACGGTATCCTCCCAAGCACAGAAGACATGTACGAGTTTGGCCCGGCCATGCCAGATGCGCTAAAGATCTTCCGTTCCGCACGAATCACAGAGATCGATGGTGTCAACGTAAGTGGTGGCAATGGTATAGACATTATCGGTGGTGTCCATCAGTGCCCACACTGTCGTATTGACCTCTATCTAGATGATGCCGATGAGCGCAACGAGGCGCTAGAGTGGTTGGGTAGCGCCAATGCTGATCTCGACGGCAATTTCACGTTCACGATGACAGAGCCCCTGTCGCCAACCTATGGTATTCACACCATCAGCACCAGCACCGACAAGACCATCGCCGTTAGCAACACGGTGAGCTATCCCGACAGCGTGATCTTCGACTACAGTGCAGGTATGAGCTACGAGGCATCTGATCTCTTCATGCCCATCTATGATCTTGAGGTCACCGGCCCAACTACGGGCGATGTCGGCGTGACCTATCAGGTTGTTGTCACTGCTACGCCATCAGTCGTCACTGGCCCATTCACTGTCACGGTGGAGCTAGATGGCAATGATGGCCCAATCAGCGAGACCATCGTTCATGAGGATCCGGTTGTGACGCTCACCTATGCTTGGAACACGCCGGGGCTGAAAACAATCAGATTCATCGTGGAAGGCCCGCTGAATACGATGGAGGTAACCCACCAGATCATGATTGGCGGTGGCTCGACAACGCCGACACCATCGCCAGAACCGAGTGGAACACCAAGCGGGACGACAACACCGAGCCCAAGCGAAACGCCATCTGGCACGTCGACGCCGCAGCCGGGGTCAACACCAACACCCACGGCAACACCGAAACCTGGGACCTTTGGAGACGGTAGCGACATCTATCTACCTCTAGTAAACAGATAGTAGATGGTCCATTTTGTTCAGTTAGCGGTGAGTAGTAGATAGCGATAGAAAGAGAGGCCTCGGATATTCAAGCCCGAGACCTCTCTTCTTTTCTAGCGTACCTAACATCAGCATTCTATACCTTCAATACCTCGGTGGAGCCAATGGTGATCGAGCATTCGTCAACTGTCTCTGAATAACTGGATGTGGCTGTTCTGGCTCAGCCATCTTTTGGATCAACGTGCCGATCAGCATGCCAATCAATGCACCAAAGAAGGCGCTGACTAGCACACTTGTTGTCGCCACGATGATTCCCAAAATAAGCGACGGAATGGCTCGCCAACTTTGAATGTCCCAGAGAGCAAGATGGCTCATTTTCTGGGAAAGCTGCGATGCCGACAGTAGCCCCGCTAGGATGCCGCCGGACCGCGCTTCCAATCCCCAAGCCAAAGAGGCAGCCGCTACAGGCGTTGATCATGGCACTGGCCAGCCCAAAAACAAAACCAATCAGCAGCCCCACATAGGCGAAGAGAAGCGGCCCATTGATCAGATCACCCAGGAGGCCAAAGCCCAACGCCCAGAGCAGGGCAGTTAGACAGACAAAGAAGGCTCGCGGTCGATCAAAGATGATGGCGCTTACCCCTGCCACAACGCCGCCGCTGATCGAACAAAGCCCCACCGTCAGCAGCTCTTGGGCCATCCACCATAGCGATAAAATACCACCAAGAAACGCGCCGACAAGCACAAAAAGAGAGAGCCATAGTAGATCAACGCCACGAACATGTGGGGATTGTGATTGTGAATAGGGGACGATGTCTGTCTTCATGGATAGGCTCTGCCTTGTGCAATGTTCGCGTCCGATATCAACAGAGCAAACGCGAAGATGGCGCTACTATTTATGACGTCTGAACAACCTGGAAAGTAACTGTGACTTCATCATACCCTTCTAACTACAGGCTTATGCAGCTACTTTTAGTATCTTGATGAAGCATAAGGACAAGCAAAGAGATTTCATTTGAAGACTTACGCAATACAGTGTAAACAAGTTTTCTTGCATTGTTCGCTCGAGGCTAATGCGCGGCTTTAGCTACGTTGTTTTGTAGCCCCATCCGTTCACGGTGGGGCGAACATCGAACAACCAAAAAACTCACTTTACGTTGCAGGCAAGCTCAGAGGGCAATGATTCCACTTGCGAGCATTTCCCCTCGAGATACTGTAGGTTGCTTGGCAAGTCGTGACCTGTTTTTGTTCGAGCGGATATGCATAGGGATTAGCGGAGATGTCTCTCGTACTTTATCATCATTGCCATTGATATCCATCCAAAGTAACAACTCACACCCGCATCTGAGAATATTCACTTCGCAGGCTTGAGTTGTTTAAAGACGATTTGTTAGGAATCACACCCGATGAAAATCACAGAGATCCGCACCGTTCATTTTGCAACCTTCCCCAACATCACCCTGCTCGAACTTGAAACCGACAGTCGGCCTTGTCGGCCTGGGCGAGACCTACTACACGCCCCGCTCGGTCGCGGCCTATATCGAAGAGGTGCTGGCACCCATGCTGCTGGACGCGATCCGCTGCAGATCGAGGCCTTCTGGCGACGGGCCTATGACGGCTCGCACGTCTACGGCAACAAGGGGCTGGAAATGCGCGTGCCTGTCCGCCGTTGACGTGGCGCTGTGGGACATTCTGGGCCAGCACGTGGGCCAGCCGGTCTGGCAGCTGCTGGGCGGCAGCAGCCACCCGGACGGTGTGCCCATCTACAACACCTGCGCCACGGCGGGCTATGCGCAAGGCACGCCGGGTATTCGGCGTAAGGATGGAGCGCAGATTCGAATCGCTCTATCGCGATTACGAAGCGTGGCACGAAGGATGCGGGCAAGCTGGCCCAATCGCTGCTGGACGATGGGATCACGGGCCATGAAGATCTGGCCCTTTGACGCGTGCCGCCATGACCAACCGCGGCCAGACGATCTCGTGGCAGGAGATCGATGAGGGTCTACGTCCATGGAAGCAGATTCGCGATGCCGTCGGCCTAGAGATGGACGTGATCCTGGAAGGTCACGGCTATTGGGCGCTCCAGCCAGCGCGCATGCATTGCCGAAGCGCTGGAGCCATACAAGCCGGCCATGCTCGAGGACCTGATGAAGCCCGACAATCCGCGCACGCTGGCCAAGCTGCGCGAATCGACCCGCACACCCATCTGCGCCAGCGAGCTGCTGATGAATCGCTACGCCGTGGAGGAGATGATACGCGCCAACGCCTGCGACGTGGTCATGACCGACGTGACCTGGTGCGGCGGCATCACCGAAGCGCGCAAGATCGCCAACATGGCCGACACCAATAACATGGGCGTCATCTTTCACGACTGCACCGGTCCGGTAGCGCTGGCCGCCGGCGCTCCATCTCTCCACCCACTGCACCAACACTTGGATGCAAGAGATCGTGCGCTCGTTCACGCTGAGCTTCTACAGGGATCTGGTCGATCACGACTTTGAGGTGGAGAATGGTCGAATGCATCGCACCGCTCGCGACCAGGGCTTGGTATAGCGGTCAAGGAAGAGGCGCGAGAGCGGGCAGATTGTACGGTGACGGTCCTTTGACGGCGAGTCATAGATCACCGACAGCTCACGTAGTGGGCGCTCCAAGCGTCACGGCTGACTTATCGAAGGCCAAGCGACCCCATCATGAAGCGATTCATCTGTCGTCTGTCGTCAAAGAATCGTCGTCGTAAACAAAGGCAGCCGACGATAGGTCAACCGTCTAACCGTGACCGTCAACCGTCAACCGTCAACCGTCAACCGTCAACTTTAGCGATTTACCGTTCCCCGTCTAAATCCCTAATCCCATATGCTGAGTCCCAATCTGCTCGCCATCCACCCAATGCATTCTCGACCACCTTGGCCCCCGCCAGCGCCAGATCTTCGCGCCAGGGCTTGGCAGCAATCTGTACGCCGATCGGCAGACCATCCGCATCCGCACCAGCCCGGACCACCGCCGCGGGCCAGCCAGTGAGGTTGTGTGTAAAGGTGTAGCTAAAGCAGGGTAGATTCTCTTCAACCGTGCCTGGCGGAAGCGCCGTCGTAGCGTTGACTGGCGAAAGCAGCAGATCGTACCCATCCATAAAGGCCAACATACTAGTGCGGAAGTGATCCCATTCATCGACAAACTTTGTAAATTCAGTCAATGTTGGTAGCTCCGCAGGCAGCTTACGGACCGTGTTGTCGGGCCCGATCCCTGCTCGATCCTTGAGAATTTCGACCCATGGTGGTGCACTATGCCGCATCAAGTTGAGGAAGACGTCCCACGTGTCGCTGATAGCTGGTGGACGCTTCTCCTCGACCATTACACCCGCATCTGACAGCGCACGGGCCGCGGCCAGTACCGTTTTGGACACGCCCCCTGTTGCCGTCTGAATGCCATTGTCCGAGAAGACTGCACAGCGTAACTTTGCGACGTCGACAGCGGTTGGCGGGCCGAGCGGAACCGGTGCAATGGCAAAGTCCCGATTGTCCGGCCCCGCGATCACTGAGAGGATCAGTGCCAGATCATCCACGCTGCGCGCCAGCGGCCCCACCGTTGTGAACGCATCGATCGGTCCTCCATATGGCACGGCATGACCCGTTCGCGGCACGTGCCAGATGTCGGGCGAAGACCAGCCACACCACAGAAGTGCGCTGGCAAGCGGACGCTTCCACCGGTGTCTGTACCAATGTCGAAAGGCGATCCACCGGCTGCAACAATGATGGCTGCACCACCACTGCTGCCACCCGACATGCGATCTAAACGACGTATGGATCTGCGGGTACGCCCAAAGAGCGCTGTCACGGCATCGAACGCAAAGAGTCCAGTTCCGACGTATTGCTCTTGCCCAGCAAAAATCGCGCCAGCCGATCAAGGGCGCGCCACCACTGTGGCATCCTCTGTCGGAATGCGGTCGGCTAGGTAAGTAGATCCCCAGGTGGATCTCACGCCTGCCGTATCCAACGAGTCTTTGATCGTCATCGGCACACCATGCAGTGGCCCCCACGATTCGCCGCGTGCCTGTGCCTCATCTGCCTTTCTGCGCCTGCGCCAGTCGGCCTGCGCGTCGAGTGGGCGACAACTGCATTGATCTGTTCATTCACAGCATCAATTCGATCCAAGCAGGCCCGCACCACCGCAACTGACGAAATCTCTCGACTTCGGACCGCCTGCGCAATCGACACCACCGACTCAAAGATAATATCAGTTCTCATATTCATTAGTCTCCAGTTTTCAGTATCTTCAGTTTCCCATGAAAGGCTGCTATGAACGGTAGCGCAACAGGTCATTTTTTATGCAAGACCCATGCACAATAACCTCGATTAATTCCGATGTTAAAATAGCTCGGTGAATTTGTATAGCAATGCCGAATCCATGGCTGCTCATATTCGCCTATGCACACTCTTGAATTCCACAAATTGGCGGTT
>CAWAPA010000073.1:0-46599 GCA_963783595.1 uncultured Alphaproteobacteria bacterium | reverse complement strand
CAATGTATTGCTGTGTTCATTCCGTCGTGGATGACATTCTTGGCAGCCCGGACCTTATTGGTAGCCCGGACCTTCTTGGCAGATTGAAGATCATCCTTGTTGATGATGCGTCCACCCTGCCAGACGCTTTTGCCGTTCTGGCAGAGTTGGAGGCTGAGTTGCCGGAAACATTGTTGCAGGTTGTGCGGCTGCAAAAGAATTCTGGCGGGGCGGCCTTGCCGCGCAACATTGCGATCGATCACTTGCAAAGCGACTATGTCTTTTTTGTTGACTCAGACGATTATCTTGGCGGTGAAGCGATCCGTCGGCTGTTTCAGATACTGGACATGTATCAACCGGATTATCTTTATCTGAACAGTGTGAACGATGGGCGGCGGTCAGATGCATCTGACGGAATTGATTGCGTTTATGAAGAGCGTGATCTTTTGTATGCTTTGCGGTCCCTGGTTATTCGGCGTGTCTTTCGAACAGAGATCATTAAGCAGACTGGTCTGCGCTTTGATGAATATCTGAAGTCAGGTCAGGATGTTCTCTTTGCCTTTCAATTCATGCTGAATGCCAAGACGTTCGGTTTTGCTGGTGGATATGATTATTATCACCTGGTGGAACACCGTGGTGGAGACGAAGATCCGCATTTGTCGCGGAAGGGCAATGATGTTGGCTTTGCGCCTTATGTGCGGGCGTCGTATTTCCTGCACATCCTGCAACGCGGCCTTGTGGAACTTGCCGCCGCTGATCTGGCCCCCGACATGAAGGAGGCGATTGCTTCGACCGTGCTTCTGGCGCGGTTCCTGCGCAGCATTCCGCCGCGCTTGCACAAGATGGTGAACCTTGAAAGGCGCGCAGGGATTTTCCGGGAAATCGGAAATGTGCTGCATTCACCACTGTTTCCATCAGAATTCCATCCGCCTGATGAAACCCGACCAGCAGGCGTTGGCCAAGTGCATCCTTGACCGTGATCTAGAGTCGTTCCTGTTTGAAACGCGCCCCAAATCCGGTTGACGGGATCATCAAACCCTTTCAGTTCCTGTTGGTTTGGCGCGCATGGCTGTCCGCAGGTCAAGGTGATCCTTTCGTTTTGCAAGATAGATGGGGCTTTGGCGGCGACCCTTGCGAATGGCGTCCCTGATCCATGCAATATCTGTTTCACCATTGATCAGGCGCGACAGCATTGCAGAACCAATGCCCGCATCCTTGATCGTGCGCCAGGAGTGATGCCCTGAAAAGGGCACTGGAATTTCCCTTGTGCTGACATGCGACCGCAAGACCTCAATATGCTTTCGATCTGTGTCGAGGGGATCGTAAACCACAAAGTGAGATGCTGTCCTTGATATGTGCGCCAGATCGTCCCACAGAAAGGCGGCACCCTGCATTTTGCGTATCCATCCGCCATTGATGAAATCATACTTTTGATGGTTCACGGAAACCTGGGGTGAATATGTGATCGTGCGGCCTGCATTCAGGAAGCCGGATGATTGCAAGGCTGCAAACCCGCCCATTGACATGCCATAAGTGATCACATGACGATAGCGATCAGAGATGACCTTGGCGGCGGTCAATGCGGCGGTCATTTCGGGATATTGATACCAGAGATTGCTTGCCGGAATGAAATGCAGCGCATCGGCACCGGATTTCTGAATGGTGATCTGCGACTCTCCGGTTTCTGGAAAGGGGTCTTTGACGGTGCGTCCGGCGGCAAGCAGAGATCGAAAACTGATGACAATGCTTTCGGCCGCTGTCGCCCCACGCCCCGGAACAAAGATGACCCGAAGGTTTGTAAACTCGAACACCGTGTCCATATATTGCATCAGCCACCACCTAAACCACACGCTCTGCGCAGAACCTGACCTGCCTTGGCGCAACTATGCAAGCCACCCACGACCAGCATCCAACCGACAGGAGAGGCCATGTCAATCCGCGTTACCGTCTGGGGCGAGAATGTCCATGAACAGACCAACCGCATCGTGGCAGATCTGTATCCCGGTGGGATGCATGCGGCGATTGCCACCGCGCTGAACCGCGATGGCGCCATCCGTGCGACCACCGCCACCTTGCAGGAACCTGACCACGGGTTGACGCAGGAAAGGCTGGCGCAGACGGATGTCCTGATCTGGTGGGGCCATGCCGCGCATGGCGATGTGGCGGATGTGGTGGTGGACCGGGTTTGTGATGCGGTCTGGTCCGGGATGGGGGCGATCTTTCTGCATTCGGCCCATTTTTCCAAGCCCTTCAAACGGTTGATGGGCAGCCCCTGCAACCTGACCTGGCGTGAGGCGGGCGAACGGGAACGCTTGTGGCTGACCTCGCGCAATCATCCCATCGCGGCGGGCCTGCCAGATCATTTCGAACTGGAACAGGAAGAGATGTATGGCGAACCCTTTGGTGTGCCGGACCCGATGGAAACCGTTTTCGTGTCGTGGTTTCAAGGGGGTGAGGTGTTCCGGTCGGGCCTGACCTATAAACGCGGCGCGGGGAGCGTGTTTTATTTCCGCCCCGGCCATGAAACCTATCCCACCTACCATGATGCCAATGTGCAGCGCGTGATCCTGAACGCGGTGAAATGGGCGCATAACCCCGCGGCCCGTCTGGCAGACCCGAATGCCGCGCCCAATGTGCCGGTCGAAACCGCGCTGGAGCCGATTGTGGAACGTGGCCCGCGCCTGCATCAGGCGGGTGAACAGGGGTATCGCTGATGGCAAAACCGGTGCGCCTGATGATCCTTGGCACCGGCGGCATGGCCGGCAACCACGCGGAACATTTCGCAAAGATCCCCGGTGTGACACTGGTCGCGGGGGTAGATACCCGGCCAGCGCAGTTGAACGCCTTTTGCGACACCCATGCCATCCCGCACCGGTTCACCAGTCTGGAAACCGCGCTTGACTGGGGCGCATTCGACGCTGTGACCAATGTTACCCCGGATGCCGCGCATCACGCCACGACGATGCCATTGCTGGCCGCGGGCAAGCATGTGCTGTGCGAAAAGCCGCTGGCCACCAATGCCGGCGATGCGGCGCAGATGGCCGATGCGGCGGCGGCGGCGGGCGTTGTGGCGATGGTCAACCTGACCTACCGCAATGTGCCGGCGCTGCAAAAGGCCGCCGAACTGGTGGCCGCAGGCACCATTGGCACCGTGCGTCATCTGGAGGCATCCTATCTGCAAAGCTGGCTGACCCAACCGGCATGGGGCGATTGGCGGACGGAACAGCAATGGCTGTGGCGGCTGTCGACGGCGCATGGGTCAAAGGGCGTGCTGGGGGATGTGGGTATCCATATCCTTGATTTTGCGACTTTTGCAGCCGGGGTAGAGGTGGCCGATATCTCTTGCCACCTTGCGACCTTCGACAAGTCCCCGGATGGCCGGATCGGTGATTACGTGCTGGATGCCAATGACAGCGCCACCCTGCAGATCCGGCTGACCAATGGCGCGCTTGGCACCATTGCGGCGACACGCTTTGCCACTGGGCATCTGAACGACCTGCGCCTGCGGCTTTATGGCGACATGGGCGGGCTGGAGGTGAGCTTTGAACGTGGCATCAGCCGGTTGTCGGCCTGCCTTGGTCCGGCGATGCAAACGGCGGATTGGGCCGTGGTGGACTGCCCGCCGGTGCCGACGGTTTATGACCGGTTCATCGCCGCGATCCGGGGCAAAGGCCCGGTGATGCCGGATTTCGCCCGTGCCGCGCGGCTGCAAACCCTGCTGGATCGGGCGGCGGAATCGGCGGGGCAGGGGGCGTTGGCGCTGCCTGTGTGACGCGGCTATTCGCGCAGATAGCGGCCGTTGACCCAGCCGGTCACATCCACGCCCCCCGTGGTGCGGATGCGGCACCAGCGGGTTGATCCGGTCTGCTGACAGCCAAGGTTTTGCACACGCGCCCCTTGCGACAGGCGGGCGATGACCGTGCCTTGGATCGAAGCCTGCGAACGAACATTCAGCGTATCCCCTGGCGTCAGGCCCGACACGACATAGAAATCCGGCCCCGATGCGCCGCCTTCGGATGGTGGCCTAGACGGCGCGCCGGATTCGCGCAGGTAGCGGCCCAGAACCCAGCCCGTCACATCCATCCCGGTGGTGGACCGGACACGGCACCAGCGCACCCCGTTCGTCATCCGGCAGCCCAGATTGCGCACCACTTCGGTGTTGCGCAGCGTCGCCAGAACGGGCGCGCCCGTGGCAGGTTCCAGCCGCACGCCCAGACGTTCGTTGCCCTGCAAGCCGCGGACAGCCCAATAATCGGGACCACCGGTCAACCCGTCATCCGGCGGCGGGGCGGCACCTTCGACCAGAAACTGCCCGGACACATAGCCAGAGGTTCGGCCATCCAGCGTCGATACCTCGCACCAGCGCGCAGACCCGCCGCCGATGCACATCCCCTTTCGCACGCGGGTGCCATAGCCCAGCGTGCCGATGGCGGGAAACACCACCGATGGGCCGGCACGCACGTTTATGCGGGCATTGCTGGAGATATTTCCGATCGTGGTGACACCCGGCCCGGTCACCGGTTCTGCCCGTTCGGACACCTGCGCATGGGCGGGCGCGGTGCCGGGGGCAGCGGCAAAGGCGATACCAAAGACAAGAAGCGCGCAGAACAGACGCGCCAGCGGCGAACCACCCATCATACGGTTGCGTTCCATGCGGCCCCCGTCGAATCAATTCTAATCAATGGCTCATGGTATCATCCAGCCACCCCTGGCGCAGCAGTTTTGACCAAAGCCGCAGGCTGGGGCGCTTGACGGGCGCAGGGGTTGGAAGGGCCGCACCCTACCCCGATCCGGTGATGCGCGATCCTGCCCCAGTTACTGTTGCGCCATATAGCGCAACACGACCGGGCCGATGGTCACGATCAGCAGGGCGGGCATCATCAGACCCGCCATGACGGCAGACATCAGCACCGGCAAACGGTTCGCCTTTTCCTGTGCGCGCAATTCGCGGCGTTGGCGCATGTCGGCGGAATAGGCCAGCAAGGCGGTGCTCATGCTGGTGCCAAAGCGCATGGATTGCAGCACCACGTTCACGAAACCATAGGCCTCGTCGATGCCAAGCCGATCGGCCATGTCCCGGTAGGTGGCTTCCCGGTCCCGCCCGGCAAGGATTTCCTTTTGAACGATGTGGAATTCGGTGCAGATGTCGGGGGCCACTTCCATCAATTCATCCCCGACACGGGCCAGCGCCGCGTCGAAGGCCAGCCCGGCCTCGACCCCGACCTGCAACAGATCCAGCGTGTTGGGAAAGGACATCTCGATCCGCGTGCGGCGTTCGGATGCACGCCCCGACAGCCAGATGCTGGGACCATAGAATCCGACGACAAGGATGGTGGCGCAGACCAGCATCACCTGTTCGATCCCCAGCGCAGGCAACCGCGCCGTCAGGGCCAGGGGAAGGTGCAGTTTCGTGGGAAACAGGTAGATGACCGCAATCACCAGCGGCAAAACCACCCCCACCCCGAACCGGAACAGGTTGAATGTCAGCGCCGCATTCGGCGCGCGAAACCCGGCATGGGCCAGATCACGCCGCAGCTTGCTGCGTTCTTGCACGGAACTGGGGACGAACACACGCTCCAGCATGCCATCTGCGGCCTCGACCTCGCGCAGCAAGGGAACCGCCGACCCATCGCCGCCCCGCAGCCTTTGCAGAACGCGGGCGCGGTTGCGATCACGCAGGACAAGCACCGTCGCCACCGCCAGCAGCACAAGGCCAAAGGCAAAGGCCGCTGCAACCAGAACGATCGGGGGAATGCCGCTGTCGCGGATCGTGGTTTCCAGCCAAAGCATGACTCGCGTTCCTTTTCAGATCTTGAACGACACCAGTTTTGCCATGACCAGGGCATTGGTCACGATCAGCCCGATGGCCGCCGCAGCCAGCGGCACGAACATCGGATCATCGACGACACCGCCATAATATTCCGGCGTGATGACAGAATTCAGGCCAACCATCAGAAACGGGATGCAAGACAGGATCAGCGCCGAAATGCGGCCTTCGGCCGACATCGCCTTGATCTTGCGCCGCATCATCCCACGCCCGCGGATCACCTGCGACAACAGGGTCAACACCCGCCCCAGGTTGCCGCCGGTGCCATGCTGTATCGCCACGCTGGCGGCGAGATAGCGGTAATCTTCGGTCGGAACACGATCCGACAGTTTCCTGATGGCAACCACCAGTTCATCGCCATAAGAAATCTGGTCAACGACAATGCCAAACTCGGTTGCGATCGGGTCTTGCATCGATTCCGCCACCGTGCGGATCGACGCGCTCAGCGGATAGCCCGACCGCAGGCTGCGCGCCATCAGGTCCAGCGCATCAGGAAGCTGTTCCACCAATCGGCGGCGGCGCGTGTCGCGGATGGCCACAAGGACAAGGATCGGCGTCCCGAAGGACACCGCAAACGCCAGGGGAAAGGCCGCCGGCCCCGGCACGAACTGACCCGCCACCATCGTGATCGCCAGACAGACAGCCCCCATGCAGGCCAGCCACAGGCCGGGCTGCACCGGCATTCCCGCCTCGGACAGCAGCGATTCCAGCTCGCGCCATCCCGGCACGGGCGATGCCTTGCGCTGTGGCGTCAGCAGTTCCAGCCGCGCGCTTAGCCCCTGGCCAGAGGCGATCATCTGCATCCGGCGGGACCGTGCCTCGCCGGTGGTTTCGCGCCGCGACAGCAGTTGGCGCAGCCCCTCCATCAACAGAATGACGCCAAGGAACACGCCACCCATCAACAGGATTTCCGGATTTATCTGCGACAGCATGATGCTTCTTCAAACCCCCTCGGCAAAGATTTCGGCGGCAAGGCTGAAACCTGATGCTTCCAGACGCTCGGCGAATTTCGGGCGGATGCCGGTGGCGGCAAACGCGCCAAGGATGGTGCCATCCGATGCCCGCCCGGTCTGGCGAAAGCGATAGATGTCTTGCATGCTGATGACGTCGCCTTCCATCCCGGTGATTTCGGACACCGAGATCACCCGCCGCGATCCATCGGGCAGACGCGCCAATTGCAGCACCACGTTGATGCCCGACGCGACCTGCTGGCGCACCACCGAAATGGGCATTTCCGCACCCATCGTGGCCACCATCTGTTCCAGCCGCGACAGCGCATCCCGTGCGGTATTCGCGTGGATCGTGGTCATCGACCCGTCATGGCCGGTGTTCATCGCCTGAAGCATGTCGAATGCCTCGGTGCCGCGCACTTCGCCCACGATGATCCGGTCTGGCCGCATCCGCAGCGCGTTGCGGACAAGGTCACGCTGGGTGACGGCGGCGGCACCTTCCGGTTTGCGGGCCGCGTTTCCAGCCGCACCACATGTTCCTGACGCAGTTGCAGTTCGGCGGCATCCTCGATCGTCACGATCCGCTGGCGCGGGTCGATAAAGCTGGACAGGGCGTTCAGCATGGTTGTCTTGCCCGACCCCGTGCCGCCCGAAATCAGGATGTTCAGCCGCGATTCCACCAGTGCGGTCAGCACGCGCACCGCCTGATCGGACAGCGCCCCGCGTTCCACCAGCCGGTCCAGCGTCAAGGGATCGCGTGAGAATTTGCGGATCGAAAGGGTCGGCCCATCAATCGCGCAGGGGCGGATGATGGCGTTCACGCGGCTGCCATCTTCCAGCCGGGCATCAACCCAGGGCTGGCTTTCATCCACCCGGCGGCCAACGCGGCTGACGATCTTGTCGATGATCCGCAGAAGGTGGCGTTCGTCGCGGAACTGCACCGGAACACGTTCCAGCAGGCCGTCGCGTTCCACATAGACATTGCGATAGGAATTCACCAACACATCCGCCACGCTTGGGTCCGCCAGCAGGGGTTCCAGCGGGCCAAGGCCCATGACCTCGTCCAACAGCTCATCCGTCAGTTTTTCGGCGTCCTCGGCCCGCATCGGGCGGTTTTCAGTGGCCAGAAAATCCTGCACCAGCGCGCCGATTTCGGCCTTCAGTTCCGACCGTTCGACACGGTCCAGCACGGCCAGGTTCAACCGGCTGAGCAGCACCTCATGCAGCCGCGATTTCAGGTCAAGGCGGGCGCGCAGCGTTGCGTCCACGGCGTTCAGGCGGTGCTGTGGCGCGGCGGCGGGTTGGGCAGGCACCAGGCGCAATGCTCCGGAGGCCGCCTCTTGCCGCGAGGCTTCGGCCTTTGCTTCTGCGCGCCTGCTGACGAAATCCTTGAACATGGCATCATCCCCTGTTTCTGATGGGTTGGGCGGTGCGCAGAGCCATCACTCCAGCCCCCCGACAATCTTGCGGATACCCCGTGACCAGGCACCGTGCGGCAGCATCTTCAAAAGCGGTTCGCCCCGATCCAGGGCCAGCCGCGCGCGTTTCGGATCAAACGGCAGCCAGTGGCGCAGCGGCTGATCCAGGACGGTTGCGATCTCACGATGCACCTTGCCGGCAAAGAGCGGCTTTTTCTCGCGCCCCACGATGATTTCGACCCGCAGGTCCGGCGCATCTTCGCGGAAGGTATCAAGAATGCGCTTGGCGCAATCGATCGACGTGACCGCAAGGTCCGTCACCATAAAAAGCCGTTCCGCCCGGTGCAGCAGCGGTTCCAGCCAATCCACCAGCGCGGGCGGCAGATCGACCACAACCGCATCATGGCTGGACAGCAGGGCATCAATGATCGACCGGACGCGCAGCGCATCCAGCGCGTCCAGAGGCACGGGGTGGCGGGGCGCGGGCAGAACCGAAAGCCCGCTGTCATGCGATTGCAGCGCGGCACGGATGGCGTGGACATCGGGTTCATGGTCCAGTTGCGCCAGCGCCAGAAGCCCGCCCTTGTCGGCCAGATCAAGGCTGCTGCCCACGGTGCCGAATTGCAGGTCCAGATCGACGATGGCCACGCGGCGCGCTGATTTCTGGGCAGTCCGGCACAGACCCAGCGCAAGGTTAACCGCAAAGGTCGTGGCGCCCACGCCGCCGCGCGACCGCGACACCAGATACAACCGCCCGCGGCTTCGCAGGGCAGGGTCCGCCGCAAGGGGGGCAGGGGTCTGATCGGCGACCTGCACGGATGCGATTGCCGGGATTGGTGCGGGCGCGGGTGACGGTGCTGGCGCGGTTGGCATTTCGGCGAAAGCGGGTATGTCTGCCACCGGGACCGAAGCCTGAACTTGCGCTGATGCCTGAACTTGCGCCGGAGCCTGAACTTGTGCCGGAGCCTGAACTTGTGCCGGTGCCGGACGTGGCATCGCCCCCGCCTCGCGCCCTGCGGCCTTGGCCATGTCGATCTGGGCGCGGTGCAAGGCCAGCGGGATCACGGCGTCGCTCGTGCCTTCGACGTCACGCATGGCGGCCGTGTCACGTTCGGCGCGGCTGGTTCTGAAAAAGATGCTGTCACTCATTCTGATCTCCTGTCTCTTTCCCTAGCCGGCCGTTCCCAATGCCAGGTCTTCGCCCGGCACTGAAATGGACATGCGGGGAAGCGGGATGTTCGCTCCCAACGTCGTTTGCTGGCCCGTCAGCGGCGCGATCATCCGTCCAAGGTTGGATACGAATTCAAACTGCAACCCTTGCAGATCAACGGTCACCATCGGCACATAGGGGCCCCCCAGAAACCCAAGGTTCGGATCGAACCGATAGGTAAAGCGCAGGCTGCCTTCGGTGGCACCGGCGGGCAAAAGCGGGCGGATCTGGGCGAAAATCTCGGCTGTGGTCGGATTGGCCGCCACGCCGGAACAGCTTGCCGGTCCGGGATCGGCACAGATGCCGCCGCCCGCACGGCACAATGTCCCGAAGGACACATTCGCCGCCGCCGCCGGGCCACGGCCGTTCATCGCCGGAACCCCCGCGCAGACCGGCGGACGCACCGCCGCAATGCGGGCGGCAATCTGCGTGGCCTTTTGCGCGGCGGCCCAAGTATGGGCCAGACGCCCGAAATCAATGATGGCGAACATCAGGAACAGGAACAGCAGCACCACCAGCGCGAATTCCACCAGCGTGGCACCGCTTTCATCGCGGGCAAAGTGGCGCAGGCGGGCGGGAAGGGGGAGCCGAAGGCGCAGCGGTTTCATAGCCCATACACCCTTGCCTGTTCTTCGATCCGGGCCGTGAAGATGCCGGCATTCGGCCCGGCCAGCCGGGAAAACACCTGATGCAGGGGCAGGAACATCTGCAAGTCGGCCGATACCGTCACCACAGGCACCCGTGCCTGCCGCAATCCGGCATCCGTCACACAGGCCAGGCTGGTCGTGACCCCCATCAATTCGGCATCGCGGCTGAACACGCTTTGCCCGCTGCCGGCCCCATCGACGATGGTGAACAGCGTCGCGTCAAAGCTGGTCAGCGTCCCGCCGGTTTCGCAGATATCCCCCGGCGCAACCCGCGCCAGATAGCGTGTCGCCTCATGCACCCCGGCGGTCGCCGCCTGATAGGACCACATCAGCCGCAGCCCATCGATGCTGATAAAGCTGACCAAAATCATCAGCGGCAGCGCCAGCGCGAATTCCACCAGCGCAGCGCCCGACCGGTCTGTCACAAAGCGGCGGATAAGGGGGTGAAATGCCATGCCGGTCACCGATACAGTTGAACGATTTCGCGGTAGACACCCACCGTCGCACCAGAGCCAAAGCCCCCTGCGCTGCGAATGACTTCGACCATGATTTCGGCATCTTCGCCGCCACCCGGCGATGCGACGGGTTCGGTCATGAAAAGCTGGACATATTCCAGCGGGATCACGTTGCTGGTGTTGCCACGGATGTCGTTTGCCGCACAGTCGATCGCGGCGGCCACCACGGTGCGCCGATCCGGGTCGGCGGTCGGGCCAAGTTTGTGGCATTGCGGCGCGCCGGTTTCCAGCTTGCCGGGCAGCGGGACGTTGTTGGGGGCGCTGCGCTTTTTGGCTTCTGCAATCTCGGCCAGATACATCTGATACCGGGTGCTGGTGGCATCGGTCCCAAGCGGATAGGTGCCGTTGTGATTTCTGGCCACATAGTTGGCCCTGTTCCAGTTGCCGTTGCCAAAGCGTCCGCAGGTGCCCGCCGCAATACAGGTGTCGCGCGGCAGGGCGATGACATCCGATGGTTCGGCGTTGTTGCCCCGGCAGCTTGGGCGCGACTCCTTGTTGCCGTTCTTCACTGATTTGGGCAGCGTGCCCTGCACGGTGTTCGGCGCGGGGCGGTAGGCCGGGTCATCCTGGAACTTCTTCAGATCCCCGTCGAAATGGTCGAACCGCATGTTGAACGCTTCGGCCAGGCCAACCCGCTGGCCGGTCAGGGTGTTGACGCCCTGATCGGTGCGGATGCAGGCGGTCACGGCACGTTCTGCGCCAACGAGGCAGGTATAAAGACTGGCGCCATTCAACCCCTTGCACGGCCCCGCAGAATCCGTGGGCAGGCTGGACGGATCAAGAAATCCGAAATTTCCCGGTCCCCAGGCGGCACCGTTGCCACCTGACCGCAGGGTGATCTGATCCCCCTTGTTCTGGTCGGCCTGCCATCCCGGCGGCACGCAGAACATCAGCGGCGTGACATCGCAGGCATAAGCGGCGGGACCGGCGGTTGCAGTTGCCGCCACTTCGACATCCGACGTAACCGCGCCACCATTCAGGGTAGAGGCCACTGCAGCAAAGGGGGTTGGCACTGTCGCCGTTGTCACCGTCACCCGCACATAGCGGGCCAGACGTGGGTCGGTCGTGGTGGCGGTCAGCGCCGCCGTGTCATTCGCGGGCAAGTTTGTCAGGAAGGTCAGTTGGAAATCCGCCGCCCCCGACAGGACACGGTCGCCTGCGGCATAGGTTTGCCAGTCACTGATCAGGCGCTGCGCTGCAACCGTGGCGCGGCTGATTGCGGTATCGCGCCGGTCCAACTCGCCCGCCGCGGCAAGCGCCACCTGATCGGCATAGGATTGCATTTCGCTTTGCGTGCTGGCCACCCGCCCGAAATCCACCGCCAGCGCCAGAAAGCCGAAGGCCACCGCCAGGAACATGCCCCACAGCACCAGAACGGCACCCGCCTCATCCGCAGCAAAGCGGCGCAGGCTGCCTGGCATCTGGGCAAAGGGGGGGCGCAGGCGGGACATGGCGGTTACACCTCTGGGTTGGCTTGGGGATGTGGGGCGGGGTGGAAAAGCGTCAGTTGCGCAGGGTGATCTCTTCCTCGGCATCGGTGCCGCGCCGGATCACAACCGTCTTGCGCGGCGGTGGGGCAGGGGCCACGGCAACAACCGGGGCCGGTTCGGCAACTTCGGGTTCGGGCGGCGGCGGGGCCTGTTCCGGCACCAGATCGCTCAGGCGCAGCCGGTCAATCGGCGGGCCTTCGGCGGTGTCGGGGGTTCGCAGCGCCAGGCTAAGCGCGCCGGCCCGCTGCGCCAGGGCAAGAACCTGGCCTTCCTCCGGGGTCACTTCGACCGTGACGGTGGCCGCCACTTCGGGCGCTTCGTTCAATTCGTCAGAGCTTTGGTCAACGGCCAGAACCTTGACCTTGCGCATGATGGTGTCGGTGACCAGCGTGTCATCCGCGCCCCGCGTCAGCAGGATGTCGACGAAATCGCCGGGCGTGACCAGGCCACCCACGGCGGTGACGGCATCCACCTTGATCGACATCGCCCGCGCGCCGGGGGTGATGGATTGGACGATGGTGACCTTTTCGCCAAAGTCCGAAACCTTGGAGGCCAGAACCACCTCACCCGCCACCATCGACCGCAAGGCACGGCGCGGCTTGCCGTCCGGCGGGGGAAGAAGGGCAGCGAGTTCGGTAAACGCATCCACCGGCAGCGCCGAACGCGGCCAGACCTGCGTGGTAAAGTGCTGCGACAGCAGCACATCGCCGCGATTGATTTCGCGGGATGTCGTGACGATGGTCACGAGCTCGGGCTTGTCCGAACTGGCCGTAGCGGCGGGAGCGACAAGCAGATCACGGGCAAGCTGCGCCGATCCGGCGGCAACTCCGAGGCCCACTAGGGCGACGATGATTGAGGTGATCCGCATGATTGTTCTCCGCAAGATCCATTATGTTTTGGTAAGCATTCGGTCTGATCGTGCGTCGAATGCTTACCAATTGTTTTACTAGGCCTTAGCGTGTCGCAGCCACAGCAGCGGCACGAGAAGCCGCATCGGTGAATTGGGTCTCAGTGCTCCGACCGAGGGTAATCAGCGCCGTGGTCCCCACGAGGATAACCACCAGCAGCGCCACGCCGTATTCCACGAGGGCTGCGCCGTCTTCGTCTTTCCAGAAGGTCTTGAGCATATTCTTCATGATCCGTTTCCATATTCAGGTTGCAATGGAACGGCGCCGATCACGCCGTTACCCCGACGGGCAGAGCGCCGGAATAGGGACATGATAGGGGATCGGTCAGGCCGGTTGGATCGTCTGAACCTGTGAAGAACAACGATGCAGGGTTGTGTGCATGCGCCATACGCATCACGCCACGGTTGTGCGTGTGCGAAATCGCGTGGCGAAAATCGGAGTCTACGTAGATACCGATTCGCAGCCTGATCCTCATACCAACAACCATTGGTGGCAGAACTATGGCAGAAACGTGGAGAATACACGTTCCGCGCCAGCATTGGTTTCCGCAGCCTTGGACAAAAGTCCCGAAAAATCGAAAGTTCTTTGGGCGTCCTGCGGCACCCCCTACAGTCATTAACATAAGTGAATATTAAGCCACGAACGATCGGGTGCTGCCATGCCACGACCGCTCTCAGCCACGCCAGTTTCTGCCCCGGCCACGCTGACCGAAGCTGCGATCCTTTGGACCGAATGCCTGCACGGCGCGGGCGATCTGCGCGCGGCGATCACCAGCCTGTCGCGCTGTGCGCGGGCGGAATCCGCGGTTCTGATCCGCGCCAATGCCGAAACCGGGAAACACCGGATTCTGTCGTCCTATGATTGCAAGGCCGCCGTCGGGGCCTTTCCCCTGACACAACCGCTTGGCCTTGACCTGATCACCATCCCCGCGCATCGCGCACGGGCGGGCAGTTTGTGGTTTCTGCACGATCCAAGCCGGGCCGAGGCAGACCGGCTGGAGCCGGAACAGCAACGCTGGCTTGCGCAGCGCGCGATTGCCGATGTGGTTCTTGTGGTGCTGGGGCAGAATGCCGGATCTGTCGACCTGCTGGAATTTCATCTGACCCGCCGTCTTGACCGCCGCGATCAGGACCAGCTTGAAGGTCTGGCCCAGGCCATCGCCTTTGCCTGGAACCGCCGCCCGGCCGGGCGTATCGCACGGCTGATGACCAATGCACCCGCCGTCACGCGGCGTCTGGACATGGACCAAGCCCCCGTTTCAACCGCGCTTTCCAGCGCGAACCCCTGGCAATTGACGGCGACGGAATTGCGCATCTGCAACCTGATCCGCGACGGGCTTGCCGCGACCGACATCGTTTCGGCCTTTGGCATCGCGGAAAGCACCGTCAGGTCGCACCTGCGCAACATCTATGCCAAGGCGGGTGTGACCGGGCAGGTGGGTCTTGTCCATAAACTGCTGGACGGTCCATCGGCAAAGGCCGCAATGCATTGAACCCTGCCCTTGGGGCGGGCCACACCACCGGACCAAACCCGGCGATGCCACGCCTGATCCTTGCTGGCCTTGCGGGGTGGTCAGGGCTATAGGCGTGGACGCCCGCAAAGCGGCCCGCCTGCTGCCGTGCCAAGGGCATGGCCGCACAGGATGCCACGCAGCAAGGAGCAAGGATGTTCAGCGACTGGAAGCAGGAAAAGGCCATCGCCGCCTTGGTGGATGAGGCACGGGCGATGGCAGACAAGCTGGCATCGACCAAGCCGCATATCCGCGACAGCCACGCCGCCGCCGCGCGGTTCTGGCAGGTGTCCTATCTGGCCGATGGGTTGGACCTGCACGATCTGATGGGTTGGAAACCCGCCGCCGTGACACGGTTCGTATCGGCGGCCACCACGCGGATCGCCGCTTTGCGCAAGGCCCGCGCCTATGACAGCAGCGATGGGCTGACGGTCTGGCTGCACACCGCACGCGCCGTGACAGAGCCGCGCATCGCCCCCGCCGTGCGCGACATCTGGCAACAGATCCTGGCCGCAGGGCCGAACGCCGATGGGATGGCCGCCGATCTGATGGCCGAGGCGGGTGTTGCAGGGCGATCCGTCCCGCCGCGTGCCGCGCGGGTTTGACGACGACGTCAGCCCCTGAACACGCCCGCCACGCGCCATCACCGCCCCCGATGCGCGCACCCTTTCCCGCTTTTCGCCCAAATCGCAGGCAATCCCCCGCGCAATGCCCCCGTTCGGGCCGGCGGGGGAACGCAAACATGTCATCCCGCGTTTGGATATGCGTATAGATGGGGAAGGGTGGGACAATCATGACAGGGCCGGAAACATGCTGATCCGCTGCGGGTTCGAGATCGAGCTGGAAAGCCCCATGCCGGTGCCGATGCTTTTGGCGCTGTCGGCGCATGGTGACGCGGGTCATTGCGATGCAGGTCCGGGCGAGGGTGGCGGGCGCGTGATCGGACAGGATCACGTGCGTGTGGTGCCGGATACACCGACCCACCGCTATCTGGACCGGTTCGACAATGCGATCACCCGGATCGTCGCGCCCGCCGGGGCGGCGCGACTGTGGACCGATTTCGTGATCGAAATCGACGGCCTTCCCGATCCGCAAACCCCCCTTGCACGGCAACATGCGATTCAGGATCTGCCGGATGACGTGCTGCAACACCTGATCCCCAGCCGCTATTGCGACAGCGACAATCTGCTGCAACAGGCGTGGACGCTGTTTGCGGGCTTTCCCGAAGGTTGGGGCAGGGTGCAGGCGATCACGGAATTCGTGCATCAGCACGTCACCTTTGGCTATCAGTTCGGCCGTGCCAGCAAGACAGCATCCGAGGTGTTCCGCGAAAAGACCGGCGTTTGCCGCGATTTCGCGCATCTGGCCATCGCGCTGTGCCGCGCCATGAACATCCCGGCCCGCTATGCCAGCGGCTATCTTGGCGATATCGGCATTCCCTATTCCGGTCCCGGCGATTTCTGCGCCTGGTTCGAGGTATATCTTGATCATCGCTGGCACACGTTCGACGCGCGCTACAACACGCCGCGGACGGGGCCGCGTGCTGATGGTGCGGGGTTCGGATGCATCGGATGTGGCGATGATCACGTCCTTCGGGCGGCACAAGCTGACGCTGTTCCGGGTCTGGTCGGACCGGATCGCCGATGATCTGACCGATGCACAGGTGATCGACCTGTTGCAAACCCGCCCGGTGGCGGAACCGCTGGTCTTTCCGTCATCGGCCCGCGCGGCCTGACCGGGTATTTCCCCGCCGCCTCATGCCAGCCGATGCTGCAAGAAGAACCGCAGCATCTGGGCCGATGCATCCGGCCCCGCGGGATCGGTATAGCTGCCGCCGGATGGCCGCCCGCCCAGGCATGACCCGCGCCGTCAATCTCCCAATGTTCGGCAAAGCTGCGGCCATCGGCGTGGCGGTGTTCTGTCACGCGATGTGGCCGCTTGCCCTTTGGCGGCGTCGTGCCGCGTGCTGCGGCCGCAGGCCGGGCATGGCAGGCAGGGCCTGGGCAAGGCAGGCGCTGCCATTGTCGGGATGCACCGTGCTGTCGGCCAGACCGTGAAAGACGATGGTCGGCAGGGCGGTGGGTGCGGTGGCCAGTCGTGCCGCCGCGCATGGCGGCAAAGGCCGACGGCGATGTCGCGCGCACCCTGCGCGGGCAGGCCGGAATGCACGCCCACGGCGGCAAAGACATCGGGATAGGCCGCCGCCACCAGCGCCGCCGCCGCCCCCCCGGCGACAGGCCGGCAATATAGGTGCGCGCCGGATCGGCGGGATGCGCGCACTGGATGTCGCGCACCAGCCCGGCAATCAGCGCCGGTTCGCCCTGACCGCGCGCCTGATCTTCGGGGCGGAACCAGTTCCAGCATTTCTGCGCATTGGCCCCGGCAGGCTGCGCCGGATAGGCGATCAGGCAGCCGAACTCCTCGGCCAGCGCATTCATCCCGGTGCCGATGGCGAAATCCTCGGGCGATTGGGTGCAGCCATGCAGCATCACGATCAGCGGCATCGGGCCGTCTGGCCGGTTGGCGGGCACATAAAGCCGATAATCGCGGCGACCCTGCGGCCGCGCTGTGCGTCAGCGACAGAAACGGCGCCCCCGGTGCCACCGGCGCGGCGCTGGCCAGCGCCGGCCATGTGCCGGCATCCCGCCCGCCGCGATCTTGCGCAGCGTTTCGGACAGGGCCGTCCTGGCCTTTGCGCGCGTTTTGTGCGTGGTGGCCTTGGTTGCGGGCCACCGGGCCGTCATTTGGGCCAGCAGGCGGGGATGGTTGCCCGGCGGCATCGTCAATCCGGGTAAACGACCCGTCGATCACATCGCCGGATGCGATGGCCTTGGGGGCAAACTGTGTGTCGGGTGCGGCATCGGTCGCTGCGCCATTGCCCTGCAACAGGCTCTGGATCAGGGCCGTCGCCTCTTGCAACCGTCCGGCGCGGGTCAATTCGGTGGCCTTGGCCATGCCGCGCTGCAAGGGGGTGGTCATGTCGGGTATTCCTTTCTGAATTCGGCGCGAGGTCAGATGATCCGGTCGGCCAAGGCGGCCTTGACCGCATCCTCGGCATGCAGCGCACCAAGAATGGTCAGGCTTTCAATCGTGTCGCGCGCCAGATCGGCGGCGATGTCCGGCGCGATGACGGCCAGCCCCAGAACCCGCAAGTCCAGCCGTTCACCCGCCGCCTGCGCCGCCTCCAGTTCCGCCCGCGTGATATGGCGCAGGCCCAGATGCACGCTTTTGCGCGTCACCACCTGCCGCACGGTATCGGCATGGCGGTCAATCTGGTTGCGGATGGCGGTGCGGATGAAATCGCTGCGGTTGGAATAGAACCCCTCGCGCACCAGCAGGTCGATCTGCCCCAGATCGACAAAGCCAAGGTTGATCGTGATCTTTTCCGATTCCGGCGGTCTGGCCGGGATGCCGGCAGAAGGCTGTGCTGATCTTGGCATGAAAACTCCACATACCATCTGTGTGGATGGTATGTGGATGTCATCAGATCGAATTGCAACCCCTCAGGTCTGACTTGCCACGGGCAGGCTCGGCCACCGGGGCGGCCGCCCCCAGAAAATTGCCCAGCGTTCCCAGCGCCTCGACATGGTCGCAGATCACCTTCAGACAGACCAGGAATGGCACCGCCATCAAGGCCCCGGCAATCCCCCACAGCCAGGCCCAGAACACCACTGTCACAAAGACCGACACGGTATTCAGCTCCAGATGCCGCCCCAGCAGCACCGGCGTCACGAATTGCCCTTCGATCGTCGTGGCCGTCAGATAGACGATCGGGGCCAGCGCCGCCTGACCAAGGCTGTCAAAACTGACAATCGCCACCGCCGTCACCAGCCCCGCACCAAAGAGCGGGCCGATATAGGGCAGAAAGTTCACCACAAAGGTCATCACCGCCCAGACAACGGGCTGCGGCATCCCGACGGCCCACATGCCCAGCCCCACCACCACGCCCAGAACCGCGTTGATGACAGTCACCACCGCCAGATAGCGCGATACGCTGCGTTCGATCCCATAGACGATCCGCAAGGCGCGTTTCTTGTCACCAAAGCGGGGAAAGGCGTCGATCAGTTTCACATAGAACAGATCCCCCGACGCCAGCAGAAACAGCGCCAGAACCAGCGTCACCACCGCCGTCGCCAGAACCGATGCAACATTGCTGACCGCCATTGTCAAAAGGCCGGGGGATTCCATCGCCACGCGCTGCACATTCGGATCGGCCACGCCGTTGGTGATGTCCTCCACCTGCTTTGACGCCTGCTGCACGATTTGCAGCGACGCAGCAAAGCCCTGCAACTTTGCCCGCAACTCTGCCCCAAGGCGCGGCGCATCATCCAGCCAGACCGAAATCGGACCGCTTAACAACAGCGCCGCCCCTGCCAGGAAAATCCCCACCGCGGCGATCAACGCCGTGGCCGTGACCACCGGCGCAAGGCCGAAGCGTTGCAGGCTGCGCACAAGCGGGCTTAACGTCAGCGCCAGAAGGGTGCCCATCAGCAGGGGCAGGATGACATCCTTGGCGAAATACAGCCCCATCACCAGCAAAACCAGCAGGATAAGGCCAAGGGTGCGGCGGATGGCCGGAAGATCATCCGTCATGGCGCGGCCCACGGTACAGATGCGGGGGGGCGGCAACGTCTTGCCTGCCGCGTCCCTCTGTAAAGGGTGCAGGGATATGGCGGCCAATACAGGCTGCGCCGGTTCGGGTATTGGGGTCGGGCATGGTGCTGTCCTGTCAGGCGTTCCCGGTCGCAACCGACCCTTGACAGACCCGCGCCACCCGGCCTGGAAACCAGGCGCTGGACGCGAATATCAGACAAGGCCGGTTCCGGTTTGGTGTGGCTTTCGGCGTGTCGATCGAAACTGCAACACTCACAGGTTAACGCGGCAACTATGGGTCTGTTCCGCCCTGCCGTCCAGCGCGATGAACATACCGCGAAAGGGCAGGCAACCGGCAGGCCTTTGCCGACCTGCCTTTCCTGTTTCGGCAGTCTTTTGCACAGGGTGGGCGAAAGCCTGCGCAAAGGGAACCATCGCCGATTTCAGACCTTAGATAGGTATGGGAACGGCGCGATGCCTGCGAAACAGGTGCAACATCGCCCCCCGTTCCCATCCCATCGGCCCAGCACGCCCCGCATGGGGCAGCAAGGTCTTGGGCCAAATCACCTTGGGCCGTGCCAGACCGGCATGCGCCGCAGACAGGAGACACGACATGAACTGGGATCAGATCGAAGGCAAATGGAAGCAGCTTCGCGGCAAGGCCAAGGAACAATGGGGCAAGCTGACCGATGACGAGCTGGACACCATGGCCGGCAAGCGGGATCAGCTGGTCGGCAAGGTGCAGGAAAAATACGGTCTCGCCAAGGAAGAGGCCGAACGCGAAGTCGATGACTGGAGCCGCCGCCACTGACTGCGGTAACTGACCACGTTAAGGCATGATCGGCTGACATCAGCCGGTTTTCCAATCGGGCCGCCCCCTTTGCCGGGGCGGCCTTTTTCATGCGCTGCCAACAGAAAAAGGGCGGCCCGCCGGATCACGGCGGCCCGCCCCATACATCAGATCACATCCTTACCCGCGATAGGCAAAGCCGCCAAAGATGCGCCCTTCATCGCGGTGACGCCCGCCCCGCACCGCCCCGACATAGGACGCCGCGGCCGCCACAAGTGCCGCTGCCGCAAGGATGAAGGCCGTCAGGATGGCGCTGACACGCGCGACCTCTGCCGCCGCGATGGCGGCATCCGTGGCTTCCTGTGCCAGACGCCCGGCTTCGGCCTGCGCCTGTTCGGCAAGCTGCACGGCATCGGCGCGGGTCTGCTGCGCCGCCGTGATCGCCGCATCCACGCGGGTTGTCGCCTCTGTCTGCGGGATGTTGGTATTGGCCACGACCGCGCTGATCAGATAGGCGCGTTCGGTTTCGCTCACCTCACCCGTCATCGCCACATTCCCAAGGATGGACGCTGTGGCACGGGCTGTTTCCGCCGGGTCGCTTGTGCCTGTCACCACCTGAGCCGGGCGCAACAGGCTGTCGCTCAGATATGCCACCGGGTTCTGCGGTGCTCGCATCCGGCACCATAGCCCCGGCCGCCGCGATGGCCCCTTCGGCCACGCCACCGCCGACCGACCCGACGGCACCCGCCACGCTGCCCGCGACAGACCCGGCGGCACTGGCCGCTGTGCCCACCGCCTGCGCCGTGGTGGATACCGCCGCGCCCAGCACCATGACCGACACGACGATCCCGACACCCCAGACCACCAGCCCGTTGATCCCGTCGCGCGCCGTCACCTCATCTGCGCCAACCTTGTCCAGTCGCCGCCGCATCCGACCGGCGATATAGCCACCCGTGGCATAGCTGACCACCAGCGACACCACGATCCAGACCGCGCTCAGGATCACCATGACGTTCAGGCTGCCTTCGCCCGGTTCCGCCGAAATCGTCGACAATCCCAGTGCCGCGCCAAAGCCGGTGAACACCGACCCCACCGCCACTGCGACGACCCCGCCCCCCAGCACCGCCGCCCAATCGATATATGACCCGTCAAGTGCCATCACTGGCCCCGAGGCCGCAGTCATTGCTTCTGTTCTTTCCATGATTTGTTCCCCGACCGCGCTCAGCGCAAACCGATAAGCGACAGGACCGCCATGACCACGACGACAAGTCCGACCAGATAAATGATGCTGTTCATTGGAATTCCCTTCACATCATGCGCCGCCTTCGGGCGCATTCCATGCCCAGCTAACGCCCGACATGGCCGCAGGTTCCGCCCGCCCGCGCCGCGACGAGGTGCCGGAAGGCCCGCCACGCGGCGCATCGGCATAATTCCACCCGCGGCAGGGAACCCGCGCGCCAGGAGGGCGTTACCCTTTCATCGGAGGGTTTCCCTGTCCCACCTCCGTTTCGATACCGGTGCTTGGGTGCCGGGTATCGCGGCCGGGATGGCCCCCTGCCATCCCGGCCGAACCTTGTGATCCCGCCGGGCGCGGGGTGATCCGGCCGGGCATGGGGCCACAAGCGGCCCGTTCGGCGTGGGTCGGCACACAAGACCTTTGCGCAACATCGGATCAGGCCATCATCCGATCCTGCCGTTACAGGATCGGGCGCTTTTCCTCTTTCTCCGGCTCGACCATCGCAATCTCGGCCAACCCCGCCCGATCCATCACCGTCAGCATCCCGTCGGTCCAGCTTGCGACTTTCAGGGCGCGAAGGCGGGCCAGCGTCTTGTTGGTGTGGACCAGCGAAAGGCCCAGCGCATCGGCCAGATCCTGCTGGCGAAAGGGCAGGGGGACCGTGGCCGTATTCGCCCCCGAACTGCCCAACCCTACTGCGCGCAGGCGTTTCTCCACCCGCAGAAAGGCCCATGAAATCCGCTGCGCGGCATCCCGCTGACCCAGCGTTGCGATGGTTTCGCCCAGGAAATGCTCCTCGACGGCCGCGATCCATGTCAGGTCATAGGCGCGGCCCGGTTGCGCCCGAAACAGGTTCCACAGGTCGCTCCGGCGAAACGCGCACAGCACCATCGGCGTGCTCGCCTCGACCGAATGTTTCATCTCGCCCATCAGGCTGGCTTGCAAGCCGATGAAATCGCCGGGGAAAAGGAAGTTGATCACCTGCCTGCGCCCGTTTTCAAGCGTGGTATAGCGCGTGCCCATTCCGCTGAACACGGTATAGATCTGCGGGCTGTTCGATCCTTCCATCAGCACGGTCGTGCCGGCATCCACGCTTAACTCGCCCGACTTGAACTGCATCATGAAGGTGATTTCGTCCTCATTCAGCGGCACGAAAAGCGGTTGGGTGCGCAGCGGGCATTTATCGCAGGCAATGGTCATCAGGAAATTTTCCTTCCTATGTCACAGATTAATGCGGCCAACGCGGCCACGCTGCATGATCGGGTAGAAGTGGAGAACACATGTCACGCCCCGACCCCGACCTTTCCGCCCGACGATACCGCCATTTTACCCCACTAACCGGGCTTACGACGGCCCTGAGCGTCACCATTAACACAAGTATTTCAAACCCTTCCGCATATCTTTTCCAATCCATCCCTGCGCCCACGCCCATGCCTTCCTGCTGGCCAGCTTTCGAATCGTCCGGCCAGACCAAATCAATACGGGCACCAATCGAACGTCGATCTGACCTTTCCTGCGGGCCGAACTGACGGCTGCACGCCCCCAACTGACCAAAGCCCAAGCCAAAGGCCCGACCGGCCGGCGCCCCCGCGCCGCCTGACGGCCCTTGTTTGCCGCCCCCATCCCATCCTTTGCCGCCGCCGCCCGCTGTCGCCAGACGCGGTGCGGATCATCCAAGGACGCATATCCACCATGATCCCTTTCCTCACGCACCCCGAAACATTCAGACCGGTCCGCATCCCGGCCCAGCAAAGCCCGTCCTGCGCCCCCATCAGGGGCAGAGTGGCGGTGCCGTCCCGTGCCATCGCCCCGGCGTGTCTGTTCTTTTCCGAACAAACGCGGCGGCGTTGCCTTCGGTTCCCCGCAATGGTGCCGCGCACCGCTGCCAAAATGTCGCGGCCCGCCCCGCCCTATCCTGGCCTTGCCCGCCACATCGTCGGAAAGGGCGCAAAATGAACATCCTGACCCAGCATGGCACCGACTTTCTGGAAAACCTCACCGATGCTGCCCCGCCCTCACATCGGCCGTCACTGCGGCCCCCACATCGGCCTTTAGAACCACCCGTGGCGGACCCTCGCGCAGAGGTGACCGCCAGCCTTGGCCCCCTGCGTGCCTTTGGCATCAGCCTGACTGGCAACCGCGCCGCGGCGGATGATCTGGTGCAGGACACGATCCTGAAGGCCTGGATGAACATCGACAAATTCCAGCCCGGATCCAACATGCAGGCGTGGCTTTTCACCATCCTGCGCAACACCTTTTATTCCAACCGCCGCAAGCATCGACGCGAAGTCCCCGATCCCGAAGGTCTGCACGCCGCCGCCCTGTTTGATCTGCCCGCCCATGACGGGCGGCTGGCCTTTCGGGATTTCCACCGCGCCTTTGGCAAACTGTCAGCGGAACACCGCGAAGTGCTGATCCTGATCGGGGCATCCGGTCATTCGACCGAAGAAGCGGCAGCAATGATCGGCGTCGCCGTTGGCACGGTGAAAAGCCGCACAAGCCGCGCCCGCAGGCGTTTGGCCGATCTGATGGGAATGGCGGGGGCCGAAACCTTTGCCACCCTTGCCGATCCTGTAACACAGGCGGTGATGGGGCGGTCGCGGCCCCGGCTGGATTGATCCCGCACCCCCGCGCCCTGCGCAGGGGGGGTCAGGATTGGGCGAAACCAGGGGCTTGGCCAATACCGACCAGTGACAAATCATTTCGGCCAGTCAGGGGAACCGCGCCCCTTGGCTTGCGTTACCTGTGTGATGGCCGTCTTGGGCCGCATCTCAATTCGGACTGGAACCAATCATGTCTCTTGTTTCTCTTGTCGTGACCCTGATCGTTGTCGGGGTTCTGCTTTGGCTGGTGAACACCTACCTGCCGATGGATCGCAAGATCAAATCCATCCTCAATGTCGTCGTGGTGATCTTTGTCATCCTTTGGATCCTGAACGGAACCGGGCTTTTGGGTGGCCTGAACGGCATCACCGTCGGCGGCTGACGCAAAGCCCGGTCAGGGCGGCCCCGCCGCCCTGACTGCCTGCCGTGATCCGGCCCGAAAACCCGGATCAGGCAACACCCAAGCGGCCAACAGGCCTAGTCAAGCCCGCCTTTCTGCGACTAACTGTCGTTCACAATTTTGAACGGGCCTTGCTTGACCGACCTGCCACCTATCCTTCTTGGGTTTCTTGGCTCGCTTGCGGCGGGCGGAATGACAGCCGTCGGCGCCTTGCCGGTTCTGCGCGGCCATGTGCCATCGCTGGCGACGCGCGATACGTTGTTGGGCTTTGCCGCCGGGGTGATGCTGGCGGCGTCGTTCTTTTCGCTGATCCTGCCCGCGCTGGACCATGCCGCACAAAGCCACGGGCGCGGGGCCATTCCCGCCGCCATCGTCTGCGTGGCGATCCTGCTGGGCATGGGGGCAATTGCGGCGCTGAACGAAGTGCTGCCGCATGAACATGTCACCTCTGGCCGCGAAGGGCCGATATCGCCCGCATTGCGCCGGGTCTGGCTGTTCATCATCGCCATCACCATCCACAACATCCCCGAAGGTCTTGCCGTGGGCGTGGGCTTTGGCCAGGGCGGCATGTCCGGGGGCCTTCCCCTTGGCATCGGGATCGGCTTGCAGAACATGCCCGAAGGTCTGGCCGTCGCGGTCGCGCTGCGGGGGCAGGGCTATAGCGGGCGCAGATCCTGGGCCGTGGCCGCGCTGACCGGCATGGTCGAACCGTTGGGCGGCCTGATCGGTGCGGCTGTCGTGTCTGTCTCGGCCCTGCTGCTGCCCTGGGGGATGGCCTTTGCCGCCGGGGCGATGCTTTATGTCATCAGCCACGAAATCATCCCGGAAACCCACCGATCCGGCAACCAGAACCGGGCCACGCTGGGCCTTGCCATCGGGCTGGTGGTGATGCTGTTTCTGGATGTCACTTTGGCAGGATAGTCGCGCACGCGGGCAAAATAGGTGGCGGGCTTGCCCCTGCGCCCAAATTCCGCCAATTTTATCAAGGCGTAACGGCGTGCAGCGGTCCATCAACATTGGCAGGAGAGAAAGCAGATGATCCATCCGGTTCTGTTGTGCGGGGGATCGGGCACCCGGCTATGGCCCCTGTCGCGGAAAAGTTTCCCCAAGCAATTCACCCGTCTGATCGGCGAAGAAAGCCTGTTTCAGGCATCGGCCCGTCGGCTGGCCGGTGACGGCTTTGCCGCCCCCCTGGTGATCACCGGATCGGATTACCGTTTCATCGTGACGGAACAGCTCCAATCCGTGGGCATCAATCCCGGCCCGGTTCTGATCGAACCCGAAGGTCGCAACACCGCGCCTGCCGTTTTGGCCGCCGCGCTGTATCTGGCCAAGGATGATCCCGCCGCCCTGATGCTGGTGGCCCCATCCGATCATGTGGTCCCAGACGCTGCCGCCTTTCGCGCTGCGGTGCAGGCGGGCGAGGCGGCGGCCCGTGCCGGACGGATCGTCACCTTCGGCATTCGCCCGACACGGGCGGAAACCGGATATGGCTGGCTGGAACTGTCCGGACCTGCCGCAGATGCCACGCCGGTCGATCTGACCCGCTTTGTCGAAAAGCCGCAGCTTGCCACCGCCGAAGCCATGCTCGCTTCGGGCAATTTCCTGTGGAATGCCGGGATCTTCCTGTTCACCGCACAAACCATGATCGACGCCTTCCGCGCCCATGCGCCGGGGCTGTTGGCCGCCCGTCGCGGCGGCGGTCGAAGGCGCGCGGGCCGATCTGGGCTTTCTGCGGCTGGACGAGACCGCCTGGGCCGGGGCCGAGGCGATTTCGATTGACTATGCCGTGATGGAACGGGCGGGCAACCTGGTCGCCGTTCCCTTTGGCGCGGGCTGGTCCGATCTGGGCGGCTGGGATGCCGTGGCCGCCGAAATGCCGGCCGATCCGCGCGGCAATGCGCTGGGCGGCCATGCCGTGGCGATCGACTGCGACAACACGCTGTTGCGCGCCGAAGACCCCGGCATCGGAACTGGTGGGGATCGGCCTGACAGACATCATCGCCATTGCCACCGGCGACGCCGTGCTGGTGGCCCATAAATCCCGCGCGCAGGATGTCGAAACGGCGGTTCAGGTCGTTGCAGGCCAGAGGTGCCAAACAGGCCGAGGCGTTTCGCCCGCGACCACCGCCCCTGGGGCTGGTTTGAAACGCTGGCCCTGTCCGACCGGTTTCAGGTCAAGCGGATCGTCGTCAAACCCGGCGCGGCCCTGTCGCTGCAATCGCCATATGCACCGGTCGGAACACTGGATCGTCGTGTCCGGCACCGCCCGCGTGACGGTGGACGACGTGGTGAAACTGGTGAGCGAAAATCAGTCCGTCTATATCCCGCTTGGGCGCGAAACACCGGATGGAAAACCCCGGCAAGGTGCCGATGGTCCTGATCGAGGTGCAGACCGGCACCTATCTGGGCGAGGATGACATCATCCGCTATGAAGATGTCTATGCCAGGGGCCAGGGCGCAAAGGGATAGGGTGACTTTGGAACCCCGTCCCGGATCATACCGGCGATGGGGTTATGTCACGCCGCTGCCCACAGGTCGTCATAGACCGCCCGTATCCCCGCCGCCTCACGCGCCACACCAAACAACCGCACCGCCCGCTCCCGCGCGGCCGCCGCAAAGGCCGCATGTCGCGCAGGGTCGTCCAGCAGCGCCACCGCCGCCTCGGCGGCGCCTGCGGCATCCTCCAACGGCAGGATGATCCCGGCCTGATCATTGCCATCCGCACGGCCCGCGAATTCCGCGAAATGCCCGGTTTGGCTGGCGATGATCGGCACGCCGCAGGCCATCGCCTCGATCGGCGTCACGCCATAGCCTTCATAGCGGGGCAAGGCCATCAGCAACCGGCAGCCTTGCATCAGGGCGGGCATGTCGGCGGCCGCCACCTCGCCCGGAAACAGGATGCGCCCGGCCATCCCCGCCGCCGCCACATCGGCCTTCAGGCGGGCCAGAAACCCCTCGTCCCCGCCCTTGGCCAATCCCGCCACCACCGCAGTCGCCCCCGGCAGGCGGGGCAGGGCGCGGATCATCGCCTGCACGAACAGATCGGTGCCCTTTTCGGGCCGGATGCGCCCCACCGTCAGGATGCCATACTCGCCCGGCATCCCTGTCGCCGCCCAGGCGGCGGCGCGGTCCGGCGCAGGGTGGAACCGCGCCGTATCCACCCCATGCGGCACCACGGCCCGCACCCCCGGCACAAACCCCGCCGCGGCATCGGTCGTCGCAATCACCGCATCCATCCGCCCGATCAACCAGCGCGGCCATGCCGAATGGCGGCGTTGCGCGGCCGAGGTAAAGACAATTCGTATCGGCAACCGCAGCACATCCCGCGCAAACAGCGCCAGTTGCATTTCCGGGTTGCGCCGCACATGCCAGATGGAAAACGCCCGTCCCGCAGGCGGTATCCGCGCCAGGACCAGCGCCTGCCGCCGCGTAAGCGGCACAGGGCATCCGGGCAAGGGATGGCCCACCAGGACCGCGTTCATGGTTCGCCGCTGTTCCGCCAGCACCGCCGCAGCCGTGGCCGACACCCCGGTGAACCGGGGGTTCAGGTTGGTGACATAGACCTGTGGTGGTTCATCCGCGCGCATGTCGCCCCTGTCCTTCTTGCCCCCGTCCTTCGCGCCTCATAGACCCCGGCAAGGCCGGGCCTGTCAACGTGACCACGCCGTTGCGTCGCTTTGCCCGGCCATCCTTGTTCCGGCCCGTCCGGGGGGATATATCCGACGCCTCAGGGGATTTCCCCGATCCCAAAGGCGCACATGACCACCAGAGACAGCAGAACAAGACAGATCAACCACTGGGTGACAGACCGCGTCATCCGGGGGGCCATCTGGCTTATGCTGTGCCTGCCGTTTGATGCCCGCCGCGGGCTGGCCGCCTTTCTGATGACCCGCATCGTGGCCCCGCTTGGCGGCTACCGCGCCCGCATCCGCGAAAATCTTGCCCTTGTGCGCCCCGATCTGCCCGCCGCCGAGGTGCGCCGCATGGAACGCGCCGTTCCCCGCAGCATTGGCCGCACGCTGGCCGAACTGTATTCCGGCCCCGATTTTGTTGCCCGCGTCGCCCGCGAACCGCTGCAAGGCCCCGGTGTCCCCGCGCTGGAAGAGGCGCACCGCACGGGCCGCCCCGTCCTTCTGGTCACCGGGCATCTGGGCAATTACGACGCCATTCGCGGCAGCCTGATCGCGCGCGGCTACCGGGTGGGCGGCCTGTATCGCCCAATGGACAACGCCTTCTTCAATGAACATTACGTCGCCGCCATCTCACGCATCGGCACGCCGCTTTTCCCGCGCGGGCGCAAGGGTCTGGCCGACATGCTGCGCTTTCTGAAAGGCGGCGGCATGGTGGGCGTGGTGCTGGATCAGTCGATGGGCGATGGCGCAATCCTGCGCTTCTTCGGGGCCGAGGCGCTGACGTCCCTCTCCCCCGCCGAAATGGCGCTGCGCTATGACGCCCTGATCCTGCCCACCTATGGCATCCGCCGCGCCGATGGTGGCTTTGACCTGCTGGTCGAGGCGCCGATCCCCCACACCACCGCCGAAGACATGACCCAAAAGCTGAATGACAGCCTCGAGATGCAGGTCCGTGCCCACATGGACCAATGGCTTTGGACCCATCGCCGCTGGAAAATGGGCAACAAGACCTGGTAACGCCTTACCCCTGCGGCAACTGCGCCAGGATAAGCTCCGAAGTCGCCGTTACCCCATCCGCCTCTGCCGCCAGAACGCCCGATGCCGCCCCGGTCAAGTCGCGCTCCGCCGCGCACCCCACCTTTGGCCCGTCCCGCCCCAAATCTGAACCCAGTTCTGAACCCAATTCTGGCCCCGTCTCCAGCACCCGTTCCAGAACCGCGGCCAGCGAGGCGGCATCCGCCACCGGCTGCGCCCCGCCGGCGGCATCCAGCCGGGCGTAAAGATCGGCGAAATTGCCCACATGCGGCCCATGCAGAATGGCCGACCCGTGCAGCGCCGGCTCATAGGCGTTATGCCCGCCAATCCCCGGCACCAGCGACCCGCCGACAAAAGACACCGGGCACAGATCGAACCACAGCCCCATCTCGCCCAGCGTGTCGGCCAGATAGACCTGCGCCGTCTGGCGGCATCGCCCCGGCTGCGCCACGTGTGTGTCAGGCCCGCCTTGTCCAAAATCTCTGCCAATCTCTGCCGCCCGCGCCGGATGACGCGGTGCCAGGATCAACAGCGCATCCGGGCGGCCTTGGCGCAGGAGGCGGTGCGCGTCAGCCACCGCCACCTCTTCGCCCGCATGGGTGGACGCCGCCAACCACAGGGGCCGCCCCCCGATCACCGCCCGCAACCGCGCCAGCGCCGCAGGGTCCACCGGTAACCGCTCCGCTGCGCGCTTCAGCGTGCCTGTCACCGCACCCGCGCCGGATCGGCCCCCAACCCCTTCAATCGGCGGCCATCCGCTGCATCCGGGGCTGTCAGCAGCGTGAACCGCCCCAGAATCGCCCGCGCCAGCCCCCGCATCCGCCGCCCAGCGTTCGCGCAGACCGGTCCGACATGCGCGCATTGGCCAGGATCAGCGGAACCCCCCGCGCATGGGTGGCATGGATCAGCCGGGGCCAGAATTCGCTTTCCACCATAACCGCCACATCAGGCCGCCAATGGTCCAGAAACCGCGCCACCGGGCCGGGCAGGTCCAGCGGCAGATATTGCACGATCACCCGATCCGGCACCCGCGCCTGCATCAACCCCATCGCCGTGACGGTCGTGCAGGTCAGCAGCACCGTCACCCCCGGCCGCGCCGTCAAGCGCCCGCAACAGGGGCAGAACCGACAGCCCTTCGCCCACACTGACCGCATGCAGCCAGATCAGGTCGCCGTCGGGCCGGGGCAGGGTGATCCGGCCCAGCTTTTCCGGCCAGCGCGCCGGATCTTCCTTGCCGCGCGCCAGCCTGCGCCGCAGGATCGCAGGGCCAATGGGTGGCAGCGCCCTGTCGCCAGCAGCCACAGCGACAAGGCCGCAGAGCCGGGTGGCGAACCGGGGGGCGTGTGGATGGGGGCAGGGCGCTGTGGTCTGTCATGCCGCCCCCTTACACCGCCCGGCAGGCGCTGTCACTTCGCCGCGCTCGGCGTGCCTGCCGCACGGGCAGGTCACTTGGGCAGATCACTTGGCACGTCACTTGGTCAGGTCACTTCGTCAGGATCAGCTTGCCGGCACGGGTGATGCGCAGGGCATAAACCTGCCCATCCAGCGCGATCCGCGCCTGCACCCCGCCCTTGGTCAAGGCCCGCGCATCATGCAGCGGCGCGCCTCGGTGGCGGGAAGGGCGGCTGTGCTGGCCGGGTCGGCGCCGCAAGCGGGCCGCGCTCGCCGGGTCCAGGATCGCGCAGCCGCAAGGGATCGGGGCGCATGTTCATCTTGCGGCCTCCATCCGGTCAAACAGGGCTTCCAGCCCGGCACCCGCGCTGGCGGGCATCCAACCCGACAGGGCAAGCTGGAACAGATCGGTCAGGTCGGCATCACGCAGGCGCGGGGCGCTGCCTGATGGAAGCGGGGGTCGTGCTGTCTGGGTCATCTCGCCATCTCTCTGGTCAGGTGGGGGCCGGGCTGACCGCAGGGGCTGGCTGGGGATTACAATTAACCTAGCAAAACAGTCGGAATAGTAAAGTGCAATTCTTTTAGTCAGGTTTTCACCCGCACCCATCCACCCCCCACCCTTTCCCCACCACGCGCCGCCTGCTAACTCAACGCACCGCCACGGGAGATGACCACATGACCACCGCCCCCCTCACCTGCTTCAAGGCCTATGACATTCGCGGGCGTCTGGGCGTTGATCTGGACGCGGCCATCGCCACCCGCATCGGCCGCGCCTTTGCCGAAGTGCTGGGGGCCCGCCGCGTCGTGCTGGGCCGTGACATCCGCGCCTCGTCGCAGATCCCTGTCCGATGCCGTGGCCGACGGGCCTGATGGCGGCAGGGGTCGAGGTGCTGGACCTTGGCCTGTGCGGCACCGAAGAGGTCTATTTCGCCACCGGACATCTGGGCGCGGATGGCGGCATCTGCGTCACCGCCTCGCACAACCCGATGGACTACAACGGGATGAAGATGGTCCGCGCCGGGTCTGCGCCCCTGGATGCGGCAACTGGCCTTGCCGCGATCAAGGCGCTGGCCGAAAGCCAATCCTTTGCCCCGCCACAACCGGGCGGGCGCATCACCGACGCCACTGCCACCCGCGCCGCCTATGTGGAACGGGTTCTGTCCTTCGTCGACGCCGCCGCGTTGCGCCCGCTGCATATCCTTGTGAACGCCGGAAATGGCGCGGCAGGCCCAACCTTCGACGCCATCGCCGCCGCCCTTGCCGCAAAAGGCGCGCCCCTGCGCTTTACCCGCCTGCACCACGAACCCGATGGGACCTTTCCCAACGGCATCCCCAACCCGCTGTTGCCGGAAAATCAGCCCGCCACGGCGCAGGCGGTTGTTGCCGCCGGGGCCGATATGGCCGTGGCCTTCGACGGTGATTTCGACCGCTGCTTCTTTTTCGATCACACCGGCGCCTTCGTGCCGGGGGAATATGTGGTGGGCCTTCTGGCCGAAACCTTCCTCGCCAAGGAACCGGGGGCGGCCATCGTCCATGATCCGCGCGTGATCCTTGCCACCCAGGCCGCCGTGGCACAGGCCGGGGGCAGGGCGGTCATGGCCCGCACCGGACACGCCTTTCTGAAACAGGCGCTGCGCGACACCGGGGCCGTCTATGGCGGCGAGATGTCGGCCCACCATTATTTCCGCGACTTCTTCGCCTGCGACAGCGGCATGATCCCCTGGCTTCTGGTGGCCGAACTGATGGGCCGCACAGGCCACTCCCTCGCCACGCTTCTCGCCCACCGCCGCGCGGCCTTCCCCTCATCCGGCGAGATCAACTTTCGCGTCCCCGACGTAAAGGCCGCCATCGCACGGGTCGAAGCCGCCTATGCGCCAAAGGCCACCACCCGCGACGACACGGATGGCCTGTCACTGGATTTCGGGACATGGCGGATGAACCTGCGCGGATCGAACACTGAACCGCTTCTCCGCCTGAACGTCGAATCCCGCGCTCGCCCGGACTTAGTGGATCAGGCGGTGGCCGACATCAGCGCGCTGTTCGCCTGACATCGCACCCGGCCCAGCCCGGTTTTATTGGGTATTTTTGCCAAGATGAAATCAAACCTGTTCCTTTCATCTTGGCCCAAATACCCGCAGGGGGTGAATGGCCGCGCAGCGGACAGAGGGGGCGGCACGCCCCATTATCGCGGAGCGCGCCGCGCGGCACGCGCGGTGTGCGACACAAAAGGCTTGCGCGGTCCCCTTCAGGGGGACGTGCGCACCTTGATCACTTCGGGATCGCCGCCTCCTGTCGCGGGGCGTTAACCTTAATGCGGTGTGAATGCTGTGCGGCGCGGCAACAGGGCGCCGCTGTGCAGCTATCAGCATCGTGCGCGGTAGGCATGGGTCACATCACCGCACCGATCTGCCACGGCACGAATTCGGCCCCGCCGAACCCCAGCTCTTCGGACAGGGTCTGCTGGCCAGAGGCAACGGCAATGATCTTGTCCAGAATCTCTTCGCCCTTTTCAGTGATGCTGCGCCCCTCGGTCAGGATGTCGCCGCAGTTGATGTCCATATCTTCGGCCATCCGGGCATACATTTCCGAATTGGTCGCCAGCTTGATGCAGGGGCTGGGCTTGTAGCCGGAAACCGATCCGCGCCCGGTGGTGAAAACGATCAGCGTCGCACCAGATGCGATCTGCCCGGTCACCGAACACGGATCATAGCCGGGGCTGTCCATATAGACAAAGCCGGGCGTGGTGATGGGTTCGGCGAATTTGTAGACGCCCGCCAACGGGGCGGTGCCGCCCTTGGCCACTGCGCCCAGCGATTTTTCCAGAATCGTCGTCAGCCCGCCCTTCTTGTTGCCGGGGGATGGGTTGTTGTCCATCTCTCCCTCGTTCCGGGCGGTGTAATCCTCCCACCACCGGATGCGTTCGATCAGCCGTCTCGCCCACCTCGCGGCTGACCGCGCGGCGGGTCAGCAGATGTTCCGCGCCATAAATTTCGGGCGTTTCCGACAGGATCGTCGTGCCGCCCATCCGCACCAGCAGGTCTGACGCATGGCCCAAGCGCGGGATTCGCGGTAATCCCGGAATAGCCGTCCGATCCGCCGCATTGCAGCCCGACGATCAGCTTCGACACCGGGGCCGGCCTGCGTTCCACCTTGGACGCCACCGCTGCCATGTCGCGCAGCACCTCCAGCGCCTTGGCAATCGTGGCCCGCGTGCCCCCGGTGCCCTGAATGGTCATGTAGCGGAAATTGCCATCTGGCCGCAGGCGGCCTTGCCCTACCAGATCGGGCACCTGCATCACCTCGCATCCCAGCCCCACCAGCAGGATGCCCCCGAAATTGGCGTTACGGGCATAGCCTTTCAGTGTCCGCATCAGGGTTTGATACCCTTCATTGGTGCCGGACATGCCACAGCCCGTCTGATGCACAATGGGCACAAAGCCATCGACATTGGGCAGGCCCATCAGACCGGGATCCTGTTCTGCCGCCTCGGCAATGAACCGCGCCACCGACCCCGAACAATTCACCGATGTCAGGATGCCGATATAATTCCGCGTCCCCACCTGCCCGTCGGCGCGGTGATACCCCATGAATTCGCGCGGCGGCAGGGCGGGCAGGGGGTGGCTTTCGCTGCCGATGGCATAGTCATCGCTGTGTGGGGCCATGCCCAGATTATGGGAATGCACATGCCCGCCCGCCGCGATATTCACTGTCGCCTGCCCGATGATCTGGCCATATCGCAGCACATTCTGCCCTGCGGCAATCGGGCCTGCCGCAATCTTGTGGCCACGCGGCACGGGTTGCGGCAGGGCCACCCCTTCGACCACAGCCCCCTTGGGCAGATCGGCCAGCGCGATCACCACATTGTCGGTCCCATGCAGCCGGATCACCGCGCCCGCCTCTTGCACCATCCCGTCACCCGCCATCGCCCCATCCCCCCTTGGCGCTGCTTTCTTGACAGGGCGCAACGCATGCCTAACATGTTAGCATGTTACAGCCGCCCGCGCCCGCACCACAAGACCCTTCCAGCGCGCGGCTTGCGCCCCTGGAACAGTTTTCCGGCTCGCTCGGCCAGCGCGTCTATCAGACGCTGCGCGAGGCGATCCTGTCGCTCGCCTATCGTCCCGGCGAAATCCTCCGCAAACCCGAAATCTGCGAGGCGCTTGGCGTCTCCCGCAGCCCGGTCGCCGATGCTGTGGCGCGGCTGGCCGGCGAAGGGCTTGTCGATGTCGTCCCGCAGGCCGGCACCTTCGTTGCCCGCTTTTCGATGGAAGAGATCCGCGAAGGCGCCTTCCTGCGCGAGGCGATCGAGGTCGCCGCCATCGAACGTGTGGCCCAGACGATTACCGAAGATCAGCTTACCCAGTTGCGCCGAAACCTGACCGTGCAGGCGGCCCTGATCACCGATGGGGATGTGCCTGGCTTCTATCAGACTGGACGCCGCGATGCATGAACTGATCCTGTCCTTCACCGGCTTTCGCCGTCTGGGCGCAGGTCAGCGATTCCGCCTGGCTGCATGTGAACCGCGCACGGCAATTGATCCTGCCGGTGCCGGGCGCATCAGTGCGACGCTTGATGAACACCGCGCCATCCTTGCCGCGCTGGAGGCGCGCGATCCCGATGCCGCGCGCCTTGCAACGCGGCACCATCTGCGGCAGTTGATCACCTATCTTGAACCGCTGGAACGCGAACGGCCCGATCTGTTTGATCCCGCCTGAAAGGCTTGCCCCCTATGACACTCCCGAACCGGCCGCGCTATGCCACGCGCCTGAATGCCTTCAAACGCAAGGGCGACACCGTCGAAGACCTGATTGCAAGGGCCGGCCCAGGTGGGCGGATTGAACGCCGCAGACTTGAACTTTCCCGACCATTTTGACCATCACACCCCGGCAGAACTGACCGAAATCTTGCACAAAAGCGGTATGGCGCTGAATGGCCTGGCCATGCGCTACTACACCGATCCCGGTTTCCGCCTCGGGGCGTTTACCCATCCCGACGCCACCGTCCGCCGCGCCGCCATCGACATCACCAAGCGCGGTCTCGACGCGCTGGCCGCGATGGGCGGCACGGTGATGACCGTCTGGCTGGGGCAGGACGGGTTCGATTACAGCTTTCAGGGCGACTATGCCCGCATGTGGGATGACACCCTCACCGCCTTGATCGAGGTTTGCGACCACAACCCCGCGCTCGACATCTCCATCGAATACAAACCCAACGAACCGCGTTCCTGGTCCGTGCTGCCTGACATGGCCACCACGCTTCACGCGATACGCGATGTCGGCCCGCCCCAATCTCGGCGTGACGCTGGATTTCTGCCACATGCTCTTTGCCGGCGAAATGCCCGCCAGATCGGCCCTGCTGGCCGCCCGCTATTGCCGCATCATGGGCGTCCATCTGAACGATGGCTATGCCAAACGCGATGACGGCCTGATCGCAGGCACCGTCCACCCGATCCAGACGGTCGAACTGTTCTGGGTGCTGGACCAGATGGGTTATGACGGGGTGATCTATTTCGACACTTTCCCCGATCACGGCGGCATGGACCCGGTGGCCGAATCCCGCGCCAACATCGCCCTGACCGAACGCCTGCGCAGCGTGGCCGCCGGTCTGCGCGACCATGCGCCCCTTGCCGCCGCAATGGCACGGCAAGACGCCGCCGCCTCCACCCGCATCATCGCCGCCGCCCTCTACGGGGCATGAGTTACGTAAATTACGTAAATTGATCCAGTTTCATCTTGGCCAAAATACCCAATAAACCCTGAGCCGAAGCGCGTAAGCGCGCAGGCGAGGCAAAAGGAACGCGCCGCCCCCTTGGGCGGCGCTCCGCTTCATATCCCGTAAAACCCCGCTGCGGTGCCGCCAAAGATCAGCGCGCGGTCCACATCATCCAGCCCGGCGGTCAGGTCCAAAGCGGCGCGTCGCCAATCGGCATATTCCCCGCGCAACCGGCACACCGGCCAATCCGACCCCCACATCATCCGTTCGGCCCCGAACACGCGCAACACATGGTCGACATAGGGTGCCAGGTCATCCACGGTCCAATCGGCATCGGCCTCGGTGATCAGGGCAGAAAACTTCACCACCGCCGCCGTTTCATCCGCGATCCGTGCCATGCCATCGGCCCAAAACCGGAAATGCGCCGCCGATTTCTCGCGGATCTGCGGCTTCATGCAATGATCCACCACCACGGGCAGGGTGGGATAGCGTTTCAGGATGGTCAGGAAATTCGCCAGATGGCGCGGAAACCCCAGCGCGTCAAAGCGCAGCCCCAGATCACACAGCGCACGAAACGCCCATTGCACATCATCGCGCAGCATCCAGTCATCATCGGGGATGTCCTGGATCATCGGGCGCACGCCCTTGAACTTTGGATGCCGCGCCAGCCGCTTCAGCTGCGGCCAGATCGGCGGGCCGCTCGAAATCCACCCAGCCCACCACCCCCAGCACCCAAGGCACGGCATCGGCGATGCCCAGCATGTATTCCGTCTCAGCCACGGTCGGTGCGGCCTGCACCAGCACCGTTCCCTCTACCCCCGCCGCCTGCAATTGCGGCCATAACTCTGCCGGGCCATAGGGGCGCGACAGCACCGGGTCATCCACAGGCATCCAGCCGTAATCACCCCGCGCGGGGTGCCAGAAATGCTGATGCGCGTCGATCTGCATGTTGTTCTTCCCTCACACCGGCGCGTCAGCGGGGATCAACCCCTCGGCCTTCATGTCGTCCCACAGGGCAGGGGGGATCGTCGCCGCAACTGCCGCAAGGTTGCTTTCCATCTCGAACAGGGTCTGCCCGCCGGGAATGACCGACACCACCGCCGGGTGCCGCGCGCAAAACTGGAACGCCGCATCGACCAGCCGCACGCCATGCGCGGCGCAGATCGCCTGCAACCGCCCCGCGCGCTGCATCGCCCAATCCGGCGCATCCTCATAGCGATACTGCGCCCCCGGTCGCGGCCCCGTGGCCAGAATGCCAGAATTATAGGGTCCGCCCACCACCACCCCCACGCCCCGCGCCGCGGCAGGGTTCATGAACCCCGCCAACGCCTCGGTCCGCAGCAGTGAATATTCCCCCGCCAGCAGGAAGATGTCGAAATCCCCCCGCTCCATCATCCAGGCGCACGGCTCCCATTCATTCACCCCGGCCCCAAAGGCGCGGATCACCCCTTCGTCGCGCAGCCTGCACCAAAGCGCGATACCCGCCTGCCATGAATTCCGCCAGCCGCGCGTCCAGCGCCGCCTGGGTGCCGTGGTTGAAGAGGTCCAGATCATGCGCATACAGGATGTCGATCCGGTCTATCCCCAACCGCTCCAACGAAAATTCCACCGACCGGAACACCGCGTCATGGCCGTAATCGTAAACCTCGTTGCGCGACGGCACGTCGAACCATTTGCCGAACCCGTCCCGCTTGTCCGGCGTGGTGGCCCGGAACAGCCGCCCGACCTTGGTCGACAGCACATAGTCTTCCCGCGGCTTGCCCCGCAGAAACCGGTTCAGCCGCGTCTCCGACAGGCCCAAGCCATAAAGCGGCGCAGTATCGAAATACCGCACGCCGCCCGCCCAGGCCGCCTCCAGCACGGCATGGGCATCGTCATCCGAAATGGCGCGGAACAGGTTGCCGATGGGGGCCGATCCGAACCCCAGCAGGGTGAAATCCAGCCCCCCATTCCCCAGCGCGTTCCCGCGCCTGATCCAATGCCGCCGTGCCTGCATGTTCCCCCCCGATCTCTCCCCCGATCACTGACATGCTAGTATGATCCCCCCTTCCGATCCAATCCCTTTCCGTCTAGCCTTCCCCCAGATTGGGAGGATCACATGTCACGGTTCGAAAAGGTCTTCGGGCAGAAAAAGCCCGTCATCGCCATGGTGCATCTGGGCGCGTTGCCCGGCACACCGCTGCATGATACCGCAGGCGGCATTGCGGCGATCGTGGATGGCGCGGCAAAAGACCTGACCGCGCTTCAGGCCGCAGGCGTCGATGCCGTGATGTTCGGCAATGAAAACGACCGTCCCTATGAATTGAAGGTCGACACGGCATCAACCGCGACGATGGCTTATGTCATCGGCCGCCTGCGCGACCAGATCACCGTGCCTTTCGGCGTCAACGTGCTGTGGGATCCGATGGCCAGCATCGCCCTTGCCGCCGCCACGGGCGCGGCATTCGTGCGCGAGATTTTCACCGGCACCTATGCCAGCGACATGGGCATATGGGCGCCTGATGCCGGGGCGGCCCAACGCTATCAGCACCGCCTTGGCAACACCGATTGCGCGCTTCTCTACAACGTGTCAGCCGAATTCGCAGGGAGCCTTGATCCGCGCGGGTTGCCCGATCGCGCGCGTTCGGCGGTGTTCTCCTCTATCCCGGATGCGGTGCTGGTATCGGGCGCAATCACCGGCGAAGCGGCCGAGATGCGGGATCTGGAGGGCGTAAAGCGCGTGCTGCCGAAAACGCCCGTTCTGGCCAATACCGGCGTAAAACACGCCACCATCGCCGATGTCCTGCGTGTGGCCGATGGCTGCATCGTGGGATCGGCACTAAAGGTGGGCGGCGACACCTGGGCCGCCGTCGACCCGGATCGCGCAAAGGATTTCATGGACCGCGCCCGCGCCGCAAGGGGGTATTGATGCGAACCAGAATGCGCGGGCAAAGCCCGCAAGGCTTTTGTGTCGCCTCCGCGCCTGCGCGCTCCGGCTCCGCGTCAGGGGGCGCACGCGCCCCCTCTGGGCCATGCGGCCCATTCACCCCCGGTGGGTATTTGGGCCAAGATGAATGGGGCAGGGCAGGGAAAGGGATACATCATCATGCTGCGTGACCTGATCCGCGATTACATGCTGATCCCCGGCCTTGCGGGCCATGAGGACCGTATTCGCGCCCGTATCGCCGCCGATCTGGACCATCTGGGCATCCCCCATCGCACCGACCGGCTTGGCAATCTGTCGGCCACGCTGGAAGGTGATCCTGCCGCGCCGTCGGTGCTGGTCTTTACCCATATGGACCAGTTGGGATTCATCGTCCGCAAGATCGAGACCACGGGACTGATCCGGCTGGAACGGCTGGGCGGTGTGCCGGAACGCGCTTTGGCGGCGCAGGCGGTGCTGGTCTGCACGCGCAAGGGCGACCTGCCCGCGTTGATCGCCAACAAAAGCCACCATGCCACCACGCCCGAAGAAAAATACCGCGTCGTCCCCTATGCCGAACTTTACGTCGACGCGGGCTTCACCTCGAAGGCAGAGGCAGAGGCCGCCGGGGTGCGCATCGGCGATCCGGTGGTCTATCGCCCGCATGTGATGGACCTGGCCAATGGCCGCATCGCGGGCACCAGCGCCGATGACCGCGCCGGATGTGCCGCGCTGGTGGACCTTGCGGCGCGGCTGAAGGATCGTGCGACGGGCCCCACCGTCCACCTGATCTGGTCGGTGCAAGAGGAATACAACCTGCGCGGCGTCCTGCCCGCAGCCACCGCCGCCAAGCCCGACATCGCCTTTCAGATCGACCTTCTGCTGGCCTGCGACACCCCTGACATGTCCACACGGGGCGAGGTGACGCTGGGCGGCGGCCCCGGCATCAGCCTTTATTCCTTTCACGGGCGCGGCACGCTGAACGGTGTCATCCCGCATCCCGCCCTTGTCACCCTGATGGAAGACACGGCCGAAGCCGAGGGCCTGCCCCTGCAACGATCGGCCCATACCGGCGCGCTGACCGACCTGTCCTATATCCAGTTCATGGGCGAAGAGGGCGTGGCCTGCCTCGATGTGGGGTTTCCCATGCGCTATACCCATTCCGCGCTGGAAGTTTGCGATCCCGCCGATGTGGCGCAGATGGTGGATCTGCTGGCGGCGGCCATCGCCCGCATCACCCCCGGTTTCAACTTGATCCGATAGACCATGACCGCAGCCCCGCATTACACACTTGGCATCGACATCGGCACCTTTGAATCCAAGGGGGTTCTGGTGGATGGGGCAGGGGGCATCGTGGCGCAGGCCAGCCGTCCGCACAAGATGCTGGTGCCGCGCCCCGGCTGGGCCGAACACCGCGCGGATGAGGATTGGTGGGGCGATTTCGTCCATATCACCCGCGCCCTTCTGGCGGAGTCTGGCATTGATCCGCACCACATCGCCGCCATCGCCGCCTCGGCCATCGGGCCGTGCATGCTGCCGGTGGATGCGGCGGGCAAACCGCTGATGAACGGCGTTCTTTACGGCGTGGACACCCGCGCCAGTGCGGAAATCGACGATCTGACCGCCCGCATCGGGGCAGACCGCATCATGGCCACCTGCGGCAATGCGCTGACCTCGCAATCCGTGGGGCCAAAGATCCTGTGGCTGAAGAACACCCACCCTGATCTTTATGCCCAGACCGCCAAGGTGCTGAACTCCACCAGCTACATCACCTGGAAACTGACCGGCGAATACGTCATCGACCATTACACCGCCGCCAATTTCTCGCCCCTGTATGACGTGAATGCCCTGGCTTGGACCGATGCGCTGGCCCCCGACATTCTGGCGCTGGACCGGCTTCCCCGGCTGATGTGGTCCACTGACATTGCAGGCCACGTCACCGCCGCCGCCGCGGCAGAGACGGGCCTTGCGATCGGCACCCCCGTTACCTGCGGCACGATTGATGCGGCGGCCGAGGCGGTGTCGGTCGGCGTGCAGCATCCGGGCGAGATGATGATGATGTATGGCTCCACCATCTTCATCATTCAGGTGACGTCCGATCCGGTCCGTGACCCGCGTCTGTGGTATGCGCCCTGGCTTTGGCCGGGGATGCATGCCTCGATGGCGGGCCTGGCCACATCCGGCACGCTGACCCATTGGTTCCGCGACCAGTTCGCCGCCACCACCAGTTTCGGTGATCTGGCGGCCGAGGCCGAGGCCAGCCCGAAGGGCGCCAAGGGACTGATCTGCCTGCCTTATTTCAGCGGCGAACGCACGCCCATCCATGATGCGCAGGCCAAGGGGGCGTTCTTCGGCCTTGACCTGACCCATACCCGTGGCGATCTGTTCCGCGCCGTGCTGGAAGGTATCGCCTCTGGCACCGCCCATGTGCTGGATACCTATCGTGACCTGCACGCCTTTCCCAACCGTATTCTTGCCGTGGGCGGCGGCACCAGAAACGCGGTCTGGTTGCAGGCCACTTCCGACATATCCGGCGCAGGCCAGATCGTCTGTGAAAAGACCATCGGCGCCAGCTATGGCGATGCCTTCCTGGCCGCCACCGCCGTGGGCAAGGCGATGCCGGAAGAGATCGTCGAATGGAACCCGGTCGCCCGCACCATCCGGCCCGAACCGGTGGCCGCCTACCTGCGCCAATACCCGCTGTTCAAACGGCTTTACACCCAGACACGCGACATCGCCCATGAATTGGGATCTTCCTGATGCGCTATGATCGGATGCGCCCGCACCAGATTAAGGCCGCCATCGCGGCAGATACCCCCGTTGTGCTGCCCCTTGGCGTGATGGAACATCACGGCGGCCACCTGCCCGCCGGGGTGGACATGATCGTTGTGACCGAAATCCTCAACCGGCTGGGCGATGACATCATCACTCTGCCGCCCTTCGCCTATGGCGCGGCCAGCCATGCCGTCGCCGGCCCCGAACATGGCACCACGCTGCATATCGACACGGCGGCCCTTGTCCCGCTGTTTCAGGCGCTGTGCAGCGCGCTGTTGCGCGCAGGTTTTCGCAACATCCATGCGGTGATCCATCATCAATCGGAAAACATCGCCCAAGGCATGCCCACCGACCTTGCCTTTCGCCTTGCCGCCCGCAACGCCATCTTTGCCTATCTGGAGGCAGAGCGCGGCCCCGGCTGGTGGGGCAGCCGCGACATGCAGGATTACTATGCCCGTCACTTGGAAGGCACCGACCCCTTCAACTGGATCCGCCTGCATCCCCTGTTTCCGGCTGGCAACCCCTTCCCCTTCGACCACGCGGGCGAAGGGGAGACGGCCCTGATGCTGGCCCTTGCCCCTGAAACCGTGGCAATGGACAGGGTGGCGGAAGGTGATCCCTGGTGGACCGAAACCGCCCCCAAGGCGACAGCGGAAAAGGGGGAGCAGGGCGTGCAGATCGCGCTGGCCCATCTGCGCAAGGTGCTGGGTCTGGCCTAAACTCAGATCAGTTCGGGCAGATCAACCACGCCCTTTTTCAGGATGAAACAGCCATAAGGTCCGCTATCGGCGGTGCGGATGATGGCAAAGGCGCGCTTGGCGGCGTCATAGAACGCGAACCGCTCCAGCGCCTGCATCTCAACCGCCCGCCCCTCTGCCGCGTCGATCACCGCCTGCATCCGGGCAAAGACAGGGGCAGCACCCCGCTCGGGATCGCCCACCACCTGCATCCGCGAAACCGGCGCAGGCACAAAGCTGTCCAACGGCATCAACGTCAGGATCGCCCGCGCCGCCGTGGGAATGTCACATCCCGCCATGTCCATCAGACGCCCATAGGTGGTTTCCGCCGCAATGGTCGCGGCCGGATGGTTCACATCGCAGATCACCAGATCATCGCCATGCCCCATCAGCATCAGCACATGCACAATCTCTGCCGAAAGGCGCGGATCAATCCCCTTCAGCATCGCAGGCCCGCGCCCCCGGAACGCCCCATCCGCACGGGGCTGATTTTTCGCAGAAAAATCGTGGCCCCGGCGATCACTTCACCGCCCCCGCCGCCATGCCCTTGATGATGATATCGCTCCAGCACCACCCCGATCACGATCAACGGCAGGATCGCCGCAAAGGACAGCGCCGCCATCGACCACCAGGAAATCCCCTGGCTTCCCGTCTGGCTCGCCACCATCACCGGCAGCGTGTTGGCATAGGTCGATGTCAGCAGCGCCGCAAAGAAATATTCGTTCCACGTCAGCACCAGCGACAGGATGAACGCCGCCACCATCCCCGGCAGCGCAATGGGCAGGATGATCGTCAGCAAACGCCCCCCAGATCGACAGCCCGTCCACCAGTGCCGCCTCTTCCAGCTCCGTCGGGATCGACCCGAACTGATCACGCATGATCCAGATCACGATGGGCAGCACCGACAGGGTATACAGCAGGATCAACCCCACCCGCGTGTCCAACAGCGCCAATTCGCGGTACAGCACCAGAAACGGCAGGGCCAGAACCACCGGCGGCAGGATCAACTGCGACAGGAAGAAAAAGCTGATATCGGCATTCTTCATGAACCCGAACCGATAGTTGAACCGCGACAGGCCATAGGCCGCCAGACTGCCCAAAGCCACGGCCAGCGCCGAGGATGTCACCGAAATGATCACCGAATTCATGAACCGCTTCATGAACTCGGCCCGCACCGTGCTCTCATTCCCGATCGTATCCGGCGACAGGCCCAGCGATTTCCAGCCCAGCCATGCGGGCTGATAATCCACCCAAGGGACCATGTTCCCCTTCATCACATTCGGCGCCATCTTGAAGCTGGTGGTGATCGTCCAATAGATCGGGAACAGGCAGATGATGGCCCACAGGATCAGCACCCCGTAAATCGCAATCCGGCTGGTCCACCACTTGGCGCGATGCCCGCGATCCGCCTCGCTATCGCGGAAAATCTGCGCCCCGTTCAAATCCTGTGCGGTCATGTCCGGGGCCTCGTCCAGCGGTCAGCGATTTTCATCAAGCAGCGTCATCGCAATCACGATGATCACCAGATAGACAAAGGCCAGAAGCGTGCCATAGCCCACATTCGACCTTTCCCGATATTCCCGGAAGATAAAGCTGGTGACAGTATCCGTCGCGCCCCCCGGCCCACCCGACGTGACGTTGATCACGATATCTGCCAGCTTCAGCTTGAATATGATGCGGATCAGGATCGCCGTGATCGACACGGGCAGCATCAGCGGGAAGGTCACCTCCCAGAAGTTCCGCCAGCCATTCGCGCCATCCACCTTGGCCGCCTCGTTCAACTCCTTCGGGATCGCCTGCAACCCCGCCAGGATCATGATCATCATGAAGGGGATATAGGTCCAGGCGTCCATGATCATGATCGTCGCCCGCGCGATTTCAGGGCTGCCAAAGAAGGACGGGTTCTCCACCCCAAAGAACTTTGCCAGCCGCGCCAAGGGGCCATAGCGCGCCTCCAGCATCGACTTGCCGATCATCCACGACACGGCAACAGGCGACAACATCAGCGGCAGCAGGAACGCCACGCGAAAGAACTTCCGCGCCCGGATCTCCGCATTCAGCAGCAGCGCAAGGCCGAATGCGATGGCGTATTCCACCAGAATCGCCAACGAATACAGCACCATGTTCCACAGCGCGTTCCAATAGAACGGGTCGGTCCACATCTGGCGGATATTGTCCAACCCGTTGAATTTCCGCCCCGTCGGGCTGGACAGGTTCCAATCGGAAAACGCGATGATCAGGCCGAACAGCAGCGGAAAGATCGTCAGCGCCGCCACGAAAATCGCCGCGGGCAGCACGAACAGCGTCCGCTTGCCATGCTCCCCCCGGATCAGAACCTGCCCCCAGCACAGCGCCACCGCCCAGGTGCAAAAGGCGTAAAGCGTGGGCCGCCAATTGGCAAAACCGAACTCTGCCTGCCCCGTGGCCTGCATCACCTGCATCACGGCGACAATCAGCGTCAGCCCCGCCGTCCCCCAGATGATCGCCCGCCCAAACCGCTTGCGCCCGTCCGAGATGTTGTCGTTCGTCACGACATGAAGAAGATCGCCTTCGCTGCTCACCTTGGCCCCCCGGCAGAGATGCGCGGGCAAGGTGCCCGTGGATCTGACTGACATGTTAGTCACGGGGAAGGGCGGGTGGCAAGCGCACAACGCGGTGCAAGCGTGCAAACAATCCCGTTGCGTTCTGCTATTCCACAGATCAACCCTTTGCCTGATCGGGCCAGGACACATGACAAAGCCGATTTCAACGCAAACCGTGTCGGGCGGCGCAAGGGTGGGGCCACACTTCCCCATCCCGTCAACTCTGGCCGTAAAGCCCGCAGCCGGTTACGGCCTTCAGCATCGCAATGCATTTTGTGCCTAAAGGCGCGTGGCGATCCAGGCTGAAAGAAGCGGTCGTTGCCGCCGGCCGATCAGCCGGGAAATCCGGGGGGCCATTTCCAGATACCAGATTTTATAATAGACCAACTGCAACACCCGCATCCACAGCAATAAAATCTTGGACCTTATGGCCGATGCTCCGGCATCCCTGACAAATATCAGGCGCCGAATACCTTGCATTTCGCTGCCCAGCCGATCCTTGTAACTGTGGTCACCGGAGCCGTCTTCAATGACTTGCACGCCGCTTTCAATAAGCATCTTTGTGCAGTCAATGATTGCCACGCTGCCCACCCCAAGGGTTTTCAGATCGTCCCTCATGGAACGTCCCGTGATATGCCAATAAAATCTTGGGCCTATTCGAAATCCGATTTGTCCGCAGATCAGCTCTCCCTCGCCATATTTCACGATCAAAAGCATCATGGAACGGGGAACAAGTTCCGGTATCAAGTCGAGATAAAAGTTTTTAAGCCCTGGCCAGGCTTCAAATGTTCCATCCCCGCCATAGTGTTGCATACGTTCAGCCTGCATTTGTGCGATTTGCACAAATGTTTCGGGGCCATCAGTCACATTGGCCACGTGATCCCTGATGGCCATTTTATCTTTCATGCGTTTTGAACTCTGCCGATAATTCTTGCGCAATCGGCTTGACAGCGACGCCAGATATTTCTCTGGGCAATCCGGCAGAAACGAAACGGCATGGACCCGCGGCGTATCGTTTCTTGCAACCCGCCATCCCTTGATCGCATCGCAGACCATTGCGGCATGTTCCCCCGCCGGATCAAGCGAAGAAAGCGGCGATAAGGACAGGACATCACACTTCGTTTCCGTCCAAAGGAATTGAAGGACAGATCTGATTATTTCATCTTTCAGCTCTAAATCGACAGGAAGCCTCATGATTGGAAAATCATGATGCACCCCCGACAACTTGATGACGATTGCACCGCCAAGAACAGGGGAAAACCGTTCTTCAAAGAACGGAACGCAGGCCACGCAACGCCCCCCGAATAGGCCATAAGGAATATCGGGGATCGGTTCTTTCCGTAATGCCTCCACCAGACCTTCAGCCAGCTTGAGGTGAAATAGATATCCCCGCCGTTCTCATGAACGCAGGCATCCCACTCAGCTTCCCGTTGTATAAAGTCGTCGATACTGGTTATGCTGGTTATCTTAATTGTTGTCGGCGAAATATTGTATCCAACCATTGATGCTCGGAACCCTGCGATCTGTTTCTGTGTGATCGATACCTTAAATTTCCTTTTCATATATCTTACCGGCGGCGACGCTCTCTCTCAACCCACATTCCCCATGTCGGCCTGCGGCCCTCTGTCCCGAAAACAGAAAACGCCTGCCACGGTTCCCCGCGGCGGGCGCTCTCATCCCACACCGTCAGGGCCGGATCACATCCCCAGCGATGCCTTGTACAGCGCGATCTGGCTGTCACGCCCGATCTGG
>CAWAPA010000072.1:0-26307 GCA_963783595.1 uncultured Alphaproteobacteria bacterium | reverse complement strand
CGCGCAACGAACCCCTGCCGTGGGCGAACTTCGTGATTGCCAAAGGCAGAATTCTGGCGGCATGGGGACAGGGCGAAAGAAGCGCTGCCCGCGCGGGGGAATTGCTGCGTCTGCAAACCATCGCTGCAGAGCGACGCCTGCAACGGGACCTCGTCGAGCTAAAACGGGCGCTCGCGGCGGCATGATCCGCGCCCACCATGCCAGCGCGCCGTCCACGGCCCCCAGCAGCAGCGTTACGGCCAACGCCGTCAGATCGACACCGCGTATCACCAATGCGGCGGCTTCTGGTTTGCCGCAGGTGCCTCGCCCGCGTCCTCGCGCCCCGCCTCGCGTTCGGCGAGCATCGTGACAAGGCGCTGCATCCGGTCAATCGCCTTGGCCTGCGCTGCGGTCACGTCCGACAGGTCTTCGACTGTGCGGATCAGATGCGCGACCCGTTCTTCCAACTGCTCGATCCGGTCCATATCCATCCCGTCCTTGTCGCCCTGATTGCCATCCGCTACAGGGAACGCGCCCGCCTTGCGAAGGAAAATGCCATGGCCGCCGATAAAATCCGCCGCCCCCGCGCCGAGACGCCAAAAGGCTTTCGCGACTATTTCGGCGCAGACGTGACCGAACGCAAGGCGATGCTGGATGCGATTGCGGGCGTCTATCACCGCTATGGCTTTGATCCGCTGGAAACCAGTGCCGTGGAAACGGTGGAGGCGTTGGGAAAATTCCTGCCCGACGTCGACCGCCCGAACGAAGGCGTGTTTGCGTGGCAGGAAGAGGATGCCGATTGGCTGGCCCTGCGCTATGACCTGACGGCCCCCTTGGCCCGCGTCGCCGCGCAATACCGCAACGACCTGCCCTCGCCCTATCGGCGCTATGCGATGGGTCCGGTCTGGCGCAACGAAAAGCCGGGGCCGGGGCGGTTCCGGCAGTTCTACCAATGCGACGCCGATACGGTGGGGTCGGGGTCGGTCGCCGCCGACGCCGAAATCTGCGCGATGCTGTGCGACGCGCTGGAGGCCGTGGGGATCGAGCGCGGCGATTACGTGGTGAAGGTCAACAACCGCAAGGTTCTGAACGGCGTGATGGAGGTCGCGGGGCTGGCAGGGCGACGACAAGGAAGCCGAGCGCGGGATCGTGCTGCGCGCCATCGACAAGATGGATCGGTTGGGTGCAGAGGGCGTGCGCGCGCTGCTTGGTGCGGGCCGCAAGGACGAGAGCGGGGATTTCGCGAAGGGCGCAGGGTTGTCTGATGGGGATGCGCAGGTCGTCATCGACTTTGTGGATGCGCGAACGGCTGACAATGCAGGCACAATCCTGAAATTGATGACCTTGGTGAATGAGTCCGAGATCGGCCAGCAAGGCGTTGCATGAATTGCAAGAGATTGCCACACTTCTTGCCGCCCAAGGCTATGGCCCCGACCGCATCTGTCATCGACCCCGGCGTCGTGCGTGGCCTCGGCTACTACACTGGCCCGGTGTTCGAGGCCGAACTCACCTTCGAAATCCTCGATGAAAAGGGCCGCAAGCGGCAGTTCGGCTCGCGTCGCCGGGGGCGGGCGGTATGATGGCCTTGTCAAGCGCTTCACCGGGCAGGATGTGCCCGCCACGGGCGTCTCCATCGGGGTGGACCGCCTTCTCGCCGCACTCCGCGCCAAGGGGCGCGGCGCGTGGCGATACCGCAGGCCCGGTCGTCGTCACCGTGATGGACCGCGACCGCATGGCCGATTACATGGCCATCGTCGGGGAATCTGCGCGCAGGGCGGGCATCCGGGCCGAGGTGTATCTGGGCAACCCCAAGAACTTCGGCAACCAGCTCAAATACGCCGACAAGCGCGGCAGCCCGATTGCCGTGATCCAAGGCGGGGATGAGGCGGCGAAGGGCACGGTCATCCTCAAGGACCTGATCCTTGGCGCGAAGATCGCCGAAAGCGCCACCTTGGAGGAATGGAAAGACCGCCCCGCGCAGGTAGAGGTTCCCCGCGCCGATCTGATCCCCGCGATCCGCAAGATGTTGGGCCAATGACCACCCAAGCCATCCTGACGGTTGTCACCCGGTGCTTCCCTCCCCCCCTGGTGGGGGAGGGAGAGGGTGGGGGCTTCCTCTTGGTTCCGCGGCGTTCCCCCCACCCCCAACCCCTCCCCACAAAGGGGGAGGGGAGGCGCCAAGGCCCTGCCGCCTTTCGCCACGCCTGACAGTCGAAAGCCTCCCTCCCCCCGTGTGGGGGAGGGATGGGGTGGGGGGCGCGCGAGGCCTCCGCGCGCGCCCTGCCGCCGATTCGCCACCGATGGTTAACGCCTTTTCGCTCCCAAGCGCGTAGAGACGGAAGAAAGACGCGATGAAGATGGAAAGAAGACTGCAAAAACGCCGCCAAGCCCTTGATGTTAAAGGACCGTCCGCCCCCATGTCGCGGCGGCCACAGTGTTGCGTTCATCCGACCCCAACCCGCCTTCCGTCCCGTATCGGGTGTGCCTCTCGATGACTGCCAAGGCCGCCATCCGGGCCGAGGGTGAACGCCTTCTGGCCGCCTTCCTTCAGGCCGGTGCCGTCTCCGTCGACGCCGATATCCTGCTGCCCGCCGAGACCCTGCTGGACCTTTACGGCGAGGATATCCGCGGGCGCGCCTATACGACGCACGACCCGTTGCGCGGCGAGATGATGCTGCGCCCGGATTTCACGGTGCCGGTGGTGCAGGCACATATGGTGCTTGGGGCAGAACCCGCACGCTATACCTATCTGGGCGAGGTGTTTCGCCGACAGGATACGCTGACCACGCGCCCCAACGAATACCTGCAGGTAGGCTACGAGGTTTTTGATCGCACCGCCCCTGAGGCGGCAGATGCCGAAGTCTTTGCCCTGTTTGCCAATCTGTTGGCCCCCCTGCATCTGCAAGCGGCCATCGGTGACATCGGCATCCTGATGGCGGCGGTTCGTGGCCTGTCGACAACGCCACGCCGGAAGGCCGCCCTGCTGCGCCACGTCTGGCGCCCCCGGCGGTTTCACGCGCTGCTGGACCGCTTTGCCGGGCGCGCGCCGGTGCCCGCCGCGCGCGCAGCACTGCTCGCAAAACTCGCAACCGACACCCCCGACGCGCTGATCGCGGCGGCGGGGCAATTCGTCGGCCTGCGCGATGCCGAAGACATTGCCGCCCGCGCCCGCGCCCTGATTGATGATGCCGAGGCCGCTTCGATTGGCGCGATCGAGACCGAGGCATTGGATGCCCTGTTGGCGATTGACGCTCCTGTGCCGCAAGCGATGGATCAACTTGCCACACTTCAACCGCGCCTGCCTTGGATTGCGGATGCGTTGATGCGGTTTGAGCGTCGGGTGGATGCACTGGCGGCGCGTGGCATAGCAACCTCTACGCTGCCGTTCGCCACAACACATATGCAGTCTACGCTGGAATACTACGACGGCTTCGTTTTCAGCTTTCATGCCCGCGATGCGGCCTTGCCAGCCGTTGCCAGCGGCGGGCGCTATGATGCGCTGACCAGCGTGTTGGGGCAGGGGCGGTCAATTCCGGCTGTTGGCGGCGTCATCCGTCCGGGCCTTGTTGCGCAACTGAAAGGGCGGCAATGAAAATCGGGGTACCGTCAAAGGGCCGTCTGATGGAACAGACGTTCGACTGGTTCGCCACACGTGGCCTGACGATGCGCAAATCGCCGGACGGACGCGAATATGCGGGCACTGTCGAAGGCGTGACCGGGGTCGAACTGGTGTTGCTGTCTGCGGGCGAAATTCCCTATGAACTCGGCGCCGGACGTATTCATCTGGGCGTGACGGGCGCAGATCTTGTGCAAGAAAAACTTGCGGATTGGACGTCGCAGGTGGAAGAGCTTGGCCCCCTTGGGTTTGGCCATGCCGATCTGATCATCGCGGTGCCACAAGTCTGGATCGACGTCGATACGCTGGATGATCTTGACGCCGCTGCCGCGGCCTTTCGCGCAACGCATGGCCACCGCCTGCGGATCGCAACAAAATATCACCGCCTTGTGCGCGATTTCCTGACCCGGCACGGGGTCGCGGATTACCAGATTGTCGACAGCCAAGGGGCAACCGAAGGCACGATCAAGAACCTGACGGCCGAAGCGATCGCCGACATCACATCCAGCGGGGAAACCCTGCGTGCAAATCACCTCAAGGTGTTGTCCGATGGCCTGATCCTGCAGTCGCAGGCCGCACTTTATGCCGCACGGACGGCAGACTGGACGGAGGCGGGGGCTGTTCTTGAACGCTTGATCCCGCGGTTCGCGGTTCGGTGCAAGAGGGTAAGTTTTTCCCCCGTTGACGTATGCGCGGTTTGGGATACGGTTCGGCCCATCACTTATGAGGTCTGCCAATGTTCCGCATCGCCATCGCCGCCATCGCCTTTGCATCCCCCGCCTTTGCGCAAGAACTTGCATCGGCAGAACAGATCCGCGCGGCATTATCCGGCAATACGGTGATTGGCAGCATGTCGGCCTCGGGCGCATACACCGAATACTATGCCGCCGACGGAACGATTCGCAGTGCTGACTACGCCGGGCGTTGGTCCATCGAAGGTGACATGATGTGCTTTGCCTACGGTGAAGACCCGGCAACGTGCTGGAGCGTTGCGTTGAGTGGCGACCAGGTTTCCTGGCTGGTCAGCGGTACTGTCGAAGGGGCGGGAAAGATTGTCGCGGGCAATCCGAACGGCTGGTAGTCCTCTTTCACAATCGCTTTGCCATCCGATTGTTTGGCCATCAACTTGCGGTCCATACAACGCACCGCAGATTTCATGCTGTCGCCTTCACGAAATGCGGCGTTCCGTGGTTGCGGGGTGTGCGAGGCTCTGCTAGAGACGCCCGAAATCAAGACGCATGCCCCTTGTGTGCGCCCTTGGTGTGGTGTGCCCAATGAGGCATGACGCGCCCGGTGAACCTAGGGGGCCATGACAACGGCGGAAGGGATAACGTGGCGGAATCAGTTTCGATCTCGACCGGAATCGCCGCGCGCTATGCGGCGGCACTTTTTGAAATTTCCAAAGAAGAAGGCGCGCTGGCCGTGCTTGAGGCAGATGCGTCGGCATTGGCAGATGCGCTGGCCGTCAGCCCCGATTTGACCGCGATGATTGCATCGCCGGTTGTCGCCCGTGATGAACAGGGCAATGCGATGGCCGCCGTTGCCGCCAAGCTGGGTCTTTCGACGCTGACATCCAATACGATCGCCCTGATGGCGTCCAAGCGCCGCTTGTTTGTGCTGCCGCAGATGGTGGCCGATTTACGCGCGCGCATTGCCAACGAGAAGGGCGAAGTGACCGCCGAGGTCACGTCGGCGACAAAGCTGACCGCCGCGCAATCCAAAGCCCTTGCGGCAACCTTGAAAACCAAGGTTGGCAAGGACGTCATCTTGAACACCACTGTCGATGAAAGCCTCATCGGCGGTTTGATCGTAAAGCTCGGCTCGACCATGATCGACACATCGATCAAGGCAAAGCTCGCAGCACTTCAGAATGCAATGAAAGAGGTTGGGTGATGGGAATCCAGGCGGCAGAAATCTCGGCGATCCTGAAGGATCAGATCAAGAATTTCGGCAAGGATGCCGAGGTGGCCGAAGTGGGCCGCGTGTTGTCGGTGGGTGACGGGATTGCCCGTGTCCACGGCCTTGACAACGTGCAGGCCGGCGAAATGGTCGAATTCCCCGGCGGCATCCGCGGGATGGCCCTGAACCTTGAAGTCGACAACGTCGGGATCGTGATCTTCGGGTCGGATCAGGACATCAAGGAAGGCGATACCGTCAAGCGCACCAAATCCATCGTGGACGTGCCCGCAGGCGACGCGCTGCTGGGCCGTGTTGTAGATGGCTTGGGCAATCCGATTGATGGCAAGGGCGCGATCAAGACCAAGGAACGCCGTGTCGCCGACGTAAAGGCGCCGGGCATCATTCCTCGCAAATCGGTGCATGAACCGATGGCAACCGGCCTCAAGGCCATTGACGCGATGATCCCGGTTGGCCGTGGCCAGCGCGAACTGATCATCGGCGACCGCCAGACGGGCAAAACCGCCGTGGCGCTGGACACGATCCTGAACCAGAAGGCCTATAATGAGGCAGCCGGTTCGGACGAATCGAAGAAGTTGTATTGCATCTATGTGGCCATCGGACAAAAGCGTTCGACGGTTGCGCAGTTGGTGAAGAAACTGGAAGAAACCGGCGCGATTGACTACACGATCGTTGTCGCGGCTACCGCATCCGACCCTGCCCCCATGCAGTTTCTGGCCCCTTATGCTGCGACCGCAATGGCCGAATTTTTCCGCGACAATGGCCGTCACGCCCTGATCATCTATGATGATTTGTCAAAGCAGGCCGTGGCCTATCGCCAGATGTCGCTGTTGCTGCGCCGTCCGCCGGGACGCGAGGCTTATCCGGGCGACGTGTTCTATCTGCATTCTCGCCTGCTGGAACGGTCCTGCAAGCTGAACGAAGATCTGGGTTCGGGGTCGTTGACCGCGCTGCCGATCATCGAAACTCAAGGCGGCGACGTGTCGGCGTTCATTCCGACAAACGTGATCTCGATCACCGATGGCCAGATCTTCCTTGAAACCGAACTGTTCTATCAGGGCATCCGCCCCGCAGTGAACACCGGTCTGTCCGTGTCTCGGGTTGGTTCGTCTGCTCAAACCAATGCGATGAAGTCGGTTGCAGGTAAGGTGAAGCTCGAGTTGGCGCAATACCGTGAAATGGCGGCGTTCGCGCAGTTCGGGTCTGACCTTGACGCCTCGACCCAGCAGTTGCTGAACCGTGGTGCACGCCTGACGGAATTGATGAAGCAGGCGCAGTATTCGCCGCTGACCAACGCCGAGATTGTCTGCGTGATCTTTGCGGGCACCAGCGGCTATCTTGACAAGGTTCCGGTCAAGGATGTGGGCCGCTATGAGGCTGGTCTGCTAAAACATCTGCGCACCAAGGGCAAAGCCTTGCTTGACGATATCACCGCGAAAGACCGCAAGGTTGCCGGTGATCTTGAAAAGGCAATCCGGGCCGAGCTTGACGTCTTTTCCAAAGATTTCGCGTAAGCGTCCGGAGGAACAGGGGATATGCCCAGCCTTAAGGACCTGAAAAACCGGATCGGCAGCGTCAAGAACACGCGCAAGATCACCAAGGCCATGCAAATGGTTGCGGCCGCAAAACTGCGCCGTGCCCAGGAAAGCGCCGAAGCCGCACGCCCCTATGCCGAACGGATGATTTCCGTGATGGCGGGGCTGTCGGGGTCGGTTGGCCAGTCGGCATCCGCACCGCGCCTTTTGGCCGGAACGGGCAACGACAAGGTGCATCTGCTGGTGGTGATGACATCCGAACGCGGGCTGTGCGGGGGCTTTAACTCCTCTATTGCGCGACTGGCCCGGGTGCATGCACAAAAACTGCTGTCGGATGGCAAGACCGTCAAGATCCTGACCGTTGGCAAGAAGGGCCGCGAGCAGTTGAAGCGTGACCTGTCCAGCCACTTTGTCGGCCATGTCGATATGGCCGAGGTCAAGCGGGTGGGTTATGTCAACGCGCAGGCCATCGCACGCGATGTGCTGCACCGCTTTGACGCTGGCGAGTTTGATGTGGCGACGTTGTTCTACAACCGCTTCCAGTCTGTGATCAGCCAAATCCCGACCACGCAGCAGGTGATCCCTGCCGCGTTCGAGGGTGATGCGTCAACTGCGCTTTATGACTATGAACCCAGTGAGGAAGGCGTGCTTGCCGATCTGCTGCCACGCGCGCTTGCGACACAGATTTTCACGGCATTGCTGGAAAATGGTGCATCCGAACAGGGTGCAAGGATGAGCGCGATGGACAACGCCACGCGCAATGCGGGCGACATGATCAACCGTCTGACCATCCAGTACAACCGCTCGCGCCAGGCCGCGATCACCAAAGAGCTGATTGAAATCATTTCGGGCGCGGAAGCGCTGTAACGAACCGGAGAAACGACATGGCAAAAGCACCGAAAGCAGCTGCTGCGGCAGGCAAGGTGACGCAAGTTATCGGCGCCGTGGTGGACGTGCAGTTCGAAGGGGCCCTTCCGGCCATTCTGAACGCACTGGAAACGACGAACAACGGCAAACGCCTGATCCTTGAGGTGGCACAGCACCTTGGCGAGTTCACCGTGCGCACCATCGCCATGGACGGCACCGAAGGCATGGTCCGCGGCGCCCCCGTGACCGACCTTGGCAAGCCGATCTCGGTTCCCGTTGGCGATGCCACCCTGGGCCGGATCATCAACGTGATTGGTGAACCGATCGACGAAAAGGGCCCGATCGCGGCCACCGAAACCCGCCCGATCCACCGCGCGGCCCCGACGTTTGCCGAACAGGCAACATCCAGCCAGATTCTGGTCACAGGCATCAAGGTGATCGACCTGCTTGCCCCCTATTCCAAGGGCGGCAAGATCGGGTTGTTTGGCGGTGCGGGCGTGGGCAAGACCGTCCTTATCATGGAGCTGATCAACAACATCGCCAAGGTGCACTCGGGCTATTCCGTGTTCGCAGGCGTGGGCGAGCGGACGCGTGAGGGGAATGACCTTTATCACGAGATGATGGAGTCCGGCGTTATCAAGATTGATAACCTGACGGAATCCAAAGTGGCGCTTGTCTATGGTCAGATGAACGAACCGCCGGGTGCGCGTATGCGCGTGGCGCTGACCGGGCTGACCTTGGCAGAACAGTTCCGCGACCAGTCTGGCACGGACGTTCTGTTCTTTGTGGACAACATCTTCCGCTTTACCCAAGCTGGTTCGGAAGTGTCGGCGCTGTTGGGCCGTATCCCATCGGCCGTGGGCTATCAGCCGACACTGGCCACCGACATGGGTGCGCTGCAGGAACGCATCACGTCGACCAAGGCGGGTTCGATCACATCGGTGCAGGCGATCTATGTGCCTGCCGATGACTTGACCGACCCTGCGCCTGCGACATCGTTTGCGCACCTTGACGCTACCACCAACCTGAGCCGTGCAATTTCGGAACTGGGGATCTATCCGGCGGTGGACCCGCTCGATTCCACCTCGCGTCTGATGGACCCGACGATTGTGGGGCAGGAACATTACGATGTGGCGCGTTCGGTGCAGGGCATTCTGCAGCGTTACAAATCGCTGCAGGACATCATCGCCATTCTGGGCATGGATGAACTTTCGGAAGATGACAAGCTGACGGTGGCGCGCGCGCGGAAAATCCAGCGATTCCTGAGCCAGCCGTTCGACGTGGCAAAGGTCTTCACCGGGTCGGATGGTGTGCAGGTGCCGCTGGAAAAAACCATCGCGTCGTTCAAGGCCGTGGTTGCCGGTGAATACGATCATCTGCCGGAAGCCGCGTTCTATATGGTTGGCGACATCGACGAAGTGAAGGCCAAGGCACAGCGTCTGGCTGCGGCTGCGGCCTAAGGGGGCGATATGGCACTTCAGTTTGATCTGGTATCCCCGGAACGCCGCCTTGCATCGGTGCAAGCGACCGAGGTGCAAATCCCCGGTGCCGATGGTGATCTGACGGCGATGGAGGGGCATGCCCCCACCATCACCACCTTGCGCCCCGGTGTTTTGCGCGCCGTGGCTGCGGGTGGGACGACGGCCTATGTCGTCACCGGCGGCTTTGCCGAGATCACGGCGGCAGGCGTGTCGGTTCTGGCCGAAAGCGCGGTGCCGTTGGACGAGGCGACGCCCGCGATGTTCGACACCCTGATTGCCGAGGCGCGCGAAGCCGCTGCTGCGACCGATGACAAGGATGTGGCCGACAAGTTGGTGGCCGATATGCTGGCAGCGAAAGTGGCTGCAGGGCACTAAGCGCGTCCGCGACAAGGTTGACGGGGCCCCGCAACAGTCGGGGCCTTTTTCGTGAGACGCCTGAAAAACGCCTGTTTTACGTGTTACAGACTGTCATTTGAACAGCGGGACGACAATGAAGCGCATTTCATCGGGCACGGTTGGGATTGAACAAGGGTCGCGCGTTCTGTTTTCGGATTTTGCCGATGACGGCGTGATGTGGACAGGCAGCGGCCCGCGCGAGAGCCGCCATATCGTGACGTTCAAGGAAAAGTTCAAGGAAAACCCGACGGTCAGCGTTTCAATCTCGATGTGGGATATGGATCACAAGACCAATTCGCGCGCTGACATTACGGCCGAGAATGTCACCGCCAAGGGATTCCATCTGGTGTTTCGCACCTGGGGTGACAGTCGGGTCGCGCGGATCAGGGCGGACTGGTTGGTGATCGGGCCGGTCAAATCGGATGATGATTGGGACGTTAGCTGAAATTGACGGCTGTCAATTTCAGACATTACTTTTTATAATCAATAGCTTAAGATTTTTTTGCCGAGTCGTGTTAAGACTCTTGAAACATTTCGTGATCGGCAATCAGCCGCGCTGATACATGCCTTCATAGATCGGCGTCAGGGTTTCGGTTTCAAACAACGATGACACCGATGTGCCGTTCCAGATGTTGAGGATGGCCTGGGCAAAGATCGGGGCCGTTGGCACGATGCGGATGTTGGCGCAACCGCGCACCGCCGCGGTGGGTTCGATGGAATCGGTGATTACCAGGCTTTTCATCACCGAATTGCTGACCCGTTCGACGGCGGGGCCGGACAGCACGCCGTGCGTGATATAGCTGTGCACTTCCGTGGCGCCATTTTCCATCAGCACCTCGGCCGCCTTGCAAAGCGTGCCTGCGGTATCGCAGATGTCATCGACGATGATGCAGGCCTTGCCCGCGACATTGCCGATGACCGTCATTTCGGCGACTTCGCCCGCCTTTTCGCGGCGTTTGTCCACGATGGCCAAGGGCGCATTGATCCGCTTTGCAAGATCGCGGGCGCGGGCCACGCCGCCGACATCGGGCGACACCACCATCAGTTCAGACATCTTGCCCACAAAATGATGTTCAATATCAAGGGCAAAGACAGGTGAGGCATAAAGGTTATCAACTGGGATATCAAAAAAACCTTGAATCTGTGCCGCATGCAGATCGAGCGTCAGGACGCGATCAACGCCCGCTTCGGCAATCATGTTGGCGACGAGTTTTGCGGTAATGGGGGTGCGTGCCTTGGCGCGGCGATCCTGGCGCGCGTAGCCAAAATAGGGGATCACGGCGGTGATGCGGCTGGCGGACGACCGGCGCAGCGCATCGGTCATGATGAGCAGTTCCATCAGGTTGTCATTGGCCGGGTTTGATGTGGACTGGATGATATACATATCCTCGCCCCGGACGTTTTCGAACACCTCGACAAAGATCTCGCCATCGTTGAACCGTTCGACCCGCGCCTCGACCAGATTGACGCTCATCCCGCGGTGCATCGACATGCGGCGCGCGATGGATTTGCCAAGCAGCATGCTGGCGTTCCCCGCGATCAGTTTCGGTTCTGTGATGGCGGGCATGTGCGATTCCTGTGACAGCGGCGTTGACACCGCTTAGCACCGGGTTAGCGTCGGCTCAAACCCGAAAGGAAACCCTATGGCCCATATCGACTATTTCTTTGCGGCAATCTCTCCGTTTACCTACCTGGCGGGCCAGCGGCTGGAGGAGATTGCGGGACGGCACGGTGCGACGATCACTTATAAACCGCTGGACCCGATGGCGCTGTTTCCGCGCACGGGGGGGCAGTTGCCCAAAGATCGGCATCCGTCGCGCATGGGCTACCGCGCGCAGGAAATCCGACGCTGGGGGGCCGCGCTGGGGATGCCTGTCAATCTGAAGCCTGCGTTCTGGCCGACGAATGCGGCACCGGCGTCTTATGCGATTATCGCGGCACAAAAGGCGGGGGGCGGCGATCTGGGTGGGCTGGTGCATGCGGTGACGCGCGCGTGCTGGGCGGAGGAGCGGAATGTGGCAGAGGATGACGTGATCCGCGATCTGTTGGCGGCGCATGGGTTTGATCCGGGGGTGGCGGACCGGGGGATGATGATGGCGGCGGATGAATACGTGGCCAATCTGGAAGAGGCGGTGGTGCGGGGGGTGTTCGGGATACCGACGTATCTGGTGGGTGAGGAATTGTTCTGGGGGCAGGACCGGCTGAGCCATCTGGACCTGCATCTGCAGGGCAAGTTGTGACGGTTCATCGGTTTGGCGACGGCGCGCGCAAGGTTCTGGCGCTGCATTGTTCGCTGGCGCATGGCGGGGTCTGGGGTGGGTTGGAGCTGCCAGATGCGACGGTGGTGGCACCCGATCTGCTGGGTCATGGTGGCTTGCCGCTGTGGGATGGCACGGGGGATTATCACGGGGACTGCACGCGGGAAGTGATCGCGCTGATGGATGGCCCGATGGATGTGATCGGGCATTCATCGGGGGGCACGGTTGCGTTGCGGATGGCGCTGGAGCGGCCGGAACTGGTGCGGTCATTGGTGTTGATCGAGCCTGTGCTGTTTGCGGCGGCGCAGGCGGCGGGCGATTCGCGGTTTGCGCAGCATGTGGCGGATTTCGCGCCGTTCGAGGTGGCCATGATGGCGGGTGATGTGGCGGCGGCGACGGCGTTTTTTCATGGCTACTGGAGCCCCGGTGCATTTGCGGCGCTGCCCGCCGGATTGCAGGCCTATATGACCGCGCGGATCAATCTGATCCCGGCGCAGTTGGATGTGATGATGGATGATGCGGCCGGGTTGCTGGCCTACATGCGATTGGAAAGTCTGGGAATTCCGGTACTTCTGACGGAAGGGGCGATGTCACCGCCGGTTATCGGGGCGATCCAGGATGAACTCGCGCGGCGGTTGCCGCAAGTGGCGCGCGTGGTGATCGAGGGGGCGGGGCACATGGCGCCGATCACGCACAAGCGCGCTGTTTCAGCGGCGATTGCGGAGTTCTACGGCACTTCGTCGATGATGTAGTCTTCCCAATCATCCTCATCGACCTCGTATTCCGGGATCGTCCAGCCTTTGACCGACATACCGGCGTCATGCACGGACTGCGGGTCGCCCGAGACCAGAGGGTGCCATTCCAGCAGGGCTTTGCCTTCGTGCAACAGGCGGTAGGCGCAGGTTTGCGGTAGCCAGTAGGCGATCTTCGGCAGGGTTTTGGGGTTGAGGACCACGCATTCGGGGACGTATTGCTTGCGGTTGGGATAGTTTGTGCATTGGCAGGTATCGCCATCCAGCAGACGGCAGGCAACGCGGGTAAAGGCGACCTCGCCGGTATCTTCGAATTCCAGCTTGTTCAGGCAGCATTTGCCGCAGCCGTCGCACAGCGCCTCCCACTCCGTGGGGGTGAGTTTTGCAAGCGGCAGTTCCCAGAAACGCGGGCGCATTTACAGTGCCGCCAGAATGGTGCGGGCGCGGTCCGTGTCGGCGGCCATTTGCGTGATGAGTGCGGGGAGACCGTCGAATTTCAGTTCGGGGCGCAGGTATTCCACCAGTGCGATGCTAAGGTGTTGATCGTAAAGATCACCTTGGAAATCAATAAGATAGGTTTCCAGGTTTGGCGTGTTGACGCCGAACATCGGGCGGACGCCTAGGCTGGCGGCTCCCATGTAGCGGCCCTGATGGGGCCCGGTCAGCACATCGGCCAGCACGGCGTAGACGCCCATGCGGGGCAGGTGGAGGCCGGAAAGGCCCATGTTGGCGGTGGGATATCCCAGTTCGCGGCCGCGCTTTTCGCCGTGGATGACGGGGCCTTCGATGCGGTGCCAGTGGCCCAGCATGGCGGCGGCATCGCGGGGGCGGCCGTCAGTCAGGGCGGTGCGGATGGCGGTGGAGGAGATATCGGTGCCGCCTTCCCGGATCAGAGGGGCGATGGTGGTGCGGAAACCATGTGCGTTGCCAAGGGTTTGCAGGTCGGTGGCGGTGCCGGTGCGGCCTTTGCCAAAGCAGAAATCGGCACCGACCACCACGTGGGAAATGCCAAGGCCGCTGGCAAGGATGTCATGCGCGAAACCCTCAGGTGAGAGGCCGGCAATGCGGGCGTCGAAGGGCAGTTCAAACAGGTGCTCGACACCGAGTGCGGCAAGTTGGTTGGCACGCGATTCGGCGTTCATCAGGCGGAAGGGGGTGCCGGGGCGAAAATAGTCGCGGGGGTGCGGTTCAAACGTGACGACGCCAAGGGGGGCTGCGCCGCGCGCAAGATCGAGCACGGATTGATGGCCAAGATGAACGCCATCAAAGTTGCCAAGGGCCACCGATGCGCCACGCGCTGATGGATCAAGCCCTTGCCAATGCTGATAAATCTTCATGCGGCCCCGGTGGACGGGGCGGCCCCGTCAGTCGAACTTGCGGCTTGGTGCCAAAACCAGCGCCTCACCCTTCAGGACGACGGTATCGCCTACGGCGCAGTGGGTTTCAAGGGTGACACGGCGACGGGCGTGGTCGATGGCGGTGACGGTGACATGGGCGGCCACCATATCGCCGGGGCGGACGGGGGCCATGAATTTCAGCGACTGGCCCAGATAAACGGTGCCGTGGCCGGGCAGTTGTTCACCGATGACGGCGGAAATCAGGCTGGCGGTCAGCATGCCATGGGCGATGCGGCCTTGGAAGATCGTGTCCTGCGCATAGGATTCGTCAAGATGCACCGGGTTGTGATCGGTGCTGACCTCGGCAAAAAGTGAGATGTCACGGTCACTTACCAGCTTCATCAAGGACCGGGTCATGCCGATTTCGATATCTTCGATGCAGATCGTGCCGCGTGGGGCGTTGTCGAGCATTTTCTTTCTCCGAGCCATCGGGGAAAGATACCATGCTGCGCTTGCAAAGCAATTATATTTTACACTGGCGCAGAAAATTGTTGCTTTGTTGCGTCGCCGTTATCGCAGAAAGCCGATGCTGAAGCTGGGTGACAGCATTTTTTCGGCGAGCCATGTTTCCAGCAAGTCTTTGTCAGGGTTCGCGGAATCAGCGCCGAACTGATCCGCTGCAAGGCCGCCGGTGATGAACAGGGTGTCCAGACCTTCGGACTGGCCGCCCTGTACGTCAGTCGCAATCCCATCGCCGATGCACAGGACCGGGACATCATCGCGGGCCATCAGGGCGGTCAGGCGACGCCGGGCCAGGTCATAGATGGGCGGATGCGGCTTGCCGAAATAGAGCGCGGTTCCGCCCTTTTCTTCATAGGCGGCAGCGATGGCCCCGGCGCAGAACACACGCTTGTGGCCCATGTCGACCACGATGTCGGGATTGGCGCAAAGCATTGGCAGGCCACGGGTTCTTGCCAGCAACAAGCTGTGCTGCATAGTCATCCGGTGTTTCGGTCTGGTCATCAAACAGGCCGGTGCAAACGATGCCTTCAGCCTCGGCCAAGGCAACTTGCACAATCGGGGGTTCGTTGGTGGCGATCATGGCGACATCTTCGGCGAAGTCGGTAAAGAAAACCTGATCCTTGGGCGCCCCGATGTGGTAGACCTGACGCCCGACAGCCCCGGTGACAAGCGCATATTGCGCGGCATCGCCTGAACTGACCACCTCGTCATAGCAATCATGTGGCACGCCAAGGCCATCCAACTGTTTGATAACACTTGATTTCGGACGCGGCGAATTGGTCAGCAGCAAGACCGTGCCACCCTGCGCCTTGTAGGCACGCAAGGCCGCGACAGCGTCGGGATAGGCCGTGACGCCGTTGTGCAGACACCCCCAGAGATCGCAAAAAACGGCCTCATACCGCGAGGAGACATCGGCGAGAGACGCGATGATTTCGGTCATTTGGGGCCCTTTCCGGCGGTCTTCATTGCGTCTTCATTCCGTAAAGACGCGAAATCACATCTTCAACGCGGGGATGATCTGTTTCTTGCGGCTCATCACGCCGGGCAGAACCACGGTATCGCCCGTGACGGTGCAGCCGAATGACGCCTCGGCGATCTTTTTCACCAGATCGTTCGGCACCAGCAGTGTCGCCTCTTCGCGCAGGATGTCGATGATGAACAGCAAGACCTGTTCCGCGCCGTCTGCGGCGGCCACGGCGGGCATGGCGGCCATGAGGGCGGCCTTGCGGTCGAGCAGCACTTTTGGCGCGGTGGTTTCAAGGACGGAAATGCGCAGTTCGTGCCCGTCGATGTTGTATTCCTTGCTGTCCATGCGCAGAAGTTCGGCGTCGGAAAACGCGCCCACATCGGATTTCGCGGCGAACATGTCGGCGGCAAAGGCGGGAATGTCGACGCCAAGGGCGCGGGCGAGCGTCTCTGCCACGGCGCGGTCATGCGGGGTTGTGGTCGGCGAGCGGAATTCCAGCGTGTCGGACAGGATGCAGGTCAGCATCGCGCCCTTGATCGCCTTTGGGGCGGTATGGACGGCATCGCCCATCAGATCGTGCATGATGGTGGCGGTGCAGGCCACCGGGCGGATGGTGATGTCGATGGGGGATTTTGTCTTGATGCCGCCGACTAACATGTGATGGTCGATGATGCCCGTGACGTTGGCGTCATGGATGCCGGGCGGCAGTTCGGCGGGGTTGTTGGTATCGACGATCACAACGGTATCGGTCGCGGCGACATCGGCGATGATTTCGGGTTTATCGAGGCCCCAGTGGCGCAGCATGAAGGCGGCTTCGGTATTCGGTTCGCCAAGGAGGACGGGTTTGGCGGGGGTGCCGTTCTGCGAAAGATACCAGGCCCAGATGATAGGGGAACCGGTTGAGTCGGTATCGGGGGATTTGTGGCCGAAAACGAGTGTGGTCATGGGAGTGCGCGCCTTGAGAGGGGTTTCGGGCGCGGTATATGACGGGCGCATGCGGATGTCACGGGCTGCGCAGGGAAAGATGGGCAGAATTGCCTATCCTGTGCGACAGCGGTTTTGTGGGATGGGCAATCTGCCCATCGCCACTGTTCACAGCGGCAGGCGTTCCAGCGTCCAGCCTGCGCGTTCCATGAGTGCCAGCACGCCATCATGGCCCGGAAGGTGCAAGGCACCAAAGGCCGCGAAGACCGGGCCATCCTTGGCGGCGCCTTCAATCACGGGAATCCAGTTGCGGTTGCGGGCGGACATCATCGATTCCTCCATCTGGGCAAATTCCGTCTGCACCTTTTCCGGTGTGTAGCCCGGCAGGGTCAGCGACATCTGTTGCAGAAGTTCCCAGATGATGCGGCTGTCCTCGGCAAAATACGCATCGGCGAGGGTGATCGACATATCCACGGCACGGTCTTCCATCGCAAGCGAGGTAATGATCATGTCGATCTGTTGGGCGTTCGTCATGCCGCCAAAGATGGAAAACACCGTGTCATAGGGTTCGAGCGCGCGCAGGGGGATGTTCTGTGCGGTGGCGGACTCGATCACCGATGCGTCAAGGCCGTGTGCGTCGGCCATCGCGGTGATGTCGCAGGCGGGGATCGACAGCATCATGGTGACATACCAAGGCTGAAACTTGGCGGCCATGAAGGCGGGGATCTGGCGTTCGGACATGGCGGCGGCAAGACGGTCCCAATCGGCGGGGTCCATCTGTTCCAGCAGGGTGGGGCCTTCGGTGATCATCATCAGGGACGGCTCATCCGCGAGACGGGCCATCAGTTGCGCCTCTTCATCAGGGCCTGCCTCGACCAGAACGGTGCGGGCGGCGCTGATTGCGGGCGCGATGATGGCGCGGGTTGCGTCGTGGCGGGGATCATCAAGGTGGTAGGTGCCGATCATGGTGACGGTCTGGCCATCCTTGGTCGCGCGCCAGTAGTTGCCGGTTGGGTAGGGAACTTCGGCGACCCGTGCATCCAGCGCCGCGCGGTCGGCGGGTGCCATCTGATCAAGCAGGTTTTCGCCGACACATTCGGCGGCAACCGGCTGTGCCAGCAGGAAAAGGGCGGCAAGGGCGGCAAAGGCGCGGGTCATGGGCGGTTCTCCGGGTTCATGACAGAAGGTGGCATCGCACGGGCGGTCTGCCAAGGGTGGTCGCATCAATTTTGGTCAAGTTGGGGTGTTGACACGCGCCCTGCGCATCCCTAACTGACAGGTCATTAGCACTGGCATGAGCTGAGTGCTAATCCAACGTAACCTGGAACTCATAGGGAGAGACCCAGATGGCATTCACACCGCTGCATGACCGCGTATTGGTCCGCCGCATCGAAGGCGAAGAAAAGACCAAGGGTGGTCTTATCATCCCGGATACCGCAAAAGAAAAGCCTGCTGAAGCAGAAGTCGTGGCTGTTGGCCCCGGCGCGCGCAAGGACAGTGGCGAGCTGATTGCGCCGACGGTCAAGGCGGGCGACCGCGTTCTGTTCGGCAAATGGTCGGGCACCGAAGTGACGATCGACGGCAAAGAGCTGCTGATCATGAAGGAAAGCGACATTCTCGGCGTGATCGCCTGAGGGGTGATGGGCGAATTGCCCATCTTTCGCTTTTCCGCAATCCATCAAATCTAGGGAGCTATCAAAATGGCTGCAAAAGACGTCAAATTTGACACCGATGCCCGCGACCGCATGCTGCGCGGCGTGAACATTCTTGCCGACGCTGTAAAAGTTACCCTTGGGCCAAAAGGCCGCAACGTGGTGATCGACAAGAGCTTTGGCTCGCCCCGCATCACCAAGGACGGTGTAACGGTTGCCAAGGAAATCGAGCTTTCGGACAAGTTCGAGAACATGGGCGCGCAGATGGTGAAGGAAGTCGCTTCCCGCACCAATGACGAGGCTGGCGACGGCACCACTACTGCGACCGTTCTGGCACAGGCGATCATCAAGGAAGGCCTGAAGGCTGTTGCCGCCGGCATGAACCCGATGGACCTGAAGCGCGGGATCGACATGGCCGTGATCAAGGTTGTGGAAGCAATCAAGAAAGCGTCACGCCCCGTGAACGACAGCGCCGAAGTGGCACAGGTTGGCACGATCTCTGCGAATGGCGAGGCTGAAATCGGCCGTCAGATCGCGGATGCGATGCAGAAAGTCGGCAACGAAGGTGTCATCACCGTCGAGGAAAACAAGGGTCTGGAAACGGAAACCGAAGTCGTCGAAGGCATGCAGTTCGACCGTGGCTATCTGTCGCCCTATTTCGTGACCAATGCCGACAAGATGATTGTCGACGTCGAAGACGTGCTGATCCTGCTGCACGAAAAGAAACTGTCCAGCCTGCAGCCGATGGTGCCGTTGCTGGAAGCCGTGATCCAGTCGCAAAAGCCGCTGCTGATCATTTCGGAAGACGTGGAAGGCGAGGCTTTGGCCACGCTGGTCGTGAACAAGCTGCGTGGTGGTTTGAAGATCGCCGCTGTGAAGGCACCGGGCTTTGGTGACCGTCGCAAGGCCATGCTGCAGGACATCGCCATTCTGACCGGTGGTCAGGTGATTTCCGACGATCTGGGCATGAAGCTGGAAAATGTCGGCATCGACATGCTGGGCCGTGCCAAGAAAGTGTCGATCACCAAAGACACCACCACGATCATCGACGGTGCAGGCGACAAGGCCGAAATTCAGGCGCGTGTGGCACAGATCCGTCAGCAGATCGAAGACACCACGTCCGATTACGACCGTGAAAAGCTGCAAGAGCGTGTGGCCAAACTGGCGGGTGGCGTGGCCGTCATTCGTGTTGGCGGCATGACCGAAGTCGAAGTCAAGGAACGCAAGGACCGCGTTGATGACGCCCTGAACGCGACCCGTGCGGCCGTGCAGGAAGGCATCGTTGTCGGCGGTGGCGTAGCCCTGATCCAGGCTGGCAAGGTGCTGGAAGGCATGACGGGCGCGAACAGCGACCAGAACGCCGGCATCGCGATTGTCCGCAAGGCCCTGGAAGCCCCGCTGCGCCAGATCGCACAGAACGCAGGCGTTGACGGGTCCGTCGTCGCAGGCAAAGTGCGTGAAAGCAGCGACAAGGCCTTTGGGTTCAACGCGCAGACCGAAGAATATGGCGACATGTTCAAGTTCGGCGTGATCGACCCGGCCAAGGTTGTGCGCACGGCACTGGAAGATGCGGCTTCGGTTGCATCGCTGCTGATCACCACCGAAGCGATGATCGCCGATCGCCCCGAGCCGAAGTCGGCTGGCGGCATGGGCGGCGGCGGCATGGGCGGCATGGGCGGCATGGACGGGATGATGTAATCATCGCGCCCATCCGGGACGATTGGGAAAAGGGTGCCTTCGGGTGCCCTTTTTCTTTGCCGCAAGGGCAAGTGGCGCATAAGATGCCAGCGCATACTCAGGAGTGCTGACATGGCAGGCGCGGGGGCCGCAAGGCAAAATACGATCATCATTCTGGTGATGGCGGTGGTTCTGATCGCTGGATTGGTGAGTGCGGTTCTGATCCCGGCAGGCGAGTTCCCGCCCTATGGCTATGCCATATTCGAGATCGCGCTGGATCTGCTGATGACGATCATCCTTGCGGTGCTGGTGTTTGCGGACAGGCATGCGGACGCATCCTTACTGCGCCGCGCGGCGATGGTTCTGGGCCCGCTTGGCGTTTTGGCGGGGCTGGCGCAAGGTGCCATCCGGTTTACCAGCGATCATGCGTGGTGGACGGGACACTATCTGCCACCGGTGTTCAACTGACGCCGCGGTTCGCCCCGGCATCGTTGAATTGAGCGTCTGCGGCGCGGATATCTGAACAAAGAGAAATGGCGTTGTTGACGGGCCTCTTTGCGGCTACGCAGCGCCATGCGTCTGATCCTGCTGACGGCCCTTGCGATGTGCGCCTTTGCGGCCAATTCGGTGTTGAACCGGATGGCGGTTGGCGCGGGGCAGATTGACCCGGTAAGTTTTGCCATTGTGCGGCTGATGGCGGGGGCCGTGACCCTTGCGGCCGTTGTCATGGTGCGGCGGGCGCGGACGGGGGCGGGCGTCTGGGCGGGGTGGGCCGGGCGGCTGCCGGGGGTTCTGGGTCTGCTGATCTATCTGTTCGGGTTTTCGCTCGCCTATCGGGGGCTGGGCACTGGGGTTGGTGCGCTGATCCTGTTCGGGGTGGTGCAGGTGACAATGTTTGCCGGTGCGGTGCTGGCACGGGAGGTGGTGCCGGGCCAGCGCTGGGTGGGGGCCGGGCTTGCCTTCGGGGGGTTGGCTGTTTTGCTGTGGCCCGGCGGCGATGCCGGGTTGAGCTTGACGCATGCAGGGATGATGGCGTTGGCCGGGTTGGGCTGGGGCATCTATTCGCTGGCCGGGCGCGGGGCGGTTGATCCGGTGGCGGCGACGGCGGCGAATTTTGGGCTGGCGCTGCCTATCGCGCTGTGTGCGGTGCCGTGGTTTGCGGTGACGGGCACAGCATGGGGTCTTGGGCTGGCGGTTGTTTCGGGGGCGGTGACGTCGGGGTTGGGCTATGCGCTGTGGTATGGACTGGTGCCGCAACTGGGGGCGGCACGGGCGGCGGTGGCGCAATTGACCGTGCCGGTGATTGCGGCGGGGGCGGGGCTGGCGCTGCTATCGGAGCCGGTTGGCTGGCGGTTCGCGCTGGCGGCGGGGCTGGTGCTGGGCGGTGTGGCGCTGGCTTCGGTTCAAAGGGCGCGCGTCATCCGGTGACGGATGTGGGGCGGCGATGCATCCGGTGTGGGCGGGAAGGTTTTCTCAAGCACAAAGCCCATGCTGTGCCAGAAGGCACGGCCCCTTGGGTTGGCGTCAAGCACCGCGATCAGCATCCGTTGCGCGCCAAGGTCGCGGCAGGCGGCAAAGACATGGTCGGCAAGCGCCCGGCCAAGGCCACGGCGGCGTTGGGCGGCATCGACAATCAGCAAGCCGATATAGGCATCCTGGGCGTCGGGATAGCCAAACAGCACGGTGGCCATCGCATCGAGCCGCGCGCCGTCAAAGACGCCGAACTGACGGCAGTCGGCGGCAGTTTTGCCGGGCGGGGCTTCGGTGAAGAAATCATCGGCGGCATCGGGGGCGGGGGGCAGACCGGATTCCAGCAGGACGTAATCCGCCGCACGGGCGAAAAGGTCTGAGACATGCGCGCGGTCGGCGGCGTGGGCAAGCGGGCGGATCAGCATCGGACCTGTCCGTGTCTTGGTTGGGTCCGGCCATGCTGCGTGGGAACGGGCGTGGGGTGCAAGCCTTATTCGGGTTCGGGATGCGTGATGGCGATGATTGTAAGGGTCTGCGCGCCGGATGGGCGGGCAACGCTGACCACATCGCCGACGTGCGCCCCCAACAGGGCACGGGCAAGGGGTGCGTGGGGGGTGATGCGGCCAAGGCTGGCGTCGGCCTCATCCTCGCCGGTGATTTCATACTGTGCGGCGCGGCCATGTTCGTCTGCGACTGTCAATGCAAAGGCCAAAGGCAACCTCAGTCAGGGGCTGTGTTGCCGGATCGACCGGGATGGCGCTGCGCAGGCGGGATTCGAGATACCGGATATCGCGTTCTGCTGCAGCCTCGGGCAGTTTGTCCAGACGGTCTGGCCTTGCGCGCAGGGTGGCAAGATCGCCTTGCCGCGAATGCAGACGGGCTGCAAGTGTTCCCAGACCGCGCGGCGTCACGTAGTTGGGATGCGGGCTGACGGGCAGGTCGGGCAGGGGGGCCAGATCATTGCCATCCTCTTTGACAAAGGCGCGGCTCATCGCACGATTACCTCGAGCGGGTCATAGAGGATGCCTGTGCCCCATGCGGCGGCGGGCAGGCTATCTGGTTTGTAGCGGATAAGGGTCAGATCGGCGCGGGTGAAGAAACGCCGCTGGGTGACCACGCCTTCGGGGTCTTGCCATGCGGCGTCGATCCGGCCTGCTGTGATGGTGCAGCGGAAGTAGATGTCGACCTGATGAAACCCGGATGTCGGATCGTGAAATTCGTTCACGAGGGCAGGGTCGCCGACGGCGATGGCAAGGCCGGTTTCCTCCATCACCTCGCGCATCAGATTGCCGGGCAGGGAGGTGCCGCGTTCCACCCCGCCGCCCGGTGCGCACCACAGGTCGGACTGCCCATCGGGGTAGGCGTTGACCATGAGAAGTCGGTCGTCGTGCAGGATCAGGGCGCGGGTGGCGAGGCGGGGTGTCTTCATCGGTTCAAACTGGCGTGACGTTGGGCGTTTGTCCATGGGCGGGGGGTCGTCAATCGCCGCGATGGCGGCTAGGTTCGCGCCATGAAAACGCCCAAGCCCATCCTGGAACGCATCATGTCCGCCCCGCACCGGGACGAGGCCGTGGTGCTGCTGCATGGCCTTGCGCGGACGGGGGCATCCCTGATGCCGATGGAGGCGGCGCTGCGGGCCAATGGCTATGCGGTGGTCAACCGCAGTTACCCATCGACGCAAGGCACAATTGCCGAACTGGCCGCGGCGCATGTGGGGCCAGCGGTGGCCGCTTGTGCGGGGGCGACGCGCATCCACTTCGTGACTCATTCGATGGGGGGCATCCTGCTGCGGCAGTGGCTGATGGACCATCGCCCGGCCAATCTGGGGCGCAGCGTGATGCTGGCGCCGCCGAATGCGGGGTCCGAGGTGGTGGATGCCTTGGGCGGGATCAAGATTTTTGCATGGGTCAACGGGCCTGCGGGGCTGGAGTTGGGCACGGGCGAAGGATCGGTGCCGCGCGCCTTGCCGCCCGTTGATTTCGAACTGGGGGTGATCGCAGGGTCGACATCCTGGAACCCGCTGATGTCATCCACGATCCCTGGGCCGAATGACGGCAAGGTTTCGGTCGAAAGCACCAAGGTGGACGGGATGGCGGCACATCTGACGATGCCGGTCACGCATACCTACATGATGCTGAACCCGGTGGTGATTGCGCAGGTGCTGACGTTTCTGGATCAGGGTCGGTTTGCGGTGGATATTCCGTTTGCGCAGGCCGTGGCGCTGACGACCGGAAAAGCGCCCTGATGCCTTGTGGCGCGCCTGTGCGCGGGCCAATATGGACATATGGAATGGCGCGAGGCGGGAACGGTGCTGTCGGTGCGGCCGCATGGCGAACATGCGGCGATCGTCGAGGCATTCACCGCAGGCCACGGGCGGCATTTCGGCGTGGTCCGGGGTGGTGCGTCGAGGCGCATGGCCCCCGTGCTGCAGCCCGGCGCGCAGGTCGATCTTACATGGCGAGCGCGGCTGGGTGAGCATATGGGCGCGTTTGCAGTGGAACCCCTGCGGTCACGATCGGCGCTGATGGGCGACCGTCGGGCGCTGGCGGGGTTGAACGCGGTGTGTGCGCTACTGCATGTGGCCTTGCCGGAACGCGAGGCGCATGGCGATCTTCACGCGGCGACAGAGGTGTTGCTGGACGCGATGGGAGAGGTGCCCGACTGGCCGGAGGTGTATCTGCGCTGGGAGGTAGGACTGCTGGAAGAGCTGGGTTTTGGCCTGGATTTGTCGGTGTGCGGGGTGACGGGGTCTGGCGTGGGGCTGGCCTATGTCAGTCCGAAGTCGGGGCGTGCGATTTCGCGCGGGGCGGCGGGGGAATGGGCGGACCGGCTGTTTTCGTTGCCTGCCTGCATGGGCGGCGATGCGCCTGCGGGGCCGCGGGATGTGGCGCAGGGGCTGGCGATCACCGGGCATTTTCTGGCACGCGAACTGGCCCCGGTGTTGGGGGACAGGCCGTTGCCGGATGCGCGGCGGCGGTTGGTGGAGATGTTGGGCTGAGGGGGGTAGTGTGGGGCGCGATGGTCGGTCTGAGCTCGTCGCGGACCGGATACGCTCTGTCTTCTTCGCCCGAAATCAAGGGCGAAGCCCTCTGCTCGAATATTCCCACTGTCCGCAAAGCGGCCTGTTACGTGTGGCGTTCCCGTCTCGTGATCTGGCGAGTGTCTGTGTTGAGCATCGTGAATGCGTATTGCGCGCCACAAACGACGCCAAATGTCGCGCTCAGCCGCGACGGGGGAACGCCCGCGGCGTGAAGTACGGCCGTGCGCCTGGCCTCGCAGCTGTTTGAAGACTTGAAGGACATCCGGGTGCTGTTCGTCGGCGCGGGCGAGATGATCGAACTCGCCGCCACCCACTTCGCCGCCAAAACGCCCAAGAGCATGGCGATTGCCAACCGCACGCTGGAGCGCGGCGAAAAGCTGGCCAACCGCTTTGGCGCGCAGGTGATCCGCCTGGCCGACGTGCCCGACCGCCTGCACGAGTTCGACGCCGTCATCAGCTGCACCGCCAGCACGCTGCCCATCATCGGCCTGGGCGCCGTGGAGCGCGCGCTGAAGAAACGCCGCTACCGCCCCATGTTCATGGTCGACCTGGCCGTGCCGCGCGACATCGAATTTGAAGTGAAGGCGCTGACCGACGTGTACCTCTACACGGTGGACGACCTGGCCACCGTGGTGCAGACCGGCAAGGACAACCGCCAGGCCGCCGTGGCCCAGGCCGAGGTGATCATCGACGCCGGCGTGGCCAGCTTCATGAACTGGATGGAGCAGCGCAACCCCGCCAGCGGCGTGGTGCCCCTGATCCAGCAGATCAACGCGCAGGCCGATGAATGGCGCGCCACCGAACTCGCCCGCGCGCGCCGCATGCTGGCCAAGGGCGAGCCGGTGGAAGCCGTGCTCGAAGCCCTGTCCAAAGGCCTGACCCAGAAGATGCTGCACATGGACATCGTGGATGCCATCCGCGAGGTGGTCTTCCAGTCGGCGGAATCAGGGGGGCCGGGACGTGGGCACGGTGACCCTGTTCCTGGGTGACGTGCGCGTAGCCACCAACGTGCTCACCCCGGGGGGAACAGGGCGGTCAGCACGCGCATGGAGCACACCTGCCATCTCAGCATCATGCCGCCGCGGAGCAGCTCGGCAACCACGCCTTCGTCGTCAGCGACTGGTACATCACCGCGTACGAGCCCATCCGCGACCCCGAGGGCACGGTGGTGGGCGCCCTGTACGTGGGGTTGCTGGAGGAGCCGTACACGCGCCCCGGGGCGTCATTGTCGGGGTGTTCATGGCGACGTTGGTCCTGACCTCCTTGGCGGGCTTGGTGCTGCTGTTCCTGGTGATTCGCTCCATGCTGCGGCCGTCAGCCGCATGGTGCAGGGCGTCGCCGAGCAGGTGGTGGGAGGTGACCTGTCGGCGCGGGTGAGCGTGCGGCCGCCGGGTGAGATGGGCGCGCTGTGCCACGCCATTGACGCCATGGCGGTGGCCGTGCAGGAGCGCGAGGAGCGGCTCGAGGACTCCACCCGGGTGCAGTTGACGGAGGCGGAACGGCTGGCGTCCATTGGCCGGCTGGCCGCGGGGGTGGCGCACGAGGTGAACAACCCACTGACCGGCGTGCTCACGTTCGCGCACCTGCTCAAGTCACGCGCCAACCTGGACGCGGATGGGCGGCAGTCGGTGGACATCATCATCTCTGAGACGCTGCGGGTGCGGGACACGGTGCGGGGCCTGCTGGATTTCACGCCGCGATCCCCGTCCGTGCTCGCCATCCTGGACGTGCGCGAAGTGGTCCGCCATGTCCTGCACATCATGCGGCAGCAGCCTACCTTCTCAAAGGTCAAGTTCGTGGACGGGCTTGCCACGGCGAGCCTGCCCTGGTCAGCGGCGACCGCAACCAGCTGCAGCAAGTCTTCTTGAACTTGTGCTTGAACGCTGTGCAGGCGATGCCCCAAGGAGCAATCCGTGG
>CAWAPA010000071.1:0-15459 GCA_963783595.1 uncultured Alphaproteobacteria bacterium | reverse complement strand
TGCAGCGCTGGACCGGTACCGTATTGCTTGCACATGGGCCACGCCTTCAACAACACGTTGCAGGACATCCTGGTCCGCTGGCACCGGATGCGCGGCTTCGACACGCTCTGGCAGCCCGGCACCGACCATGCCGGCATCGCCACCCAGATGGTCGTCGAACGCGAACTGGCCAAAGACCAACCAGCCCGCCGCGATATGGGGCGCGAGGCGTTCACCGCCCGGGTCTGGGAGCAAAAGCAGAAATCCAGCGCCAATCATCGGCCAGCTGAAGCGCCTCGGCGCCTCCTGCGACTGGTCGCGCGACGCCTTCACCATGTCCGGCGCGCCCGGTGCCCCTGCGGGCGAAGAGGGCAACTTCCACGATGCCGTCATCAAGGTCTTCGTCGAGATGTACAACAAGGGCCTGATCTATCGCGGCAAACGGCTGGTCAACTGGGACCCGCATTTCGAAACCGCGATCTCCGACCTTGAGGTCGAGCAGATCGAGGTCGCGGGCCACATGTGGCACTTCAAATACCCGCTCGCGGGCGGCGAGACCTATGAATATGTCGAGAAGGACGAGGACGGCAACGTGACCCTGCGCGAGACGCGCGACTATATCTCCATCGCCACCACCCGCCCCGAAACCATGCTGGGCGACGGCGCTGTCGCGGTTCATCCATCAGATGAACGTTACGCGCCAATCGTCGGGAAACTCTGCGAAATCCCGGTGGGGCCGAAGGAACACCGCCGCCTGATCCCGATCATCACCGACGAATACCCCGACCCGACCTTTCGGCTCCGGCGCGGTCAAGATCACCGGCGCGCATGACTTCAACGACTACGCCGTGGCCAAGCGCAACGATATCCCCTGCTACCGCGCTGATGGACACCAAGGCGCGCGATGCGCGCCGATGGCGCGCCCTACGCCGAGGCCGCCGCCACGCGCCCAGCGCCGATCGCCGCAGGGTGCAGCCGCACCCACCGAAGCCGAGATCGACGCGCTGAACCTCGTCCCCGACGACCTGCGCGGGCTGGACCGCTACGAGGCGCGCAAGCGGTGGTCGACCAGATCACCGCCGAAGGGCTGGCCGTCACGATCCTGGAGAAATCGCATCGACGCCGAAACCGGCGCCGAACATCTGGAACGCGGTGCCGCTTGTCGAGGCCAACAAGATCATGCAGCCCTTCGGCGACCGCTCGAAGGTGGTGATCGAGCCGATGCTGACCGACCAGTGGTTCGTCGACACCGCCAAGATCGTCGAACCCGCGCTGGAGGCCGTGCGCGACGGCCGCGACCAAGATAATCCCGCCGAACGGACGAGAAGACCTATTTCCACTGGCTGGAAAACATCGAGCCCTGGTGCATCTCCCGCCAGCTCTGGTGGGGGCACCAGATTCCGGTGTGGTATGGGCCGGACCTTGGATCGCGGATTCCTCAACGCGGCGCTGACGCTGGCGACGGAACGAAGCTATCATGTGCGGCGACGAAGATACAGCTCATGCGTGTCGCGCGACGCACTTGGCGAAGCATGTCGCAAATGCTCTGACGAATGATCCGCACGATGTTGGCACGGCTCCGGCATTCAGTTCTTGACGGGAAGGCAAGCCTCGCCGCAGACATGAACGAGTAGTCGGCGATCAGTTAGGTCCGTCACATCTGACGCGCGACCCCGACGTCCTCGACACCTGGTTCTCCTCCGGCCTCTGGCCGATCGGCACGCTCGGCTGGCCCGAGAACACGCCGGAACTGCAGAAATACTTCCCCACCTCGGTCCTCGTCACCGGGCTTGGACATCATCTTCTTCTGGGTCGCCCGGATGATGATGATGCAGCTTGCCGTCGTCGATCAAATCCCCTTCCACACCGTCTATGTCCACGCCCTCGTCCGCGACGAGAAGGGCAAGAAGATGTCGAAGTCCCTCGGCAACGTCCTCGACCCGCTCGAACTCATCGACGAATACGGCGCCGATGCCGTGCGCTTCACCTGACCGCGATGGCCGCCATGGGCCGCGACCTCAAACTTCGACACCGCCCGCATCGCAGGCTACCGCAACTTCGGCACCAAACTCTGGAACGCCTGCCGTTTCGCCGAAATGAACGGCGTCTGGGACGGCCACACCACCAGTGCGCGCCCCCAAGCCCACAGGCCACCGTCAACCGCTGGATCATCGGCGAGACCGCCCACGCCCGGCAGAGGTCGACGCCGCCCTCACCGACTACCGCTTCAACGACGCCGCCAACGCGCTTTACGCCTTCGTCTGGGGCAAGCGTCTGCGACTGGTATGTCGAATTCGCCAAACCCCTGTTCGACGGCGAACACGCAGCCGAAACCCGCGCCAACCATGGCCTGGGTGCTCGACCAGTGCTTGATCCTGCTGCACCCGATCATGCCCTTCATCACCGAGGAACTATGGGCCACTACCGGCACCCGCGCCAAGATGCTCGTCCATGCCGACTGGCCGAACTACGGCGCAGAACTGCATGATAACGCAGCGCAATCCGAAATGAACTGGGTCATCACCCTGATCGACGAAATCCGCTCCGCCCGCGCCCAGATGCACGTCCCCGTCGGCCTGAAACTGCCCATGCTCAGCCTGACCATGACCGCCGATGCAACCGCATACTGGGGCCGCAACGAACCTCTCATCACCCGCCTTGCCCGCATCGACAGCCTGACACCGGCCGATGCAGCCCCCAAGGGCGCCATCACCGTTCCCGTCGAAGGCGCCACCTTCGCCATCCCCCTCGCCGGCGTCATCGACATCGCCGAAGAAAAATCCCGCCTGCAGAAATCCCTCGATAAACTCGCCAAGGAAATCGACGGGCCTCAACGGTCGCCTCACCAACCCCAACTTCGTCAAATCCGCCCCGGAAGAGGTCGTCGACGAAGCCCGCGACAATCTGACGCCCGGCAGGACGAGGCCGCAAAACTGCAATCCGCCCTCGTCCGCCTGTCTGAAATGGGCTGACACCTTCCTCTGTTCAAAACTATCCTCGGGGGGTGAATGGCCAACGGCCAGAGGGGGGCAGAAGGCCCCCCTACTCTACCACCGCCAGAACCACCGTGTAATCGTTCAATCCGATCAACCTGCCCAACGGATCCAGCACGTCCCGCCCCGGCTCCAGCCCCACGAGCGATACGACGCGCCCCGCCACCATCGCCTCGCGTCCGGCCCCCTCGCACAGATTGCACAAAACGATCAACGCCCCGTCCGCCGTGGTCAGTTCCACCCGCATCATGCCTTCCCAATAGCAATCCACATCCGCCGGGCAACGCTGATCCTGCACATCCGTCAGCGTCACCATGGCTTGCGTCCCCGGCAAGGCAACGGTCTGCCCGCCGCCGATCCGCAGATCATCGGCAACCGCCCAACCCGCCGACATCATCACCGCCAGACCACCCGCCAAAACGCGCATCATCCAACACCTCCCAACCCGGCAACACCGCGCCACCGTCAAGCATCAGACGCATGTACCCGCCAAATCCTTTGAACACACCGTCACGGCGCAACAAGGTCATTCAGCCGCAACGCCACGCTGATCTCGGCCGCGGCCCCCTGCAGCGCGTCATACTGCGCCCGCGCGTCCGCAGGTGCATCGTCACTGCGTGGAATGCAGTTGTCCAACACGGCCGCATAGGCAAAGCCGTCGACATCCACTTCAAAGATGAACGACCCCGCATCCGAACAGTCCGACTGGAAATCCGACGCAGGCCCCAGCCCCGCCTCCCGGATGCGTGCCGCCACGATCCCTTGGGCCACGCCAAAAGCCCCGGTCATTGCAAAGGTGATATGCCCGCGCTTTGTGGCTTGGTCGTCCCACACCCATTCCGGGCGTTCGGTGATCGGGCCTTCTGCCTGATAGGCCGCATAAACGATCGTATCATCGGGCCGCACTTCCCATGTCCCGCCGCCAAAGATCGACCCGCCATACCCCCAGCGGATCATTTCCGCCCTTGCGGGGTCTGCAATGCCCGCACCCAGCAGAATCGCGATCAAGGCCCACATCCGCACCCGCATGTCCGCTCTCCCGACAGATCCGCTGCAATCCTACACCCAAAGGCCGTTGCCGCCATAGTCACTTGCACGCAGCATCTGCTTCGCGCAATTCTGCGCCCATGACCGCGCACCTGACCCCCCTTGCCGCCAGCCTGCCTGCAACCGTGCCCTTCACCGGGCCGGAAACGCTCGAACGCCGCGCGGGCCGCCCGTTCTCGGCCCGCCTTGGGGCCAACGAATCCCTGTTCGGCCCCTCGCCCCTGGCAAAGGCGGCCATTGCCGCTGCCGCACAGGATGCGTGGATGTATGGCGACCCCGACATGCATGATCTGCGCGCCGCCATTGCCGTCCACCACGCCTGTGATCCCGCCCATATCCTGATCGGCGAAGGCATTGACGGCATCCTTGGCAATCTCGTCCGCCTGACCGTGGCCCCCGGCGATGCCGTCGTGACCTCAGCCGGGGCCTACCCGACCTTTGCCTTCCATGTCGCGGGCTTTGGCGGCATCCTGACCCGCGTGCCCTATCTGGCCGATCATGAAGACCCCGATGCCCTGCTGGATGCCGCCCATGCCACCGGGGCCAGGCTGATCTATCTTGCCAACCCCGACAATCCGATGGGCAGCCACCACACAGGCGCGGTGATCGCGGCGATGCTGCCCCGGCTGCCCAAAGGCACGCTTCTTGTGCTGGACGAAGCCTACATTGACCTCGCCCCGCCCGGCACCGCGCCCCTGATTGATCCTGCCGATCCCCGCGTCATCCGGCTGCGCACGTTTTCCAAGGGCTATGGCCTCGCAGGGTTGCGCATTGGATATGCCATCTCCAGCGCGCCCCTGATTGCCGCGTTCGACCGTGTGCGCAATCACTTCGGCGTGGGACGCGTGGCACAGGCAGGCGCGATAGCCGCGCTGCAGGATCAGGACTGGCTGGCCCAGGTGCAGACCCGCGTGGCCACCGCGCGACTGATACTGTCCGATATTGCCCGCAACCACGGTCTGATCCCGCTGCCGTCGGCAACCAACTTTGTCACGATGGATTGCGGCGGGGATGGAGCGCATGCAGCGCGGCTTGTCGAACGGCTCGGCGCGCAAGGCGTCTTCATCCGCATGCCCGGCGTCGCCCCGCTGAACCGCTGCATCCGCGTCAGCGTCGGTGACGATGCCACGTTGGCCGCCTTTGCCAAGGCGCTGGCTGCGGTGATCTGAAGTTTCGTTCAATCCGGTTCAGATTGACCGAAACCCAAGAACAGTGCGGCCCGTAGATATTGCGTGTTGCCCCGGACCGGTTGAACCCGACGAAGGGCGACACGCTTCAGGATGGGCAATTCTGCCTCTCTCCCTGATCACGCAATGTTTCAAAAGTCTTAACGCTGCCTGTGGATAACTCTTGATTAGCGTTGATTTCATTCAATAAAGTCGGAAATTGACAGCCGTCAATTCGCGTCCAAAATCGCCTTGACCTGCGCTGTGAAATCCTCGCCCCGCTTTTCAAAGTTCGGATACTGGTCAAACGACGCCGCCGCCGGGGCCAGCAATACGACATCCCCCGCGTCCGCCTCCGCCGCGGCCTGCGTCACGGCACGCGCCATCGTCTCGCAAATCTCATACGGCACATCGCCCAGTTCCAGCGCGAAATCGCGGGCCGAATGGCCGATCAGATAGGCTTTCGCGACCGACCCCAGATAGGGCACCAATCCTTTGATACCGCCATCCTTGCCCATCCCGCCTGCGATCCAACGGATGCGCGGAAACGCCTGCAACGCCTTGGCCGCACTGTCGACATTGGTTGCCTTGCTGTCGTTCACGAACCGCACGCCCGCGCGTTGACCCACGGTCTGGCTGCGATGCGGCAAGCCCGCGAATGAATGGAACGCTGCCTCGATCTGCTTTGGCGCAAGGCCCAGACTGCGGCAGGCGGCAAAGGCCGCGCAGGCGTTCTGGTGGTTGTGTGCGCCCGGCAGGCCCGCCACGCCCCGCAGATCGATCGACGCCACCTGCTTGCCGCGCCGCCATTCCGCCAGAAATCCCTTGCGCGCAAATACAGCCCAGCCGAACCCCTCCAGCTTTTGCCCGGAAGAGATGCGGATCACCCGGTCATCCTGCGCGCCTTCCGACAATTGCCCAGCCAGATACGCGCCCTCCACCTCGTCCACACCAATCACCGCGCGGTCGGGCCCGCCTTCCGCAAACAGCCGCCGCTTGGCCGCGAAATAGCCCCCCATCCCGCCATGCCGGTCCAGATGATCGGGCGACAGGTTGGTGAACACCGCCACATCGGGCGTCAGGTGGCGGGCAAGTTCGGTCTGATACGATGACAGTTCCAACACCACCACCTCGCCATCCGTCGCCGGATCAATGTCCAGCACCCCGCGCCCGATGTTGCCCGCCATCTGCGTGGGCCGCCCCGCCTCCTCCAGAATGTGGTGGATCAGGGCGGTGGTTGTGGATTTGCCGTTCGATCCGGTCACGCAGACGACGCGGGGGGCGGTGGCGAAATCGTCCCAGTCAGACGTGGCATAGCTGCGGAAAAACAGTCCAATGTCGTTGTCCACCGGCACACTCGCCGCCAAAGCCGCCGCAATCACCGGGTTGGGTTTGGGATAGAGATGCGGAATGCCGGGCGAGACGATCAGGGCCGCAATCCCGTCAAACGCTCCGCTGCGCGACAGATCGGTGCAGGCAAAGCCTTCACGGGTCGCCGTTGCCCGCGCTTCGGCGCTGTCATCCCAGACAACGGCGCTGGCGCCGCCCGCGATCAACGCCCGCGCCGTGGCAACGCCTGATCGGCCAAGCCCAAGCACCGCAACCGTCTGTCCTGCATAGCCCTGAACCGCTATCATCCATGCCCCCTGAAAGCAGCGGGGGGTTTCACACCCCCCGCATCCCCCGTGGGATATTTGACCAAAGGGGAAAGGGAAAGGGGGATCACGCCGCCTGCAAGGCCACGATTGCCGCCTGATGTGCGGCCAGCGCGGCCCGCCCCTTGGGTGTCAGCGTGTAAATCCCCCGCGTGACCCGTTCAAACCAGCCATAGTGGTCGTCGCGCAGCAGGGTTGCGGCCTTTGCCACGCCCGTTGCTTTTGCCGTCGCAGAAGGCGATGCAGCGGCCATCGCCAGATGCGCGAGACACCGCAGTGCATCCTGCCGATACGCTGTCATCCGCGGCGTGCGCGTGGTTCCACCGATGTTCGGATCACCGACCCGGCGTTCAAACTCGCGCAGCAGGTGACCCGCGCGCGCGGCGTTCTTGCGCGGCGTATAGGGTCCGGGGTCCAGATGCGCCGCAACCGTGCCTTGCGCAACATCGACGGCCAGCAAGCCTAACCCCAGACGACGGCAAAGTGCGACGATATCGCGGTAACGCAGCGCCCAGCCTTTTTCCGATGACACAGGCACCGCGAGGTAAACCAGATCAACCAATGACTGCCGCGCGACGCCCTGCATGACCAATGCCAACGAAAATGTCAGCTTCATTTCGATAACAACCGGGCCCTCGTCACCGCGCCGGGCCATGATATCGCAAGCACCAACTTCTGCCTTGACGGTATAGCCCTGCGCCACAAGATAGGCTTTCAACGGCGGATAGAGATCGGCCTCGCGCATCAGGCCCCCTATCGCACCTTCAGCGTGGCAAGACCGATCAACGCAAGGATCAGGCTGATGATCCAGAACCGGATCACGATCTGCGGCTCCGCCCAGCCTTTCTTCTCGAAGTGATGGTGGATCGGGGCCATCAGGAACACACGCTTGCCGGTGCGTTTGAAATAAAGCACTTGAATGATGACCGACAGAGCCTCAACCACGAAAAGCCCACCAACGATGGCCAGCACAATCTCGTGCTTGGTACAAACCGCAATCGCCCCCAATGCCCCACCCAGCGACAGCGACCCTGTATCGCCCATGAACACCGCCGCCGGAGGGGCGTTATACCACAGAAAACCAAGCCCGCCGCCAAACAGCGCCGCCGTGAATACCAACAACTCACCCGTGCCCGGCACGAAGTGCACACCCAGATAATCGGTATAGTTTGCGTTGCCCACAACGTAGGCAATGATCCCCAGCGTACCCGCCGCAATCATCACCGGCATGATGGCCAGCCCGTCCAATCCATCGGTCAGATTAACTGCGTTGGCAGCCCCCACAATCACCACCATTCCGAACGGTACAAAGAAATACCCAAGGTTCAGCAGCACATCCTTGAAGATCGGGAAGGCCAGTTGATTGGTCAGCGCTTCGGGGTGAAACTGCGATGCCGCATAGCTGGCCAGTGCCGCGATCAGCAGCCCAAGGCCAAAACGCAACCGCCCGCTGACACCTTTGGTGTTCTGCCTGCTGACTTTGGCAAAATCATCGGCGAAACCGATCAGCCCAAACGCAAGAGTGACAAGCACCACGATCCAGACATAGGGATTTGCAAGGTCGGCCCAGACCAGCGTTGAAAACAAGAGTGCCGACAGGATCAGCAGGCCACCCATGGTCGGCGTTCCTGCCTTGGCAAAATGGCTTTGCGGACCGTCATCGCGGATCGGTTGGCCCTTGCCCTGTTTGACGCGCAGAAAATTGATGAGCGGCCGCCCGAACAGAAAGCCGAAGATGAGCGCTGTAAAGAACGCGCCACCTGCACGCACAGTCAGATAGCGCAGCAGGTTCAAAGCCCCGCCGCCGTCAGAAAACTCGGTCAATAGATACAGCATGCCCGTCCCTTTTTTATGCCGTCTGGGCGAGCTTGCGCAGCACATCCACGACGAGGCTTATTTTTGAGCCTTTCGACCCTTTTACCAAAACGATGTCGCCCGCGTCGATCAAAGCCTTCGCACGAGGCGCAATTTCCTGCGCGGTTGCGACCCATTCGCCGCGCTGTCGCCGCGGAAGGGTTGCATGCAGCGCCTGCATGCGGGGCCCGACACAGTGAATGATACCAATGGCGTCAAGACCGGGATGGGACGCGATCGCCGCGTGCAGCTCCAGTTCGGTGTGACCCAGTTCCAGCATGTCACCCAGAAACGCAATCCGCCGCCCGCCACCGATCCGGCCAAGCCCGTCAACGGGCTCGGCTGCGATCAGAACGTCAAGGCTGGCCGCCATGCTGGCAGGGTTGGCGTTGAAGGCATCGTCGATGAGATCGAAGAAGGTTTCCTCCACAACGTCCAGCACAACGCGTTCGCGGGTTCCGCGTCCGGGTGGAGGTTGCCAAAGCCCAATGTCATGCGCCGCAAGCACCGGGTCACACCCTAGCATCTCGGCCACGGCAAGGACGGCTGCGGCATTCATCGCGAAATGCGCGCCGGGCGTTGCGACCTTGAACAGCATCGGAGAGCCATGACGCATGCCTTGTACAAGCGTCGTCTGATCCTGAACGCTGATGCGGTCGACGTGGAAATCGGCCTTTGCACTTCGCCCAAATGTCACGACTCGCGCCCCCACGGCCTCTGCCTTGGCCTGCAAAATCGGGCTGACATCCAGATCAATAGGCAACACCACGACGCCGCCCGGAACAAGGCCATCCATGATCGCCGCCTTTTCACGCGCAATGTCTGCCACATCCGCGAACGCCTCAAGATGGGCTGCGGCCACTGTGGTAATCATCGCAACATCAAGTCGGGCCATCTGTGCAAGTGGTGCGATTTCACCGGGGTGGTTCATGCCGATCTCGATCACCGCAAAATCAGCGTCGACCGGCATCCGCGCCAGCGTCAGCGGCACACCCCAGTGGTTGTTATAGCTTGCTTCGGCGGCATGGACCCGGCCTTGCCGCTTCAGTACGGCACGCAACATTTCCTTTGTTGAAGTCTTGCCAACAGACCCGGTCACGCCCACCACGCGCGCCTTTGTGCGCGCCCGCGCCGCGCGACCAAGATCAGCAAGCGCTGCCAGAACATCAGGCACGATCAGCAGTGGCGCATCAGCGGCAACGCCTTCGGGCACATGACTGACTAGGGCCGCCGCCGCCCCGTTCGCCAAAGCCTGCACGACAAAATCATGCCCGTCGCGCACATCCTTCAGCGCCACGAACAGATCGCCAGGTTGCAAGGTGCGCGTATCGATCGACACACCACCCGCCACCCATCCAGTGGTGGATCGCCCGCCTGTTGCACGCACCGCATCATCTGATGACCACAGCATCAGATCACCCCGTCAAGGGCGGCCACCGCAATGCTGGCCTGTTCCACATCGTCAAAGGGGTAAACCTCGCCCTTGATGACCTGTCCGCTTTCATGGCCCTTGCCCGCCACAAGCAGCGCGTCGCCGGGACCAAGGGCATCAACCCCGCGCAAGATCGCCTCTGCCCGGTCCCCGACCTCGTTTGCGTCCGGGCAGGCCGCAATGACTTCGGCCCGGATGGCCGCCGGATCTTCGCTGCGCGGGTTGTCATCCGTCACAAAAAGCACATCCGCATGTGCAGCCGCCGCCGCCCCCATCAAGGGGCGCTTCGTGCGGTCACGGTCGCCGCCTGCGCCAAACACGATGATCAGTCGCCCCATCACGTGCGGCCGCAGGGCGCGCAGCGCCGTGGCAACAGCGTCAGGCGTGTGCGCATAGTCAACAAAGACCGACGCACCGTTCATCCGTGTGGCCGCCAGTTGCATGCGCCCCCGCACGCCGGTCAGGCGTGGCAGTGCGTCAAAAACATCAGACGGCGGCGCGCCCGACGCAATTGCCAAACCTGCGGCAAGGCTGACATTTTCGGCCTGAAACCCACCGATAAGATTAAGCCGCATCTGAAAATCGCGGCCCTGCCAGTTGACGCGCAGATCCTGTCCCGTCGTGTCAAACCGTTGCGCAGTGATCGTCAGATCGCAGGCTGGATCATGGCCCACGGAAATGACCCTTTGCCCACGGCGCGTGGCAATCGCGGCAATGACGGGGCCTTTGGGATCATTCATGTTGACGACTGCGACACCATCTTCAGGCAACACACGCCCGAACAAGGCAGCCTTGGCATCGAAGTACGCGGCCATTGTGTGATGATAGTCGAGATGGTCTTGTGTGAAATTGGTAAAGCCCCCCGCCACAAGGCGCACCCCGTCCATGCGGCGCTGATCCAGCCCGTGGCTCGACGCCTCCATCGCGGCATGAGTGACACCGGCCTGCGCAGCCTTCGACAGCATCCGGTGCAGTGTGATCGGGTCGGGCGTGGTATGCGCACTTGGCGCAGTCCAGTCGCCTTCGACACCCGTCGTGCCGATGTTGATGGCGGCATGGCCAAGCGCCTGCCAGATCTGACGGGTAAAGGTCGCAACCGAGGTTTTGCCGTTGGTGCCCGTGACCGCCACCATGGTCGCAGGCTGGGCGGCGAACCACAGCGCCGCAGCCCCCGCCAGCGCCTCGCGGGCATCCTCTGCGACGACAAGAGCGGCATTCGAGGCGCGCACGGCATCGGCTGCAATCTGCGCGCCGATACGGTCAGTCAGAATGGCCACGGCACCGCGCCGGATGGCCGTTTCCACATAGGTCGCACCATGGACCACAGTTCCCGGCAAGGCGGCAAACAGGCATCCATCGGACACTTGTCTGCTATCCACGGCAAGACTGCGCACATGGGCATCGCGCCCGCCGGTCGCGGTCAGGCCTAGCTCTGCCAAGGTCACGATACGGTCTGTCATCCTTGCCTCGGGTCTTCATCCGTTGTCGTGGGCAACCCCACGCGGTCAGTTATGCGCCGCAGTTAGCCCATCCAGCGCAACAGATTCAACCTGTGGCCTGAGGCCAAGTAGCGGGGCTGTGCGCCGGATGATCTCTGCCGCAACCGGAACTGATGTCCAACCCGCCGTGCGCCGAGGTTCCGGGCCGGACGTTTCCACGGGTTCATCAAGCGTGACGATCAACACATATTTCGGATCGTTCGCTGGAAACATCGACGCAAAGGTATTGATCACTTTGTCATCATAATAGCCACCTGACGCGCGTGGCTTGTCTGCCGTGCCGGTCTTGCCCGCTACGGCATAACCGGGCACCTCGCCCAGACTTGCGGTCCCGCGTGTTACCACCTGCCGCAACATAGCGACGGCTTGCGCGGCCACTTCTTCGCGCATCACGCGCGGGCCCGACATTGGTTCATACTGTCGCAGAATGGTGGGCGTGACCTTGATCCCGCCATTGGCGATGGTGGCGTAGGCTGCAGCAAGGTGCATCGGGCTGGCAGACATGCCGTGGCCATATGAGGCGGTAATCGTCACGATTTCGGGCCAGCGCGTCGGGATCAACGGCTTTGCGCCCGCCGCCTCGACCATTTCAATCGGTGTTGCCTCGAACAGGCCAAGCGCACGCAGGAAAGCCTGTTGCCGGGTGCTCCCGATCTGCAAGGCAAGGCGGGCTGTGCCGACATTGGACGATTTCACAATCACATCCGTCACGCTGAGCAGAGGACCATAGTTCTTGCCCTGAAATTCCTTGATCAGATGGCGTCCCCACCGCATTGGCGCATCGGCATCGACCATGGTTTCAGGATTGACCAGGCCGAGTTCAAGCGCCTGTGCGACCGCAAAGATCTTGAATGTGCTGCCCAGTTCGTAGACACCCTGCAAGGCACGGTTGAACAGGGGGCTGTCACTTGGATCGCCCGATGTCGGCAGACCGGGGCGGTCATTCGGATCAAAGTCCGGCAGGCTGACCATGGCCAAGACTTCGCCCGTATGCACATCCATCAAGATCGCCGCCGCCCCTTTGGCGTTCATCATCGTCATGCCGGTGTCCAGCACTTCTTGTACGGTCGCCTGCACCGTCAGATCAATCGACAAGGCCAGCGGCGTGCCCGCCTGTGCTGGATCACGCAGTCGCGCATCTTCGGCCTTTTCCACACCTGCCGTTCCGATCACTTCGGCTGAATTCACGCCTTCGGCACCAAAGCTGGCCCCGCCCAAGATGTGGGCCGCAAGCCGCCCGTTCGGATATAGGCGCACCTCGCGCGGGCCAAACAGAAGGCCGGGATCGCCGATATCATGCACCATCTGAACCTGTTCAGGCGACAAGACCCGCTTGATCCACATGAAGCTGCGCCCGTCGGTAAAGCGCCGCTCCAACGTCGCTGCATCAAGATCGGGGAAAATGGCCGCCAATTCCCGTGCCGCACGGGCCGGATCGACCATGATCTTGGGTTGTGCATACAACGCGGAGGTGACCATGTTGGTCGCCAGCACCCGGCCATTGCGATCCGTGATGTCCGCACGCTGTGCAAGAATTTCTGCCCCCGGCGCCGAGGCAACAGGTTCCACGGGCTGCGTCGCAGCCATCAATCCCATACGTGCACCAATGGTAGCAAAGGCCATTACGAACCCGCCGCCCAGCAGCAGCAACCGTATCTGCGACCGCCCCCGCGCTTTGTCACGCCGCAGCTCGTTCCGGCGTGCAAGGTTTTCACGCTCGATCACGTCGGGATTTTCGCCCTTTTGACGGGCCGACAGGATGCGCGCCAAAGGGCGCAACGGTGTGCGGATCATGGTGATGGCTCCTCGGTCGGGGCAATGTCGCCGATCACATCGACAGTATCGCTGATCGTGGGCAGCACCACGGCGGGATAGCCGACGTCCTGCGGCTGGCCGAACTGGTCGGGTTGCAAGGGCAAAAGGCCCAGTCGATCAAAGTTGATTGTTGCAAGTTCACGCAAGCGGTCGGGTCGGTTCAGATATGCCCATTCCGCCCGCTGGATCGACAGCGCCTCGCGCAGATCGGTGATGTCCCCTTGCAGACTGCGCACATCCCGCAGGGCGGCTTGTGTGGAATAATTCTGCCGATACGCCCAGAAGGCGAGGCCCAGAACCGAAAGTGCCGTCAGCACATAAAGGAATGATCGCATCAGCGGCGTCCTTTCCGGGTAAATTGCGGCACACCAAGGGCGGCTGGATCTATCGGGCGTGCGGGTATGTTTGTTCTGCGCCCAACACGCAGTTTGGCGGACCGTGCGCGCGGGTTTGCCGCAACTTCGGCGTCGTCGGGGGCAATGGCGCGACGGGTGGCCAACTCAAAGCGCGCGGCATCTTCGGCGCGCGCAGGGGCATAACGATTGGCATTCGCCTCGCCCCCCGATGCAAGCTGAAAGAACCGCTTCACGATACGGTCTTCCAGACTGTGAAAGGTCACCACCGCCAGATGACCACCGGGTTTCAGAATGCGCTCTGCGGCGGCAAGTCCTTCAGCAAGTTCGGTAAATTCAGTATTCACCGCGATGCGGATCGCCTGAAAGCTGCGGGTTGCAGGATGGCTTTGCCCTGGTTTCGGGCGCGGAAGGCAGCGCGAGACAATCTCGGCCAGTTGCAGCGTGGTGTCGATCCGCGCCTTGGTGCGGGCATCTACAATCGCACGCGCAATCCGGCGCGAGGCATGCTCTTCGCCATAAAGATAAAGGATGTCCGCAAGATGCGCCTCGTCGGCGTCGTTGACCAGATCGGCGGCACTTTCGCCATCCTGACTCATCCGCATGTCCAAGGGGCCATCCTTGGCAAAGGAAAACCCCCGCTCAGCCAGATCAAGCTGCATTGATGACACACCAAGATCAAGGACCACGCCATCAAGTGCGCCGCCTGCATGTGCATCAAGGTCACTGAAATTGCCGGCGACCAATGTTAGGCGATCACCATATTCACTGGCCCATGGAGCGGCCATCTGCAACGCCAGCGGATCTCGATCCACGCCGATCACATGATCCGCGCCCGCCGAAAGCAACCCTTTGGCATATCCGCCCGCACCAAACGTGCCATCCAGCCAGCGGCCATTTACCGGTGCAACAGCCGCCAGAAGAGGGACGAGCAAAACCGGGATATGCGAAGGGCGACCGGGCAGCAGATCGCGGTCCGACATTGCACTAGGTCTCCGGCTCGGGTGGCAGCAGCGAAAGCATGTCCTGACCGCCAGCCAGCAGATCGTCCCCACCCGTGGCGTCAAGCTCAGCCTCATAGGCATCGCGGCGCCAGATCTGGAATTTATCAAGCGTGCCGGCAAAAACCGCCTCGGCACCGTCCTTCAGATCGTCCAGTCCCGTTTTCTCGCGCGCCTTGGCCTGCAAGACGATCCGCCCGTCACTGTCGATTTCAACTGTTTGTGACAGCGTGATCATATGCCGCTCAAGATAGCGACGTTGCGGAGAGCCGATCTGCATCCGGCCGATGCGCGCCTCGATCCGTGCCATTTCGGCCAGCGTGTAGCATTCCAGATATTTGCGATCGCCACCGTAGACGATCACGACACGCGGGTTCGGACCTTGTGCCGGATCACCCGCCTCCAGGACGCGCCGAAAAGGCGCCGGGATACTGACCCGCGCCTTCCCATCTACCTTCTGGTAGAACTCGCCTCTGAACGTCTCGGCCATGTGCCCGGTCTGCCTTTACCCCTTTCGGGGCGTAAAAATGAATACGGCGGATCGAGCTGCTGCCACTGCTCGATCCGCCGCCTGTCCCATCGCTGGGCGTCCAGCTGCGCGCGCCACCTGGGGGAGATGTCTGCTCGCTCGCGCGCCGGATCTCTGATTTGATGAAGGCGGGTGC
>CAWAPA010000070.1:0-6279 GCA_963783595.1 uncultured Alphaproteobacteria bacterium | reverse complement strand
TCCCTGCGCATCAAGCGTCTGCGGCTTGCCCGTTGCCACATTGCAGAATGTGCAACCCCGCGTGCATATCTCGCCCATGATCATCATGGTTGCATGGCCCTGCGACCAGCATTCACCCACATTCGGGCAACCCGCCTCTTCACAGACCGTGGTCAGCTTTTGCGCGCGGATGATGTCGCGCGTGTCCTTGTAGCCTTGCGAGGTCGGCGCCTTGACCCTGATCCAGTCCGGCTTCTTGGGCTGGACATGATCGGCGCGATGCGCCTTTTCCGGATGGCGCTGGTCGGGCATGGTCAGATCGCGCAAGGCAATTCCCCTCGTTTCGCTGGATGATACATAAGCGGCCCCTTCCCCAAAGGCAACCGCAGCCCTGTTGCGCTGACGGCAAGGCGTCCCCCATAAGGCGCATGCCTCCAACAAAAAAGGGGGGCCCATTGCCCCCCATTTCCGTCCTCGGTTTCCAGACCTACCCGATCAACGGTCCGGATTTCCCATAGGTATCCTCGTAATGTCGCTTCAACCGCATCAGTGCGATCCGCAGCACGATCTTGCCAGATCGTGACGCCCATCCCATACGCTTTTCCGCCATCTCCAACCCCTCCAGATAACAACACACCCGCAACACCACATCACCCAAACCGGGCCCCAGATCACGGAGTGCAAGCGCCACCCGGTCGCGTGCCGAACGTGGCCCCTCGCCCGCGCCGACGTCAGGGCGGAACCCGCCCCGATCACCCGCCGTCAGGAACCGGTCCCAGTTCTGCGCCACGCGCGGCCCCATCTGCGACAGTTCGAAATCCTCGCGCAGGCGTTCTGCTGCCTCGATCATGTCAGGCTCCAGAAACAGCTTTCCATCCCTGTCTCGCCTGCGCCCAAGCACCGCAATCGGGCTTTCGGCGACGTTGTAGCGCACCCGCCGCGCGCCTTCGCCGTCGCGTACTGTGCGCTGGTCCCATTCGCGGTGCTGATCGCCAAAAGGTTGCGCCGCTTCGGCCATGCCATCAGCCGCAGGCCCGCTTGCATCCAACATACGCTTCAGCGCGGCACGGCCGACGCTCGTGATCTCATAGGTTGTCACCCGGCCGGATTTGCGCGGCGCAATCCATTCCTTCAAGGCAAAGGCCTGCGCCACAGACCGGTCCATCACCCCCGTCCGCGCGGACCGCCCATCGGGGAATTCGCGCAGCACGATGGCCTTTTCCATTTCGGGCGCAATGGCAAGTACAGCACCTGTTTCGGCCAGACGACGTAACATGCGGCGTCCTTCGCGATGCAACGTTTCATCGTCAACAACAAGGCCACTGTGGCGGATGGCTGCAGTCATGGTCGTCTTGTCCTTTCGGGTCGGGTCAGCTTTGGGAAGAGGCAACGGTCCTAGTGCCGTGCCAAGTGCAGCAATGGCTTCGTCAAGCAGTGGGTCATCCCGGCGGCTTTCCAACCGCCGCACCTGTCGCAATACAGTTGACGGATGCACCCCTTCACGCCGGGCCAGCGCCCGCAATGACACCCCCGCACTGGTATGATCGACATAACAGCGCAAGGTATCGGGCAGCCAGGCAGGCCAAAACGTTTGTATGGTTTCGGTCATCGGTCGTCCGGCGCTAAGCTGGCGGAGATCAGAAAGCGGCACATTGCCGTCAATACTCGCTTAGGTTGCATATTTTACCCACGTGTTAACTGTTAACCTTCTGTGGATAATTGTTTCGAATTCTTTAACAATACCAAAGCGAGCGAGCGCTCAAAAGGGCATTGACGCAACGCAAGGTTGTGCTGTGGGATGGTTGCGCTGCGATTCCCTTCAACAGAAAGCGCTGCCATGCCTGATACTTTTGCCGTTTTGGAAACAATGCGCCGCCCGCGCCTGCTTATGCAGGCAGCCCGCTATGGTATCGGGGCCTATCGGCGCAGTCGCGATCTGCGGCGCCTGATCGGGGCCGATGCGACCGATGAACATGTCATCACAAACCTGATCACAGCCGAGGAAAAGATCGAGCAAACCCGCATTGCGGGCACGGCGAACTACTCGCCGGCCCGCCATGTCGAAGTTCTGGCGGCATTGATCGCCGAAGCCTATGCCTTGCCGCGCCTTGTGACGCCATCAGCACGGTCAATGATCAGCACGGGCCACGGATGAAAACGCAGCCCACCCAGATCAGATGAACGCATCCGGCATTTCGGATTTGCGGCGCGCAACATAGTCATGCAGCGCGTCGCGAATGCCTTCGTCAAGCGCGGGGGCCTGATAATCGCCCAGCATCTTGGCGACACGTTCTCCCGCCAGCGCCTGCGTATCGCGGGCACCCTCTTCGGCCCATGTCTCGAATGGCTTGTAATCGAACAGATCGCTGCGCCAGAACGCCGATTTGAAATTCGCCTGCGTGTGTTCGCACCCAAGATAGTGGCCACCGGGGCCAACTTCGCGGATCGCATCCATGGCCTGACCGTTGGTATCCATCATCACGCCTTGCGCCAAATGATGCAGCGTGCCCAGTTGATCGGCATCCATCACGAATTTCTCGTATGAACTGACCAGCCCGCCCTCCAGCCACCCGCAGGCGTGCAGCATGAAGTTCACGCCAGCCAGCAGTGCCATGTTCAGACTGTTCGCCGTTTCGTAAGCGGCCTGCGCATCCGGCAGCTTTGACCCACAGAAACTGCCCCCCGACCGGTACGGCAGGTTCATCCGCCGGGCCAGTTGCCCTGCGCCATAGGTGATATGCGCGGCCTCTGGTGTGCCGAATGTCGGAGCACCCGAATTCATGTCAATCGAGGTCACGAACGCCCCAAAGATGACCGGGGCGCCGGGACGGACAAGTTGGCTATAGGCCACCCCTGCCAGAACTTCTGCCAACACCTGCGTCAATGTGCCCGCCACTGTCACCGGCGCCATGGCGCCGCCGACGATGAAGGGGCTGATGATCGCCGCCTGATTGGCCTTTGCGTAAACTTCCAGCGCGCCCATCATGATGCCATCAAAGGTCAGCGGGCTGTTGATGTTGATAAGGCTGGTCATCACCGTATTCTGATCGACGAAGTCGGACCCGAACAGGATCTTTGACATTTCCACCGAATTGCAGCCCGCGACGGCTCGGTCACCGATCCCATGAAAGGCTTGTCCGACAGCGTCATATGCGCAAGCAGCATATCGAAATGCCGCTTGTTCACCGGCACATCTGTCGGCTCGCAGACCGTGCCGCCCGAATGGTGCAGCCATTTGGACATGTAGCCCAGTTTCACGAAATTCTGGAAGTCACTGATCGTGGCATAACGTCGCCCGCCTGCCTGATCGCGCACGAAAGGCGGGCCATAAACCGGGGCCAACACCAGATTGCGCCCGCCCACGTCGACGTTGCGCGCGGGATTGCGGGCATGCTGGGTGAATGTTTTCGGGGCCGTGCTGCACAGCTTGCGCGCAAGACCGCGCGGGATATGCACCCGCTCGCCCCGCACATCCGCACCTGCCGCTCGCCACAGATCAAGTGCCGCCGGATTCTCAAGGAAATTGACGCCGATTTCTTCCAGAACGGTGTCGGCGTTCCATTCGATGATCTGCAGCGCCTCTTCGTTCAGGATTTCAAAGTTGGGGATATTGCGCTGGATGAAACCCGCGGTTTCGAACGACACGGCCGTGCGCTCGGCCCGCCGGGCCGACCCGCCGCCGCCACGCACCCGCCGTCCCGCCACTGCACTTTCGTCGCCCATATCCGCCTCCATCGCCACTGCCGCTCTTATGCCGCCAAACCGTGCCTCGCCTTTCCCCGAATGCGCCACAAAAGCACCAAAACCGACATGTCGGCACCATGGCAACGACACGGCCTTCCTCACTGCAAGAATAACCCTCGGGGATGCGTGGGTGTGAAACTCCTGCTTTTCAGTCCTGCGCCCTCTTGCGGAATTCTGTCGCAAAAGCTACGCGAGCGCATGGTCCAGCACGAACGCCTTCTCATCATCGACTTCGGATCGCAGGTCACGCAATTAATTGCGCGGCGCCTGCGAGAACTGAATGTCTATTGCGAAATTCACCCGTTCAATGTGGTGGATGATGCTTTCCTCGCGGCATTCGCACCCAAGGCCATCATCTTTTCGGGCGGCCCCGCATCGGTGTTTGCAGATGGCGCGCCGATGCCGCCTGCCAGCGCCTTTGCCTTGGGCGTGCCGATCCTTGGCATCTGTTATGGCCAGCAGGTCATGATGCACTGCCTTGGGGGGCGCGTGGAACGCGGCCATGGGACCGCCGAATTCGGTCGCGCATTTGTCACGCCAACAGCCCTGACCCATCCCATCCTGCACGGCTGGTTTCCGGCTGAGGATGGCCCGCAGGCACGTGAACAGGTCTGGATGTCGCACGGCGATCATGTCAGCAAGATCGCCCCCGGCTTTGCCGTCTATGGCACATCGCCAAATGCACCGTTTGCTATCACCGCTGATCCCGCACGCCACTTCTATGCCGTGCAATTCCATCCCGAAGTGCACCACACACCCAAAGGCGCGCAGCTTTATGAAAACTTTGTGCGCCTTGCAGGGTTTACAGGTGACTGGACCATGGGCGCATACCGCGAGATCGCCATCGCCAAAATCCGTGCACAAGTTGGTAAGGGTCGCGTGATCTGCGCATTGTCGGGCGGCGTCGATTTGTCCGTCGCCGCCGTCCTGATTCACGAGGCGATTGGCGATCAGTTAACCTGCGTCTACGTCGATCACGGTCTGATGCGTCTGAATGAGAGCGAGCAGGTCGTGTCGATGTTCCGCGAACATTACAACCTGCCGCTGATCCATGCCGACGAATCCGATCTGTTCCTTGGCAAGCTTGAAGGCGTGTCTGACCCCGAAACCAAACGCAAGATCATCGGCGGGCTGTTCATCGAGGTGTTCGAGAAACATGCCAAGGCCATCGGTGGGGCTGATTTCCTTGCCCAAGGCACGCTCTACCCGGATGTAATTGAAAGCGTCTCATTTTCGGGCGGGCCGTCGGTCACCATCAAATCGCATCACAATGTCGGCGGCCTGCCTGCCCGCATGAACATGCAACTCGTCGAACCCCTGCGCGAGTTGTTCAAGGACGAAGTCCGGGCCTTGGGACGCGAACTTGGTCTGCCCGACAGTTTTATTGGCCGCCACCCCTTCCCCGGCCCCGGCCTTGCGATCCGCTGCCCCGGTGAGATCACGCGGGAAAAGCTGGATATCCTGCGCGCCGCCGATGCCGTTTATATCGACCAGATCCGCAAACACGGGCTGTATGACGACATCTGGCAGGCTTTCGCGGCCATCCTGCCGATGAAGACCGTGGGCGTGATGGGTGACTATCGCACATATGACTACGCCGTCGCGTTGCGCGCCGTGACCTCAGTAGACGGCATGACCGCCGACACCTATCCCTTTACCCACGATTTTTTGGGCGAAACGATGACCCGTATCATCAACGAAGTGCCGGGTATCAATCGCGTTTTCTACGACATCACCTCAAAACCACCCGGCACGATAGAGCTGGAATAGCCTACCTTGCCCGGAGCATTTCGCATCCTTAGCCTGTGACCTATCCCGGTGACAGGAGAACGCCGCTTTGAAGACCCTCATCCTCGCGCTAACGCTGACCTTTGCAACCACCGCAGCGCAGGCCGCCACGTGCAAGCAGAACTTCTCCTTCATCGGCCTGCCGCTGCTCAGCGAAATCGAATACCGTACCTTCGCAACAATCTCCGGCATCAGCCGTGATACGGTATTGCAGCGCATCGCGGACGTGCTTGCCAGCGCCGCGCGCCTTGGCTTCGGGATTGGACTTCTTGTATTCGGCCACGATGACGATCGTGGCGCCGCCGATCACGAAGCGCGGGTCCTGGTTGGGTGTCGACTTGAGGCCGCGGGTGATCATCAGCCGGACATGAGCGCCGTCGGTCATGCCGTTTCGGTCCAGCGTGTCCCGAACGGCTTTCACGACACCCTCGCGCGTGAGCCCGATATCGAGCGCGATCGAACGTGCACCTTCGAACAGACGGTCGAGATGGGCGTCGAGACTGATCAGCCGCCCCTTCACCAGTCGAAGGCCCTCCCACACGCCATCGCCGAGGGCAAAACCCGAATCGAACACCGAGACGACCGCCTCGTTGCGCGGCACGAAGGCGCCGTTGACGTTGACCAGTACCTGATCGTTGCGCGCGTCGGCCACGTAGCCTTGCGCCGAGGAATTCGTCGTCATCTTCTTGTCCTTACAGGCTGTATTGCTTGTGGCTGGCGAGGAAGGCGCGCGTGCGCTCCTGCCGTGGATTCTTCAGCACCTCGTCC
>CAWAPA010000069.1:0-47670 GCA_963783595.1 uncultured Alphaproteobacteria bacterium | reverse complement strand
CTGTATGAAACCTGACTTCGCCTTGTTCGGGGTCTTGTTGCCGCCCCTGCTTGTCACTGCCCGTCTGCATCTTCGTAAGGAAAGGGATGACATGGGATTTCATGGGTAGCAACAAAAATTTTCGCTCAAATGCCGGAACATCTGGTGTTTTTAACATCCAAAAAGCAGCATCTTGTGCCCCATTAACCTAGATATGGCGGAATATCGCGCATGAATGGTCCATATGGCGCTACATATAGACAGACCATTTTTTCCCATAATTTCCCAATAAAATTTGTCGATGTTGACTGATTTTTCCAAACACGGGCCCGTGAATGCCACGACAGTCGTCCCATCACGGCAGAATCACGTAAAATCACCCCTAGTCACGCACCTGTGCGGTCACGTAATTCGGGCAAGCTCGAACATTTCCCACGATTTCCCAGAACAGAAAGCGGTCGACCTACGCCATCCCACCCGCCACAAGGCGCGCGGCGAGCTGGGCATAGGCGTCGGACACGACACCATCCCCAACGGCAATTGGCGTACCGGCGTCACCGGCAAGCCGCACGTCAATGTTCAATGGAATTTCCCCAAGGAACGGCAGTCCCAGCTTCTCCGCCTCGCTCCGCACACCGCCATGCCCGAAAAGATGTGCTTCGTGTCCGCAATTCGGGCAGACATATGTCGACATGTTCTCGATCAGGCCCAGCACCGGCGTCTTCAATTTGACGAACATGTCAAGCGCCTTGCGCGCATCCAGCAGCGCCACGTCCTGCGGCGTCGACACCACGATAGCCCCGGTCAGTTGCGTGCGCTGGCAAAGCGTCAGTTGGATATCCCCCGTCCCCGGCGGCAAATCAACGATCAAAACATCAAGGTCGCCCCACGCCACTTGCGTCAGCAGTTGCTGCAATGCCCCCATGATCATCGGCCCGCGCCAGACAACGGCCTCATCCTCTTTCAACATCAAACCGATCGACATCATGGTCACCCCGTGGGCGTGCAGCGGTTCGATGATTTTGCCATCCGGGCTACCGGGGCGCTTGTTCACCCCCATCATCCGCGGCTGGCTCGGCCCATAGATATCGGCGTCCAGCAAACCCACTCGCCTGCCCTGCCGCGCCAAGGCCACCGCAAGGTTCGAAGACACGGTTGATTTCCCAACCCCGCCCTTGCCCGATGCAATGGCGATGATACGGTCAACACCTGACAATTTGGCAGGCCCGCCCTGTTGCGGCGTCGGATGCTGGCCGATTTTCAGGGTTGGCGGTTTGGCAGCGGGTCCATGTGCCGTCAGAACGATCTGCACGCTTTCCACACCATCAATCGCGCGCAAGGCTGTTTCGATCACGGGTTGCGCCGCCGATAGTGTGCGCGCCTCTTCAGGCGTTGCGGCCTCGATTACAAAGCGCACCTGACCGTCCTCAATCGTCAATGCGCGAATCAGATCACGCCCGATCGGATCACCGCCACCCGGCAAAGTGATACGCCCAAGAACCGCCATGATCTGTTCCCGCGTGATCTCCATCGTTCGCCCCTTGCATAACCTTTCAGCAAAGGTTGTGCGCTTTGTGACAAAGGGCAAGAGCGCTTTTGCAGAACGCTCAGAAATCCGGCGAACTGATGGAAAAATATGAAAATTTTGTGACTTTCAGCCATGCGCATGCTGCATGGCAGCATTGCGCATCAAAACTATTGTGCGCCTGCAGCATTAGCCCCATGTTGACGCTAACGGAACAAGCCGGACGGCGACGATGACCACTTCGGGATCCGTGACAAAAGAAAATGAATGAGGCTGAACATGGCTTATGTAAACAACACACGCACGGCAACTTTCGGTTTTGCAGACCGGTTTTCTGCCTTTGTTGCCGGTGTCAAGCAGAAGGCGGCAAAGCGGCGCATCTATGAAAAGACGGTGCGTGAGCTGAATGCGCTGACGGACCGCGAATTGACGGATCTTGGCATCAGCCGCCTGTCGATTGAAGACGTGGCGCGCGTCGCGGCCTACGGCGGTTAAGGTTTCTTGCGAAGGTGCCCACCTCCTCCCGGGTGCCTTGTAGCAAAAGCGGCGGTGCCTCTCCTCCTCCCTGGCACCGCCGCACTTTGATCCGGGAACAAAGTTCCTGCGTAGAGATTGCAAATGTCCCCACCTCCTCCCGGGGGCATGATGCAAAAGCGGCGGTGTCTCCTCCTCCCTGACACCGTCGCGCTTTTTCGGGGCGGCAGCGCTCCAGACGGTTGCGAAGGCCCTCCTCCTCCCTGGGCCGGATGCAAAAGCGGCAATCCCACCTCCTCCCGGGATTGTCGCACCTTTTCGGCACCGTGCCCTTTCCTCCCGATGGGGGCGGTGGTCCGACAAGTGACGCGGCGGTGCCTTCCTCCCAAGGCGCCGCCGCTTTTTTCTTGCCGCCACACAGCCGTGCAGGCAGGAAGGCGGAAAACGGGGGCATCATGCGCGTTTCAATGATTTCGGCGGCCGTTGTGGCGGCGCTGGTCGGCTATGGCGCGTCAGTCGCCATTGTTCTGGCTGCGGCTGCTGCCCTTGGCGCCACGCCTGCCCAGACCGCATCGTGGCTGTTTGCGGTATGCCTCGCCAAGGCGGTAGGGTCCGCGGGCCTGTCGTGGTGGCACCGTGTGCCGGTTGTGCTGGCATGGTCAACGCCGGGGGCCGCGCTGATTGCGACCACGAGCGGCTTTTCAATGGCCGAGGGCGTGGGCGCCTTTGTTATCGCGAGCGGATTGATCGCATTGACCGGTTTGTTTCAGCCGTTGGGTCGCTTGGTGGCAAAGATCCCTGATGCGATTGCGGGTGCAATGCTGGCGGGGGTGCTGCTGCCGTTCTGCCTGAACGGCGCGGCCACCGTGCAAGCGCTCCCAGCCGTCGTGATGGCGATGGTGGCGATATTTGCGCTTGTGCGGTTGTGGAACCCTGCCTTTGCGGTCATCGCCGCCTTGGGGGCCGGGGTCGGCCTGGCGCTGCTCACGGGGACCGCGATCTGGCCAGAGGTTCGGCTTACAGCGCCGATACCCGTCTTTGTTTCGCCGGGCTTTGGTTTGGGGGCGCTGCTGGGGCTCGCGTTGCCGCTTTATCTGGTCACGATGGCGGGTCAGAACCTGCCGGGTTTTGCGACCCTGCGCGCGGCAGGATACGCCGCGCCGGTTCGATCGGCACTGGTGGTGACGGGTGGTCTTTCCGGGATAGCAGCGGTTTTTGGCGCGCATCCGGTCAACATGGCCGCGATCACGGCCGCGATCTGTCTGGGCGATGACGTGCATCCCGACCGCGATCAGCGCTGGAAGGTTGGTGTGGTCTATGGCGCGGTCTGGGTTGGCCTTGGCTTGTTGGGGCCTGCAGTCATCACGGTGCTGACCGCCCTGCCCGCGCCATTGATCAACGCAATCGTCGCGCTGGCGCTGCTCGGTCCCTTGATGGGGGCGTTGGCCACGGCCTATGCGATACCCGACCAACGTTTTGCTGCGACCATCACATTCGTCGTGGCCGGATCGGGGGTCGCAGCCTTCGGGATTGGCGGGGCGTTCTGGGGATTGCTCGCAGGGCTGGTGATCCATGGGCTGGACCGCGCGAGGCTGGCCCTTTTTCCCAAGGCGGGCTAAAAGACCACGATGTTGAAAACCCGGATCATTCCCTGTCTTGATGTCGCCGATGGCCGCGTGGTCAAGGGCGTGAACTTTGTCGATCTGATCGATGCGGGCGACCCGGTGGAGGCGGCAAAAGCCTATGACGCTGCGGGCGCGGATGAGTTGTGTTTTCTGGATATCATGGCGACGCAAGACAATCGCGGCACGATGTTTGATCTGGTCACACGCACGGCCGAGCAATGTTTCATGCCGTTGACGGTGGGGGGCGGGGTGCGCACGCATCACGATGTGCGGGCGCTGCTGCTGGCCGGGGCGGACAAGGTGTCGTTCAATTCAGCGGCGGTGGCCGACCCGGACGTGGTGCGCGATGCCGCCGACCGGTTCGGGTCGCAGTGCATCGTCGTGGCGATTGATGCCAAGACAGTCGCACCGGGCAAGTGGGAGATTTTCACCCATGGCGGGCGGCGGGCGACGGGGATTGATGCGGTGGAATTTGCCCGCACGGTGGCCGCCAAAGGTGCCGGGGAAATTTTGCTGACGAGCATGGACCGCGACGGCACGCGCGCCGGGTTCAACCTGCCGCTGACGCGGGCCATCGCGGATGCGGTTGCCATTCCGGTGATCGCCTCGGGCGGCGTTGGCACCCTGGATCATCTGGTCGAAGGCGTGACGCAAGGCCACGCGAGTGCGGTTCTGGCGGCGTCGATCTTTCACTTTGGCGAGTTCACGATTGGTCAGGCCAAGGCGCATATGCAGGCGGCAGGTATTGCGATGAGGATGACAGTGAACGTTCAACAGCATTTCGTGCTCATTCGCCATATTGCCGCTTTGTCCGTGCGAGAGCATCGTCAAGTTCCTGCTACGCCGACGCGCAGCGCACGCTGGTTGCGGTACAGTCTGCTGGGCTGTCGTGATTGCAGCAGCAGGTGGTTGTCTACTAGCATGGCTGATTGTCTCGCAACTTGCCAAGCATATGGATGAACGCTTACGGAAAACGCCGCTGGTGCTGCCGATTGGTGTGGATAATCCCCGCTGTCGCTTTACCTTGGCCGTGTCGCTCGAACGTAAAGTCTTGCGCGGGTTGAACGCATCTGTTTTTCGAAACTCCGGCGCTAAGAGGTCGGCGAAATCTTCACGATGACGCCAGAGCAGATCAGTCTCACTTCGGAGGTTTGCTCAGGTCTTGATTTTCCGTGGAAACATCTTTTGGACGATTCTCGAATTCCGCCAGACCGCATTGATTCGCTGGTCGGTGTTTGTGAATTCTGGCCAGTGCCTGTTGCCGCTTTCGAAAACCGCGCAGCATTCGCCATGACTTCCTCGCAAACGCGAAAAAACGTCATCCTGCGGCCACAAGGAGACCACATGAACGCGTTGGAACGGTTGGCGGCGATGATTGCGGCGCGCAAGGGGGGGGGATGCGGAGGCGTCCTGGACGGCGCGGCTGCTGGCGGCGGGACCGGAGAAATGTGCGGAGAAGTTCGGGGAAGAGGCCGTCGAGGCGATCATCGAGGCGGTGAAGGGCGACCGCGACCGTCTGACGGCGGAGGCGGCGGATGTGATCTATCATCTGTTGGTGATGTGTGCGGCGCGGGACGTCAGCCTGGATGATATTCTGGCGGAGCTTTCGCGGCGCGAGGGGCAATCGGGGGTCGCCGAGAAGGCCGCGCGATAGGGAGGATCACATGGCGCAGATCGAGGTTGAGAACGTGCTGCAACCGGGCAAGACCTACCGGGTCGATGCAGACAAGTACAATGCGATGCGCCAAGCGATGATGAAGGTGATGCCGGACAAGGCACCAGGGGCGACGCCTGCGGCGTTACAAAAGGCGCTGCTGGCGCATCTGGACGCGGCGCTCTTTCCCGGCGGTGAAAAGGCGGGGTGGTGGATGAAATGCGTGCAGCTTGACCTGGAGGCCAAGGGGATGATCCGGCGGGCGGACGGCGCGCCCGTGCGGTTGTTTCGCGCGTGACATTGGCGAAATTGACGGCTGTCAATTTTCAGCTTTATATAATGAAATCAACGCTTCCTGCAAGTTATCCACAGGCTGCGTTAACACTCTTGAAACATTGCGTGATCGGGGAATACCGGGGTCAGACCGCGAAATAATCCCGGATCACGGCCGCGGCGCGGTCAATGTCGGCGTCAGTCACGTCATGATGGGTGACAAACCGCAGCCGATACAGGCCAAGGGCCAGCACGCCATGCGCCTTCAGATGGTCGATGAACCCGTCAGCGCGGGCCTTGGCGGGACCGGACAGATCGACAAAGACGATGTTGGAATGCACGGGGTCAACCGTGGCCCCCGCGATGCCGTCAAAGGCGGCGGCCAGACGGCGGGCGCGGGCGTGATCTTCGGACAGACGATCAATATGATGGTCGAGCGCATGAATCGCCGCCCCGGCAAGGAAGCCCACCTGCCGCATGCCGCCACCCGCCATCTTGCGGATGCGGTGCGCGCGATACAGGAAATCCCTTGAGCCGCAGAGTGCCGATCCTGCGGGGGTGCCGAGGCCCTTGGAAAAGCAGACAGACACACTGTCGAACTGACCCGCGATCCGGCGCGCCTCATGCAACGGGGCGGTCCCATTCGCCTCGGCCTGCGCGACTGCCCCGTTGAACAGGCGCGCGCCGTCGAGGTGATTGTTCAGGCCGTGTTTCTTGGCGAGCGCCGTGGCGGATTGCACGTAATCAAACGGCAACAGCTTGCCCCCGATGGTGTTTTCAAGGGCGAGCAGGCGGGTGCGGGCATAATGCGGATCATCGGGTTTGATCGCAGCCTCGATGGCATCCAGCGGCAGGGAGCCGTCGGGGGCATGGTCCAACGGTTGCGGCTGCACCGACCCCAGAACCGCCGCCCCGCCACCTTCCCAGCGATAGGTATGGGCCATCTGGCCCACGATGTATTCATCGCCGCGCTGGCAATGGGCGAGGATGCCGCAGAAATTGGACTGCGTGCCGGTGGGCATGAACAGGGCCGCCTCGAACCCCAGCATATCGGCCAGCTTTTCCTGCAGCGCATTCACCGTCGGATCATCGCCGAATACGTCATCGCCCAAAGGGGCCGCCATCATCGCGGCGCGCATCGCGGGCGTGGGTTGGGTGACGGTATCAGAGCGCAGGTCGATCATGTTGGTCATGGTGGGGTTTCCTTTGGGTGCAGGGAAACCATGGATTTGGGGGGATGGAAAGGGGGGGCACAGGGCAGATTGGCCCGACCGGGCGGCGGCAGCGGCGACAAGAGCCTCCCCACCCCCTTTGTGGGAAGGGGATGGGGGTGGGGGCTGTGATCGAAAGGCCGCGTTGGCATGTGTTGCGCCCCCCCACCCCAACCCTCCCCCACTTGGGGGGAGGGAGGCGCCAGGCCGGGCAAGCGGCGCAGAGGCCTAAAGACTGCGGTCTTGTCCCGGCGGATCGGGTGAAGGGTTTACGCGCCCCGCGCGAGGCCCAAACGCGGGATTTCGATGGCGGGGCAGCGGTTCATCACGGCTTTCACGCCCTTTGCCTCTGCCCGCGCGGCGGCGGCGGCGTCCATGACATCAAGTTGCATCCAGACGGCCTTGAGGTGCGGGAATGCCGCAAGTGCCGCGTCAACGACCGCCCCTGCCTCTTCGGACCGGCGGAAGATATCGACCATATCCACGGGTTCTGTGATGTCATCCAGACTTGCGCGCACCGTGGTGCCAAGGGCGGCAACCCCCGCCTGCCCCGGATTGACCGGGATCACGGTATACCCCTGCGCCGCAAGAAATTTCGCGACACCGTGGCTGGGCCGGTCGGGTTTGGGCGACCAGCCGACAAGAGCGATGGTGCGGACTGATGTCAGAAGTTCGCGGAGTTCGGTATCGGTCATCTGATCCTCACAAAAGGGCGCCCGAGCCAAGGGCCGGGCGCCAAGTCGCGGAACGAGGGACAGTGAAGTCAAAGAGCCGGGCGTTCCGGGCCACAGGCTCTGTTATATATATGGGGGCGATTTGCGCAGGTTCCATAGGGCGGTCGCATCATTGTGAACGGGCGGTCGCGGCATAAAGCGCCACGGCGGCAGCGTTGGAGACGTTGAGCGAGCCAAAACCACCCGGATAAGGGATGCGGGCCAGCATGTCGCAGGTTTCACGCGTGCGTTCGCGCAGACCCGGCCCTTCGGCCCCCATGACCAGACCCACGGCGCGGGGGCCGGCGGTCGCAAGTGCCTCGTTCAGCGTGACGGGGCCATCGCCGTCCAGCCCGATCAGGACATAGCCCATGTCGCGCAATTCCTGCATGGCGTCGCCAAGGTTGGTCACCCGCAGATAGGGTTGGCGTTCCAGCGCGCCCGATGCGGTTTTCGCCAGTGCGCCGGTTTCAGGCGCGGAATGGTGGCGCGGCGCGATGACGGCACGCGCGCCGAACACCTCGGCTGACCGCAGGACGGCACCGACGTTGTGGGGATCGGTCACGCGGTCAAGCAGAACAACAAGGGGCGCGCCGCGGCCGCCGATGCAGACATCGGCAAGGCTGCCCCATTGCAGCGCCCGCACTTCCAGCGCGGCCCCCTGATGCACCGAGGTTTCGTCGATCGGCACGTTGAACTTGCGTGGATCGGCGATTTCGGGCGTCATCCCGGATGCGGCGACCGCGTGTTCCAGTTTATCAAGCGCGTTCTTGGTCACGACAAGGCGCAGCTTTTCGCGGGCCGGGTTTTCCAGCGCGTCACGCACCGCGTGCAGGCCGAACAGCCAGACGGTTTCGCGTGCTTCGGCCTTGCGGCCGCGTTCCTTGTCGATCACCCATGAGGGTTTTTGTCCGGTCATGATCCGCCCTTTCGTTGGCCCGTTCATATGGCAGAAATCGCCGCTCCGAAAGCCGCGATCCTGCTTGACGCCCCCTGCCCCCTATCGTATGTCGCCCCCCAGAGTGGGCGACGCGCTGCAAGGTGCGGCAGGAGACTGTAACTCTCCCGGGGCGACCCGTGCCTGGTTCGATTCCAGGGTCGCCCACCATTTCCACGCGTTTTGTCGTTTCTGCCGGTTGGCATCGGGCGTGAAGCCCGATAGGGCGCAGGTGTCGCAAACGGCACCCTGCATCAGGAACGGACACCGCCATGTTTTCCATCGACAGCTACCGCCAGCAATGGTTCGGCAATATCCGGGGCGATCTGTTGTCGGGTCTTGTGGTGGCCCTTGCCCTGATCCCCGAGGCGATTGCCTTTTCGATCATCGCGGGGGTCGATCCCAAGGTCGGGCTTTACGCCAGTTTTTCCATCGCGGTGATCTGCGCCATCACGGGTGGGCGACCGGGAATGATTTCGGCGGCCACGGCGGCGACAGCGGTGCTGATGGTGACGCTGGTCAAGGAACATGGCTTGCAATACCTGCTGGCGGCGACGGTTCTGGCCGGGCTGATCCAGATCGCGGCGGGGTTCCTGCGGTTGGGGTTCGTGATGCGGTTCGTGTCAAGGTCGGTGATGACCGGGTTTGTGAACGCGCTGGCGATTCTGATCTTTCTGGCGCAATTGCCGGAACTGGACCCGCGCACTGTGACAGGAGTGACCTTTGTGCTGGTCGCGGCGGGACTTGCGATCATCTATCTGTTTCCGCTGCTGACAAAGGCGATCCCGTCGCCACTGGTGACGATTCTGGTGCTGACCGGGCTGACGCTGGTGTTCGGGTGGGATGTGCGCACGGTCGCGGACATGGGGCAGTTGCCCGATACGCTGCCGGTGTTTCTGATCCCGCAGATTCCCCTTACGCTGGAGACATTGCTGATCATCCTGCCCTATGCGGTTGCCGTCGCCGCCGTGGGGCTGCTGGAAAGCCTGATGACGCAGACCATCGTGGACGAGCTGACAGACACGCCATCGGACCGCAATCAGGAATGTATCGGGCAGGGTCTGGCCAATACCGCGACCGGGTTTATCGGCGGGATGGCGGGTTGTGCGATGATCGGGCAAAGCATGATCAACGTGAAATCGGGCGGGCGGGGGCGTTTGTCGACCTTTACCGCAGGCGTCATGCTGTTGGTGTTTTGCGTCGGCCTTGGTGATTGGGTGGGGCAGATCCCGATGCCTGCGCTGGTGGCGATCATGATCATGGTCAGCATCGGCACCTTTTCCTGGGCGTCGATCAAGACCCTGCGAACCCATCCGACCTCATCCAGCATCGTGATGCTGGCGACGGTTGCCAGCGTGATCTACACCCACAACCTTGCGATTGGTGTCGGCATTGGCGTGCTGCTGTCGGGGCTGTTCTTTGCGGGCAAGATTTCGCAACTGTTCCGCGTGACCACCACGCTTTCGGCGGATGGACGGCTGCGCAGCTATGTCGTGGAGGGGCAGTTGTTCTTTGCCTCGGTCGAGGATTTCATGAAGGCCTTTGATTTCAAAGAAAGGCTGGAGCGGGTGACGATTGATGTGTCGGCTGCGCATATCTGGGACATTTCGTCGGTGGCCGCGCTTGACATGGCGGTGATGAAATTCCGCCGTGAAGGGGCCGATGTGCGGATCATCGGCATGAACGCGGCGTCAGAAACCATCGTTGACAAGTTGACGGTACAAGAAAAGCCGGGCGCGCTGGACCCGTTCGTCAGCCATTGAAGGGTCATGCGGCGGGGCCGGGCGTCAGGGTCTGGATTGCGCGGGCGATGCGCACCAATGCGGCGATCGGCGGATCGACCAATGCAGTGATCCACCTTCTGGCGATTGCAGGCCGGATGGGGATTGATCTGAGCCTTGATGACCAAGACCGTTGCGGGCGCGATATTCAGACCATCGTGAACCTGATTCCGTCAGGGAAATACCTGATGGAGGATTTCTTTTGTGCCTGTGGTCTGCCCATTGTCATCAAACTTTTGGGCGAGGCGGGGGTTCTGCACCGCGATGCGCTGACAGTATCGGGTGGCGTGGTCATGCTCCGCGGCAATCTGGCCCCGAAGGGGGTTGTGCTGAAACCATCGGCGGCCACACCTTCGCTTATGGTGCATCGGGATCGGGCCGTCGTTTTTGACGACATCGACGACGACAAGACGCGGATCAATGACGAGGCGCTGGATATTGATGAAACCTGCGTGATGGTTCTGAAAAACTGCGGGCCAAATGGCTATCCCGGCATGGCCGAGGTCTGCAACACGGGCCCGTCACCCATGCTGCTGCGCAATGGGATTACCGATTTGGTGCGGATATCGGATGCGCGGATGTCGGGCGCGGCTGATCGCGGCGGGCCGTCAGAGGTTGATCTGGCCCCGATGGTGCATGTCGCGGATGCAATGATGCTGGGGCGGCGTGTCGTTGTGGATGCAATTGATTTCTAATTGGAAAACCGCCCCGCATTCCGCACCCACGTCCCGCGCCAGACCCTTCCGCCGGGAAGATCAGGCCGCCAGCAGAACCCGCGCCTCATGCGCCTTGAGCGTGATGCGGGCGGCGGCAAAGCGGGTGGCGGCCTCGGTCACCATGTCGGGGAACAGTTTGTCCAGTTCTTGGCGCTGTCCGGCGTCCATCCCTTCCAGCGTGCGATCGCCGGGCTGAAAACTTTCGCTCCAGGCATTGTCGGCCAGGATGACCTCGTGCCTGTCAAACAGGATATGCAGGTAGGTCACCCCTTTGGATGCAACGCTGGTCACGCCGGGCAGGCCGATGAGATGCGCCGCGCGCACCAGCACTTCGGCACTGCCAAACAGCAATTCGGCGGCAGGCCCGCGCATCAGCATACGATGTTGGCGCGATACCATCATGTCGCGGTCGGGACAGCCGGGTCCAAGCGCATCCTTGCGGATCTGCACCGGATGCAGTGTCGGATCAGCCATCAGATCGCGGGCGGACACTGCACGTGACCCGATCCAGCGCACGGGCTGAAGGCCATGGTCGCGGGTCACGACCATGTCGCCGGGTTGCAGCGTCTCGACTGCGGTCAGGCCCTTGCCGGTGGCAATCTGGCTGCCGGGCGTGAAACAGGCAATGACCGTCTCGATGTTGAAAAAAGTGATGGTGCCGTTGACGTTGCCGAAAATGTCCAGAAACTGGATCACGCCATTTTCGGGGTTGAGCGGGTCGTAGATGATGTTGTGGCGGCCAAGCCCCGACAGGTCGATCACGTCGGTTTCGTCACCCGACTCTGCCCCGTCGATGACGTCGCCGATGCCCGCGATGAACACATCCGACCCGTCGCCACCCGTCAGGACATCCGCACCATCGCCGCCGTTGATGGTATCATCGCCATCACCGCCAAACAGAATGTCATTGCCAGCACCGCCAGACAAACTGTCATCGCCATCGCCGCCGGACAGGCTGTCGTTGCCATCACCGCCTGACAGCGTATCGTTGCCCGCGCCGCCCAGCAGCGTGTCATTGCCCGCCCCGCCGTCAATGCTGTCGGCATCCGCGCCGCCATCGAGGCTATCATTGCCGTCGCCGCCAAACAGCGTGTCACTGCCCGCACCGCCAAAGCCGGAGTCGTTCCCGGTGCCGCCGAACAGGCTGTCATTGCCATCATCGCCGGATAACTGGTCATTGCCGCTGCCACCGAGAACGGTATCGTTGTCATTGCCGCCGAACAGGATGTCATCAGACCCGGCACCGTCGATGTAATCGCTGCCCGCGCCACCGTAGAAGATGTTGGTATAGACGTCGCCAGTCAGGCCCTGATTGTCAAACCCGATCAATGTGTCATTGAAGGCCGAACCGATAATTCCGTCAACGCCCTGCAACTGGTCGCCTGCGGCATCACCGCCGCTGGCAGTATTGCTGGCGAGGTTGATCGACACAGCCGCGCCCGACGCGCTGTAGTCGATGAAATCCATCCCCTCGCCGCCGTTCAGCACGTCGGCCCCTGCCCCACCGGCCAGCGTATCGTCGCCGCGCCCGCCAAACAGGGAATCGTTGCCCGTCCCGCCCGTCAGGACGTTTGCGCCGTCATTGCCCGTCAGCACATCGGCCAGCGCCGAACCCGTCAGGTTTTCAATGCCCGTCAGAGTGTCACCCGCCGCATCACCACCAGTGCCGGTGCCGGTCAGCAAGTTGGCATTCACGCCCGCGGTAGAGGCGGAATAATCCGCCGTATCAATACCGTTGCCGCCATTCAGAAGGTCACTGCCGCCGCCACCGATCAGACGGTCATCGCCATCACCACCAAACAACTGGTCATTGCCCAGTCCGCCAAACAGGACGTTTGCGCCCGCGCTACCCGTCAGCGTGTCATTGCTGGCCGACCCGATCAGGTTTTCGATGCCTGTCAGGGTATCCCCCGCCGCGTCGCCGCCGCTGCCAAGACCTGTTGTCAGGTTGACATTCACCCCGGAAGACGACGTCGCATAGCTGGCGACGTCAATTCCGGTGCCGCCATCAATCACGTCTTGGTCGTCGCCGCCGATCAGCGTATCGTCACCAATCCCGCCGAATATCGTGTCATCGCCATCATCACCGGAAACGACATCGTTGCCGTCCCCGCCTGACAGAATGTTGTCTGACGTATTGCCCGTGAGACTGTCAGAAAAGGCCGATCCGGTCAGATTTTCAATGCTCGACAGCACATCGCCCTGCGCGTCGCCACCCGACCCTGTATTGGTCAGCAGGCTGACGGCGACGGCGGCACTTGAGGATGCATAGCTCGCGGTATCATTGCCGCTGCCGCCGAACAGCGAATCCGCGCCCGTACCGCCTTCTAGAAGGTCGCCACCGCCCCCGCCGAACACCGAGTCATTGCCGCCACCGCCAAACAGGGTGTCATTGCCGTTCAGCCCAGAAATCGAATCCGCCGCAGCGGTTCCGGTCAACGTATCGTTGCCACTCGTGCCGTTAATGGTCGCCACTGCCGTCCTGCCTGATGTGCCGACCGGGTCTTGCGCCCGGCTTGCTGCCTGCCGAAGGGTCCAAATTGTGCCCCAATTGTGGTGGAATTGAGGCAACTTTGTCTGATTGTTGCAGGACGGGAAACTGCGGCAGGCGTTGCCGTGGACGGGGATCGCGGGCATAGTCGCAAAAAACGGGCGGTGGCATGACGGATTTCAATATCATCGCAATCGGGCAGGCAGGCCGGTTGCAGTATGAAGCGGTGTTGCTGGCCGCGTCGTTGCGGGCCAATGCGCCGGACTTCAAAGGCAAACTGTTTCTTGCCGAACCGCAACCGGGGCCTTTGTGGAACGGCGATCCCCGTATTCAGGATATGGCGGTGCGCGGGCTGCTGACCGATCTGGGCGTCACGTTTCTGCCGTTTGAAAACAAGGTCTTCGGGCAATCATACCCATATGGCAACAAGATCGAGGCGCTGGCCGCCCTGCCGGATGCGCCTTTCCTGTTTCTGGATACCGACACACTGATCACCGGGCCGATTGACATGGTGCCGTTCGATTTTTCCTGCCCGTCGGCATCCATGCGCCGCGAAGGGACGTGGCCGGTGATCGAACTTTACGGGCCATCCTATGCTGAAATCTGGGGGGCGCTGTATGCGCGGTTCGGTCTCGATTTCGCGTCATCGCTGGATTTGAACCAGCCTGACGGCTATTGGCAACGCTATCTGTATTTCAATGCAGGGTGGTTCTTTCATGCCAGCCCGCATCGGTTTGGCGAGAAATTTCTGTCGTTTGCCAAAGAGATACGCGACAACCGCCCAAAAGAATTGGTGGTGCAGGAATTGCACCCCTGGCTGGATCAGGTGGCCCTGCCACTGGTCATTCACGCGCTTGGCGGCGGACGACCGGGGCCTGCACTTGTCGGGCTTGATGGCGATGTGACCTGCCATTGGCGGGCACTGCCCTTGCTGTATGCGCGCGAAAGTGACCGGGTGGTCGACGTGCTGACGTCGGTAGCGGCCCCAAATCCGATCAAGCGGGTGCTGAAAGCCTATGTGCCGTTTCAGAAGCTGATTTATCAGGGCAAGGGCAAACAGGTGCGCGCGATGTTTGACCGCGCCGACCTGCCACGCCGCGAACAGATGATGCGCAACCGGATCAAGGCCGAGGGGCTTTGGTTCCGCTGACCGGCGGCCACGACCGCCCACGCCGTCAATGCGTCAGCACCGGCCAAAGCGAGGCGACCAGCAATGCGGCCATGGTCCAGTTGAACGCAGTCAGTCGCGCGGGGCTGGTCAACCAGCGGCGCAGCTCTTGTCCGGCAAGGGTCCACAGGCTGACCGATGGCAGGTTTGTTCCGGCAAAGGTGGCCGCAATCAATGCGACGGTCAGAGGCGTGGGGTTGGTGGCATAGGCCGTCACCGCCCCCAGCGACATCGTCCACGCCTTGGGATTGACCCATTGAAACAGCGCGGCACCCAGAAAGGTCATCGGACGCGCGCCTGTGGTCGCCGTCCCCGGTGCGGCGGCATGGGCCAGCTTCCACGCCAGCCACAGCAGATAGGCCACGCTGACCCATTTCAGCACAACCAGAATGCGCGGTTCCTGGTGCACCAACCCTGCCAGTCCAAGGCCGACAATCAGCGTCATCGCCATATGCCCCAGCGAAATGCCCAGCATATGCGGCACCGTGCGCCAGAAGCCGAAATTGGCCCCCGACGCGATCAGCATCATGTTGTTCGGCCCCGGTGTGATCGAGGTGACGAAGGCAAAACCGATCAGGGCAAGATACTGTTCCAGTGTCATGGCGCAATGATGCCCCGATTTCCGCCGCATTGAATTGCAAATCATCGAAAATTCTGCGAATTTTCACAACATATGCCGAATCCTGATGCCATAAACGAACGGATATTGCGCGTTCTGGTGCGCGATGGCCGTATCAGCAATCTTGACCTTGCCGCACAAGTCGGGCTGTCGCCATCCGCCTGCCTGCGCCGGGTGCAGGAGTTGGAACGCACGGGCATCATCAAGGGCTACCGCGCGGTGCTGGACCCAGCCCAGACCGGAGCAGGGTTTGTCGCCTATATGGCCGTCGGGCTGTCGCAGCACACCAAGGCCGCGCAAGAGGCGTTTGAACGTGCCGTGGCACGCGCCCCCGAAGTGCGCGAGGTGCATAACGTCACAGGCACGGTCGAATATCTGCTGCGGGTCGAGGCCGCCGATCTGGCCGCCTACAAGCATTTTCACACCGAAGTGCTGGGCGTGATCCCGCAGGTCAATGCCATCACGACCTATGTCGTGATGGGCAGCCCCAAGGACACGCGTGGATGATGCCGCACTACCGCCCCTGCGCCTGATCCTGCGCGTTTCCGATCAACAGATCGCCCCCAGAATAGATGTCGCCCGACACCTGCAGGGCAAACCGTTCACGGTCGCGGCGGCGCACTTCGGAAATCGTCTCATCCGCGTCTTCGTCCGGCACATCCAGCATCACCAAGGCCGCACGCCCCAATGACAGCGCGGATTCAAAGGTTTCGCGCTGCTGGTAGTCCACCCCCATTTTCACCAACGCCATCGCATGGGCCCGGTCGAACGCACGCGCCAGCACCTTGGTATCGGGAAAGGTATCGCGCAGCAGATGGGCGATGCGGGTGGTGACATCGGCATTGTCGGTTGCGATGACCACCATCCGCGCCTCGGCCACCCCTGCCGCCTGCAGAATGTCCAGCCGGGTGCCGTCACCGTAATAGATCTTGAACCCGAAGGCCGCAGCCGCGCGAATTGCCTCGGGGTCGGTGTCGATGATGGTAATCGAACAGCGCCGCACCAGCAGGCTCTGGCTGACGATCTGGCCAAACCGCCCGAACCCGATCAACAGCACAGACGCCTGCGCGCCGTCCGGGGCCTCCATTCCTTCTTCCGATACCGCCACCACAGGGCGCATCCGATCATGGATCAGCACGATCAACGGCGTCAGCACCATCGAAATGATGATGATCGCGGTCAGGATCGCATTCGCCTCGCCGTCAATCAGCCCGACGGACAGCGCCGCCGCATACAGCACAAAGGCAAATTCACCGCCCTGCGCCATCAGGACCATACGCTCCGCCGCCTCGTGGTGCGCGGCGCCAAAGACGCGCGCGATGCCATAGATCGCAAGCGCCTTCAGTGTCATCAGCGCGGCCACTGACACGGCCACCAAACGCCAGTTGTCGGCGATGATCGACAGATCCACCGCCATCCCCACAGCCAGAAAGAACAATCCCAGCAGTAGCCCGCGGAACGGCTCCACATCCGCCTCCAACTGATGTCGGAAACTGCTTTCTGACAGCAGCACGCCTGCCAGAAACGCCCCCATCGCCGTCGATAGCCCACCAAGCTGCATCCACAGCGCCGCCCCCAGCACCACCAGCAATGCAGCCGCTGTCATCACCTCGCGCGCTCGGGATGCTGCCAGCAGTCTGAACATCGGGTTCAGCAGATACAGGCCCGCAACCACCAGAACGCCGATGGCCCCCAGCCCGATACCAATATCAACCGCGCGATCTGCCATTGTCAGTTCCGCGGCCCCCGGCGCGAGAAACGCCACCAGCGCCAGCAAGGGCACAATCGCCAGATCCTCCAGCAACAGGATGGCCACGATCCGCTGGCCCTTGGGGGTGGAGATGTCGCCGCGTTCCTGCAACATCTGCATCACGATCGCCGTCGAGGTCAGCACGAACCCCGTGCCCGCAATCGCCGAGGGCACCGGATCATAGCCAAGTGCCATGCCGACAAGGCAAAGCAGCCCCATTCCCAGCAACAACTGCGCCAACCCCATGCCGAAAATGTCACGCCGCATCGACCACAGACGTTTCGGCTCCATCTCCAGCCCGATGATGAACAAAAACATCACGACGCCCAGTTCGGCGACGTGCAATATGGCCATCGGATCGCTGAACACGCCCAGCCCGAACGGCCCGATCAACAAGCCCGCGCACAGATAGCCCAGCACTGCACCCAGCCGGATTCGTTTGAACAACGGCACCGCGACCACGGCAGCCCCCAGCAGGATGACGATGGATTGCAGATCGACAGCGGCAGTTTCAGTGGCCATCAGCGCCCCCTATGTTTGCCACGATCATGAGAAAGAAATGCGCCGCCGCAAGGGCCAACCTGCCTGTCGCCCGTTTTACCCGCAGGGTCCCTTTCCTTCCGCGCCGCCCGCGTGTAATGGCAGGCGCTGATCGAGACAGCGGGGCGATACCGATGCAAGGCAGTGCCAACCTCAACCTGATGATAAAGACGGCGCGCAAGGCAAGCCGCAGCCTTGTGAAAGATTTCCGTGAGGTGGAAAACCTGCAAGTGTCAACCAAGGGCCCCGGCGATTTCGTGTCGCGCGCCGACCGCGAGGCCGAACGCATCATCAAGGAAGATCTGATGGCGGCGCGTCCGACCTATGGCTGGCTGGGCGAGGAAACCGGGGCGACCGAAGGGACTGACCCGACGCGGCGCTGGATTGTCGATCCGCTGGATGGCACCACCAACTTTTTGCACGGGATGCCGCATTGGGCGATTTCCATTGCGCTGGAGCATAAGGGCGAGATCGTGTCGGGCGTGGTTTACGACGCGGCCAAGGACGAATTGTTCTGGGCCGAAAAAGGGGCCGGTGCGTGGATGAACGACAAGCGCATGCGCGTGTCGGGGCGGCGCACGATGTCCGAGGCGGTGTTTGCCACAGGCGTGCCCTTTGGCACCAAACACACCCTGCCCGCCACATTGCAAGACTTGGCCCGCCTGATGCCAGCCTGTGCGGGCGTGCGCCGCTGGGGGGCGGCCTCGCTCGATCTCGCCTATGTCGCGGCGGGGCGCTATGACGGCTATTGGGAACGCGAATTGAACGCGTGGGACATCGCCGCCGGCATCATCCTGGTGCGTGAGGCGGGCGGCAGCGTATCCGGCATCCGCGACGGGCAAGACCCGCTTGAATCCGGAACGGTGATTTGTGGCAATGACGGGCTGTATGCGCCGTTCCGCAAGATCATTCAGGGCGTATGATGGGTGAACCCGGCTTTGCCGGGATTGCTCGTCATTCCCTTACGGGATAACGCGCTCAGCGCATCCGCCGCACCACCGGGATGCGGGATTTGGCGAAGAGACCTTCGGCCTCGGGGTGCGGGGGCACACCATGTGTCTGGCCCCAGAAATGCCGCCCGCCGCGCGCCAGCCACACAGGCAGCATCAAAAGCAAGCCCGCGACAAATCCACCCGCATGTGCCCAATAGGCCACCCCGCCGCTATCCGCAGGCGTGGTCCAGCCGTTGAAAAGCTGCGCGCCAAACCAGATGCCCAGCACGATCCACGCGGGGATCGGGATCACCCGGATGAAGATCACGAAAAACAGCAACACATCAACCTTCGCCCGCGGAAACAGCAGCAGATACCCCCCCAGCACCGCCGCAATCGCGCCCGATGCCCCCACCATCGGCACCAATGAGCTCGGCTCTGACGCAACCTGCGCCGCACCGGCCGCAGCCCCGCCCACCAGATAGAACAGCGCGAACCAGAAATGCCCCATCTGGTCTTCCAGATTGTCCCCGAACACCCATAAAAACAGCATGTTCCCCGCCAGATGCATCCAGCCGCCATGCAGGAACATGGATGTGACAATGGTTTCCCAGTCCAACCCCAGCATCACTTTGCGCGGCACAAGGCCCCAGTCGAAATAGAATTCGGCCAACCCGTATTCGCTTTTGCTCGGCAGCCAATAGCCCAGAAAGATCAGGATATTGGCCGCAATCAGCGCCCAGCACACAAAGGGCGTGCGCCCCGATGGATTATGATCGCGGAACGGAAAGAACATGCCCTACCGTCCGCGATCATCCCGCCGCCGTCAATCCGCTACTGTCGCCAGCAGTTCGGCATTGCCACCTGATGCGGTTGTGTCGATGCAGACATGCCGCTCCAGCAGCGCATGGGCCGCATCCGGCACCCCGATCAGCGGCACAATCGCCCCCGGACGCGCCGCCAGCGCCCGCGCAAAGGCCCGCCCGCCCGTATCATCGCCCCACCAGATTGCCCCGCTGATCGGCAGACGCGTCAGCGCATCCGGCACCAGCCCCGGTGCTTCAACCGCAAGCCCGCCAAAGGCGCGGATGGCCATCGCCTGCGCCCGCGCGGCCGCCATCGACGGCCCAAGGCACAGCACAGGCGCGCGCTGATACGACGACAGCCGGTTCGATTCCCCCGTTGGCCCCGGCAGGTTGATCGCCTGCACCGGGCGCGGATCGGCCAGCACCCGGCGCAGTGCCGTCAGTGCCGCGGCTTCGGTCGTGACCACGCCGTCATCCGCAGCCACCGGCACGGCCTGCGTGGTAAACCGCCCCATGTAATGCGGCCCGCCCGCCTTTGGCCCAGTGCCCGACAGCCCCTCGCCGCCAAAGGGCTGGCTGCCGACGACCGCCCCGATCTGGTTGCGGTTGACATAGGCATTGCCCACGCACAGCCGTTCCACCACGCGCTGCACCCGGTCATCAATCCGGGTATGCAGCCCAAACGTCAGCCCGTATCCCGTGGCGTTGATGTCATCAATCACTTGGGTAAGATCGCGCGCCTTGAAATGCGCGATATGCAGCACCGGGCCAAAGATCTCGCGTGGCATGTCGGCAATCCCCTTCACGCGGATCACCGTCGGCCCGACGAACGTTCCTTTTGCCGGAACGGCCATGGATTTCACCACACGGCCCTCCGCCTGTGCCGCAGCGATGTAGTCCACGATCCCCGCCTGTGCCTCGGCATCAATCACCGGCCCGATATCCGTCGCCAGATCCCATGGATCGCCCATCGCCAGATCATCCATCGCCGCCAGCAGCATCGCCTCGATGTGCGGGGCCACATCCTCTTGCAGATAGAGGCACCGCAGCGCCGAACAACGTTGCCCGGCCGATTGGAACGATGACGCGATCACGTCGCGCACCGCCTGTTCCGGCAAGGCGGTGCTGTCCACCACCATCGCGTTCAACCCCCCGGTTTCGGCGATCAGCGGGGCGGTGGGCGACAGATGCGTGGCCATCGCCGCGCGGATCAGCTTGGCCGTTTCCGTCGATCCGGTAAAGGCGATCCCGTCAATGCGCGGGCTGCGCGACAGGGCCGCCCCCACCGTGGCCCCATCACCGGGCAGAAATTGCAACGCTGTGCCCGGCACACCAGCCTTGTGCAGCAATTCCACCGCCAGCCCGGCAATCAGCGGGGTCTGTTCGGCGGGCTTTGCAATCACCCCGTTGCCAGCCGCCAGCGCCGCCGCAATCTGCCCGGTAAAAATGGCCAATGGGAAATTCCATGGGGAAATGCAGGCAAACACCCCCCGCGCAGGTGCCGCAAGACCCGCAGCCCCGCTGGCGTAATAGCGCAGGAAATCCACCGCCTCACGCAGTTCGGCCACCGCATCGGCAAGCGTCTTGCCCGCCTCGCGCGCCAACAGCGCGAATATCGCACCATGCGCCGCCTCGAACATATCCGCCGCCCGGTGCAGCACCGCAGCCCGCGCATCCGCAGGCGCATCCCACCGCGCCGCAACCGCCAGCGCCTGCGTCACATCGGCATCGGACGCCTGCACCACCTGCCCCACAACCGCCCCGGTTGCCGGGTTCAGTACGTGCTGACCCGCACTGGCCACAATCGCACCACCCGCCACCGGGGCTGTGTGAAACACCGTTTCCTGATGCGGCCCGCGTGCCGCCGCAATCCCCGCCAGATGGCGCGCATCCGTCAGATCCCAGCCCCGCGCGTTCACCCGCGCGCCAAAAATCGCAGGCCCCGCTGGCAGCGTCGGGTTCGGCAACGACAGGCTTTCCATCGCTGTCAGCGGGCAGGCCGCCACCACTTCGGGCGGCACATCGGCGTCAACGATCTGGTTCACGAAAGACGAATTCGCGCCGTTTTCCAGCAATCGCCGCACAAGATAGGCCAGCAAATCGCGGTGCGCGCCAACGGGCGCATAAATCCGGCAGCGCGTGCCGCCATCCGTCAGCACAAGGTCATGCAGGCGTTCGCCCATGCCATGCAACCGCTGAAACTCGAAACTCATCGGATCATCGGCCAAAGCCAGCACCGCCGCCACCGTATGCGCGTTATGCGTCGCAAACTGCGGATAAATCCGGTCGGTCATGCCCAGCAGCTTTTTCGCGCATGCAATATAGGACACATCTGTTGCCTGCTTGCGCGTGAACACCGGAAAGCTTTCCAGCCCCATCACCTGTGCGCGTTTGACCTCGGCATCCCAATAGGCGCCCTTCACCAGCCGCACCATGATCCGGCGGTCCAGCCGCGTGGCCGTGGCGTACAGCCAGTCGATCACCGCACTTGCGCGCCGCCCGTAGGCCTGCACCACCACCCCGAACCCGTCCCAGCCTGCCAGCGACGCGTCCTCCAGCACCGCCTCGATCACCCGGCACGACAGCGCCAGCCTGTCCGCCTCTTCCGCGTCGATGTTGAACCCCAGCCCTGCGGCGCGTGCCAACCCCGCCAGTGCCCGCACGCGCGGCACCAGTTCGGCCATCACGCGCGCCTCTTTCGCGACCTCATAGCGTGGATGCAGCGCCGACAGCTTGACCGAAATCCCCGGATTTGCGCGGATGTCATTGCCCCGCGCCGCCCCCGCAATTGCCGTGATCGCCTTGGAATAGCTCAGGTGATAGCGCCGGGCGTCGGCCTCTGTCCGGGCCGCCTCGCCCAGCATGTCATAGCTGTAGGTGTATCCCTTTGCCTCCAGTTCTTCCGCGCGCTTCATGGCGGCGGCGATATCTTCGCCCAGCACGAATTGGCGGCCCATTTCCTTCATCGCTTGGGCCACAGCACGCCGGATCACCGGCTCACCCAGCCGTTTGACCGCCGACCGCAGGTGCCCGACCACCCCGCGATCCGTGTCCTCCAACACCTTGCCCGTCAGCATCAGGGCCCATGTCGATGCATTCACAAGGCTGGACGCCGATTTGCCCAGATGCCGCCCCCAGTCGCCGGGCGCGATCTTGTCTTCGATCAGCGCATCCATCGTGTCGGCATCGGGCACCCGCAACAGCGCCTCGGCCAGACACATCAGCGAAATGCCCTCTTCGGTCGACAGCCCGTATTCGGCCAGAAACACCTCCATCAGCCCCGGTTTTGCACTGTCCCGGATGCGGCGCACAAGATCGGCCCCTGCGGCCACAATTGCCGCGCGGGCGGGCGCATCAAGCCCCGCCTCAGCCGTCAGATCGGCCAGTAGCGCGGCCTCGTCGGCAAGGCTGTGGTTTGCAATAATATCCATCGGGGCAAGGGTATCGCGTGGCATGATGTCACCTTTCGTTTCGCCCATCATACACGGATTTGATAAGGTGCTTTTCCCGATTATCTGCTAGAAGGCAGGCAAGTGTCGCAATTCTGCGGGGGTTTTCATGCCAATCGACCTTGCGCTTGATCGCTTTGATCTGGCCATATTGCGCATCCTGTCCGGCGATGGACGGATCAGCGCGGTTGAACTTGCCCGCCGCATCGGATTGTCGAAATCCCCGACCCAGGCCCGCCTGAAACGGCTTGAGGAATCCGGCGTCATCATCGGCTATCGCGCGCAGCTTGACCCGATCCGCATGGGCCTTGCGCATGTGGCTTTTGTCGAAGTGCGCTTGTCCGACACGCGCGAGGCGGCATTGCAGGCATTCAACAAGGCGGTTCTGCAGATACCCGAGGTTGAACAATGCCACATGATCGCGTCACGGTTTGACTATCTGCTGAAAGTGCGCACCGCCGACATCCAGACCTATCGCCGCATCCTTGGCGAACGCATCAGCGCCCTGCCCCATGTCGCCTCAACCTCGACCTATGTCGCGATGGAAACGGTGAAAGAGGGCACGCCTTAGGTCAACAGCAGCCGGTCACCGACCATTTCCCCCTCCAGCCTCTCGCCGCCCATCTGGAACCGTCGCAGCATCGACTGCCCGCGCGCAATCGCCACCTCATGGGCAAACAGCCCGTCCGGCACCGCCACCGGCAAATCCCGCGCGCCAGACCGGTCAAAGCCGTCGATGGACAGCGCCACATGCACCCCCCGCGCCTTGGCTTGGGCAATGGCCGTCATCAGGCGGCGCAGATCGAACGCCTGCGCGCCGTAAAGTATCGTCTGCGAGTGGCTGTAGGGTGGATCGCAATAGATCAGATCGCCCGCCCGCGCCCGCGCCATGCTTTCGGCGAAATCCATGCAGGCGAACGTGCAGCCGCGCAGGCGTGCATGCCAGATGTCCACCCGCTTTGCAAAAGCCGCGGGCGGGATGGGCGGATGCGCCCCGACGGGCGTTGACATATGGCCATCCTTGCGACGGAACCGCACCACGCCGCCATAACAAGACCGCGTCAGAAACAGGAAATCCGCGCCATTCGGGGCCGCGTTATAGCTTGCCTTGATCGCGGCATAGGCGGCCACCCGATCGCCCGCATGAAACTGCTGCCAGCGGGTCGCATACCACTGTTTCAACCGGTCCGGATCGCGCGACAGGGTTTGCCAGATCTCGATCAACGGCGCAAATGTATCAGCCCCAAAGCCTTGCGCGGGGGCCAACACCCCCATCACCCCGCCCGCCCCCAGAAACGGCTCATGATAGGTGCCATGCGCGGGAAACGCCGCCGCAATCAGATGTGCTGTGCGCTGCTTGTTGCCAACCCATTTCAGAAGCTGCGTCTTGAACGGGGCAATTCCCGGCTGATCCGTCAAAGGCACCCCCATCGTAGCCGCTGTGGGAGTCGAACCCACACGCCCATACGGGCAACGGATTTTAAGTCCGGTCTGTCTACCATTCCAGCAAGCGGCCACGATCCCTGTCTAGGGGGCCTTCGCCGCCCGCTCAAGGCCGAAAAACACTTGGTCGTTTGTTGACACTTTGACCCGCACCAGACCATATGGCGTGACGCAAAAACGCACGGGGACGCGCATGAAAAGCAAGGTCTACGCCAATGCCACCGACGCCCTGGACGGGTTGTTGTTTGACGGCATGTTCATCGCATCGGGCGGCTTTGGCCTGTGCGGCATCCCGGAATTATGCATCGCAGCCATCCGCGCGGCGGGCACAAAGGGGCTGACCGTGGCGTCCAACAACGCGGGCGTTGACGGTTTCGGGCTGGGCGTGCTGCTGGAAAGCCGTCAGGTCAAAAAGATGATCTCGTCCTACGTCGGCGAAAACGCCGAATTCATGCGCCAGTATCTTTCGGGAGAGTTGGAGCTGGAATTCAACCCCCAGGGCACGCTTGCCGAACGGATGCGGGCGGGCGGCGCAGGCATCCCCGGTTTTTACACCAAAACCGGCGTCGGCACCGTGATTGCCGAAGGCAAGGACGTGAAATCCTTTGACGGGCAGGACTACATCCTGGAACGCGGCATCGTCGCCGACCTGTCCATCGTCAAGGCGTGGAAGGCCGACCCATCGGGCAACCTGATCTTCCGCAAGACCGCCCGCAACTTCAACCCGCCCGCCGCGACCTGCGGCAAGGTTTGCGTGGCCGAGGTGGAGGAGATTGTGCCGCTCGGGTCTTTGGACCCCGACACAATCCACCTGCCCGGCATCTATGTGCACCGCCTTGTGCAGGGCACCCACGAAAAGCGCATCGAACAGCGCACCGTTCGCAAGAAGGAAGCCGTGTAATGCCTTGGGATCGCAATCAAATGGCGGCGCGCGCCGCACAGGAACTGCAGGATGGCTGGTATGTCAACCTTGGCATCGGCATCCCGACCCTTGTGTCGAACTATATTCCACAAGGCATTGAAGTCACGCTGCAATCCGAAAACGGCATGCTCGGCATGGGGCCCTTCCCGTATGAAGGCGAAGAAGATGCCGATCTGATCAATGCTGGCAAACAAACCATCACCGAACTGCCGCAAACCGCGTTTTTCGACAGTGCGCAGTCCTTTGCGATGATCCGGGGCGGCAAGATCGCCATGGCCATCCTCGGTGCGATGGAGGTTGCCGAAAACGGCGATCTGGCGAACTGGATGATCCCCGGCAAGCTGGTCAAGGGCATGGGCGGTGCCATGGATCTTGTCGCAGGTGTGGGCCGCGTCGTCGTGGTGATGGATCACACATCGAAACACGGCGAATCCAAAGTGCTGAAATCCTGCACCCTGCCCCTGACGGGCCGCGCCGTGGTGGACCGGATCATCACCAATCTTGGCGTGCTGGATGTGGTGGAGGGCGGTTTGCGCATTGTCGAATGCGCCGATGGCGTCACGGAAGATGAACTGCGCGCGGCAACCGAAGCGACCATCGTCGCCTGAAAGGGCAATGGGCCACGCGGCCCATCGTCCCTGCTATTCGGCGGCCAATGGCCGTGCCGGACCCAAAACTGGCGCGGCACCGTCAATCGGCCAATCCACGCGCGGCGCGGGTATCACGGGTGCGGCGGCCCCACCGCTGATCCGCACGTCCGGTGCGCGCGCCTCTACCATGCCGATTGCCGGCATATCGCTCGCTGCGACAGCAAGTACCCGCCGGAACACCAGCATGTTCTGAAACACCGTCTGACGCCCGGTAAAGCCGACACGTTCTTCGACCGGCAGCGTATCGGCGCGCAGGTATTCCCACCCGTCACGGCCCAGATCGTTCATCACGCCCTGAAGGGTCGCGGCAAACCGGTCCTGCACGGTTTTCGCCCCGCGCACCTTTTCGGCCCTGACCGGGGCCGGAACCACCTTGTATTCAAATTGCGTCATGCACGCCTCCCACCACAGCGCGGAACATAGGCGATTTTGCCTGCCTCGCCAAGCAAGCGCGCGGCAATCCGCCAACTGCGGGGGTTTCGCGCCACAACACCCGCATGTGGTGGGCGGGCCTTCGCCAATCCCAATATCCGGCGCTAAAGCTCCAGCTTTTTCGCCACCAGATCATTCACGACCGCCGGGTTCGCCTTGCCACCGGTTGCCTTGATGACCTGCCCCACGAACCAACCCGCGAGCTTGGGATTCGCGCGCGCCTTTTCCACCTGCGCCGGGTTTTCCGCGATCACCTTGTCCACCGCCGCCTCGATGGCCCCGGTATCCGTGACCTGCTTCATCCCCCGCGCAGCGGCAACTGCCGCCGGATCACCACCATCCGTCCAGATGATTTCGAACAGGTCTTTCGCCATCTTGCCGCTGATCTCGCCCGACGCCATCAGATCAAGCACGCCGCCCAATTGCGCCGCCGAGACAGGCGATGCCTCGATCCCCAGCCCTTCCTTGTTCAGCCGCCCGAACAATTCATTGATGACCCAGTTGGCCGCCTGCTTGCCATCACGCCCCCGTGCCACATCCTCAAAGAACCCCGCCGCATCGAGTTCCGCCGTCAGCACGCTCGCATCATAATCCGTCAGGCCATAGTCCCCCATGAACCGCGCCTTCTTGGCATCGGGCAATTCCGGCATGGTCGCCTTGATCTGATCCACCCACGCCTGCTCAATCTCCAACGGCAGCAAGTCCGGGCAGGGGAAATAGCGATAATCATGCGCCTCTTCCTTGCCGCGCATGCTGCGCGTCTCGCCCTTGTCTGGGTCATAAAGCCGCGTTTCCTGCAACACAGACCCGCCATCCTCCAGAATGGCAATCTGCCGCCGCGCCTCATAGTCGATTGCCGCCTGAATGAACCGCATCGAATTCATGTTCTTGATCTCGCAACGCGTGCCAAGATGGCCGAAATCCTGGCTTGCCTGATACTTCTCGTACTGCCCCGGACGGCAGACCGATACGTTCACATCCGCCCGCAAATTCCCGTTCTGCATGTTGCCATCGCAAGTCCCCAGATACCGCAAAATCTGGCGCATCTTCACCACATAGGCCGCAGCCTCCTCCGGGCCGCGAATATCGGGGCGGCTGACGATTTCCATCAAGGCCACGCCGGTGCGGTTGAAATCCACGAAAGACATCGTGGGGTCCATGTCATGGATCGACTTTCCGGCATCCTGTTCCAGATGAATGCGTTCGATCCTGACCAGACGGGCCACGCCCGCTGACAATTCCACCAGCACCTCGCCCTCGCCCACGATCGGATGGTAAAGCTGTGAAATCTGATACCCCTGCGGCAGGTCGGGATAGAAATAGTTCTTGCGGTCAAACGCGCTGACCAGATTGATCGCGGCCTTCAGCCCCAGCCCCGACCGCACTGCCTGCTCCACACAGAATTCGTTGATAACCGGCAGCATCCCCGGCATCGCCGCATCCACCATCGCCACGTGACTGTTCGGCTCTGCACCAACCCCCGTCGATGCCCCCGAAAACAGCTTGGCATTGGACGCCACCTGCGCGTGAATCTCCATCCCGATGACCAGTTCCCAGTCATGTTTCGCCCCGGCAATCACCTTTGGCTTGGGCGCGGCATAGGTCAGATCGAGCATCGGAAATCCCTTTCAATTCTCGTCTTGTTTAGGCACCACGCGGACGCCCGGCAAGAGGCCCATGGGCAAAACACCGCCGATAAATGCTGCATCTGCATTGGGCGGGTTGAATGACTCGCCAAGAATCGAAAGAAGACGCGGGTTGCGCAAACGGGGCGCATCGCTGCCAATCGGTGCATGAATGCGATTATCGTCAATGGTTCTGGGTCTTGTTGTGGCCCTGCTTGCAGGGTGTGTCGGTGGCACCAATCCCGAAAGAATCAAGGATGATCCGCTTGCAGCCCTGCCCCTGATGCGGTGGGATCACCGTCCCGAAGCCGATCAATGGACCCAAGCCACCCTTGTCGCCGTCGCGCAATATGACAATGCGCTTGCCGGCACCGTGCCCGCCGATGTGGCCCAGTGGTGCCCCGGCTATGAAACCGCCACCCTTGCCGAACGCCGTGCCTTCTGGGTTGCAATGTTTTCCGCATTGGCCAAACACGAAAGCACATGGAACCCCACCGCCGCCGGTGGTGGTGGTCGCTGGATCGGCCTGACACAGATTTCGCCCGCGACCGCCCACCAGTACGGCTGTGCGGCGCAATCCTCGTCCGCATTGAAGGATGGCACCGCCAATCTTGCCTGCGCCGTGCGCATCGCGGCAGCGCAGGTCGGCCGTGACGGCCTTGTCGCCGGGGGTGGCAATCGTGGTATGGGCCGCGACTGGGCCCCGTTCCGCGCCGCCTCCAAACGCGCCGACATGGCAGGCTGGGTCAGCGATCAGGCCTATTGTCAGCCCGGCTGACCCGTCGGGTCGTGCTTGCACCCACCGCCGTTACAACCGGTAGATATGTTTGACCTCATCCAGCGCATCACCCTGCTGGGGTGACAGCACACCGGCGTTCGCCTCGGTCACATCGCGCAACACCAGCATCAGCGGCTCAAACCCCGCCTGCCCCTTCATCTTTGACAGCTTGCGCACCAGCCGCGTCAGACCCGGCTGCGGGCCATTCGACTCTGTCACCAGCCAGCGGCCCAGAATCAACGCCTCGCGCGCCTTTTCATGGTCCATTCCCAGCCGCGACTGAAGACTGCGCGTCAGCGCATCCTGCTGTTCGGTCGATGGCAGCCCGCCAAGCTCCAGAAACGCAATTCCCGCCCCGGCAATCGCCACATCCGGGTCATCAAGCCCTTCTACCGGATGCACATTCACCCGGCGACGAAAGCCAAGCCGCCGCGCCGCCGCCGCCACGTCGGATGCAACACCCGCCAGCTCGCGCGTCATGTCGGCTGCATTGCGTGCCCGCTGCGCCCAGAAATACGCAACCCCGATCAACGCCAGAAGTCCCAGAATGAACGGCATCGCATCCTCATATGTTTGCACCACATCTAAAGGCTATGCGTGGCAACATCATGGCGTCAATCGGTTATCCCGCAGCCAGCATCCGCCCGACCATTTCGCCCAGATCACGGCTGATCCCCGGCATTTGCGCCATGCGTTCCAAGGCGGCCCGCACCAACCGGCGCCGCCCGGCATCATAACGTGGCCATGTTTCGAACGCCGTCGACATCCGCGCCGTCGTCTGCGGGTTCACCGGGTCCAGCCGCATCAGCCAGTCCGCCACGAACCTGTAGCCATCCCCCGTCACATGATGAAAGCCCGCATGATTGGCCGACGCCGCGCCGATCACCGCACGGAACCGGTTCGGGTTCTTCCAGTTGAACAGCGGATGCTGCGTCAGGTCCGTCGCCACTGCGGCCATCCGGTCGGGGGCCGCAAACATCACCTGCATCGCAAACCACTTGTCCATCACATTGGCATTGTCGGCCCAGCGCGCCGCGAACCGCGCCACCGCATCCTGCCCGCGCCCGATATCCAGCAGCGATCCCATCCCCTCGATCTCGTCCGTCATGTTGTTGGCGGCATCGAACAGCCGGGTTGCCGCCGCGCCATCATCGACCAGCGACAGATACCCCACCGCCGCATTGCGCAACGCCCGCCGCCCGCCCGCCCGCGCGCTTGGGCTGAACGGGCCCGGTTCGGACATATCCGCGATCAGTCCCGGCAGCAGTCCGGACAGATGCTGCGCAATCGCCTGCCGCGCCGCCCGGCGAACCGCATGTATCCGTGCAGGATCGGGCACCACCCCGCCAGCATGCAGCGTCTGCGCCATATCATCATCCGATGGCAGCCGCAGACACAGCGCCCGGAACGCAGGGTCAAGCGCATCGTCCCGCGCCACCGCCGCCAGTGCATCCAGCCAATCGGGGCCCGGCCGCGCATCCACCGTCACCATGCCCACCAGCACATCCTTGGCCAGTGCGCGTCCCGCCTCCCATTTGTTGAACGGGTCGGTGTCATGCGCCAGAAGGAAGGCGCGCTCTTCGGGGCTGACCGTGCGCTCCAGCACCACAGGTGCCGAAAATCCCCGCAAGATTGACGGGACCGGGCGGCTGGCCAGCCCGTCGAACCGGAAACTTTGCGTGCCTTGCGTCATTTCCAGAACCTGCGTCGGCACAACCTCATCGCCATTCGGGTTCAACAGCCCCACCGCAACCGGAATGACCTTGGCCCCCTTCTCCGGTTGCCCCGGCGTGGGTGGGTTGGTCTGGGTAAAGGTCAACGTAAACGCACCATCCGCCCATTCCTCTGTCACCGTCAGGCGCGGCGTGCCCGCCTCGGAATACCAACGTTTGAACTGCGCAAGGTCACGCCCCGTCGCATCCTGAAACACCGTCAGCCAGTCTTCAATCGTCGCCGCCTCGCCATCATGCCGGTCAAAATACAGATCAAGCGCGCGCTTGTAGCCGTCCTCCCCCACCAGCCGCTTCAGCATCCCGATGATTTCCGCGCCCTTTTCATAGATCGTGGCGGTGTAGAAGTTGTTGATCTCAACATAGGTTTCAGGTCGCACCGCATGTGCCAGCGGCCCACCATCCTCGCGGAACTGCCGCGCGCGCAACATCAGCACATCCTCGATCCGCTTGACCGCATGGCTGCGCATGTCGCCGCTGAACTGCTGATCGCGGAACACCGTCAGCCCTTCCTTCAGGCACAACTGAAACCAGTCGCGGCAGGTAATCCGATTGCCCGTCCAGTTGTGAAAATACTCATGCGCGATGATCGCCTCGATCCGTGCAAAATCATCATCCGTCGCGGTTTCCGGGCTGGCCAGAACGTATTTGGAGTTGAAAATGTTCAATCCCTTGTTCTCCATCGCGCCCATATTGAAGTCATCCACGGCCACAATGTTGAAAATGTCCAAGTCGTATTCGCGCCCGTAAACCTCTTCATCCCAGCGCATCGACCGGATCAGGCTGTCCATCGCATAGGCGCAGCGGTCCTCGTCGCCCTTGCGCACCCAGATGTTCAGCCCGACCTTGCGCCCCGACCGGGTCACGAAATCAGCCGCATGCGCCACCAGGTCACCCGCCACCAACGCGAACAGATAGGCAGGCTTGGGCCATGGATCATCCCATTCCGCCCACCCCGGCCCCGACGCACCCGGATTGCCGTTTGACAGCAGCACCGGCATGTCGCCTTCGACGCGCACATGAAACGGGGCCATCACATCGGGGCGGTCGGGGTAGAAGGTGATCTTGCGAAACCCCTCCGCCTCGCACTGGGTGCAATACATGCCCCCCGACATATACAGCCCCTCCAGCGCGGTATTGCCCGCAGGCGAAATCTCCACCTCCGTCTCCAGCACGAACGCACCTTTCGGCAACAGCGCCGCAGGCACCGTCAGCCCGGTTGCATCCGGGGTCACCTGCACCGCCTTGCCGTCCACCCGCAGCGACAACAGCCGCAACCCTTCGCCGTCCAGCCGCAGATCATGCCGCCCCGCCCGCGCCGGATTGGGCGAAAACGCCAGCCGCGCTGACACCCGCGTGGCATCGGGAGACAGCCGGAATGTCAGACCGACATGGTCCACCACAAACGGATAGGGCTGATAATCCGCAAGGCGAATGGGCTGAGGGCTTTGGTCTGTCATCTTGTCCTGCCGTTTGAGGGAACCATGGCTGCCGCGCCACGTTAATCCCCTGTTCTGGCCGCTTCAACGGCCCATCCGCAGAAAGGAATGCCCCATGTCCGCGCCACAGACTAACCTCGAAACCCAGGAACGTCGCCATCGCGGACCGATCTACGGGATCATCGCCGTGGTTGCGTTTGCGCTGTTGCTGTTGTTCTGGTTGCTGATGGACACGGCCGACAACGGCACCCCGGCTGACAACAATGCCGCCGAAATTGACGACCGCACCGGCGATCCGACCCCCACAACGCCGCCCGCAGACCCCGCGCAACCCCCTGTGGCCGATCCTCCCGCAACGCCCGATGGTGATTTGCCACCGGCTGATCTGCCGACCCCCGCACCGGATATTCCGGCCCAGCCGCTGCCCGATGGCGGCACCACCACACCCTAGAGGCCCCGACGTTGCAGCGCCCCCGGCGCTGCCGTTTTCCGTTTGTATGCCGCCCGCAATCGGATATGTTTGTTCCATGAATGTTCTTCTCTGGTTCAAGCGTGATCTGCGCATCCATGACCACGCCGCCCTTGCGATGGCCGCAGGGATTGGCCCCGTTCTGCCGCTCTACATTGTTGAGCCTGACTACTGGCGCCTGCCCGACACCTCCGCGCGGCAATGGGCCTTTACCGCCGAATGCCTCGCCGATCTGCGCGATGACCTGGGCAGCCTCGGCGCGCCCCTGATCATCCGCACCGGGGACGCCACAGAGATCCTCGCCCGGTTCTGCCGCGGTCACGCCATCACCCGCATCATCAGCCACGCCGAAACCGGCAATCTGTGGACCTATGCCCGCGACCGCCGTGTCGGCGCTTGGGCGCGCAGCACCGGCATTGACTGGACCGAACTTCCGCAATCGGGCGTCATCCGCCGCCTTGCCAGCCGGAATGCATGGGCCGCACAGCGCGACGCCTTCACCGCCCTGCCACAAATCGCCGCCGCCCGCCCTGCGCGGCCTTGCCGGGGTTGAACCCGGCCCCATCCCGACCGCCCGTGCCCTGCGCCTGAACGATGATCCCTGCCCGCACCGGCAGACCGGCGGGCGGCAGACCGGGCTTGCCACGCTTGACAGCTTCCTCGCCACCCGCGCCGCACCTTACCGCGCCGCGATGTCATCTCCCGTCACGGGGGAACGCGCCTGTTCACGCCTGTCGCCCTATCTTGCCATGGGTTGCCTTTCGGGGCGCGAGGTGGCGCAGGCCACCACGCTGCGCCAATCGATGCGCCCGCCGGGTGGCATCGGGCCATCATTGCGCAGCTTTCAATCCCGCCTCGCATGGCGCGACCACTTCATGCAAAAGCTGGAAGATCAACCCAGCATCGAGACCCGCTGCCTGCACCGCGCGACTGAGGGCCTGCGCCCGAAGCGATCCCTCAACCGCCCTCGCGGCATGGGAAAACGGCGAAACCGGCCTGCCCTTTGTCGATGCCTGCATGCGCTATCTTGCCGCCACGGGCTGGCTGAATTTCCGCATGCGCGCGATGCTGATGTCGGTCGCCTCGTACCACCTCTGGCTGGACTGGCGCAGCTCAGGCCCCGTCCTTGCCCGCCTGTTCACTGACTATGAACCGGGCATCCACTGGCCGCAGGTGCAAATGCAATCGGGCACCACCGGCATCAACACGCCCCGCATCTACAACCCCATCAAACAAGGGGTGGAGCAAGACCCGACAGGCACCTTCACCCGCCGCTGGCTGCCCGAACTGGCCGCCGTGCCGGATGCGTTCCTGCAGGAACCGTGGAAATGGCCCGGCGCCGCCAGCCTTCTGGGTCACCGCTATCCTGAACCCATCATCGACGTGGCGTCAGCGGCAAAATCCGCCCGTGACCGCGTTTGGGCTTTGCGCAAAACCCCCGCCTACCCGGCAGACGCCGCCGCCATCGTGACCAAACATGCCAGCCGTAAAGACGGCACCCGCCGCTTTGTGCGCGACCCGGTCAAGACCGAACCCAGCCGTCAGGCGCGGTTCGAGTTCTAAGTGCGGCTCAATCCGCCCGCACAAAACCTGACGCAAAATCCGGGTAATGCACAATCGGCACGGACAGCCCGGCCCGCACCATCCAGTCGCATATCGCTTTGGTAAGCTCGCCATGAAAGGTCACCTGCGCCAGCCGCGCGACGCGGTGCAGGGCCTTCATCTCGGGCCAATCAAAGGCAATATCATGATGCCCGATCCACGCGTCAGGGTCGGTATAGTGGATGATGGCTCGCGCCGTCGCATCCTCTGCGCGCGCATAGAACAGATAGCTTCGGACGCCCACATGTCCTTCATCCCGCACACGCGTGGCAAGTGACGTGATTTCAGTTGTGAATGCCGCCACGGATGACAGCAGCTTGTAGTCATTCACGATCACCAGACGCGGCGCGATCATCCCGCCCCCACGAACCGCGCCAGTTTGCCCAAGGTCTGAAGCCCCAGTTCCACCGCACCAAATCCCTTGGCGTTTTCATATTCCTGCGCCGTGATGAATACCATCGCCAGCGTCACCTTCGTCGCGCCGCCCAAATCCTCGAACGTCGCCCAGGCATCCGCATGTTTGGGCCCGTTCTCACCCCAATGCAGCGTATATTCGATCCGCGCCTCGGGCTGCACCAGCGTATAACGATGATGGTTCGGATATACCGTGCCGTCCGGGCCGATCATGTCGAACACCCATTCGCCGCCCGCGCGCAGATCAATCCGCGATGTGCGACAGGAAAATCCCTCCGGCCCCCACCATTCCGGTAGCGTCTTCGGGTTCATCCACGCGCCCCACACCACCGCCACGGGGGCCTTGATCACCCGCTCCAACAGCATCGTGCGGTCATCGGCACTCATGCCATCAACCCTCGCGCATAGTCCTCAAGTTGCGTGGTCGCCATGCCCCAGCCATCGTAAAATCCCATGTCCTTGTGCGTCTTCGCAATGTCCGCAGTCCTGTGTCGCGCCACGGCGGTATAGCGTGTGCGCCCACCGCCCAGATCCGCAAATGTTATGATCGCCGTCATGAACGGCTCGGCCACAGGCTTCCATCCGACACTGTAGGTATCTGTGAAAACGATCTTTTCGTTCGGGATCACCTCAAGGTAGACGCCTTTGTTTTCGATGATGTTGCCGTCCACGTCGAACGTGGTGTTGCACGCGCCCCCGACCCGGACATCCAGCTCGCAACCCGTCACCTTGTGCGGCTTCGGCACGAACCACTGCATCAGATGTTCGGGCGTGGTCCAGCAGGTATACAGCAGATCACGCGGCGCGTTGATCTCGCGCGTCAGCACCAGATCAAGATCGGGGTCAAGTTCCATCCTCTTTCCTCTCCATCAATGTGGTCACATATTCATCCAGACGGTCCAGCCGCGCCTCCCACATCGCGCGCTGTGCATCCAGCCACTCCCGTGCCGGGGTCAGCGCCGCAGGCACCAGCGCGCAGGATCGCACCCGCCCGTCCTTTGTCGTGGAAATCAGCCCCGCCGCCTCCAGCACCGCCAGATGCTGCATCACCGTCGGCAGACGTAAACCCGTCGGCACGGCAAGCGCGCTGACCGCCGCAGGCCCCTCTGCCAGCCGCGCAAGCATCGCCCGGCGTGTCGCATCTGACAGCGCGTGAAACAAAAGCGAAAGATCAGGTTCGTACTTAGCCATAAGCCTAAGTATCTTCGCGCCCAGCCGCATACAAGTAAAAACTTAGTTAATTGGCTAAGCGTCAGTGAAATCTCTGGTTCACACCGATCACGGAATATTTCAAAATCGTTAATCCAAATCGCAAAATAAAAACTAAGATCATGTATTTAAAAGATAATCTTGAAAATTGACAGCCGTCAATTTCACCATTGACCCCGCCATTCCCGGCACCATCTTCGCGTCATGCCCAAGATGATCCGCAAATCCGACCTGCCAACCAAGATCTGCGCCACCTGCGGTCGGCCGTTTGTGTGGCGCAAGAAATGGGAAAAGGTCTGGGATCAGGTCCGCTACTGTTCGGATCGCTGCCGCACGCAAAAAACCTAAGCCTTGGTCACCTGCGGCACGACCTGATCGCGGAACTGTGTCAGCACCGCCTCTGCCCCATGCACCTCCGCCAGCCGCAACAGCGCAAACCGGATGCGCGCGATCTCGCGGTAATAGCGCATGTAAGCCGCGTTCAGCGTGGCCCCGGTCACCGCCCCGATGATCGGCACGGCTTGCGCCAGCAGCTTTTGGCCCAGCGCCGCCGCCAGACGCGGCGCCACCGCCGCGATAACTGTCTGCACCGCTGATCCCGTCACCGCCAACCGCGCCGCGATCAGCGAGGTGTTCACGCCGTCATCCCCGGCAAGCGGACTGCCCGCCCCGAAAACTTGCAAGCACTCGGCCCGGATGGCGGGATCGTCTGGATCATATCCCGCCTCGACTGCCGCAGCCCGGATCGCATGCAGGATCACCGTTACCGTCACCGGCAGTTCGGCCAGCGCCGTTGGCAACCCGCCCACACCGCCCGCCGCCCCCGTCGCCATCACAGTCAGCACATGGCCCTGCCGCCCAAGATCCGGCCCGCGCGCCGCCACGCCATGCGCACGTTCCAGCGCGGCCTGCGTCACCCGCTCGATCTGACTGCGCAAGGACGGCGGCAGCGCCTTCATCTGGCCTTCCACAGTTCCGCCCAACCGCGCCATCAACGCCATTACCGGGCCATTCGCCCGCCGGTAACGCGTCGCCAGCGCCGCAATTGCGGGCTTGGGGTCAATCAGGGCGGGCACGGGCAAATCGGTCATAACTCACAGATAATCCAACCCGCGCGCCACACAAGGCCGCCATCCCCGATTTCACATCCGCGCCTTGGTGACAGCCCCCGAGATGCCGTCCCACGCCCCTCGCTTCAGGGCCAACCCAAGCACCCGGTCCGGGTTGGTCGGTGGCGGCATCACCACCCCTTCCAAACGCTGAAACCCGAACCGGGCATAGTAGGGCGCGTCCCCGACCAGCAGCGCGCGTTCCCACCCGATGCGCCGCGCCTCGGCCAGACTTTCGGTAATCAGAAGCGCGCCCAGCCCTTCGCCTTGCCGCGTCGGATGCACCGCAATCGGACCCAGCAGCAGCAGATCATGCTCGCCAATCTCGGCTGGCCAATACCGAATGGCGGCGGCCAGCGTGCCATCGTCATCGCGCAACACCCCGCAAAGCGCGGCCACCGTCGGGACGCCGTCACGCAGCCGGTAGGACGACAGCGCCGTACGACCCGGCGCAAAGCACAGGTCATAGAGCGCCTCAACCTCCCACCAATCGTCTTCCGTCTCTTCTTCCAAACGGTACAAGGGCATGATCCCACAATCTGCTGGAAACGCCCGTAACACGGCGATACGACAACGACAAACCATCAAAGGTGCGCGATGTTCTATCACCCTGCTGACGGCCATGGTCTGCGACACAATCCGTTCAAGGCCATCGTGTCGCCGCGTCCGATTGCGTGGGTGTCGACCCGCAGCGCACATGGCGACAACCTTGCGCCCTATTCCTTTTTCAACGCCGTCACCGACGCGCCGCCACAGGTGATGTTCGCAGGCGGCATGAAAGACAGCATCGCCAATGCCCGCGATAGCGGCGTTTTCGCAGTGAACGTGGTGGAAGAAGCGATGTTTCACCGGATGAGCGAAACCTCCGCCACCCTGCCGCGTGGCACGGATGAGTTTTCGCATGTTGGCGTCCGGAAGGCCGAATGCAGCAGCATCGATTGCCCCCGCGTTGCAAGCGCCCCAGCCACACTGGAATGCCGCCTTCTGCAGATCGTCCCCCTGAAAGGCGGAACCGATTTCATGGCGATTGGTGAAGTGACTGGCATTCACCTGCGCGACGACTGTCTTGTTGATGGCCGCTTTGACGTGACCCGCTACCGCCCGATGGCGCGACTGGGGTACATGGATTACGCGGTGGTGCGCGATCTGGTGACGCTGCCACGGCCCGGCAGCTGAACGGGGTCGTCCGCAGGGACTTTCATGGCAGGACAGCCGACCAATACCCCCTTCCCCCTCCGGTTGTCCGCCGCTAGTCTGGCCGCTGGCACAGTCAGGGGAGCCGCATGCAAACCATGCTTGGCGTTATCGGCGGTTCGGGGGTTTACCAGATTGACGGGCTGGAAGGGGCAACCTGGGTCGAGGTTGCAACGCCTTGGGGCAAGCCGTCCGATCACATCCTGACCGGGCATCTGAACGGTTTGCCAGTGGCCTTCCTGCCCCGCCACGGACGCGGGCATGTGCAGACGCCATCGACGGTGAACTACCGTGCGAACATTGATGCGCTGAAACGCATCGGGGTGACGGATGTGGTGGCGGTATCGGCCTGCGGGTCCTTGCGCGCGGATTATGCGCCGGGTGATTTCGTGATCGTGGATCAATACATCGACCGCACATTTGCGCGTGAGAAATCGTTTTTCGGCCCCGGTTGTGTGGCCCATGTCAGCGTGGCACATCCGACCTGCCCGCGCCTGTCGGCGGCCTGTGCCACCGCCATCGATGGGCCAAAGGTGCATGTGGGGGGCACATATCTTGCGATGGAGGGTCCGCAATTTTCCACCCTCGCAGAATCGCGGCTTTATCGCAGTTGGGGCGCGGATGTGATCGGCATGACCGGCATGCCGGAAGCGAAACTCGCGCGCGAGGCGGAGCTTTGTTATGCATCCGTCGCGATGGTCACCGATTATGACTGTTGGCACGAAGACCACGGCGCGGTTGATGTGGCGCAGGTGATTGCAACGCTGACAGCCAATGCCGGGTCAGCGCGCACGATGATCATGCGGCTTGCGGCAGCGTTGGACCGCGACCGCGCGCCCTGCCTGCATGGCTGTGACCGCGCGCTTGATCATGCGATCATGACGGCACCCGACAAGCGCGATCCCGATCTGATCCGAAACCTCGATGCGGTCGCGGGCCGTGTTCTGAACGCCTGAGGGGCCCCATGAAAAAGACCGTGAAAGACTATATCCGCACCATCGTGGATTTCCCGCACGAGGGCATCCTGTTCCGCGATGTGACGACGCTTTTTGCCGATCCGCGCGGGTTTCGGATGTGCGTCGACCAACTGCTCGCCCCCTATGCCGGCATGCGGATTGACAAGGTGGCGGGGCTGGAGGCGCGGGGGTTCATCCTTGGCGGGGCGGTGGCGCATCAGTTATCGACGGGGTTCGTGCCCATCCGCAAGAAAGGCAAGCTGCCAGGCCGCACCATCGCGCAGGATTACAAGCTGGAATACGGCGAGGCGGTGGTGGAGGTGCATGACGATGCGATGACGCCGGGCGAGAAGGTGCTGCTGGTGGATGATCTGCTGGCGACGGGGGGCACGGCAGAGGCAGGCATCCGGTTGATTGAACGGCTGGGGGCCGAGGTGGTGGGCTGCGCGTTCGTGGTGGACCTGCCCGACCTTGGCGGGCGGAAAAAACTGGAGGGGATGGGGATGGACGTGCATGCGCTTTGCGCGTTCGAGGGGTTGTGAGACTGCAAAATTGACGGCTGTCAATTTTCAGGATTTCCTTTTTAATTCAATATACTTGAATTTTCAGACAGGGATTGCGTTAACACTTTTGAAACATTGCGTGATCGGGCGCAGGCACCTGCCCTGCAGCGTCGCCGACCACGCGGCCATCGCGGATACGGATCACGGTTGTGGCCAGGCGGGCCACCTCATCCGCCGCATGGGTGACATAGAGGATGGGCGTTCCGGCATCGCGGACCCGTTCCAGATAGGGCAGAATCTCGTCCTTGCGGGCGGTATCAAGGCTGGCCAGCGGTTCATCCATCAACAGCATCCGGGGCCGCGCGAGCAAAGCCCGCCCCAAGGCCACGCGTTGCCGTTCGCCACCCGACAGGGCCGCTGGACGCCGCGAAAGCAGGCCCCCGATGCCCAGCATATCGACCACACCGCCCATATCGGCTGCCCCCCCCGAAAACCAAGCGCCAAAGGCAAGGTTCTGCCGCACGGTCAGATGCGGAAACAGGCGCGCATCCTGAAACACATAGCCAAAGCGGCGCTTGTGGGGGGGCACCCAGACGCCGGGGCCGAACAAGAGATCGCCCTGAAACCGCACTTCGCCTGCGTCGGGGCGGAACAGGCCCGCGACGGCGTTGATGATGCTGGTCTTGCCGGCCCCCGATGGCCCGGTGATCGCCGTCAGGCCGGGCGGCGCGGAAAACGCCACGTCCAGCGTAAAATCACCGAAGCGGTGAAGGATGCGCACATCAAGCATCACACACCCTGCACCCTGCGCGCGACGGCGCGTGACACCCATTCGGATGCCAGCAGCGCGCCCATCGCGACCACCACGGCAATCACCACCAACCGGAAGGCCACGGGTTCGCCGCCCGGCACCTGCAGCGCCTCGTATATTGCCGACGGCATGGTTTGCGTCTCGCCGGGAATGTTGGATACGAATGTGATTGTTGCGCCAAATTCGCCCATCGCCTTGGCAAAGGCGAGGATCGCGCCTGCCAACACGCCGGGCAGTGCCAGCGGCAGGGTCACGGTGGCAAACACCCAGAGAGGGGATGCGCCAAGCGTGCCTGCAGCGGCCTCAAGCCGTGTATCCACCGCCTCGATCGACAGGCGGATGGCGCGGACCATCAGGGGGAAGGCCATGACAGCGGCGGCAAGAGCGGCCCCGGTCCAGCGGAAGGCGAAGGTGAAGCCCGTCAGATCATACAGCCATTCGCCGACAAAGCCGCGCCGCCCGAACGTCATCAACAAGAGATAACCCGTGACGACAGGGGGCAGGATCAGCGGCAGATGCACAAGGCCGTTGAACAGTTGCTTGCCCGGAAAAGACCAGCGGGCAAGGGCATGGGCGGCAAGGATACCGAATGGCAGGCTAAGGAGCGTGGCCCAGAAGGCCACGCGCAACGACAGCATGAACGCAGTCCATTCTGCCGGGGAAAGCCAGTCCGTCATGGGGGCTGAAAGCCGTTTGCGGTGAAGATGGCTTGGGCCGCAGGGGCAGACAGGGCATCCAGAAAGGCGGCGGCGCCGTCGGTGGCCGTGGCGGTCAGGGCGGCGGGATAGACGATGGATGGGTGGGTGTCGGCAGGGAAGCTCGCCACCACGCTGACCCGTGGTTCGGCCACAGCGTCAGAGGCATAGACGATGCCCAACGGAGCCTCGCCCACCGCGACCAAGGCCAGTGCCGCGCGCACGTTTTCGGATTGCGCGACCTGTGCAGCCACGCCATCCCACAGGCCAAGCGATGTCAGTGCGGCCTTGCCGTATTGGCCTGCAGGCACGGCATCGACCAGCGCCATGGACAGCTTGCCACCGTCCAGAAGGCCCGCAAGATCAAGATCGGGCGACAGGGTGACCGGCGTTGCCCCCGCAGCGCCGATCAGCACAAGGCGGTTGCCAAGGATATCGCGGCGGGTGCCCGGCTGCATCAGGCCAGCGGCGACCACATGATCCATCCAGTCAACGGACGCTGCGATGAAAATATCTGCGGGTGCGCCTTGTTCGATCTGTTTGGCCATCGCGGGGGTGCCGCCATAGACCAGCGTCACGGTATCGCCAGTTGCGGCCTGCCAATCGGCGGCCACCTGATCCAGTGCGGTTTTCAGGCTGGCAGCGGCAAAAACGGTGATGTCATCGGCCATGGCCGGCAATGGGATCAGCAGGGCAAGAAGAAGGGCGCGCATGGGGGATGTCCGATATGTTTGGCGAAACATATCCCAAGTCCCGTGACTGGCAAGCGTTATTTCCCGTCGGACACATCGGCGAGCAGGCCGCGCAAGGCGGCAAGATCGGCCTCGCTGCCCGTCCGCAACCGGTCTTCGATGCGGCGGTAGTGCGCCAGAACGGCCTTCCCGGTTTCGGTCAGTTGCGCGCCGCCACCCTTGGCCCCGCCCCGCGCGGTGACAACCACGGGTTCGCGGAAAGTGGCGTTCAGGGTTTCGACCAGACCCCATGCGCGCTTGTAGCTCATCCCCATGCGCTGACCTGCGGCGGTGATGGAGCCGGTCTGCGCGATATGGTCCAGCAGTTCGGCCTTGCCCGGCCCCAGCATCGCGTTGGAGCCGAACATGATACGCAGGCGCAGGCGGGTGTCATCGGTCATGGTGGCGATGTGACCCGGTTGGCGCGCGATGTGCAAGGGTCAGCCGTGGCGGCTGCGGTGCCCGATCTGGTAATAATTGCCGGTGCGGGTGGCGAGATAGGGGTCGAGCGGGATCTCTTCCTGCTTCAGGAAGCCCTGGTCGGGCAACGCACCATCGCGGACCATTTCGATGACGGCGACGACAGAGGCCGAAGTGGTCCATGCAATCGCAGTGCGGCTTTTTCCGCCGATTTCAAGCGGATAATAGGCGCGCACGAATTCCTTGCGGCGCAATGGCCATCGGTCCAGCCCTCGGCGGCGACATGGACATAGACCACATCATCATCCACCGGGGGCTTGGCATTGGTCAGGATGCGCCCGCGCCTCGGTGCGGTTTTCGCGCATCAGAAGTTCGTGGAAAAAGAAGTTCATCAGCTCCACATGGCCGGGATAGCGCATGGTCTTGTAGTCCAGGTTTTCGATCACGGTCGGCATAGGTCTCGCACATCGTGCCAAGGCCGCCTGAGGTGGTGAACGCCTCAAGCTGCATGCCGTCGATATAGATCGTCTCGGTCCATTCCATGGCCGAGACGGTTTTGAGAACGCCTTCCTCGATCACTTCGCAATCGTTGAGGTATTCGTTGACCACGCCTTCGGGCGACCAGTTGAAGGCATAGCCCAAAAGCCCCGTCGGGTTCTGCGGCAAGGCACCGACGCGCAGTTTGATGGAGCGGACCTTGTCGAACTGTTCGGCCAGATGCGCGCCGACGATGCCGACGAAACCGGGGGCAAGGCCGCATTGCGGGGCCATCAGACCCTTGGACGGTCTTGGCCAGATCGCGGATATGCTTGGTGGTCGGCACATCCTCGGTCAGATCGAAATAGTGCAGGCCAAGGTCGTGTGCGATGGACGCCACGACCTTGTTCAGATGATAGGGCAGGCAGGACAGCACCGCCTGCTGACCCGTCAGCGCGGCCTTGATCTGGGCGGCATCGGTCAGGTCAGCGACGCGGGATGGGAACGGCGTTGCGCGTTGCACGCGCATCGACACCGGTCACATCAAAACCCGATGCCGCCAGCATTTCTGCGGCCAGATGCCCGACCTTGCCAAGGCCCAGCACCGTCACTTTGGAGAAAGACATGAGTTGACCCTTTCAGAAGTCGAATTTCACGCCCTGCGCCAGCGGCAGGGCAGCCGAATAGTTCACGGTGTTGGTCTGGCGGCGCATGTAGCCTTTCCACGCATCCGATCCGCTTTCGCGCCCGCCGCCGGTTTCCTTCTCGCCGCCAAACGCCCCGCCGATCTCGGCACCCGAGGGGCCGATGTTGACGTTGGCGATGCCGCAGTCGGACCCCGCCGACCGACAGAAACGCCCCTGCCTCGCGCATGTTGAGGGTGAAGATGCAGGACGACAGGCCTTGCGGCACGTCGTTTTGCAGGTGCGATCGCCTCATCCAGCGTATCATACCCCAGCACGTAGAGGATCGGCGCGAAGGTTTCGGTCTCGACGGTGGCGGTCTGGCTGGGCATTTCGACCAGGGCGGGGGCGACATAGGCCCCGCCTGCGGCACGTCCGCAGTGACCGGCTGCGCCGCCATGGACCATGCCGCCTTCGGCTTTTGCCGCGTCCAATGCCGCGTGCATCCGGTCGCGTGACGCGTGATCGATCAGCGGGCCGATCAGGGTGCGTGGCCTGGCGCGGATCGCCGATGGGCAGGCTGGCATAGGCCTTGGCGAGTTTCGCCACCAGATCATCGCTGATCGAATTATGCGCAATCAGCCGGCGCAGCGAGGTGCAGCGCTGGCCCGCCGTGCCGACCGGCCGAAAACACGATGGCGCGCACCGCCATGTCCATATCCGCCGAAGGTGCCACGATCATCGCGTTGTTGCCGCCAAGCTCCAGGATCGGCCGGCCCAAGCGCGCGGCCACCTTTGGCCCGACGATGCCGCCCATGCGGGTGGAGCCGGTGGCCGAGACGATCGGCACGTCCTTTGACGCGACCAGCGCCTCGCCGATGGCCGGGCCGCCGATCACCAGTTGCACAAGTCCCTCAGGCGCGTCGCCAAAACGCTTCAGCGCGCGTTCCATGATCTTCATGCGAGGCCATGGCGGTCAGCGGCGTCTTCTCGGACGGCTTCCAGATCACCGGATCGCCGCAGACCAGCGCAAGCGCCGTGTTCCACGACCAGACGGCGACCGGGAAGTTGAAGGCGGAAATGACGCGCGCAGGTGCCCAGCGGATGCCAGGTTTCCATCATGCGGTGGCCGGGGCGTTCGGACGCAATGGTCAGGCCGTAGATCTGGCGCGACAGGCCGACGGCGAAATCGCAGATGTCGATCATCTCCTGCACTTCGCCAAGACCTTCCGAGGTGATCTTGCCGGCCTCCAGCGTCACCACGGCGCCCGAGTTCGTCCTTGGCGGCGCGCAATTCCTCGCCCAAAAGACGCACCAGTTCGCCGCGCCGCGGCGCGGGCACATCGCGCCATTCCCTGAACGCGTGCCTGGCTGGCGGGCGATGATCCCCGCCATATCGCGACGGGTCGGTTTCGTGCACGTGCGCAACGTTCGTCCCGTCGATGGGCGAACGCACGGCCAGTGTGCCGCCGGTCAGGTCGGCTTTGGTCAGGCCTGCGGCCTTGAGGATGTCGGCATGGGTCATGGGTGGCCTCCTGTGGCGATGGCGCGCTGATCGTCCATTCCCATGGACAGGATCAGGGGTGCCGTCTGTTGGCGTGTCTGGAAATCGGATTTTGATCGCATGCCCTGCCACTCGGTGGCAATCAGCGATTGCGCAACGGCCCCGCCCAGCGTGGTGCCGGGGCCGGTGACGATGAACAGATCAGGCGCGAATTCGCGCGCGGCGATGCGGATCGCATGGGTGAAATCGTAAGTGCTCGGTCACCTGATGGCCGAGCGTGTAGTCGTAAAGCGCACGGTGTCGGTTGCCCCCGGCCACCAGATCGCCCCACGCCCGTCGATCAGCGGCACCTTCGGCTGGCGGAAGGCGCCGTGCGCAAGGCGGGCCTGCCCCGCCGTGGCGACCGGGGCCATCAGGTTCGTATGGAAGGCCGCGTGGTTTTGCAGGCGCATGGGAAAGCGGCCCGTGGCGGGCACGGCGGCGGTAAAGGCCGCAAGGGCCGCATCATCGCCCGCCAGCACCAGCATGCCGCCCAGATCAATCGACAGGGCAAGACCTGCGCGGGCGGCATCGGGCCATGACCTTGGCGCGCAATGCGGGGTCGGGCTGCCAGTCATCGCCCGTGACCGGATAGATCACCTGGCCCCCCGATCCGGTTTCCTGCATCAGCGTGCCCATGGTGTTGACGACGTCAAACCCGCCCATCGGCGACAGCGCGCCCGCGCAGGCGAGGGCGGTATACCAGCCCATCGAATTGCCGGTGACGGCGACGATGTCGACGTCCTGGATGGCCCGAAAATCGCGACAGGGTGGCGGCATAGATCAGCGCGCTGGCATTGTCGCCGCGGCTGTGGCGGGCAAGGCTGTAGGGGCCTGCATCAAGGGCGGTCAGGGTTTCCTGCCCCAATGCCGCGCGGGCCTGATCGAAGGTGGCGACCAGCGTAGGGTCGCCATGCCGGGCAAGTGTTCCGACTTCGGCCGCGTTATAGGTGCCACGTCCGGGGCAGATGACAACGGCGGTTTTCATGGCATTGCCGCCGCAACGATGCTGTCGGCCGATGGCATGGTTGCGGCATAGGCGGGGCCTGTGGCAATGAAGCTGTCTTCGGATACGACGCGGGTGGCAGACATGCCGTTTTCCGCCATCAGGGCCATCAGCCCTTCGGCGGGCCCCCCGGTGCGGCGGCATTCATCGACGATCAGCACGCGTGCGCAGCCACGGATTGCGGCGAGCAGGCTTTCGGTGGGCAAGGGCGACAGCCAGCGCAGGTCGATCGACGCGGGCGTTGATCCCGGCGGCAGTGATGCGCGGCAGGGCCTGCTGTGACAGGTAATGGCCATTGCCATAGGTGACGATGGCAAGGTCCGTCCCGTCGCCCGTCACGCCCACCTGCCCGAACGGAATCACCCGGTCCGGGGCGGGGTAATGGGTCATCCACGCACCGTCCTTTTCCGCCGTGCAGATCGCGCATCGGGTAAAGCGCGATGGGTTCCAGAAACACCACGACGCGCTGTTCTTCGCGGGCCAGCCGCACGCATTCGCGCAGCATCATCGCGGCATCGGCCCCGTTAGATGGCACGGCAAGGATCACGCCGGGAATATCACGGATCACCGCCACCGAGTTGTCATTGTGGAAATGCCCGCCGAAGCCTTTCTGATAGCCAAGCCCCGCGATGCGCAGCACCATCGGGTTGGTGAATTGCCCGCTGACGAAGAACGGCAGCGTCGCCGCCTCGCCGCGCAACTGATCCTCGGCATTGTGCAGATAGGCGAGGAACTGGATCTCGGGCATCGGGACGAACCCGTTTTGCGCCATGCCGATGGCAAGGCCAAGGATGGATTGTTCATCGAGCAGCGTGTCGATCATCCGGTCCGCGCCGAACCGCTGGGTCAGCTTTTGCGTCACGCCGTAGACGCCACCCTTGCGGCCCACATCCTCGCCCATCATGACGATTTCGGGGTGGGTCAGCATCAGGTCGGTCAGCGCCCAGTTGATGATACGCGACATGATCTGGGGCTCATCCATCGCGTTCAGATCGCCGCCGAAGGCCTGCCGCGCGGGCGTCAGGGCTGGGGCCGTTGGTCGGGCGGTTGTCGCGGCGGGGCGGGATGATCGCGGCCATCACATCGGCGGCGGTTTTCAGGCGCGGGCGGGTGATCGCCTGATCGGCGATGCGGGCGACACGGGTTTGGGTTTCATCATAGATCGCAAGGGCCTGTGCGGGGTCCAATGCACCCAGCCTGATGCAGCAGGCGGACGGAATGCAGCAGCGGATCCTGCGCCTCTTCCGCCTCCACCTCCGCTTTTGGCAGGTAGGTTGTGGGCACGTCTGCGCCTGCATGGCCATAAAGCCGGATGGTGCGGATGTGCAGCACGGCGGGCTTGCGCCGGGTGCGGATGAAATGTGCAGCCTCAGATGCCACGCGGTATGTGTCATAGAGATCAAGGCCGTCGCAGGCGAAATAGGTAAGGCCGGGGCGGCTCTGGAAATTCGCGGCGATCCAGCCCTGCGGGGTCTTGGTGGAAATCCCGATGCCGTTGTCTTCGCAGACGAACATCAGGGGCAAGGGGATGCCCTGATAGGCGGTCCAGCCTGCGGTATTGAACGCGCCTTGCGCGGTGGAATGGTTGGCGGAGGCATCGCCGAAGCTGCACATGATGATCGCATCATCGGGCAGGATCGCATGCTCAGGGCGCAGGCGGCGCGCGGCACCGATGCTGTAGGCGGCCCCCACGGCCTTGGGCAGGTGGCTGGCGATGGTGGAGGTTTGTGGCGGGATCATCAGGGCGCGGGAGCCGAGCACCTTGTGCCGCCCACCCGAAATCGGGTCTTCGGATGATGCGGCAAAGGACAGCAGCATATCCCAAGCGATGCTTTGACCCGGCACCTGATCCGCGCGGGCGATCTGGAAAGCGGCATCGCGGTAATGCAGAAAAGCCATATCCGTCGGGCGCAGCGCCGCTGCCACGGCGGCCATGCCTTCGTGCCCGGATGACCCGATGGTGTAGAACCCCTGCCCCGCCCTTTGCATCACGCGGCTGGTGCGATCCAGCGCGCGGCTGAGGCAGGCTGCACGGTAAAGCGACACGGCCTGCGCGGGTGCAAGCGGACCCGCCGGCGCATTTCCACGCGGAAAATCACGCGCCGCAATGCGGGCGCGGAAGTTTTCATGCACGATGTCGGCGCGGTCCATGGCGGGCGGAGCTTTCAGGTCAGGCGCAGTGTGGCAGGGAATGCGCGGCAGGCCAAGCCTTGCGCGTCTGTTGCAAGCTCTTACCCCTTTCGCCG
>CAWAPA010000068.1:0-6529 GCA_963783595.1 uncultured Alphaproteobacteria bacterium | reverse complement strand
CGCAATCGCGGAATTTGCACTGGCTGACCAGATCGGTGATTTCCTCGAAAACCAGATCAATCCCCTCCGGTGCCGATGGCTGCAACGCCCGCATCCCCGGCGTGTCGATGATCCATCCGCCCGACAGCAGGGGCCGCAGCGCCCGGAACCGCGTCGTATGCCGCCCGCGCCCGTCCGCCTCGCGGATCTCGCCCGTCTCTGCCACTTCACCCGTCAGGGTCTGCGTCAGCGTGGATTTCCCCACCCCGGATGATCCCACCAGCGCAACCGTCTGCCCCGGCCTGCACCACGGCGCCAGATCATCCGCCACATCCGCACTGCGTGCATCCAGCGTGATGACATCAAGCCCCCGCTGCAACGCCAGCGTCTGCTGCCGGAAATCCTCAGGCGCGTCCGTGCCGTCGGCCTTGGTCAATATCACCACTGGGACACAGCCCGCCCCCGCCGCCAGCGCCAGATACCGCTCCAACCGGGCTACGTTGAAATCAGCGTTGCAGGATGTCGTGATGAACAACGTATCCACATTCGCCGCAATCAACTGCGTCGCCGCCCCCGTCCCGTCCCGCGCCGCCGTCAGCCGGTCCAGCACGGAGGCGCGGTCCAGCAACCGCTGCACCGTCATCGCATCGTTCACCAGCACCCAATCGCCCACGGCAAATTCGGCGGAATTCTGCTGCGGGGCCACGATATCCACCGCGCCATCCGCGCCCAATGCAGCCATCCGCGTGCGGTGCACCTCGGCGACGCGCAAAGGCGTCAGATCGGCCTCGTCATCGCCGATCTGGCTGGCAAACCAGTTCGACCAGCCAAGTTCTGAGAGGGAATAGCTCATCGCCATGCGACAAGGTGAGAGGCTGAACACGACCCAAGCGGGTCTCGTTGCGGCTGCTTCCTTCCGGACCTGACCGGGTTGGCGAGGCGCCTGCCCGCGCCAACCTCTCGCTGGGTGATATAAGTCACAGGCACGGGTTCTGCAAGTTCAATGCCACGCGAAAAACCCCTTCGGTGCCTGCCCCAGCAATCGCCGCGCCAGATCATCGCCCAAGACCACCGCATCGCTGACAGCCCCCCGCGCCTCACCGTCAATCGCCTCTGATCCGTCGGGGCGCAAAATCTCGCCGCGCAGCCAGATGCGATCCCCTTCGATCACCGCCAGCCCCGCAATCGGCGTCTCGCACGATCCGTCCAGCGTCGCGAGGAAACTGCGCTCCGCCGCCAGCCGCACACCCGTCGGCCCGTCGTGAATTGCATCCAGCAATTCCGCCACCCGCGCGTCATCCAGCCGCCGTTCAATCCCGATGGCCCCCTGTGCCACCGCTGGCAGCATCTCGGTCACCTCCACCGGCCCGCGCGCCATATGCGTCATGCCCAGCCGGTTCAGCCCCGCCATCGCCAGAAACGTCGCCACCGCCACGCCATCCTGCAGCTTTTTCATCCGCGTCTGCACGTTGCCGCGAAACTCCACCAACTGCAGATCGGGCCGCCGCAGGGCCAGCTGCGCCCGCCGCCGCAATGACGACGACCCCACCACCGCCCCCTGCGGCAGATCGGCAAGCGACGCCACTGACGGAGAGACGAACGCATCGCGCACATCTTCGCGCGGCAGATAACAGTCAAGGATCAAGCCCTCCGGCTGCACCGTCGGCATGTCCTTCATCGAATGCACCGCGATGTCGATCTCACCTGCCAGCAGCGCCTCTTCAATCTCGCGCGTGAACAGCCCCTTGCCGCCGATATCCTTCAGTGCGCGGTCCTGTATCTGGTCGCCCATCACCTTGATGACGCAGATCGCAAACGCATCTTCCGGCAGCGAAAACGCCACCATCAGACAGCGCCGCACCTCATGCGCCTGCCATAGCGCAAGGGGCGATCCGCGCGTTCCGATACGCAGGGGTTGGGCGGGGGAGGGAAGGGTCAGGGTCATGGTTCACAGGCATACCCATGTCAATCAAAGCTGACAACGTCTATTGACAACCCCCCCGCCACATTGGACGAAACGGGCAACAGGAGAAGCCGATGACCAAAACCATTCTGCGCGCCCTTGCTGGCGAAACCCTGCCCACCCCGCCGATCTGGATGATGCGGCAGGCCGGACGATACCTTCCCGAATACCGCGCGACACGGGGCGAGGCGGGGGATTTCCTGAAACTTTGCTACAACTCCGAACTGGCCGCCGAGGTGACCTTGCAGCCGATCCGGCGCTATGGCTTTGACGCGGCCATCCTGTTTGCCGACATCCTGCTGTTGCCGCAGGCCTTGGGGGCGGACCTGTGGTTTGAAACCGGCGAAGGCCCGCGCCTGTCCACCATCACCGATATGGCGGGGGTGCGTGCGCTCAAGCCGACGGAAGGCATCCACGACACGCTGCATCCGATCTATGAAACCCTGCGGATTCTGAAACGCGAATTGCCGCGCGACACCACGCTGATCGGCTTTGCCGGTGCGCCATGGACGGTCGCCACGTATATGATCGCGGGCAAAGGCTCGCCCGATCAGGCCGCCGCACATGCCCTGAAAAACGCGGACCGGCCCGCGTTTGCGGCGCTGATCGACCGGATCACAGAAGGCACGATTGCCTATCTGTCGGCACAGGTGGATGCCGGGGCCGAGGTGATAAAGCTGTTCGACTCGTGGGCAGGCAGCCTCAAAGGGCAGGATTTCACCGATTTCGCTGTGAAACCCGCAGCCACGCATCATCGCCGCGCTGAAAGCCCGCCACCCCGGCCTGCCGATCATCGCCTTCCCGCGTGAAGCGGGGCCGGGCTATATCGGGTTTGCCCATGCCACCGGGGCCGATTGCGTGGCCATCGACAATTCCGTCAGCCCGGAATGGGCGGCGGAAAACGTGCAGAAAGACGGCTGTGTGCAGGGCAACCTTGCGCCCGAACACATGGTCAGCGGCGGACAGGCCCTTGTCGCCGCAACCCGCCATGTGGTGCAGGCGTTTCGCGGTGGGCCGCATATCTTCAACCTCGGCCACGGCATCACGCCCGATGCTAACCCCGATCACGTGCAACTGATGATCGACACGGTCCGGGGCGGCTGAACGCCGTCACAAGCCCGGCAACAGTCGCGACAATCCGCGGCGGTCAAAGGTGGCCCCGCGGTTTGCGCCGAACGAAAACGTCGCGCCGATGCCGACGAAGGCTTCGCTGTCCGACGCCCCGCCCACGTCGGCGTTAAGCGAGCCTGCTTCGGCGAAAAGTCCGGTCTGTTCCCCTACCGCCAGATCGCCGCGCAGACCAAAGCGTGTGACATCGTCACCGGCACCTAGCGAAACCCGGTCCAGCGATGCACCCACATCAATCGTATCTGTCGCCTGAAACCTGCCACTGATCCCGACAGTGTCACCCAATGATCCGAACTCGTTGCCAAGGGCAAAGTAGCCCTCGATCCCGGCACGGCCAAAATCATGTCCGGCTTCTGCCCCGATGTATGACACGCTTTCATTGGCAACCTCATCCGCCCCGATGAAAAGGCCGGCGGACGTGGCATCGCTCAGATGATAAATCCCGTGCACGGTGAGCGTGGTTGAATTTTCGCCCGCAAAGTTGAACCGGTGCAGGCCCGCATCAATCTGCACCCCGAAACTGCGGTTAAAGCCCAATTCGACCGATCCTTCCAGACTGCTGCGCGCAATGTCCGTATCATCGATGAACACAGAATGCCCGATGCTCAAATCGCCCCCCGTCATCTCGAACGCGCTGACAAGGGAAGGTACGCATAGGCCTACGGTCACGACCGCAATCGTTTTGATCGACATTGAACTGCTCCTCGACGTTTTTTGTTTTATGGGTCTATCATAGCACGGGAAATTCGGGGCGTTAACCTTTGTTGGTGCCACATGGGGCACGGCCGCACACAACCATGTTACTTAGAACGCGGGCTTGTTGCCCGTGAACTCGGCTTCGATGATGATCTCGACCCTGTCGCTGACCCCGAAATTCGTGCCGGGTGCAGGTACGCCATACCCCATGCCAAAGTCTGACCGCATGATCTGCCCCGTGGCGGAAAACCCGATGCGCGCGCCGCCCGGATCGAAATCCGTGGGGCCATAGCCACCATTGAACGTGACTTGCAGTATCACGGGCTGCGTGACCCCATGCAGCGTCAGATCACCCGTCACATCGGCGGTCATGTCCCCAGTTGGTGCGACGGTGGAACTGGTAAAGGTGATGGCGGCAAACTGCGCCGCGTCCAGAAATTCCGGCCCCGCGACCACCGCGTTGAAATCAAGCGCGGGGTCGGGGTAATGCGTTTCAACCGATCCTGCATCAATCGTGGCGGTTAGCGTCATCGCAGCAGGATTGACGGGATCAAAAGTCAGCGTCGCGTCATAATCCGTGAACAGCGCGGTAAAGTTGGACAGACCAAGGTGGCTGACCCGGAACAGGATGCGCGTATGGCCGCGGTCGATATGATAGGTGCCCGCAGGCGGCGGCGGCAGGTCCTGGGCCAACCCAAGTGTCGGGATCAGGCTGGCGGCAAGGATCAACGCGCGAAACATGGGGAACCTCCGGTTTGCGGCCCCACCATCGCCCACCCGCCCGCGATGTCAATTCTTCGCGCTGGCATCCGGCGCAAAAACGCAACATCCTGCATCCCATCACTTGCGGGGGGGATGCCATGTCACTGATTGCCGAACTGACGGCCCTGCTGGGGCCCGCGCATGTGCTGACAGGGGCCGATACCCAACGCCATGCCCGTGACTGGACGGGCAAATACACGGCCCAACCCATGGCCGTCGCCCGCCCCGGCACCACGGATGAGGTTGCCGCCTGCCTGCGTCTGGCCGCCAAGCACGGCGTATCGGTCGTGCCCGTGGCAGGGCTGACGGGGATTGTCGGTGGCGCGATGACCACGGGCGGCCTGATGATCAGCGTCGAACGCCTGAACCGCATCCGCGACATCCGCCCCGACGCCCGTGTCGCCGTGGTCGAGGCGGGCGTCGTGCTGACCCGCCTGCACGAGGCGGCGGCCGAACATGCCCTTTACTTCCCGCTGTGGTTCGGTGCGCGCGGCTCGGCCATGATCGGCGGCGTGCTGTCCACGAATGCGGGCGGATCGAACGTGCTGCGCTATGGCTCCACCCGCGCCCTCTGTCTGGGGGTCGAAGTCGTTCTGGCCGATGGCCGCGTGCTTGATCTGATGACCGAACTCCACAAGGATAATTCCGGCTACGACCTGCGCGATCTGTTCATCGGCGCCGAAGGTACCCTGGGCATCATCACCGCCGCCGTGATGAAACTGGTGCCCGCCCCCCGCGCCTATGCCACCGCGACCCTTGCAATGGCGTCGGTCGAGGCCGCCCTTGCCTTGCTCAACACCCTGCGCGATGCGACGGGCGGCATGGTCGAGGCGTTCGAATACATGCCCGATACCTACATGCGCCGTCTGGCCGAGGCCCGCCCCGATGTGCGCCAGGCCTTTGATCCCGCGCCCCCCGTCACGATCCTTGTCGAACTGGGTGCCACAGCCGCCCGCGACGCCACCCCCGGCCCCGATGGCCGCACACCGCTGACGGGCCTTCTGGAGGATGCGCTGGCCCCCCTTCTGTCAGATGGCACGCTCATGGATGCCGAGATTGCCCAGACCGAAGGCCAGCGCCGCGCGATGTGGCACCGGCGCGAGCTTGCGGCCGAAATCACCTATGACCGCAAGCCGGCCATCGACACCGATATTTCCCTGCCGCTGGATGGCATCGCCCCCTTTCTGGCCCGCATCCACGCCGCCCTGCCCGCGTTGGATGCCGGGTCCGAAACACTCGCCGTGGCGCATCTGGGCGATGGCAACATCCATTTCACGGTGTTCCCGACGCGGGATGATGCCACCTTGGCCGACCGCGTGGTGAACCAGATCGAAGACATCGTGCGCAGCCTCGGCGGCAGCTTTTCGGCCGAACACGGTGTCGGCCTGTCGAAAAAGCCGTCGATGGCGCGGCAGAAAGACCCCGTCGCCATCGCCGTCATGCGCCAGATCAAGGCCGCACTGGACCCCGAAAACCGCATGAACCCCGGCAAGATCTTGCCATGACAAGGGGGGGCGTTTTACAGTGACGAGGGGCCGCATGGAGGTCTGATCCACCGACGACCCCTTCGGCGCCGTCCGCACGACCACCGGCACCCCGATCCCCGCCCGCTTCCCCGGCCAGTGGTTCCAGGCCGAAAGCGGCCTGCACCAGAACTGGATGCGGGATTATGACCCGACGACGGGGCGGTATCTGCAGGCGGACCCGCTGGGGCTGGTGGACGGGGCAGTCGGTGTATGGGTATGCGGGGCAATCGCCGATGATTTTAATTGACCCCGACGGTCTAGAAGTGCGCTTGTACACCTCAGGTCAAGCGTTCTATATGACCGCCTTCAATCACGCCTTTGTGTATGGCACGGAATGCGACTGTTTTTCAGGAACTGGAGGCTCAAGCGGTTTTGGGGGTGGAGAAAATGGCGGCAACATGTCGGGGAGGCCGTATGTAGTCATTGCGGTTCCGCCAGGCATGTCAGAACAACAGTTTGTGGAAGGGCTGCGCGA
>CAWAPA010000067.1:0-12011 GCA_963783595.1 uncultured Alphaproteobacteria bacterium | reverse complement strand
ATCGCCATTTTCATCATTCTTTGCATCTTTCTTGGCGTGCGCGTCGTGCCGCAGTCCGAAAAGCATGTGGTTGAACGGTTTGGCCGCCTGCGTTCGGTTCTGGGGCCGGGCCTGAACTTTGTCGTGCCGTTCCTTGACCGCATCGCCCACAAGGTCAGCATTCTGGAACGTCAGTTGCCGACCGCACATCAGGACGCGATCACCACCGATAACGTGCTGGTCAAGGTGGAAACCTCCGTCTTCTACCGCATCACCGAACCGGAAAAGACCGTGTATCGCATCCGCGACGTCGATGCCGCCATCGCCACAACCGTCGCCGGGATCGTCCGGTCCGAAATCGGCAAGATGGAGCTTGACCATCTGCAATCGAACCGCACCCAAGTTGCCACCAACATCCGCGAACAGGTGCGCCTGCTGGTGGATGACTGGGGCATCGAGGTGACGCGCGCCGAAATTCTTGACGTCAATCTGGATGACGCGACCCGCACCGCCATGCTGCAACAGCTCAACGCCGAACGGGCGCGGCGCGCGCAAGTGACCGAGGCCGAGGGCAAAAAGCGCGCGGTCGAACTGAACGCCGACGCCGAACTTTATGCCGCCGAACAGGAATCCAAGGCCCGCCGCGTTCTGGCCGATGCCGAGGCTTATGCGACCGCGACCATCGCCATGGCGATCAAGGAAAACGGGATCGAGGCCGCGCAGTATCAGGTCGCCCTGAAACAGGTCGAGGCGCTGACGGCGGTGGGCCAAGGGTCCGGCAAGCAGACGATCATCGTGCCGGCACAGGCGCTTGATGCCTTTGGTGATGCCTTCAAAATGCTGAAAGGACGCGTGTGATGTGGGCGACATGGTGGGTCTGGATCGTGGCCGGGTTCGCGCTGGGCGTGCTTGAGATCATCGTCCCCGGCTATATCTTTCTGGGCTTTGCCGTGGGTGCTGTCTTTACCGGCCTTCTGGTCGGGATAGGTGTGCTGGGGTCCAGCCTGCCGGTCGCCATCCTGATCTTTGCGCTGGCCTCGCTTGCCGCATGGTACGTCTTGCGCGCGCTGCTGGGGCGGCATGAAGGGCAGGTAAAGATCTGGGACAAGGACGTGAACGACTGACCGCGCAGAGGTGACCTGCAGGTAGCGTTCGGTGGTCGGGTTCTGATGCCGCATCCAGGTCTGGGACAGGCCGGGTTCGGACTGGAACCACTGGCCGGGGAACCGGCTGCTGATGGGGGTACCGACGCTATCGGACGCACCCATCCCCGATCACGCAATGTTTCAAAAGTCTTAACGCGAAAGACCAAATAAAAATCAAGCTATTGGTTTAATTGCATAATCCTGAAAATTGACAGCCGTCAATTTCGCCTCACCCCAGACTTGCCACCACCGCCAGCGCCGCGGCCCTTGGATCTGCCGCCTGCCAGATCGGGCGGCCCACCACGATATGGTCTGCCCCGTCAGAGATCGCCTGCGCAGGCGTCGCGATGCGTTTCTGATCGCCCACAGCGGCCCCCGCAGGCCGCACGCCCGGCGTCACGATCAGCCGTCCCTTCGCCTGCGGCAGTGCGCGGATCATGGCGGCCTCTTGCGGGCTGGCGATCACGCCATCTGCTCCCGCCTCCAATGCGCGGGCCGCGCGTTCCAGAGTGATGGCAGCGATATCGCCCGGCTTGATGCAGTTCGCATCCAGATCGGCGCGGTCAAGCGAGGTCAGGATCGTCACCGCCAGAATTTTCAGGCCCTTGTCGCCCCGTCCTTCCGCCGCCGCGCGCACCACTTGCGGATCGCCATGCACGGTCAGGAAATCCAGATCATACCCGGCAATGCCCCGCACCGCCGCCTCGATCGTCGCACCGATATCGAACAGCTTGAGGTCAAGAAACACCCGTTTGCCATGCTCGGCCTTCAGCTCGTTCGCCAATGCAAAGCCGCCCCCGGTCAGCATGCCAAGCCCGATCTTGTAGAACGACACGGCATCCCCCAGCCGCGCCGCAAGGTCGAGCCCCTGCACGACGTTCGGCACATCCAGCGCCACGATCAAACGGTCATCCGACATTGCACTCCCCCATCATTTCTGGCGTCATGCGGGCAGGCGGCGGGGCTGTCAAGGAAAGGTCGCGATGATCCTGTGTTTCGATATCGGCGGCTCGCGGATCAAGGCGGCGCAGTCGCGGGGCGGCGTGCTGACGGTGCTGGGCGAGGTGGCGACGCCGACGCAGGATTTCGCGGCCTTCGCGGCGGCGGTGGCGGGATTTGTGCGGGGCGATCCGATCGGGGTCGCGCTGTCGATCCCCGGCGGGGTGGACCCTGATACGCAGCGGATCAGGATCGCGAACATCCCCTGTCTGGACGGCACCGATCTGCGAGACAGATCTTGGCGCATATCTGGGGCTGCCGGTGCTGGTTCTGAACGATGCCGATGCTTTCGCGATGGCCGAGGCGCGGATGGGTGCCGGACGCGGGCACGCCTGCGTGTTCGGGATCATTCTTGGCACCGGGGTTGGTGGCGGGCTGGTGCGTGACGGGCAACTGGTGACCGGGGCGGGCGGATATGCGGGTGAATGGGGCCATGGTCCGGTGATCCAGACCCCCGCCTTTGCCTGCGGTTGCGGCCAGACCGGCTGTGTTGACACCATTGGCGGCGCACGCGGGCTGGAGCGGTTGCATCATCACCTGACGGGTGACATCGCCACATCGCATGACATCCTGCAACGCTGGCATGGCGGCGAGGTGGCCACGGTAGACGCATGGCTTGGTCTGGTCGCAGGTCCGCTTGCAATGGTGGTGAATGTGATCGGGGCGGATTGTGTGCCGGTGGGTGGCGGGCTGGCCAATGACACGGCCTTGATCGCGGCGCTGGATGCGGCGGTGCGGGCGCGCATCCTGCGGGTGATGGACCGCGCCCTTGTGATGCCGGCACACGTGTCCGTGGATGCGGGACTGGTGGGGGCCGCAAGCGCGGGGGAGGTGGCGTTTGGCAATCCTGCTTGAGGTCTGTGTAGATGATCCGGCGGGCCTTGCCGCAGCAGTAGCGGGCGGGGCGGACCGCATCGAGTTATGTGCCGCACTTGGGCTTGGCGGGCTGACGCCGTCGGTTGGTTTCATGCGGGTGGCGGCGGGATGCGGTCTGCCCTGCATGGCGATGATCCGTCCGCGTGCCGGGGATTTTGTCTTCGACGAAGCCGAGGTTGCCGTGATGTGTGACGACATTGCCGCCGCGCGGGCAACCGGACTGGCGGGCGTGGTGATCGGGGCATCGCTGCCGGACGGGCGACTGGACGAACCCATTCTGGCGCGCTTGCTGGCGGTTGCGGCGGGTCTGGACGTGACCCTGCACCGGGCCGTTGATCTGTGTCCTGATCCGCTGGCCGCCGTGGATATTGCGATGCGGCTGGGCATCCGGCGCATCCTGTCGTCGGGCGGGGCGACAACAGCGGTGGCGGGGGCGCAGGTTCTGGCGGCGATGATGGACCGTGCGGGTTCGGCCTGCACCATCATGCCGGGGGCGGGGATTACGCCCGCAACCCTGCCGCATCTGATGCATCTGCCGTTGCGTGAGGTTCACGCCTCGTGCGGTGCGCTGGTGCCGACGGGCACACGCGCGCAGGCCATGGGCTTTCAGATGGACGGTGCGCGGCGGACAGACCGCGCGCAGGTTGCGGCATTGCGGGCCGCGCTCGCGCATTGACAGGGATACCGGTTTGGCGCGACCTTGCGCAAAAAGAGGCAGAGCATGGATATCAATCTGACGTTTGACCGACCCGAAGACGGCCCGCGCGCGGGCCCTGTCACGGTGGGTTGGTTTCTGACCCAAGACAAGGGTGCGGTGATGTATGATCCGCCCGAACGTGTGTCGTTCCGGCAGACCAACAAGGCCCATGCCAAATCCGCAAGCCGCTGCCCGGCGGTGATCCAGATGGAAAGTCGGTATTTTGCGGTGAAATGCCCGTTTGACATGCACATCGGCTTTACCCGCGACAAGGACGGCAAGGGGCAACTGGTCAATCGTGCAGGCGTCGCCAGCCCCATCCGGAGCAACAAGCTGGGGGATGTGCTGACCCTGGTTGCCGAGGTCGAATGGCGTTACCCGGACCGCCCGACGATCCAGTTGTCGCTGCCTTACTGTTTTATTGCCGATGAAATGGTCTACCTGACGCAGCTTTCCAGTTTTGCGCACTATCGCCCGGTGCCGTTGCCCGGCACGATCTTTGGCGGGCGGTTTCCGATCAATATCTGGCCCCGCCCGATCATGTGGGCGTTCGAATGGCATGAGCCGGAAAAGGATATCATCCTGAAACGTGGCGAGCCGTTGTTCTATGTACAGTTCGAAGGCGATGGCCCGGATCGCCCCGTGCAGATGGTCGAGGCGGCAAAGACGCCGGAATTGACAGCCTATCTGGAGAAAATCTCGGGCGTGGTGAATTACGTGGGCCAGACCTTCAGCCTGTTCAAGGCGGCCGAGGATTTGCGGCCCAAGCGGTTGGTGACGCCGAAGGACAAGTGATGCGGTCGCTTCTTTGCATCTGGGATATGGCAGCGGGTGCGGAACGACAGGTCCTGCAAGTCGATGGTCGGATCGAGGCACCGAACTGGCATCCGGATGGGACATGGCTTCTGGTGAACGGCGAGGGGCGGCTGTTTCGTGTGCCGTTGGACAAGCCCGCGCTGATACCGTTGGACACGGGCTTTGCCACGCGTTGCAACAATGACCATGGCTTCAGCCCCGATGGTGCGCAAATTGTGCTGTCACATCATACTGACCAAGGGGCCGAGATATTCATGTTGGCCACGGGCGGCGGTGTGCCGCAGCCGGTGACGCGACAGGCACCAAGCTGGTGGCACGGCTGGTCGCCGGATGGCAACACGCTGACCTATGTTGCCGCGCGGGGTAGTCGGGTGGTGGATGTGTATGCGATCCCTGCAAACGGCGGTGGCGAGACGCGCCTGACGCAAGGCGAGGGGCATTGTGACGGGCCGGATTATTCTGCCGATGGGTCAGCAATCTACTACAACTGTGACCGGGGCGGACATGCGCAGATCTGGGTGATGGGCGCGGATGGTGCGGATCAGCGGCAGCTGTTCGCGGATGATTGCGTGAACTGGTTTCCGCATCCATCACCCTGCGGGCGGTATCTGGTGTATCTCGCCTATCCGCCGGGCACACTTGGCCATCCCGCAGATCTGCCCGTGGCGCTGGTGCTGTGCGACCCGGATGGCGGCAACCGGCAGCGGATTGTGGAATTCACTGGCGGACAGGGCACCATCAACGTGCCAAGCTGGGCGCGGGATGGAGGAGCCTTTGCGTACATGCGTTACGAGCCGTAGCTTTTGCGGCAAGCGCCGGGGGTTTCACACCCCGGACCCCCGTGGGATAGTTTTAAACAGAGGAAGGGGACTTGCTCTGTGTCAATGCCGATCCCATCTGAGTGACATAGGCTGACGCAGACGTGCCGCGATCGGGCGTCTGGGCAGTGCTGAACAAAGGAGATAGCCGATGAACCTTGAGCAGTTCACGGAACGGTCGCGCGGGTTTCTGAATGCCGCGCAGACGATTGCAATGCGGGAAAGCCATCAGCGGCTTGCGCCCGAACATCTGTTGCAAGCGCTGATGGATGATGATCAGGGGCTGGCGAGCAATCTGATCAAACGCGCGGGCGGCGAACCGGCAAGGGTAACCGAGGCATTGGCACTGGCGATGGGGAAGTTGCCCAAGGTCAGCGGCGATGCACAGCCATTCATGGACCCGGCGATGGTGCGCGTGCTGGATGAGGCGGCCAAGCTGGCCAAGAAGGCGGGCGATGCCTTTGTGCCGGTGGAGCGTGTTTTGATGGCGCTGGCCATGGTGGCGGGGCGCGCGAAAGATGCGCTGGTCGCCGGGGCGGTGACGCCGCAGGCCCTGAACGCCGCGATCAATGATGTGCGCAAGGGCCGCACGGCTGACAATGCCAATGCCGAAGCGGGCTATGACGCACTGAAGAAATACGCGCGCGATCTGACCGAGGCGGCGCGCGAGGGCAAGATCGATCCGATCATCGGGCGCGATGAGGAAATTCGCCGCACGATGCAGGTGCTGTCGCGCCGCACCAAGAACAACCCGGTGCTGATCGGTGATCCGGGTGTGGGCAAGACGGCGATTGCGGAAGGGCTGGCCTTGCGCATCATCAATGGTGATGTGCCGGAGAGCTTGCGCAACAAACGTCTGATGGCGCTGGACATGGGGTCGCTGATCGCGGGCACCAAGTATCGCGGCGAATTTGAGGAGCGGCTGAAAGCAATCCTGTCAGGAAATCGAGGCGGCTGCGGGCGAGGTCATCTTGTTCATCGACGAGATGCACACGCTGGTGGGTGCGGGTAAATCCGAAGGGGCGATGGACGCGGCCAACCTGATCAAACCGGCGTTGGCGCGGGGTGAATTGCATTGCGTGGGGGCGACCACGCTGGATGAATACCGCAAATATGTGGAAAAGGACGCAGCCCTTGCGCGGCGGTTCCAGCCGGTATTCGTGGCGGAACCAACCGTGGAGGACACGATTTCGATCCTGCGCGGCATCAAGGAAAAGTACGAATTGCACCATGGCGTGCGAATCTCGGACAGTGCTTTAGTGGCTGCAGCGACCCTGAGCCACCGCTATATCACCGACCGTTTCCTGCCGGACAAGGCGATTGACCTGATCGACGAGGCGGCGAGCCGGCTGCGTATGGAAGTGGACAGCAAGCCCGAAGAGCTTGATGCGCTGGACCGTCAGATCCTGCAGCTGCAGATCGAGGCGGAGGCGTTGAAGAAAGAGGATGACGCGGCAAGCATCGACCGCTTGGAAAAGCTGGAAAAGGAACTTTCGGGGTTGCTGGAGCGGTCAACCGAAATGACGGCGAAATGGCAGGCGGAGCGTGACAGTTTGGAAGTGGCGCGCGGGCTTGAAAGAGGAGCTTGACCGCGCGCGCGCCGATCTGGACCACGCCAAACGCGAGGGCAATCTGGGCCGCGCGGGTGAGCTTTCCTATGGCATCATTCCGGGCTTGGAGAAAAAGCTGGCCGAGGCGGAAGCGCGCGAAGGGCAGGTTCTGGTGGCCGAAGCCGTGCGCCCCGAACAGATCGCCGAAGTGGTGGAACGCTGGACCGGTATCCCCACGACCAAGATGCTGGAAGGCGAGCGGGATAAACTGCTGCGGATGGAAGAGGAGTTGGGCAAGCGCGTTGTCGGCCAAACCAAGGCACTGACGGCGGTTGCCAATGCCGTGCGCCGGTCGCGCGCGGGCCTCAGCGATGAGAACCGCCCATTGGGTTCATTCCTGTTTCTGGGTCCAACTGGCGTGGGCAAGACCGAACTGACCAAGGCTGTGGCCGCATACCTGTTTGACGACGATCAGGCGATGGTGCGGATCGACATGTCGGAATACATGGAGAAACATTCCGTCGCCCGCCTGATCGGGGCACCGCCCGGCTATGTCGGCTATGATGAGGGCGGCGCGTTGACCGAGGCGGTGCGGCGCAGGCCCTATCAGGTGATCCTGTTTGACGAAGTGGAAAAGGCGCATCCGGATGTGTTCAATGTGCTTCTGCAAGTGCTGGATGATGGCATTCTGACCGATGGGCATGGGCGAACTGTCGATTTCAAACAGACGCTGATTGTGCTGACATCGAACCTGGGCGCGCGGGCGCTCGCAGAATTGCCGGAAGGGGCAGACCCGACGGCGGCGCGGCGCGAGGTCGAAGAGGCCGTGCGCGCGCATTTCCGGCCTGAATTCCTGAACCGGCTGGATGAGCAGGTGATCTTTGACAGGCTGAACCGTGCGGATATGGGGGCCATCGTTGCGATCCAGTTGCAGCGGCTGGAAGCCCGCCTTGCCGGCCGCAAGATCACGCTGGCATTGGATGATGGCGCGCGGGCATGGCTGGCGAACGAAGGCTATGATCCGGTGTTCGGCGCGCGGCCGCTAAAGCGGGTTGTTCAGCGGCATTTGCAAGACCCGCTGGCCGAGATGATTCTGTCGGGCGATGTGCTGGACGGCGCGACGGTCACGGTTACGAGTGGCGTGGACGGCCTGATGATTGGCGACCGGGTATCGGCATCACGGCGAGATCGGCCTGTTCAGGCGGTTGTCCATTGAAATACCTTTGCGCGGCGGCTTGGTTTCAACCGCCGCGCAACAATTGGGACCTCCGGAGTATCAGATCAGGGCACCTGCCTCGGCGTCCGTCGGCATCCGACCTTGCGGGGTCAGGCGATTGACCGCTTCGGGTAGGGCCGCACTGAGGCGGGTCAGGAGTTCCGATCGCGTCAGTCCGGTTCTTTGTGCGAGATCACCTAGGGTTTCTTCGTCAAGAATTTCGTTCAGATCATCCGGACCGATTTCGCTGTTCGGGCCGGTTCCAACCCAGCTATGTGCGCGGGCTGACTGCACCGGTCCGGTAAAGCGCCCAACAAGTTCGGAAAGACCTGCTGCCAGCCCGCCGCCTGCCAGCATCTTGCGCAGACCGTCAATGACACCCGCACCCGGCCCGGTATCGGGCATGTAAATGGTCTCATCGTCCGTGGGCATGTGGCTGATTGGTTCGAGATTGTTCGGCGCGTTTGCGCCTTGCACCATGCTGACGATCTTTTCGCGGTTCTGATAGCCGGCGACAGCCAATAGGCCCAGCAGCGCCACCATAGACGGGCTTCCCTTGCTCATTTCAACATCTCCTGTGTCGGGTTGCGGGGATCAGGCACGCCGGCGTATGAAGCCGAACGCAAGCAAAACGATGATTGCGCCGACAACCGCGCCAATCAGACCGGCACCGTCGCCTGGGCCATACCAGCCCATCGACTGCCCAAGGTATGAGGCGACAAAAGCACCCGCGACACCCAGCAATGTCGTCATGATGAAACCGGAAGGCTCGTTGTCACCGGGCATAATGAATTTTGCGATGACGCCCGCAACAAAGCCGATGATGATTGTCCAGATAATGCCCATGGCCGTTCCCCCGTTACGATTGACATCGTGTCAATGCTCGACATTCAAACGGCTTGGGCGGTGATCGGGTTCCGTGGCGTAGGCTGGGTTTGATAGCGCAATCTGGTGAAACTGTCGTTCGCCACCAACGCCGAGCAGAACTGCGCCAACACGGGCCGCCGTCCGCCTGCCGTGGAACATGGAAAAAGGGGGCAGAACGATCCGCCCCCTTTCCAGACTTGTCGCCGTGTCAGGTCACTGCGGTGGCAGGATAACCGCGTCGATGACGTGGATCACACCGTTTGATGCACCAACGTCAGCGGCCGTGATGTTGGCGCCATTCACCTTGGCACCGCCGTCCAGCGTGATCGTCACATCGGCACCGTTGACGGTGGTGGCCGTCATGCCTTCGGTCAAATCCGTCGACATGACGGCACCGGGCACGACGTGGTACGTCAGCACTGCGATCAACTGATCCTTGTTTTCAGGCAAGAGCAGTGTTTCGACAGTGCCTTCCGGCAGGGCGGCGAATGCCTCATCGGTAGGGGCGAAAACGGTGAATGGGCCTTCGCCCTTCAGCGTTTCAACGAGCCCGGCGGCAGTGAGTGCTGCGGCCAGAGTGTTAAAGCTGCCGGCTTCGACAGCGGTATCGACGATGTCCTTGTCCTGCGCAAAGGCTGGCATGGCAAGGAAGGATGCAGCGGCGGTCATAGCGATAAAAGTTCTACGGATCATTGGTGTCACTCCCGTTTGATCAGATGCCGTTGTTGGCAGTCGTTATATGGGTGACGGGGCAAGCAAGATCAGTTTCGAAAACCCGAAATCCGGCCTTGCCTGATTGTGGCTGCGCGCTAAGCCGTCGCAACATCGCATTTCAAGTCAATTGGATGTGAGAGATCGTGATCCAACGTGAGTGGTTGTTTCAACCTGCTTCAGCCTTTTCTCGGTGCCGTGATCGCAAGAAACAGGCGAGGGTCATGTCCGGGCGCGGAAGTAATCTGTGCCAGGACAGCCACATAAATCTGTGTCATGCGCCGATTCATCGCCTTGGGGAATTGCGCGACCCGTTTCATCCGAACCGTGACGAACAGGTGCAGACAGTGAATGCCCTTTCGGGTGCGATCTGAAGGGCGATTGCCGAACAATCTGATGCCCCGGAACGGGACGCGCAGTAACCATGGCCACAGAGACCCGCAGTATTCGTCCTTCCCAATTGCGTGAGGTTGCACGCAATCTTGCAGACCATGGGCTATAATTGGGCTATGGGCTGGTCGCTGAAACAGGAGAATGCAATGCGTCGTCAAAAGCAGTTCGGTTGGTCGGATGTCACGCCAAAGTCGCAATGGATGAACCGGCGGCAACTGATGGTTGGCACGGCAGCAGCCATGATCGCAGCACCGGGCCTGCTGCGGGCAGAGGTCCCGGCGTCAGTCTATTCAACCGATGAGACGCCGAATACGTTCGAGGATGTGTCGACCTATAACAATTTCTACGAATTCGGCACGGGCAAGGAAGATCCGGCCTATTATGCCAGCAGCCTGACAACCGATCCCTGGTCGATCGTGATTGATGGTCTTGTTGACAAGCCCGGCACCTATGATCTGGCAGATGTTCTCAAGGACCAACCGATCGAGGAACGGATTTACCGCTTTCGCTGTGTCGAGGCATGGTCGGCGATCATCCCTTGGCAGGGGTTTGAACTCGCCGGGTTGCTGAACCGTGTCGGCGTGCAAGCGGGGGCCAAGTATGTGGCGTTCGAAACGCTGGTGCGCCCCGAGGAAATGCCGGGGCAGAACAGCGCCTTCATCGACTGGCCCTATCGTGAAGGCCTGCGTCTGGACGAGGCAATGCATCCGCTGACGATCTTGGCGACAGGGATGTATGACGAGCCGCTGCCCAACCAGAACGGCGCGCCGATCCGTCTGGTGGTGCCGTGGAAATACGGGTTCAAATCCATCAAGAGCATCGTGAAGATTTCACTGGTGGCTGACATGCCGCAGACAACGTGGAACATGCTGCAACCGTCGGAATACGGGTTCTATTCGAATGTGAACCCCGAGGTCGACCATCCGCGCTGGAGCCAGGCAAGCGAGCGGCGCATCGGCGGCGGCCTGTTTGGCGGGCGCATTGATACGCCGATGTTCAATGGCTATGCCGAACAGGTCGCCAGCCTGTATACCGGGCAGGACCTTGCGAAAGACTTCTGATGATCGCCGCGATCAACCGTGCCGCGCGATGGCTGCCGACATGGCCCGTCTATGTGTTGGGGATGGTGCCGTTCGCAGCGCTGTTCTGGCTTGCCCTGAACAATGACCTTGGGCCAAACCCGGCGGAGGCACTTGAAAAGCAGCTTGGGGAATACGCGCTCAAGTTTCTGATTGCGACACTCTGCGTGACACCGCTGCGCTGGGTCGGTGTGAATCTGATCAAGTTCCGCCGCGCACTGGGATTGCTGGCCTTTGCCTATGTCACGCTGCATCTGGCGACATGGGTCGGCCTCGACAAGGCCCTGCGTTGGGACGAAATCATCGCCGATCTTTATAAACGGCCCTATATCATCATCGGAATGGTTGGCTTTGCCGTGATGCTGCCGTTGGCCATTACCTCGGCGAATTGGGCCATCCGGCAGTTGGGGCCGCAGGGCTGGCGCAGGTTGCATCGGCTCACCTATGTGGCCGCCCTCGCTGGTGCGCTGCATTTTGTCATGCTGAAAAAGACATGGGCCACCGAACCGCTGGTGTATCTGGCCATTGTGGGCGCGCTGCTGGCCGCGCGTCTATGGCATGCGTCGCGTCTTCGTCTGCCGGGACGGGTTTGACGACACAGCTTTGTTGCGCAAAACACTGGCGACTTGTGGCGAAGATTCCGCCAAACCCCAGATATTGTGAAGAAAACGTTCTTTGTAAAAAAAATGCGATGTTCGACGATTTTCCTCTTGCGGCCTGCGGCGTGGCTCCGTAAATACCCGCTCACCGAAGCGGCAACGTGACGGTAGCGGATCGAAGCGCAAGCAACGGACCGCACAATCCGGAGATACGGGTAAGCGAGGATACGCTGGGAAACTGGCGCCCTTGTTTGTTTGTGTCGCCC
>CAWAPA010000066.1:0-25449 GCA_963783595.1 uncultured Alphaproteobacteria bacterium | reverse complement strand
ATCTCGCCCCTGCTGGACGCGCGGCTTGGCGAAACCGTGACCGCGCTTGGCTATCCCTACCTCGGCCGCTTTGGACAGGGCCTGACCGTCACGGGTGGCAACGTCAGCGCGCTGCCCGGCGGCACGTTCGGTGAAAGCCAGATCATGATTTCCGCGCCCGTGCAGCCCGGCAACTCCGGCGGGCCGCTGTTGAACGGCGATGGCGAGGTGATCGGCGTTGTCGTGGCCCGCATTGACGACATCATCGTGCTGGAGGAAACCGGCACCCTGCCGCAGAACATGAATTTTGCCGTGACGAATTCGGAACTGAACAACTTCCTGAAACGCGCGCAGGTCACCTTCCCGCCTTCCGACGGCCAAGGATTCGACCTGTCACGCGGCGTCCCCGAGGCGGTGTCGAGTTCCGTGGTGCCGCTGTTTTGTTTTGAATGAGGGTGTGTCGGTCCCGCCCGCCGTTGCCGTGGTGGCAAGACGTATGCGTTATCCGCTCTGTGCTTGCTTATGCCATCGCTCAGCCCAGATCAGGTTGCCAAAATTTGGAAATATTTCGTTCCAGTGTGTTTTGTTCTGACCGCCTGCGTCCCAACCGCGTCACCGCCCGCGACGTGGAATTCTGGCGCTGCGCAACCACAGTTGGCATTGTCGGCACCAGAGGTTACTGAAGATCGGATTTCCTTTTTGGTACCGCAACGAATGATGCGGATGTCGACATTTGCTTTGATGGCAACGACGATTTTCCCATTGGGTTGTCGTTGACAAATGCAACCACTGGCGCGCTACTTCGCGCGCGAAAGCGGGCCGCCTGTTTTGCGTGATGTGGGCCATCTTGCTCCGGCGGGCTTGAACCGATATGTCATACGACCGAGATCATCACAGGCTTTTGCGCTCTACCTGTTGCGCCCGATAGTCGGCCCGTACGAAATTCCCAATGTCTCTACATTCTATCGGGACGGTAATTCATTGACCGCTGCCGCGGGAACGGAATTCTACGACTGCAGCTATGCCAATTCGCTTCTCGCCAATAGGGCAGGTAGAAGTACGATCATCTTTTCGATGAGCTCTGCACCATTCCGCGAGGATTAGCGCGCCGTAGCGTGGGTGAAACGCACGTATCTTTTCCTTCAACAAAGCACCAACCCCTCTTCGCACCCGCATGGGCTCGCCCGCAATTCCGGCAATCCCCGCTACACCCCCCGCACAATCCGCGTGTGCGTAAGACCACCCCCCCTGTTCCGGAACGCACCGCCCCCACCTGCGGCGGCGACACACACACCCCCACCAATCCTTAGATCATGACGACTTTTGACGGAACCCGCCCGTGCCCGCAGCACCAAGCCCGCCTTTGAAACCGTCTGATGGGCCTTCCTGCGGAAGGACCATCGGTTTCATTGCCCGTAAGCCTAAGGCGTCGGGCAAGGGACGTGGTGCAGCAGAGCATCTGTCCGTAATCTGCCCGCGCCTGACTGGCGGGCGCGGAATCGCGCCTGCCGGGGGCAGGCAGGCGCGGGCAGACTTGTCGCGTGACAAATCTGCCAAGGGAACTCCGTCCTGTTTCTTTCGGTCAAGCCGCATCACGCTCTAACAACCCCAGAACGCCCGCCGACCCGCCCCTGCCAGCCGCCGTCACCGCGCGTCTTTACGGAATGAAGACGGAATGAAGACGGAACGAAGACGGCCCTTCCGGCCCCCGCCGCACCACCTTAGAACCATTCCAAACCTTGACTCTGCCCCCCCAAGGCGCATATCCGAGGGGAATAGTCGGAATACCCCATGTTCATCCAGACCGAATCCACGCCAAACCCCGCCACCCTCAAATTCCTGCCGGGTCAGACCGTGCTCGACCTTGGCACGGCGGATTTCCCGAATGCGGATGCGGCGGCGAAATCCCCGCTCGCGCGGCGCGTATTTGCCGTGCCGGGGGTGACGGGTGTGTTCTTCGGCACCGATTTCGTCACCGTCACCAAAGGCGATGATACCCAGTGGGATCACCTGAAACCCGGCGTTCTGGGTGCCATCATGGAACACTACCAGTCGGGTGCGGCTGTGATGGAAGGCGAGGCGACCGGCGGTGGCCATGCTGCCCACACCGGCGAGGATGGCGATATCGTCCGCCAGATCAAGGAACTGCTTGATACCCGCGTCCGCCCTGCCGTGGCGCAGGATGGTGGCGACATCACCTTTCACGGCTTTGACCGGGGCATCGTCTATCTGCACATGCAGGGCGCCTGCGCGGGCTGCCCGTCCTCGACCCTGACGTTGAAGATGGGCATCGAAAACCTGTTGCGCCACTACATCCCCGAAGTGCTGGAAGTGCGGCCCGTTGCCGCCTGACACGATCCTCGCATTCGACACATCGGCGGCGTATTGCGCCGCCGCTTTGCTGTCTGGCGACCAGATCGTCGCCGATGTCCACATCCCCATGGAAAAGGGCCAGTCCGAGGCGCTGCTGCCCCTCCTCGAACAGATCCTCGCCACCGCCAACCTGCGTTGGCAAGACCTCACCGCCCTTGCCGTCGGCACCGGCCCCGGCAATTTCACCGGCGTGCGCATCGCGGTCGCAACCGCCCGTGGCCTCGCCCTTGGCCTGCAAATCCCCGCCATTGGCGTCACACGCCTTGCGGCACTCGCCTATGGCCACCCCCGCCCCATCACGGTCATCGAAGATGCACGCCGGGACCAGGTTTATGTCCAGACCTTCACCGATAATGGCCCCGATACCGCCCGCCTGATGCCCGCCGTTCCTGCTGAATATGCAGGCTCCGTTATCGGCTCTGGCGCGGCCGTCGTCGCGCCGGACGTCGCGCATTCCACCCCCGGCCCCATCGCCCACGCCATTGCCCGCATCGCCGCCACCCGCTTGCATCAGGACAACCCCCGCCCCGCCCCGTTCTATCTGCGCGGGGCCGATGCCGCCCCACCCTCCGACTTGCCGCCCACGATCCTGCCATGACGCCCGCCGAAATGGCCGCCTTGCACGCCCTGTGCTTCACCACCCCCCGCCCGTGGTCCACCGCCGAAATCACCGCGTTTCAGGCCGATCCCCTGTGCTTCACGCTCACCGAGTCCGAATCCTTCCTCATCGGGCGCGCTGTCGCGGGCGAGGCGGAGTTGCTGACCCTTGCCGTCGCCCCGCAAGCCCGCCGTCGCGGCATCGGGCGCAAACTGATGCAGCGGTTCCTCTATCAAGCCCGCCTACGCAGTGCCGAACATGCATTTCTAGAGGTCGCTGCCACCAACGCCCCCGCCATCACGCTCTATTCCGCCTTCGGCTTTGCCCAAACCGGCCGTCGCGCCGGATATTACCGCACGCCCGGCCACCCCCCGCTTGATGCGATCATCATGTCACGCGCCCTTGCCTGACCGATCTGCCTCATTCCTGATCGAAAAGTCAAAAGCCGCGCGGTTGCAACGTCCTGAAAACGCAAATAGGTGTTGACCACCCCCGCTGGTTCGGCCCTAACTTGCCCGGATCACCCGCGATTGGCCGCTGAGTTCCGGCCATATGAAAAGGGGGATACGCAACAACCTGACCTGGGAGAATGACATGACCCTGATGAAACACCTGATGGGTGCCGCGGCAACGCTGGCCCTGACCGCTGGTGCCGTGGTGGCCGAACCAGCCATCATCTTCGACCTTGGCGGCAAGTTCGACAAATCCTTCAACGAGGCCGCCTTCAACGGTGCCACCCGCTGGGCAGAAGAAACCGGCGGCACGTTCAAGGAACTGGAAATGCAGGACGAAGCGCAGCGCGAACAGGCCCTGCGCCGTCTGGCCGAATCCGGTGCGAACCCGGTTGTGATGACGGGCTTTGCCTTTGGCGATGTCCTCAACACCGTGGCCCCCGATTTCCCCGACACCAAGTTTGCGATCATCGACGTGGATTGGCTGGACCAGCCCAATATCCTGCAAGTCGCCTTCACCGAACACGAAGGCAGCTACCTTGTCGGCATGATGGCCGGTCTTGCGTCCAAATCCGGCACCGTGGGCTTTATCGGCGGGATGGATATTCCGCTGATCCGCCGCTTTGGCTGTGGCTATGCGCAGGGTGTGATCGCCGCGAACCCGGATGCAACCGTTGTTCTGAACATGACGGGCACCACGCCTGCCGCATGGAATGACCCGGTCAAGGGGTCGGAACTCGCGATCTCGCAAAAGGCCCAAGGCGCGGATGTGATCTTTGCCGCAGCTGGTGGCACGGGCGTTGGTGTTCTGCAGACCGCCGCCGACGAAGGCATCATGTCGATCGGCGTCGACAGCAACCAGAACTACCTGCACCCCGGTTCGGTCCTGACCTCGATGCTCAAGCGCGTCGATAACGCGGTGTATGAGGCGTTCAAGGCGGGCGAAGCGATGGAAACCGGCAAGGTCATGGTGATGAGCCTTGCCAATGACGGCGTAGGCTACGCGATGGATGAAAACAACGCGGCCCTTGTGACCGCCGAAATGCAGGCCACCGTCGATGCCGCCGCCGAAAAGATCAAATCGGGTGAGTTGGTGGTCCATGACTACATGTCCGATGACACCTGCCCGGCTGCCACGTTCTGATGGCGACAGCCGCAAATGAAACATCGGGGCGGCAGGCAACTGCCGCCCCCTTTGCCATCGAACTCAAAGGGATTTCCAAATCCTTCGGTCCGGTGCAGGCCAACAAGGACATATCCATTCAGGTGCCCCGCGGCACCATCCACGGCATCATCGGCGAAAATGGTGCCGGCAAATCGACCCTGATGTCGATCCTCTATGGCTTTTACAAAGCCGATGCAGGTGAAATTCTCATCTCCGGCAAGCCAACCCCGATCCCTGACAGCCAAAGTGCAATCCGCGCGGGCATCGGCATGGTGTTTCAGCATTTCAAACTCGTGCAGAATTTTACCGTGCTGGAAAACGTGATCCTCGGGGCGGAAGACGGCCCTTTGCTGAACACCTCGCTCGCCCGCGCCCGCAAGGTTCTGACCGACCTTGCCCATGAATACGAACTTGACGTCGATCCCGATGCGATGATCGAAGATCTGTCCGTCGGCCATCAGCAGCGCGTCGAGATCCTGAAAGCGCTGTATCGGCAGGCCGATATCCTGATCCTTGATGAACCCACGGGTGTTCTGACGCCGGATGAGGCCGATCATCTGTTCCGCATCCTGCGCGGCCTGCGCGATCAGGGCAAAACCATCATCCTGATTACGCACAAACTGCGCGAAATCATGGAGACGACGGACAACACCAGCGTCATGCGGCGCGGGCAAATGGTGGCCACGGTCAAAACCGCCGAGTCCTCGCCCGAACAGCTCGCCGAGCTGATGGTTGGGCGGAAAGTGCTGTTAGAGGTTGAAAAGACCCCGGCAAACCCCGGCAAGACCGTTCTGTCGGTCGAAAACCTGCGGGTGCGCGACGAACACAAGGTCGAACGCCTGAAAGGCATCAGTTTCGAGATTCGCGCGGGCGAGATTCTGGGCATCGCAGGCGTCGCAGGCAACGGTCAGTCCGAACTGCTCGAATCCTTGGGCGGCTTTCATGCAGCCACCGGGCGCATCACCCTGAACGGGACCGAACTGCCACTGTCAGGGGCTGGTGCCAACGGGCAGACCCGTCGCGCGGCAGGCATTGCCCATGTCCCCGAAGACCGCCAGCACCTTGGCCTGATCATGGATTTTGCGGCTTGGGAAAACGTGGCGCTTGGGTATCACAACGATCCGGCCTACCAGAAGAACGCCGTGTTCATGGACAATGACGCGCTACGCGCAGACACTGAAAAAAAGATGGCCACCTATGACGTGCGGCCGCCCATTCCTGCGCTTGCGGCCAAGAATTTTTCCGGTGGCAATCAGCAGAAAATCGTGGTCGCCCGCGAAATGGAACGCAACCCCGACCTTCTGCTCATCGGCCAGCCCACGCGTGGCGTGGATATCGGGGCGATCGAGTTCATCCACAAACAGATCGTCGCCCTGCGCGACGCAGGCAAGGCGATCTTGCTGGTGTCTGTCGAACTGGATGAAATCATGTCGCTGTCCGACCGCATCGCCGTGATGTTTGACGGTCAGATCATGGGCTTTCGCGACCCCGACACCACCAACGAACGCGAACTGGGTCTGCTGATGGCGGGCGTCACCGAAAAAGGGGCCGCCTGATGGACCGTCTTCCCCGCTGGGCTGATGTCGCCCTTGTGCCCATCATCAGCCTGTTGTTGGCCGCCGTCATTTCGGCCGTCGTGATCCTGTCCATCGGCCAATCCCCGGTCGAGGCGCTGTCGGTCATGGTTGAAGGCGCTTTGATGTCGTCGTCCGGCTGGGGCTATACGCTGTATTACGCGACCAGCTTTATCTTTACCGGCCTTGCGGTCACCATCGCGTTTCATGCAGCGCTCTTCAATATCGGCGGCGAGGGGCAGGCACAGCTTGGGGGCTTGGGCGTCGCCCTTGTGCTGCTCTCCGTGCCATGGCCGCACTGGACAATTGCCTTGGTCGCCGCGAGCCTGGGTGCCGCAGCCTTTGGCGCAGCATGGGCCACGATTCCCGGCTGTTTTGCAAGCCAAGCGTGGCAGCCATATCGTCATCACCACGATCATGTTCAACTACATCGCAGCCTCGGTGCTGGTCTACATGCTCAACGATGTGCTTCGCCCGCAAGGCCAGATGGACAGCGCGAGCGCCCGCTTTGGCGACGCTGTGCAATTGCCCACACTGAACGACATTCCCATCGTGAACCTGATCTTCACTAGCCGCGTACCTGCCAACATCACCCTGTTCATCGCCCTTGCCGCCGCATGGGCGGTCTGGGCGCTGCTGTGGCGCACGCGCCTTGGCTATCAGATCCGCGCCTATGGCAAATCCGAACCCGCCGCGCGCTATGCCGGGATCAATCCAACCTGGATCATCATGGTGGCCATGCTGCTGTCGGGTGCGCTTGCCGGATTGATGGCCATCAACAACGTGATGGGCGAGGCCGAGCGCCTTGTGCTGAATTCGGCCTCGGGTGCCGGTTTCATCGGCATTGCCGTCGCCCTGATGGGGCGCAATCACCCCATAGGGGTTGTTCTGGCGGCGATCCTGTTCGGGTTCCTGTTTCAGGGCGGGGCAGAGCTTGGCCTGTGGACCAAGATTCCGATCGAGTTGCGCATCGTGATTCAGGGCCTTGTGATCCTGTTTACCGGGGCGCTGAACTACATGGTCGAACGCATGCTGGTCCGCATCTTCGCGCTGTTTCGCACCAAGGGGGTTGCCTAATGGATTACGCCACCCTTCTGCAATTGTTGGACAGCACCGTGCGTCTGGCCACTCCGCTGTTGCTTGCCTGCCTTGCCGGGCTGTTTTCCGAACGCGCGGGCATCTTTGACATCGGGCTGGAAGGCAAGATGTTGATGGCCGCCATGGCCTCGGCCTCGGTCGCTTATCTGTCGGGTTCGGTTTGGATTGGTATGCTGGCCGGGATCGGGGCGGCTCTGGTGTTTTCCGCCCTGCATGGCATTGCCTCAATCACCTTTCGCGGCAATCAGCTGATTTCCGGCGTGGCGCTTAATTTCCTCGCCTCGGGCATTTCCGTACTGATCGCCATTCGCCTGTTCGGTCAGGGAGGCCGCACCCCACCCCTGACGGGCAGTGCCCGGATGTATGAAATCAAGCTGCCCTTCGCAGATGCGCTGGCAAACGTGCCCGTGATCGGCCCGCTATATGCCAATGTTTTGTCAGGGCATTCGATCCTCGTCTATGTCGCCATCCTGCTTGCACCCGCGTCATGGTGGCTGCTGTATCGCACACGATTTGGCCTGCGCCTGCGGGCCGTTGGCGAAAATCCGGCCTCGGTTGATACTGCCGGGGTCAGCGTGACGGGCCTGCGCTTTGCCGCAGTGGCCATGACAGGTGTGCTCTGCGGCCTTGCCGGGGCTTATATGGCGACCGCACTGCAAGCCGGTTTCGGACGCGAGATGACAGCCGGGCGCGGCTATATCGCCCTTGCCGCGCTGATCTTTGCCAAATGGCGGCCCATCGCCGCGCTTTGGGCCTGTTTGCTGTTCGGGTTCTTTCAGGCCATCGCCCTACGCCCTGATGTCGTGGAAAGCATCCTGACCTTCAAGGTGCCCGTTCCCGCCCTTGATGCCCTGCCCTATGCGCTGACCGTCATTGTGCTGGCAGGCTTTATCGGCAAGGCCATCCCCCCCCGCGCCGGCGGAGAGCCGTATGTGAAAGAACGCTAGCGATCCGCGTGGCTGGCCCGCTCTGCCCACACTGCGACAAATCTGGAACGGCTTTGCGCTGAAATCTGGCACTATGCACCGGCAGCAATCCCAGCGTTTGACTCGGGTGACCAAAGGGCGCAACCCTTTGGAAAACACCATCCCTTCGGGCAGGGCGCAGATGCAGCTTTACCTCCCCATAGCCGAGGTTTCGGTCAACGCTTTCCTGTTGCTCGGGCTTGGTGGCATCGTGGGCTTTTTGTCGGGCATGTTTGGTGTGGGTGGTGGCTTTCTGATTACGCCGCTGCTGTTCTTCATCGGCGTCCCGCCTGCCGTTGCCGTTGCCACCGGGGCCAATCAGGTCGTGGCCTCGTCCGTCTCGGGCGTGCTGGCGCAAATGCGGCGCAAGGCGGTGGATTTCCACATGGGTAGCGTCCTGCTCGCAGGCGGGATGGTCGGATCGGCGATCGGCATCTGGGTCTTTGCGCGACTGACGGCCCTTGGCCAGATCGACCTGTTCGTGCAGCTGTCCTACGTTCTGTTTCTGGGCCTGATCGGTGCCATGATGCTGCAGGAAAGCCTGCGCAGCCTTTGGGCCACGCGCTCCAACCGCCCGGTGCGCCGTTCGCATGTGCATACCTGGGTGCATGGCCTGCCGCTCAAGATGAAATTTCGCGCGTCCGGGCTGTATATTTCGGTCTTGCCGCCGCTTGGCGTGGGCGCGCTGGTCGGATTTCTGGCCGCGATCATGGGGGTTGGTGGCGGCTTTATCATGGTGCCTGCGATGATCTACCTGCTGGGGATGCCCACCAAGGTTGTGGTCGGCACATCGCTGTTTCAAATCATCTTCGTGACCGCCTTCACAACGATCATGCATGCGGTCACCAGCCAGACCGTTGATATGATGTTGGCGATGATGCTGATTTTCGGCGGGGTGATCGGCGCGCAGCTTGGCACCCGCGTCGGCGTCCGGCTCAAGGCGGAACAATTGCGCATTCTGCTGGCACTGATGGTGCTTGGAGTCGCGATCAAGATTGCGCTTGATCTGCTGCTACAGCCGTCCGAGCTGTATTCGATCACGCCCGGTCTGTTGCCATGATGTGGCGCGCGGCAGCCATCCTTGCGCTGTTGGCAACGCCCGCCCTTGCGGAAGGCGAACAAATCGTCGCGGGCCTTTCACAGAATGCTGTGTCGATCACAGCCAATTTCGATGGGTCAGAAATTCTGATCTATGGCGCGGTAAAGCGCGATGCCCCCGCCCCCACCGACGCGCCGATGGAGGTTATCATCACCGTCGAGGGCCCGTCAGTGCCCCTGATCGTGCGCCGCAAGGATCGCCGCGCGGGCATCTGGATCAATACCGAGGCCGTAACCATCGACAGCGCCCCCACCTTCTATGCGGTGGCGACCACAGGGCCGCTGACCTCGATCCTGAAGGATACCGAAAATTTGCGCTATCAGATCACCATCCCCCGCGTGATCCGCGCCGTCGGCATCACGGCCGAGGCGACCAATGCCGCCGACTTTGTGCTGGCTCTGCTGCGCCTGCGCGATGACGCGGGCCTTTATCGGTTGGATCAGGGCAAAGTAGAAATTCTGGAGGAAACGCTGTTTCGCACCGACGTTATCTTGCCCGCCAACCTGACGGATGGCGAATACCGCGTGCGTATTTTCCTGACCCGCGATGGCCGCGTGATCGACACGCAGGAACGTATCATCGGTGTGCGCAAAGAGGGGCTAGAGCGGTTCCTGTTCAATCTTGCGCATGAACAACCGTTGATTTCGGGGCTCGTTGCGGTGTTGCTGGCTGTTGTGGCGGGTTGGGCTGCCAGTGCTGCCTTCCGGCTTGTCAGGATATGACCGTCCCATCGCGAAATGGGGTAGGAGAAATTGAATGCGGTCCATTCATGGGACTCTTCAATAAAATCAATGTGATTTGAGGGCTATGCAAACGGCGCCCTCAAACTGTTGAAACACCGCACGATCAAGGTTGTCAAACTTTCCGGTCGGGTGGACCTCGCGCAGGCCATGTCGAACGAAGCCCGGCAATAAACGCAGCGCCGAACCACTTTCAATGTTGGAAACCAGACAGGAACGCGGGCTCTTTTGGGCCAGGATACACTTTCGCGTCCCCATCGAAATCTTCGAAACCCCTAACCGAGAATGTCGATCACCTGCAGGTCGCGACCGCAGAATGCCCCGGTGAACAGGCGTTTGGCGGCGGCGTCAATCGCGTCAAGTTCAGTGTCGGTGCGGCGTTTGGCGTGGTGAATAAAACCCACGGATTTCGCACCCGACGCCTGCGCCAGACGCACGCCTTGCTGCCATGTCGAATGGCCATAGCCGCTGAAGGTGGCCAGCTCATCGTCAGCGTAGGTCGCATCATAAAGGAAAAGGTCACAACCTGCGATCAGGTCCAGCACCGCAGGGTCCAGCGTGCCGGGTTCATGTTCGGTATCGGTGATCACTGCGACCGCGTGCCCCGCCCATTCCACACGGTAGCCAACAGCGCGCCCCGGATGGTTCAACAGGCCAGTGCGAATTGTGATCCCCGGATGCGGGCGCAGCACATCGCCGGGCGAAAATTCACCGGTATCCAGACAGGCGCGGCAGTATTCCGGGCCAATCGGAAAGAACGGCGCGCGCATGAAGGCTGCGAGCATGTCGTCGGTCGTCATCGTGCCATCAAGGTGCCCTGTCCAGACTTTCAGCCGTGCCTTGTCATTGTAGAATGGCGAAAAGAACGGCAGACCCGCGATATGGTCGTAATGGGTATGCGTGAAATACAGCGTCAGGTCCCGTTTCCCTTCGGCCGACAGCGCCGCCCCGGCAGGCAACAGACCTGTGCCCGCATCAAACAGCAATACATGGTCCCCGCAGCGCATTTCGATGCAGATCGTGTTGCCGCCATATGTGGCAAACGAAGGGCCCGATACCGGCAGACTGCCGCGCACCCCCCAGAGTTTGACCTGAAAACGGTCGCTCGTCATGGCCTGCCCCACAACTGGTCACACGGGCTGCGCCAGATCACGCAGGATCGTATCGGGCAAAGTTGCAAAGACACGCGGCAGTTTCCCCTTCAGCGCCTGCTCTCGTTGCAAACGATAGAAGCATCGTCGGCCAGTGGCGAGCGGGAAATACGCGTGATGCCGCAAAGTGCCGTCGCGTCCACGGCACCCGCACGCGGGGCAAAAGAGGACGCGATATCAACCAAAGCGCATCAATGCAGGTTCTTCGCAGCAAGACTGCGCGCTTCGGTCAGCTCGGTTGTGGTCTGGCTCAGCCGGTCTGCCAGCACGCGCACCATCTCGATCGTCATTTCGGGAAAGTCGGTCAGCAGCTTGAAGAAGTTATCCTTGCTGATGCGCAGCGCCTCAACCTGCGAGACGGCCTTGACCGTCGCCGTCCGCGCCACATCGCACAGGATGGCAATCTCGCCCACGATGGCGTTTTCGTGTAATTCGGCCACCCGGATCGGGCCCGCCGGACCATCAACCAGCACCTCGGCCCGGCCCGACAAGATCACAAAGGCCGCATCGCCCGTATCACCCTGCGCGAACAGAATTTCATCGGCGCGGTAGACCACCCGTTCCGACGTAAAGGCCAGCAGTTTCAGCTTTGCAGGCGAAACCCCTGCAAACAGCGGAACCAGTTTCAGCATCTTTACTTCATCGTTCAACAGCACGTCAGACCCTTTTCATCCCGTCCGTCAGGTTGCGCCCCTTGGTGGACTATGCAGACAACATTTCCTTGAAGATACCGTTCTTTTTCAGCAGGTCATCATAAATCCCGTCTTCCACCAGCATTCCCCGATCAAAAACCGCAATCCTGTCAAACGCGCGCGCCATGCGGTTTTGCGATACAACCCAGACGATGCCGGGGCTGCGCCCGTCACGCCGAAGATAGCCCAGAACATTGTTCAAAATCTGTTCTTGACTGCGTGCATCAATTGCTGACAGCGGTTTGTTGAACAGATAGTAGTCCGATGTCCGGATCAGTGCGCGCACCAGATTGAATTTCTGCCGCTGCGCCGATGTCAGCCGCTTGCCCCCCGCGCCGACATGGAAATCAAGCCCCACCTTCAACACTGTCTCATGCAGCCCCAAGGGGCGCAGCATGCCCGCGACGGTCGCAAAGATGCGTTCGGCGCCGTCGCGATATTTCTGGCTGATGCGCCCGAACAGCATGTTGTCCAGCAGACTGCCCGATGTCATGTATTTTTCGGGATCAAAAAGTTCGACCCCATCTTTCAGGTCAGTTGGCAGATTGTCGTGAAAATCTGCCCTGAAATCAACGATCTCCGTCATCAACTCGGGTGTCAGCAGGCCAAAGCGAAAGCGTGGCTCGACATATTCGAAACTCAGCCGGATCATCATGCCGACCTCATCCTCGGTCGGGGCCTGTGTGCCCATATCCACCTTTTGCAGCAGCATCTGATAGGCCGGGATGTCGTCCGCTGTCATGAAGGAAAGCTGCTGAAAGAACGGATGATCGGGCGGCAGATCGGCAAACAGTTCAATCGCGTTGCGTGCAATTTCGGTTCCCATCGCAAACAGCGCGTCGCGCAGACCGCGCCTGACCAGCACGGCGCGGAAGTGGCTGTTGGTGCTGATCGCGCCCGGCATCAGGGCGCTGACACGCGCATTGCCGAACAGCAGGTTTTCGATCACGGTCGCCTCGGGGTTATAGCTGCCCGGTTCGAACGGCACGATCAGGTCATTCAGGCCCTGCCCGATCAATTCATCCCGCAACTTCTGCCGCATCGCGACCGTCTTTGCCGCCAGATCGCCATGCATCGCCAGATCGACGTTCGAGCGTAGCGCCAGATCCAGCATGTCGCGCGTCAGCGCCGCCGCCTCCAGTGCATCGAACAGTTCGGACATCAGTCCATCCGGCCCGGCCGCGCCGTAGCCCGACACATCAACCCATTCGGCCGCCATATCCAGATCAGGATTGCCCGCGCGCATCGCCTCGTCGCGTTCCCATTCCCGCACCGCCAACGCCGCACCAGCATAGGTCTTGGCCCCGACCGGCGCATGTTTCAGCCCGTACAACAGATTGTCCCGCAGCGTGCCAAAGAAGAAATAACTCTCACCCGCCGCATAGGTGATCTGCCGCCCGACAATGCATTCCGGCAACCGATGCAGATCATCGGCCCCCGCCGTGACCTTGCCGCTGCTGGGCCACACGACCCGCGCCAGCGCCTCGGTCAGAATATCGCCGCCACCCCCGGAATTGCCGACAATCGCCACGGCCTCGCCGGGGCGCAGGGTGAAATTCACCCGTTCCAGCCCAACGCCGCCGCCTTCGTCGATGACCCCCAGATTGACGGTCGCCAGCGGTGGCTGCAACCGCCCGACCGCTGTTTGCGCCGACACATCCTGCAGTTCGCTTTCCATGATGCCATCTACCGCGAATTGCGAAATGACCTGATGGTATTTGACCTGTACATCCTGCCGGTTCTGATCCCAGTCGATCAGTTCTTTCAATGGCCCCGGCAGGTCCTTGTAGGCGCCGATCACCGCAACCAACTGCCCGATGTCCAGCCGTCCGTTCAACGCAAGATAGCCGCCGACACTGTAAAACAGGAATGGCGTGACCGAGGCGAGAAAGTTGTTGATGAACTTCACCAGAAACTTCCACTGATAAATGTCAAACCTTATCTTGTAGATACGTCCCAACCGCGCCGAAATATCGGCCCGTTCGTAGTTGGATGTGTCATAGCTGTGGATCGTGTTGATCCCGTCAACAATCTCGCTGACGCGGCCCGCAAGCTCGCGCGCAGTCAACTGCCGTTCGCGCCCCAGAACCAGCAGACGCCGCCGCATTCTCGGGATGACAAGCGCCTGCACCGATACCAGTGCCGCCGTAATCAGCCCCAGGGGCACGCTTTGCACAAAGATGAACGCAAGTGCCGTCAGCGCCTGCCCCCCCAGCAGCGCGGGCGCGACAAACGCATCGCCGGTAAAGCCGCCCAAGGGTTCGACCTCGTCCTTGACCATGCTGGAAATCTCCGCGCCCTTCAGCCGTTTGAAGGCCGCAGGTGGAAACCGCAAAATCTGGTCAACCAGTGTGAACCGCATCCGCCGCAGCAGACGTTCGCCGAGCTTGCCCTTGTAGATGTTGATGTAATACTTGAACAATCCGTTCACGATCACCAGACTCAGAAACACCCCGCTCAACGCAAACAGCGTGCTCAGTCGGTCCAGCGGAATGCCTGGAAACAGCACCGTTTCGCCCAAACCCGGCAGATCGAGTGCGAACCGGGCGAACACCTGCGTCGCATCCGCCGTTTCAAACCCGTCGCCTTGAATGGGCCCGTTCACAATCTGCTTGGGCAGGTTGAACGACAGAAAGTATGGGATCATCGACAACGCCACGATGAACAGAATCCAGAACTGCTGCGCCCGCGTGTGCGTCCAGATATATCGCGTGATGTTTGCATCAAGCATGATGTCAGGCTGCCCTTCGACCGGAGCCGTCAGCCCCATGCAGGGCACTCAAGCCCAATCACTTTGACCGCGCAAGCCGTTTCATGGATTGTTACACAGCCATTTTTGCCTTCATCTGCACGGCGGCCTGCGCATATCCGCCTGCAGCACCATCAATGAAATGCATGTGATCCCCGCTCAGCAAGGAGGGAACGATGCATGTCACCAGCGCCTGCGTCTGTTGGTGCAGGCCAAAATGGCAGACGCCAGCCGCCGCAGCCGCCTCAAGCCGCGCTTCAAGCCGGGCCAGACGGGCGGGGTCAAGGTCGACCGTCATTTTCAGGCCGTCGTCAAATTTGCGGAAATCGGTGTTCTGTGCCAGCTCGCGGCCGTAGCGTCGTACGTTGAACCCGCCCAACGTCAGGTTGGTGCGATACAGAATGACAGTCAGCGCAATCGCAAACATCACCCCGATCCGCGCCATGAACCGCTTTCCGGGCGGCGCTTGGGCCCGCACCTCGGCGTCAACACCGCCAAGATGGAACACCGGCGACGGGCCTTCGGGCGGCAGTGGACTGCCCGCAGCCCCGCCTTCGTTCGCAATACCCACCACATCGGACACAAGCATGCGGAACGCGTCGCCCACACCCTGCGCCCCGGCCACCACAATGATCGACACAATGTGGCCGTTGCGCGACTGGATCGGGTTCCAGCGGCAAGAAAGCCCGGTCAGGTCCGGTTTGCTGCCCGGCGGGGCCATCGCCACCGTAAAGGCCCCTGCCTTCATCTGCGCCTCGGCCCATGCCGACCCGCCACCGGCAAACATTGCAAAGGTCAGTTCTGGCCCGGACTGATAGCGTGCAACCCGCACGTCACGCCCCGCCGCCCTGATCGCCGCAATCGGCACAAGTGCCGTGCGCATCTCCAACCCCAGATCTTCGGAAATCCAGCGGGCCACTGCCGCAAGCGCCGTGCGCACCGCATCCTGACCGTCGGGCGGCACCGCAATCGCGGCACCATCACCGCCAAACACGAACGGCGTATTCTTCTGCCCCAGCGCATTCAGCACCGCGGTGATGACCGATGCCCCGGCCATGTTGACCATCTTGTACTTGCCCGCTGCAATTGCAGCCCCGGATGACACCACATCCGCCAGCGCAAGCGACCAGCCATCAGGCAAGGCGCGGTATCTTTCAAAATCCGCGACATCCTCGAATTCCGCGAAAATCGGCAGGTCCGCCAGAAAAGGGTGTGCTTGGGGTGCAGACATCTGCCGGGCCTCATTTTTCATTTGACCCATGCAACGGCGTTGCGGGCGATCCGTCAACTCACATTCCGGCGCTTGCGCATCCGGTAAACCGCCCGTTTTGGCCAGACGCACGGCGATTGAACCGATCAGCCAATCTAAATGGACAGAAATTTTTCCCCGCGCTAGTGTGACCGCTAACGGTGCGCCGTGCCGCGTTCTTGGGGACATGGCGGCGAACAGGAAAAAGCCGGGGGCGGAATGACTGAAAAAGGGCCGGAACCGGGCACTGATCTGTTGCGGATTGAAGACCTGAAAGTGTCGTTTCAGCTTGCCACGGGGCAGTTGGATGCGCTGAAAGGTGTTGGCTTGCGGGTGCTTCCCGGCAAGATCACCGCTTTGGTCGGCGAATCCGGGTCTGGCAAATCGATCCTTGGTCAGACTGTCATGGGTCTGCAAACCACGGCCGCGAAAGTCAGCGGCAAGGTGCTTTTCAACGACAGCGACGGCGGCACGAAGGAACTTCTTGGCCTGCCGCGCGACGGGCGGCTGATCCGGTCCATCCGCGGCCGCCAGATCGGGATGATCTTTCAGGAACCGATGACCTCGTTTTCCGCGCTGCACACGATCGGCAACCAGATATCGGAAGCGTTGCGCATTCATACTGCCCTGTCGCCGCGCGCGCAGCGCGACCGCTGCGAAGACATGCTGTCGCAGGTTGGGTTCACCAATCCCAAACGGGTGTTCGATATGTATCCGTTCGAACTGTCCGGCGGGATGCGCCAGCGCGCGATGATCGCGATGGCCTTGATTTGCGGACCATCCCTTTTGATTGCGGACGAGCCGACCACCGCCCTTGACGTGACCATTCAGGCGCAGATCCTGACCCTGCTGCGCGATCTGCAGCAGCGCCTCGATATGGCGATCCTGCTGATTACCCATGACCTTGGTGTAGTGGCCAACGTCGCCGATGAGGTCGTGGTGATCTATCAGGGCCGCATCATGGAGGCAGGCCCCGTTGACGATATCTTCCAACGCCCGCAACATCCCTACCTCAAGGGCTTGATGGCGGCGATTCCGCATTTCGGCATGGCGCGGGGCGAACGGCTCCAACCCTTGCGCGATATCAAGGTCGATGATGGCTCGTTGCTGTCAATGATCGCCACCCCCGGCCCGCAACCTGTTGCCAAATCTGATATTCTGCTGTCGGTGCGCGGCATCACAAAAACCTTTCAGACCCGCTCGCAAGCCTGGGATGTGCGCACGGTGGCGGCCAAACCCGCCGTCGATGGCGTCAGCTTTGACATCCGGCGCGGCGAATGTCTGGGCCTTGTCGGCGAAAGCGGCTGCGGCAAGACCACCGTCAGCAAAATCCTGATGCGTGCCGTGACCCCCGATGCGGGGTCTGTCACCTATGATGACGGGTCCGGCCCTGTCGATGTGCTGAATGCCCAAGGCGAGGCTTTGCAACGCTTGCGCACACAAATCCAGATGGTGTTCCAGGACCCCGTGTCGTCCCTGTCGCCGCGCATGACCGTGGGCAATATCCTGTCGGAACCGCTGGATATTCACAGCCGTGGCAACCCGCAAAGCCGCCGTGACACCGTGGATGCCCTGCTGCGCGCCATTGGGCTGGACCAAAGCGCGCGCCACCGTTATCCGCACAGCTTTTCCGGCGGGCAGCGTCAACGCGTCGGCATTGCGCGCGCCCTTGCCCTTGCCCCCGGCCTGATCATCTGTGACGAACCCGTGTCGGCGCTGGATGTGTCGGTGCAGGCGCAAATTCTGAACCTGTTGAAAGACCTGCAAAAAGACCTTGGCCTTACGTATCTTTTCATCTCGCACAACCTTGCCGTGGTGGACTATATGGCCGACCGCGTCGCCGTGATGTGGGCGGGCCAGATTGTCGAGATCGCCTCGCGTGAAACCATCATGCAGGCCCCGGTGCATCCCTATACCCGCACTCTGCTTGCCGCTGTGCCCTACCCCGATATGAACAGGCGTCTGGATTTCGCGGCCGTCGGGCATTCCAGCACAATTGCCAGTGAAGCCTGGGCGCCTGCATTCAAAGCGGGCACCGACGTCATGACGCCGCTTGATCTTGGTGACGGACATTTCGTGCTGGCGAACCCCTCCGCTGATCTGGCGGAGCTGACCCGATGATCTCGCGCCGCGCCGCCCTGACCCTGCTCGCCTCGGCCGCCCTGCCGCGCATTGCTTTTGCCGAATTGCAGTTGCTTGAGGGCGAAGTGGCCGCAGGCAACCTGCCTCCCATGGCACAGCGCGTGCCCATCAACCCCCGCGTCATGGACCTGCCCGCAATGGGCCGCATGACGGGGCGCACCGGCGGTACGATCCGCACCCTGATTGGCGGGCAGCGCGATGTGCGGCTTGTTCCGCTTTACAGTTATGCCCGCCTTGTCGGTTATGATGAAAACCGCGACCTGCGACCCGATATCCTCGCCGGGTACGAGGCCGCAGAAAACCGGGTCTATACGCTGCACTTGCGCGCAGGGCATCGCTGGTCCGACGGCAACCCGTTCACGGCGGCGGATTTTCAGTATGCCTGGGATGATGTCATCAACAACACCGAACTTTATCGCGGTGGCCCGCCCGTTGATCTGCAATCGGATGGCCAGACTTGCACCTTCGAAGTGCTCGATGATCTGACGGTGCGCTATACCTTCGCAGCGCCCAGCCCCGATTTCCTGCCGAAACTCGCGGCACCCCTGCCACTGATGCTGTTCATGCCGCAGGCCTATATGCGCGGCTTTCATGCCAGCTATCAGTCCGAAGAAACGCTTGCCGAACTGATCGAGGTCAACCGCGTCGATGACTGGCAGGGCCTGCATCAAAAGATGTCGCGCACCAACCGCCCCGAAAACCCCGACCTGCCCACGCTGGAGGCATGGCGGCCACGCACGCCGCCGCCCGCAGAACGCTTTGTCTTTGAACGCAATCCCTTCTTTCATCGCGTCGATCAGGATGGCACGCAACTGCCTTATGTCGACAGATTGGTGCTGGACGTCGCCTCGGCGGATATCATCGCCGCCAAAACGGCGACGGGCGAAAGTGATCTGCAGGCGCTGGCGGTTGATTTCCCCGATTACACGCTGCTGAAACAGGCCGAAAAGATGCATCCGCTGCATGTGTCGCTGTGGCGGCGCACCCAAGGGTCCAGCGTGTCTTTGCTGCCCAACCTCAACTGCAATGATGCCGTGTGGCGCAGCCTGTTTCAGGACGTGCGCATGCGCCGCGCGATGTCGCTGGCGATCAACCGCAAGGAATTGAACAAGGTCATCTATTTTGGTCTGGCGCGCGAAAGTGCCGATACCGTGCTGCCCGAAAGCCCGCTGTTCCGGCCGGAATATGCCACCGCTTGGGCGCAACATGACCCGGATCAGGCCAATGCCCTGCTGGACGAAATGGGCCTGACAGAACGTGACAGCGGCAATATCCGCCTGTTGCCCGATGGCAGGCAGGCGGGGATCGTGGTGGAATCGGCAGGCGAAAGCAGCCTTGAAACCGATGTGCTGGAACTGATCCGCGATCACATGCGCGATGTGGGTCTTGCCATCTATATCCGCACCTCGCAGCGCGACATCTTCCGCAGCCGCGCGCTTGCGGGCGATGTGCAGATGTCGGTCTGGCTCGGTCTTGATAACGGCGTGCCGACCGCCGACATGTCGCCCGATGGGTTGGCACCAACCTCGCCGGATCAGCTGCAATGGCCGCTTTGGGGCACATGGTACAGCTCGGTTGAAACTGCGGGCAGCGCGCCAGACATGGCCCCTGCGCAAGAACTTGTCAGCCTGTTGCAGGACTGGCGGCACAGCACGACGACCGTCGCGCGCACCGCGATCTGGCACAAGATGCTGGCGATCCGCGCCGAACAGGTTTTCACGATTGGCACGATCAATGCATCACTTCAGCCCGTTGTGCGGTCATCGCGGCTGCAGAATGTGCCAGAAGACGGGCTGTTCGGGTTCGTGCCAACCAGTTTTTTCGGTGCCTACGCCCCCGACACATTCTTTTATGATGAAGGCTAGCCCATGATCCGGTATGTCATCATGCGCACCCTGACGATGATCCCGACATTGTTCCTGATCTCGGTTCTGGTGTTTACAATCATCGAACTGCCGCCCGGCGATTACTTTGAAAGCTATATCTCGGAATTGCGGGTGCTGGGCGAAGAAGCCGATCTGGCCGAGATCGAGATCTTGCGCGAACGCTATGGGTTCGATCAGCCCGCCGTCGTGCGCTATTTCTGGTGGGCCGGTGGCATGTTGACAGGGGATTTCGGTTATTCCTTCGAATACCGGCTACCGGTGAACGAGGTGGTGGGTGACAGGCTCTGGCTGACCATCCTTTTGTCCACGATCACCATCCTGTTCACATGGGCGCTGGCCTTTCCCATCGGCATCTATTCGGCAACACATCAATACAGCTGGGGCGACTATGGCCTGACGTTCATGGGCCTGATCGGCATTGCGGTGCCCAATTTCATCCTTGCGCTGGTGATGATGTATTTCGCAAACCTCTGGTTCGGCGTGTCCATCGGCAACCTGATGGACCGCCAGTTTCTGAACGAACCGATGAGCTGGGCGAAATTCTCGTCGATCCTGTCGCATATCTGGATACCGGTCGTCATCATCGGCACGGCGGGCACCGCCGGCATGGTGCGCCGCTTGCGCGCCAACCTGCTGGACGAACTGCAAAAGCAGTACGTCACCACCGCCCGCGCCAAGGGTCTGCATCCGCGCAAGGTGTTGATGAAATACCCCCTGCGCATGGCGCTGAACTTCTTTGTCGCTGACATCGGCTCGATCCTGCCGTCGATGATTTCCGGGGCCGAGGTAACGGCGATCGTGCTGTCACTGGAAACCACAGGCCCAATGCTGATCAAGGCGCTGCAAAGTCAGGATATGTATCTGGCGGGGTCGTTCCTGATGTTTCTGGCGTTCCTGACGGTGATCGGCGTGCTGGTGTCCGATATCGCGCTGACCCTGCTTGATCCGCGTATCCGTCTTGGCGGGGGCAGCAGCCGATGACAACCGAACCCAACGCCGGCCTGCCCGCACCGGGTGCCCCAATGACGCATTATGTGTCGGACGCGCCGTTTGATGCCTATGAGGCAGAAAAGACCAGCTCGGCCCAGGCGCGCTATGCCCAAGCCTCGCAACTGCAACTGATGTGGTGGGAGTTTCGCAAGCACCGCATCGCCTATTACTGCGGCATCTTCCTGATCCTGATGTATGCGTCGGTCTTCATCAGCGAATTTCTGGCCCCCTACAGCCAGCATGCCCGCAACACCGACTACCTTTATGCCCCGCCACAAGGCATCCACCTGTTCCATGACGGCAGCTTTGTCGGCCCCTTCGTCTATGGCCGCACGCAGACGCTGGATATGGAAAACCTGCAACGCATCTATGCCGACGATCTGACCGATGTGCAGAAGATCCGGTTTTTCTGCCGGGGCGATGATTATGAATTCTGGGGCCTTTTCCCTGGCAACCTGCACCTGATCTGCCCGGCCGAGGATGGTCAGTTGTTCCTTCTGGGCACAGACCGTCTTGGCCGCGATGTGCTGTCACGCATCATCTACGGCGCGCGTATCTCGCTGACCATCGGCATCCTTGGCGTCACGATGAGCTTTATCCTCGGCATCGTCATCGGCGGCCTTGCGGGCTATCACGGTGGCTGGTTTGACGCGGTGACCCAGCGCATCATCGAAGTGCTGCAATCCATCCCGTCGATCCCGCTCTGGATGGCGCTCGCCGCGATCATCCCTGTGACGTGGAGCCCGATCCTCGTCTATATCGGCATCACCGTGATCCTTGGCCTGCTCGATTGGACCGGCCTCGCCCGCGCCGTGCGCAGCAAACTTCTGGCCCTGCGCGAAGAGGACTACGTGACCGCCGCCCGTCTGATGGGGGCCAGCAGCAGCCGCATCATCGGGCGTCACATGATCCCCGGTTTCATGTCGCATCTGATTGCATCCGCCACCCTGACGATCCCCGCCATGATCCTTGGCGAAACGGCGCTCAGCTTTCTGGGTATCGGTCTGCGCCCGCCGATTTCCAGTTGGGGCATCCTGCTGACCGAGGCGCGCAGCGTGAATATCATCGCGCTTTACCCCTGGCTCATGTATCCGGTTGTGCCCGTGATCCTTGTAATCCTTGCTTTCAACTTCCTTGGCGACGGGCTACGTGATGCTGCCGACCCCTACAAATAGACCCCCGATTGGCCGTGCAACGGATCACCTGATCCCGCGCCCCGGATCAAGGCTCTGCCGATGAAAAACCGTTTCGAAAACGCCCGTATCCTCATGTATAGCCATGATACGTTCGGGCTGGGGCATCTGCGCCGCTGCCGCACCATCGCGCATTCGCTGGTGCAGGATTATCGCGGCCTGATGGTGCTTATCATTTCCGGCAGCCAGATTGCCGGGGCGTTCGATTACCGCGCCCGCGTCGATTTCGTGAAAATCCCCAGCGTCATCAAACTGCGCAACGGTGAATATTCATCGCTGGCCGAACATATCGACGTGGCCGATACGATCAAGATGCGCCGCTCCATCATCCGCCATACGGCCGAAACGTTCGAACCCGACATCTTCATCGTCGACAAGGAACCGATGGGCCTGCGCGGCGAGGTCGAAGAGACCCTTGCCTACCTTAAAACCACTGGTACACGGCTGATCCTTGGCCTGCGCGAGGTCATGGATGCCCCGCGCCTGCTGGATGCCGAATGGCGGCGCAATGATGTCATGGGCAAGATCGCGCAAACCTATGATGATATCTGGGTCTATGGCCCGCCCGATTTCTATGATCCGCTGACGGGCCTTGATGTGCCGCAATCTGTGCGTGAGCGGATGGAATTCGTCGGCTTTCTGCAACGCAGTGCGCTGCATGAAAAGCTGTCCACCCACCGTCCCAAGGGCGATTACCTGTTGGTCACCACGGGCGGCGGCGGTGACGGGGCCGATCTCGTCGAAGACGTGATGCGCGCCTATCAGCATGACCCGACCCTGACGCAAAAGGCGCTGGTCGTGCTTGGCCCCTACATGCCGGGCGATCAACGCGCCGAATTTTTGCGCATCGGCAAGGGCATTCCGCAGATCGAGGTCATTGAATTCGATACAAGGATGGAAGAACTGATTGCGTCATCGCGCGGGGTCGTCGCCATGGGAGGCTATAACACCTATTGCGAGATTCTGTCGTTCGACAAACCCGCCCTGATCGTGCCGCGCACCACACCGCGTGAAGAACAACTGCTGCGCGCCACCCGTGCGGCTGAACTGGGCATGATCGACATGCTGCTGCCGGAAGAGGCACGCAATCCCGTCCGCATGGCCGCAGCCCTGCGCGCGCTGGCCACCCGCCACCCGCCATCGCACGGCACACCGGGCCTGCACCTGGAAGGTCTGACCAACATTTCGCGGCTGGTGGGCGATGTGCTGCGCACCAAGACGGAACGCATGGAAAGACTGCGGATCGCAACGTGACCATGGCCTTGCCGTCAAAACGGCTGGTGGTGGTCGTCAAAGGCTATCCGCGCCTGTCGGAAACCTTCATCGCGCAGGAATTGCGCGGGCTGGAACTGGCCGGTCTCGACCTTGTGATCGTGTCCCTGCGCCAGCCGACCGATACCAAACGCCATGCCGTGCATGATGAAATGCAGGCCCCGGTGATGTATCTGCCCGAATACCTGTATCAGGCCCCTTTGCGGGTTTTGCGCGGGCTTTGGGTGGCGTCCCGCCAACCGGGGTTTCGCGCCACCTTTCGCAGTTTCTTTGGCGATCTGCGCCGTGACCTGACCCCCAATCGCATCCGCCGCTTTGGTCAGGCGGCGGTTCTGGTGGCTGAATGGCCCAAGGGCGGCGCATGGCTGCACGCCCATTTCATCCACACGCCCGCCTCCGTGGCCGACTACGCCGCGCGCATCTTGGGGATGGGCTGGACGGTATCCGCCCATGCCAAGGATATCTGGACCTCGCCCGACTGGGAACTTGCGGGCAAGCTCGACCGCGCCCGCTGGGCCGTGACCTGCACCGCGATGGGCCACGCGCATCTGCAATCATTGGCCAGTGACCCCGCCCGCGTGCACCTGTCCTATCACGGCCTGAACCTTGACCGCTTTCCGCCCTTCACCGAACCCCGCCCCGCGCGCGACGGATCCAGACCCCGCCGATCCCGTGCAAATCATCAGCGTCGGTCGCGCCGTGCCGAAAAAGGGCTATGACGTGCTGCTGCACGCCCTTGCTGGTCTGCCGCCGGGCCTGCACTGGCACTTCACCCACATGGGCGGCGGCCCCGACCGTGCCACCCTGCAAACGCTTGCCACCACCCTTGGTATCGCCGACCGCATCACATGGCGCGGATCGGTCGCGCAGGATGAGGTTCTGGCCGCATACCGCGCCTCTGACCTGTTTGCGCTGGCTTGCCGCATCACCCCCGACGGTGACCGTGATGGCCTGCCCAACGTGCTGGTCGAGGCCGCGAGTCAGGGCCTGGCTTGCGTGACGACCAACATCTCCGGCATTCCCGAACTGTTCACCGATGGCGAAAACGGCTGGCTTGTGCCTCCCGACAACGCCCCCGCCCTGACTGATGCCCTGTGCCACGCCATCACCTCACCACCCGCCCGTGCGCGCCTTGGGTCGGCTGCTGCGGCACGCGTGCGCGCCACGCTGGACTTTCACACCAGCATCGCCGATCTGACAGCCTTGTTTGCGTCCGAAGGGATAACGCCGTGACCAATGTGGATGCCCCACCGTCCGTGTTCTTCTATGTCCAGCACCTGCTGGGCATCGGCCACCTTGCCCGCGCCAGCCGCATCGCCCGCGCGATGGTCGACGCCGGCATGACCGTGACCCTTGTCACCGGCGGGTTGCCCGTTGCGGGCTTTCCCGGCCCTGGCATCCCGCACATCGCACTTCCCCCCGTCGCCGTCCGCGATGGCGCGTTCAAGGGTCTGGTCACCGCCTCGGGCGACGTGGCCGATGACGCCTATCTCGCCACCCGCACCGCCATTCTGCTCGATGCCTTTCGGACCGCCAAACCCGATATCGTGATGCTGGAGGCTTTCCCCTTTGGCCGCAAACAGGTGCGCTTTGAACTGCTGCCCCTGATCGCCGCGATTGAAGAAACCCACCCCCGCCCCGCCCTTGTCACCTCGCTGCGCGATATCCTGCAGCGCCGTGGCCGCCCCGACCGCGATCAGGACACCGTCGATCTGATCCGCAAACACTTTGATCTCGTGCTTGTCCACGGCGACCCCAGCTTTGCCAGCCTTGGCGACAGCTTTCCCTTCGCCGATCAGATCGCCGACAAGATCGCCTATACCGGCCTTGTCGTCCCCTCCGCCCCGCCGCCCGCGACCGAGAATTTCGATATCCTCGTCTCGGCCGGAGGTGGTGCCGTGGGCAAGGATCTGGTCACCGCCGCCGTTGCCGCAGCCAGCATGATGCCCGATCTGGAAAACTGGTGCATCATCACCGGCCCCAATCTCGCGCAAGCCGCCTTCGACGCCCTGCACGCCAGCATTTCCCCCAATGTCACCCTTGCGCGCTTTCGCCCCGATCTTGCCAGCCTGATGCGTGGAA